>NZ_JYGZ01000001.1:455220-730793 GCF_000967805.1 Flavobacterium sp. 316
CTAGGAGGAACCCCATTAGCAACAATCAATCACACCACCTTGTCATGTTGTAAGCATCCATAAGTAGCTCCACAAAACAATTCAAAGATTCTTTGAAACTGTAAATTTATTTCAAGAGACCACAAACCCACAAACCCACAACCTACAACCGAGAACAAAAAACAAAAAAACTCCCTGCTGAACAACAACAAGGAGTCTAAAAAATAACAGAGATCAAACAATTACAATACATCTAAAATATGCAAAACATTATAAGACTCATTTTTTAAAGAATACTGCACCCCATTAACCTCTTGGAAAAAAGTAATCCCAATCAAAAAAAGTTGTACACCCGTACCCGTAGGAACAGCAGTAGGAGTTAACACCGGTGAAACAGCCGTATAATTAATAGGAACATTCACCACCGCGCTATAAGCCAACTCAGAAACCTCCGTTTCAAAATCAATAGCCAAAGCAGCACTTTGAAAACTCACATGCGTAGCCCCTGGAGGAAAAAGCAATTGCTCAGCCGGAATAAAATCATTAATACTAACACCTCCCGTTGAAGTATCCAATACATAAGGAGCAAAAAACACAGTATTAAACGGAGCATTCGCATTAAAATCAAACCCCTTCAAAACCATCCTTCCCTCAAGAGAAGACAAACCAAGCCCCACTCTTCGCATACCCCTAGAAGAAGTTAAATCCAAATTCTTAATACGAGACATAACCGTTAGCAAACGACTAGAAAGCTTACTATCCTTAGCCTTGAAAACCATACTTCCCAAAGCCAAACGAAGCACCTTGCCACTCTTGCCACTATGCCCAAACTCCGTATTATTCTCGCGAGTACGAACAAAATTCGAGTCATTTTCAATACGCTCCTTAGAGATACCCCCTTTTCTGCGTACAAAAATCTTTCCATTTCTTTTGTAGAAAGTAAGATCCTCAACCGTACCTTCAATCTTGATAATTCCATTAATTTTTGCCATAGCATATAAAATTTAAGTGAAACAAAATGTGATCTCAAAATCACTTGTAAAACCAAAATCAAGCACAATGCCAAAGACCAAAAAAACAACCCAACACTTCTGTAATAGACTGATATTGCCGTTTTTGCCGAAAACAACAACAAGAAAGCTAAAAAAATGTTAATAGATAATTCCTACAAATAATTGGAATAATTATTGTCCTCAAAAAAACTATAAAGCTCTATCAAAGCCTTATCAAAGTCCTATCAAAGCCTAGGATAAGTGCAATAACACACCAGTAAGCAATAATGAAGTATAATCATAAAAATAAACAACATGAACAGAATTTGTATCTACCCAAAAGACATCCAGAGAATAACAGGAAAAAGCGAAAGACAATGCCGAAACATTATTGCTAACATAAAAAAACAACTAAATAAACAAAAACACCAAGTAATCACACTAGAAGAATTTTGTGAATACATGGGACTGCAAATAGATCAAGTACTACAATTCATTAAATAAGCAAGCAAATTACCACAATTCAAATGTAAAGGCAGTAATTCAAATAAGCGGTAATAGTAATAAAAATAAATAAAAAACAATTTCAAAAGAAGAAACACAAAACATTCTAATACTAAACTTCTTACAAGACCTTATTTTTGGGATATTTAACTCTTTTAAAATTTTGATAGTTATAGAAAATAAAATTCACAAAATTGTATTAAAAAAAATGTAATAAATTAAATACATTTGAGTTATTGATAAATAAACTTTTAAATTCAATATTTTTAGATAAATAAATGATTAAATCACCAACTCATAAAATATGTTTTATTGTTTTAAATATTTTAATAGTTTCTTTTGTTTCCTGTAATACTTTAAAAGTAAGTAAACACACAAATAAATACATAGAATATACTCATAACATAAATAAAGCAGAATCATACGTTTTGAATGGAGAAAACAGCAAGGCCTTAACGTATTATTCAAAAGCCCTAAATATAAAAGTAAAACCAATTGCTAAAAATTGTTTTACCGCAATGCAAGTAGCAGCCGTTGAAAATGATAAGAGACAATTTAAAAAATTCCTTATAAATGGAATGGAAAGAGGATTATTACCTGAATATTTTTATAAAGATACCTTATTAAATGAATATATAAATAAACATGTTGGTAAGGATTTTATTAAAAAAAAATTTCAGCTAGCTAACCAAAAATATAAAAACCAAATCAACCAATATATGGTTGACACAATTAATAAGCTTTCAGATTTGGATAATAAATGGAAGATACATTATTTAGACTCCTTGTCAAACATAGATACAGTTAATAAAGCACTTTATGAAAAAAAATATGATTCCATCGTTAAAGAAATTGTCGAAAATAAATTAATTCCAATAATTCAAGAACACGGATTCCCAGAAGAAAGAATGATTGATGTATATCGTATAGGAAGAAAAAACTCATATAGTTATACATTTGGAAATAACAAAGCGAAACTCATTTTAATTCATTATTACACTTTTCCAAGAGAAAATAATAATATTAACAATTTATTAAAAGAAGAAGTCTATAAAGGAAATTTACCATCAGATTTATATGCTGAAATTATTGACTTTTATGCTTTAAAAAGCGATTCTAAAAGTTATTATAACGAATGGCATCAAACAAAAGATTCAACTTTATTTGAAGAAATAGATCGTAAAAGATTAGAAATTGGTTTATTACCATTCAACGAAAAAGCAAAGAAATACGATAGAGGGAAAAAGACATGTAAAGAAATCAGAGAAAATAAAGCATATAAACAAATTAAACTTTTTTATTGGTGTGGATAAATAATTGATACTTTACAGTTTTTATACGTAGGTTTTTAGATTATCTGTGTAAAAAATCAATTTTCTTTTTGATACATTAAGCTATCTAAAACAGCAAGGTCTGCTTTAATTTTAGATATATTTTGACTAAAAGTAGCAATAGAAAAAAGTATGATGATGATTTGAAGTAGTTTTTTAATGTTATTTCCAAAATTCCCACCATTTTCGACTGCTAAGATTTATTGTAACATTGCCTATTTCATCAATATCCCAAATTGAAGTTGATTCAATTGTTATTGTATTTCTGTCTAAAAAATCAGAGATTTCTTCATTAAAATTCAATGTTTTATTTCCTAATCGGGGTATTGGTATAATGTCAGGTGCGTTGTTTTCAATTTTTAATATGCGTTCTTTTAATAACTTTAAAATCTCATTAGAATAAGTTGATTTTGTATTTTTTGGAATATTAAAATTTTCATCAAAATGAAAATAATCAGTTACAAGTATTGAAAAAAATTGTTTGTTCTTTATGTCATAATAAAACATTTCTGAAAATTTTTCATTTGACTGACTAAAAGCAATTTGTAGCCAATTTTGAACCTGTTCTTGATAGGTTATTTCTAATTCAGATTCATTCTCAAGCATAAAAAAATAATTTTAAAAAGTAAATATAAAACATTTCCAAAAACAAAACAGCCTCAATTATAGAAACTGAGGCTGTTTTTTATATCATTTAAAAAATATTATTTCTTCTCAATCCATTCTCTTGCATTAACAAAAGCTTCAATCCATGGAGAAACCACATCGTTTCTATCTTTTGGATAATGTGCCCAGTTCCAAGGGAAAGTAGAACGCTCAATATGTGGCATCATTACTAAATGTCTTCCAGTAACATCACACATCATGGCCGTGTTAAAATCAGAACCATTTGGATTAGAAGGATAACTTTCGTAACCATATTTAGCTACAATATTATATTGGTCTTCGCTATAAGGCAGATTAAACTTTCCTTCACCATGTGAAATCCAAACCCCTAATGTACTTCCAGCTAAAGTTTTCAACATTACCGAATTGTTCTCTTGTATCGTTACCGAAGTAAAACCACTTTCGTGTTTGTGCGAATCGTTATGCAACATTTTACCATGCACTTCATGCTCTGGATTAATCAACTCTAATTCCATCATCAATTGACAACCATTACAAATACCAACCGATAAAGTATCTTCTCTTTTGAAGAAGTTTTTCAAAGCGGTATTAGCTTTTTCATTGTATAGAAAGGCTCCAGCCCAACCTTTAGCACTTCCTAATACATCCGAATTAGAGAATCCTCCAACAGCACCAATGAACTGAATATCTTCCAAAGTTTCACGACCCGAAATCAAATCGGTCATGTGAACATCTTTAACATCAAAACCAGCTAAATACATCGCATTGGCCATTTCACGCTCAGAATTACTTCCTTTTTCACGAATAATAGCCGCTTTTGGTCTTGTTCCACTCGAAATAACAGGAGCCAATCCAGTAAAGTGAGTTGGGAACGTATAGTGCAACGGTTGATTGGCAAAGTTTTCAAAACGTTCTAACGATTTTCCATTTTTGGTTTGCTTTTGATCAAGTAGGAAAGAGGTTTCAAACCACTGTTCTCTATATTGGTTAATGTCAAAAGATAAAAGTCCAAGGTCTAAAGTAGTACTGTTAGAAACTTTTCCTAATTTAAATACTTCAACACCTGCTAAAGCTTTTTCAAAGGCAGCATCGTCTTTGGCTTGTAAAACAATTCCAATGTTTTCTGCAAAAAGGATTTTAACTAAGTCTTTTTCGGCAAACGAACTAAAATCTAATGCAGCACCAACATTTACATCAGCAAAACACATTTCTAATAAAGTAGTAATTAAACCACCACTTCCTATGTCATGTCCAGCAACAATTAAATCAGCTTTTATCGCTTCTTGAATAGCATTGAAAGCCTTTTTAAAGAAAGCACTATCTTTTATGGTTGGAGTTTCACTACCAATCTTATTTTGTATTTGCGCAAACGAACTTCCACCTAATTTAAAATCATCTTGCGATAAATTGATATAGTAAACAGAACCTTTATCGTTTTGGAAAACAGGTTCCACAACTTTAGTAATGTCATTACAGTTTCCAGCAGCAGAAATAATTACAGTTCCAGGAGCAATAACCTCATCATTAGGGTATTTTTGCTTCATAGAAAGCGAATCTTTCCCAGTTGGAATATTAATACCTAATTCAATGGCAAATTCCGAACAAGCTTCAACAGCTTCATACAAACGGGCATCTTCACCTTCATTTTTACAAGGCCACATCCAGTTGGCAGACAAAGAAACCGATTTCAAATTGTCTTTTAAAGGAGCAAAAACAATGTTAGACAAAGCCTCAGCAATAGCATTTCTACTTCCTGCTTTTGGATCAATTAAAGCAGAAATAGGAGAGTGTCCAATAGAAGTAGCAATACCTTCCTTTCCATTATAATCTAAAGCCATGACACCTACATTGTTTAAAGGCAATTGTAAAGGTCCAGCACATTGTTGTTTGGCAACTTTTCCACCTACACATCGGTCTACTTTATTCGTTAACCAATCTTTACAAGCAACTGCTTCTAATTTTAGAACCTCTTCTAAATAAGTAGGTATATTTTCTTGCGAATAAACTATTTCTGAATAATTTCTATCTATCGTTTTATCCGTCATAATAGTTTTAGGAGAACTTCCAAAGAAATCTTCTAAAGCATAGTCCATAGGTTTTGCACCAGTAGTTTTGCTTTCAAACGTAAAACGATGATCACCCGTTACATCACCCACCTGATACATAGGAGCACGTTCCCTGTCTGAAATGCGTTGTAAAGTGTCAATATCTTGTTTACCAATAACCAATCCCATTCTTTCTTGCGATTCGTTACCAATAATTTCCTTGGCAGACAACGTTGGATCACCCACAGGTAATTTGTCTAAATCAATTAATCCACCTGTTTCTTCCACTAATTCTGATAAACAATTCAAATGCCCACCAGCACCATGATCGTGAATAGAAACGATAGGATTGTTATCGCTTTCTACCAAACCACGAATAGCATTAGCAGCACGTTTTTGCATTTCAGGATTCGAACGTTGGATAGCATTTAATTCAATTCCCGAACTAAATTCTCCTGTATCTGCTGAAGAAACAGCAGCTCCACCCATTCCAATTCTATAATTCTCACCACCCAAAATGACAATTTTATCACCTTCTTGAGGTTTCTTTTTTATCGCTTGATCTAATTTTCCGTAACCAATTCCACCAGCTTGCATGATTACTTTATCGTAACCCAATTTACGAGCCTGCTCTTCATGTTCGAAAGTAAGAATAGAACCCGTAATCAAAGGTTGTCCAAATTTATTTCCAAAATCAGATGCCCCGTTAGAAGCTTTGATTAAAATATCCATTGGAGTTTGGTACAACCATTTTCTTTCAGCCATACCATTTTCATAACTTCTGTTGTTAGTCAAACGCGAATAAGAAGTCATGTAAACCGCAGTTCCAGCTAAAGGTAAAGAACCTTGTCCACCAGCTAAACGATCACGAATCTCTCCTCCAGAACCCGTTGCAGCACCATTGAATGGCTCAACAGTGGTTGGGAAATTATGAGTTTCCGCTTTTAAAGAAAGTACCGATTCAAACTCTTTTTTCTCGTAAAAATCAGGTTTATCTGCCGATTTAGGTGCAAATTGCTCCACTTTTGGTCCTTTTATAAAAGCAACATTATCTTTATAAGCCGAAACAATATCATTTGGATTTTCAGACGATGTCTTTTTAATTAATTTGAATAAAGACGTTACTTTTTCTTTTCCATCAATTACAAAAGTTCCGTTGAAAATTTTATGACGACAGTGTTCTGAATTCGCTTGTGAAAAAGCAAATACTTCAGAATCAGTTAACTTTCGTCCTATTTTCGCAGCTAAATTATTTAAATACTCAATTTCCTCATCATTTAGAGCTAACCCTTCTGTTTGATTGTATTTTGCAATATCATCAATTTCAAGAATAGCTTCAGGAGAAATATTAATAGTAAAAATTTCTTGATTTAATTCGGAATATTTCTGAAAAAGCATCGGATCAAAATCTAAATAAGCTTCTGTTACTTTTTCAAATTCTTCAATTCTAATAATGCCTTCAATCCCCATATTCTGAGTAATCTCAACAGCATTAGTACTCCAAGGTGTTATCATGGCAGCTCTTGGACCAACAAAAAAAGCATCAATTGATGCCTGAGTCTTGTTTTGATCATCTACAAGTAAAGAAGCGTTAAAAAGCCAATTTAATTTCGATACAGTTTCTACTGATAGTTCATTTTGAGATTGAACAGCAAATAGAGTAGCAGTTTCGTTTCCGAAAAAATGAATCATTGTGTTGTGTTGTTTTATTCCGTTGTGTCCCATACAATTTGGTCCACTTCAGGCGTTGTTGTTTATGATGCAAATTTATTTTAAAAATATTGAAGTTCAAAAGATATTTGTAGCAACTTGATAATAAAAAATAGAGATGACTCAAAAGGCTTGAATAATCCCAGATTATGCCTTAGACTTTGTTATGAGAGAAAGGGATGCAAAATAGTTGCGAAGTACGAAAGTCTTGACCCACAAATGTAGCATTGGCTGCATTGAGGATGTAAAACCGAATACTGAAGCAAATATAAAGTAGCCCTTTTTCGTAATAGAACTCTAATGTGTAATTTGAGATAATGAGATATTGTCACTTAATTTCTATTCTAAATTAAGACTCCCTTTTTTCTTTCTTTTTTTAAAAAAAAGAAGTAAAAAATAGTTGCATCCATTATTTTTTTGAACAATCTCCAGTATTTCTTTATAATTTCTGTTTAGCTAGAAAGGTTATTTTGGCGTTAGTTCGAGTATTTTTTGTGCAATAAAATGGAATAAAAAAGATCGAGAACGTTAATACATAAGTTCAATGAATAAATATGTGACATTTAAAGTTTTTCGTCAGTTCGAGTATTTTTTGTGCAATAAAATGGAACAAAAAATGTATCAAGAACGTTAATACATAAGTTCGAAGAATAAATATATGACATTTAAAGTTTTCGTCAGTTCGAGTATTTTTTGTGCAATAAAATGGAACAAAAAATGCATCGAGAACATATTAATGATGCTTCTCAATATAATTTCCCTTCATCCCTCTATAGAAAACCACTCGCCTCGAGGCAAAACCGAATGAAACAAAGCGAAGTGACCGATAATCAGATTAAACTTACATCAAGCACACGTTATTTATGTGTCTGTTAAACCTCAAAAACCCGATGTTAAGCTATTCAAATTCTTACAGTTAAACTACATCTAAAAAACAAACTTTCTTTAAATCACTTTAAAAAAGGTTGAGTCTTTATGCTTTTTCAGATTATTTTAAAAAAGGGGAGTTGTGCAGCAGTTACCATTGTTGGCAACAGTATTTTTATTCTCTGTCCTCATCCTTTTTCTCAACAATATAGTCTTCTATATCACTTTCTTCTGTTCTGACTTTTAAAGGGTCTTCAATTAGAATATCATTATAAGTTGTTTCAATATCAGGTTTGATATTTATCAATAAACTTCCTTCTTGCTTAAAAGTTTTTGAAACAAGTTTCCATTTAATAACAGCTTTGGATTCTCTAGGATAAGGTTTCAAAAAAATATCATCAGAAGCAAATGTGTCATCACCAACTAAAATACTTTTTCTAGGAACAATCTCTCCTGTTAAAGAGTCAGAATACAAAAAAGTGTCTGGTATTCTAGGGTTTAAATTTATTAATTCAAAACCTGTTGTTTTTTCATTAGTATCAGATAAGTCAGCGATTTCGCCTTCAAATTCAAGGAATATTTTGTATTCTTCAATTGGTGCATCTCCCGTATTATGTACCCTTAAATAAAATTGACAATAACTATAATTGATTTCAGTTTTGTTAGTGTTTACTGAAATTATACGAGCATAATTTTGTTGTTTCTCTAATAAGTCAAAAATTGGATTACCAAAAAGCGGATTTTGAGGTACGATTTTTTGTTTAAAATGTGTGATTCTTTTTCTAAACTTTGGAACTATTGTTAATTCTGTTGTATTGTCAGGAAAAGTTAAAGCTACTGAATGTGTAGATTTGAAGTTAATGCTATTCACATAGTAATTATAGGTTTCACGATTTTCTTCAATTAAGTCAACAATGTCCTCCCAAGAAAACAAGTGAACTTCAAAAAGATTAGCTTTTTTATGTTCTTGATTTTTTAATCTAACAACTTTTTCGATTTCAGAATCTTTTACGGCTGTAGTTGCAAAATATAGTTTTTTAAGTTTGGGTTCAAAAGATTTTGCTTTTTCAATTTCTCTTTCAATTTCTTTTTCAGATAATTGTTTGTGAGTGTATTCATCTTTTCCTTTGCATTGAATTCCATAATACTCATTATCAAAACTTGGAATTCCATAAACATCAACACCATTTTGTTCTTGACCTGCTCTTCCGTTTTTTTTAATTTCAGGACATTGCCAAATTTCTCCCCAAAGTTTTTTACAAAGAGATTCAAAGTCTTGCCAATTTTCAGGTCTTCCTAATGTCTTAGACGCTTTCATTATTTATATTGTTGCCAACGACCTCGGCTATGAGTAGTTGTGTGGGTTTTCACTTAACTTTGCAAGTACACATCAAACTGAAAATTCTAACGGATTTTCAGAAGTAGGCGAGAATAAGCAATTACTTATAGTCATTGTGTTTGTTGCACAACTCAAATATATAAAAAAGTTGTATAAAAGAAAGTTGTTTTGTAAATTTATTCAAGCAAGGCAAGAAGAGTTTTACTCCACAATTATTTTTTTCGGTTAATTTGTTGGACATGGTTCCAGCGGATAATTTTTACAGAAGTTTATTAACCGAACTCAATTTACATTTTTTATATAAATCCACTAAACATTATTACGGAAAAGAAGGGCAAGAGAGTATTGATCCTGCTGTATTCTTTAAGATTTTGCTGGTAGGCTATTTGAATAACATTAACTCCGACAGACAATTATGCTTATAGCCATTATGCAATAAGCACAGTCGATTAGGAGAAGCAAAATAGTAGATGTTAGCAATTTTCTCATTGATTGGCTTTAATAGTGTCTAAAGATCTCGTATAACTATCAGTTACGGATAATAAATATACGAAGATTTTCGATTTGCCCAAGCGTTAGTAATTCCATGTGGATTCGGACGCAGTCAAATCCCTGTAATTGTGGTTATACTTTGTTACCTACAGTTGTTTTCACTCCGCTTTATTCTTGGCTCACTTTTTTAATAAAAAGAGGTTGTCTTATAAAAACCTTTTAGGTTCTATAAAACAACCTCTATTGGAGTTGTTGTGTTACCAACAATATATCTTAAAACCGTTTATTACAATTATTGAACAACAAATACTTTAGTCGTGATGTTGTTTTCTTTATTTATTTTAACAAGATAAGTTCCTTTTGGAAACGTTGGAAAACGTTCTATACTTACAATCTCTTTTTCAAGTATTTTTTGCCCCACTATTGAATAAATTTCTATGGTAAAATTGTTTTCACCCTCTATTGTAAATGAACCGTTTGTAGGATTTGGAAATATTTTGAAGTTATATTCTTTTATTGTTATGGATAACGCTGTCTTATTTCCTAAGCCATTGCAAGTGTCAATACTGTAAGTATCCCAATCACTATTGCTAAATGATGTTTTAGGAGCTGTTGCTGTGCTTTTTCTTCTTAGGGTAATATCAGAAGCAAAGTTTGATGAACCTCCATTATAAGTGCCTATTATATCAATTAATACTCCATTTTTAAATAATCCTATAGGATCATTACCATTATAAGCCATTTCAGTAGCACTAGTTGTTAGATTTGCATTTGAATAGCAACTTGAAGAAATGGCACTATTAACAATTACATATTTGCCATTATTTGCGATAGTTCCACTCAAAGTTAACCCAGTACTCCAAGAACCAGAACCATTGGTTTGTTTTTTAATAGAATAGGAGGCTAAATTAATACTATTACCTGTTTCGTTCTTAATTTCAATCGCCTTATTGTTTGATGAACCTTCAATATATTCAGATAAATACAAGTCACTTTTTGTAGTGGTATTTCCTCCATCTGGATTGCTACCTCCAGAAGTTCCTCCCCAAATAGCATTTACGTAGCTTGGATTATCAATAAAGGGGTTTCTATTGTTTTGACGAGCATAAATGGCATTGTTTCGTTCAATTTCTCTTGCACTAACAGGATCTTGTGCATGCCATGCTAAAAGCATATTTAGGAAAGGAGTAGTAAAAACCTGTGTACTAGTATTATTAAACATATCGTAATTGTAATTTGCGACTGTATTTTGATAGCGTGTTGCAAAATAAAAATACATACGAGCTATATCTCCTTTAAAAGCATCTATAGGTTCAAAAACAGTCCCAGAATATCCAGAAACAGCACTTGTTCCTAATTTACTTCCATTTCTAGTTGTTATAGATGCTGATGCAACATCTCCGTGAGGATAATTAGAGCGAATACCATTTACTTTTCCATCTGTAGGTGTTATAAAATGAGCATCTGCAACCATTGGAGAAGCAGAATTAAATACAGATTGAGGAATCATGTGTTCCCTATTATAACAATTCCCTTCTACAGAGTAAGTACCACATTGATTTGAACCATAAGTAAAATTATAAGGATCTCTTCCATTTTGAATTTCAGAGTATAAATCGAAAATAGTATTATCATTTTCGTTTTGATGATCCCTGTCAGATGTGCTATATGTAGTCCATAAACCACTATATCCTCTATTGGTATGATTTTTAATTATATTGTAGAGTTGAGTTTTTAGTGTATAACCGCTACCAGTAGCAGCAGAATAATAACCACTTGGAGCTTGTGCGTAAGTAATACAGCTTGAGAGTATTACAAAAAATAATACGTTAATTTTTTTCATAATAGTGTGTTTTGGTTTTTAGTAAAATTAAACACAAAAATTAAATTTAAAATTAACGTATTATTAATTTATTAACATTTTTGTTAAGAATTTTTAAATAAAAGTTATTTTCTTCTTTTTAATAAGATTTCCATCGTTTTATATTCAACATTATCATAACCAGTATCATACATTTCTAATCTATGTGTGTCATTGTCAATATAAGTAATTACTTCTCTCATCACTTTCATTTTTTTTGTTACAGGGTCAATGCTTTGTCCTTCCATTTTTAAAACATTAGACTCCTTATCTAATTTTCCCCTCATAGTAGTAATACCAGAACTCATATTATCTATCCAAGTAGAAATGTATTCTTGTGATGCATTATCAAAAGACATCGTTCCTCTTCCTTCAAATGGCATACCCATAAAATCTCCTTTATGAATCATTTCCTGATGCAATCCATTAAGAATCATTCTATATTGGGCTGTTGCTTTTGTGGTTTCTGGTTGTGCGTCTGCACTCATCCACATAGTTAATTCTTCATCCCAAATACCATTATCCTTAGCTAAGTTTGTATGCATATCTGAAGGAGTCATATAATCCATCCATGCTTTATTTATTGTAGCAGAATCAGGAATTGAAACAGGTTCTTCAATTGCAATTTCTGTAGTATCAATGACTTCTTTAGTTACTTCAGGTTCAGGAGTTTCAACTTTTTTACAAGAAACAATACTTATTGAAACCAATAAGAGAGGTAGTGCTAATTTTTTCATAATTAAAAGTTTTTAGAGTTTGTTTAATCTTTGTTTAATCAAAGATAGTAAAATTATAAGCACCAATATCAGTAGGGTTTATTCTTGGATATCCTAGAATATCATTTGTTCCAGATGAGAAATTAAAATCTGCACTTCCTTTTGCAGCCGAATTTTCACCTATATATAATTGATTATCATTTGGGTTTTTAAAATCCGGTTTATTCGTGTTTGAATTTGTAGCAATTAGACAATTTGTGTATTTACTTCCTGTAAATTGATATTCTGGATGCGATGAAAACTGATTACTAAAATCATTAAATTTTATTAAACAATTATTAAACTGATAATTAAAATTAGAGTCACTTCCTTCTTTTTTTAATGAGATAGAATAGTTGGTAGAACTGTAAATAAGACAATTGTTGAAATTAGCCTGTGTTAAAGCATAAATAGGATTACCATCATAATCATCAATTACGATAGCAGTTTGATTTGGAGTAGGCCAATAGTTAGCAAAAGTACAATGAGTAAAATCATAGTTTCCTCCAAATGTACAAGCTAAACTAGACTGTCCAGAATTATTGATGACTATATTTGAACCTGTAATATTACCTGTTCTGGCTAAAATTCCGACGTTACTAGAATTGTATATTTGAACATTGTTCATGGTTAGTGTTGGAATGTTTGTTTCATCATTTCCTGTTACTAAAAAGCCTACAGTTGCATTTTTTAAGGTTAAATTAGTAATAGTATTATTAACACTTCCTTTAGTTAACCATATCGTTCCCCATTGCCCAGGTATTTCTGAAAAATTAGGTTCTAAACGATCTCCTTCAAAAATAACTTCATTTTCTAAATCATCAGTATTTGAAAGGGTTCCATTAACTTGTAAAGATGCGTTATTTGCAACTATTAACCCTGATTCGGCATGAAAATGTACTCTTGCTCCAGCATCTACAATAAGTGTTTTATTTGAAGGAACAACTGCATAACCATATATTACATAAGGTTTCAAATTGGTCATGTGCAATTCATTTCCGTTAATCGGATCCGTCTCATCGAGTACAGTTCCTCTAATTTCAATAGGATTTCCATCGTTATCTATTCCTAAATTTATTGTTTCATAAGTAAAACTTTCATCAGGATTTTGTGTTCTTTGAGGATATATGAAATAAGCATCTTGAATTAATGTTACTAATTCTACTTCTTGAGTTTGGCTACCTTCACCAAATAAAATAGTATCAGTATATAAAAAATCAGTTGGATCTGTGTCTATGACATCAGCAGTAACTTCAATAAAAATATACATACTATCTTTGGCTAACATTTCAACACCTTCAAATACTTTTCCAGGAACACCATCTACCATTAATCGATATTTTGAATTATTTCCATTGCCTAATTGTATTTTTGGAATCGAAATATTCTTATTACTTTTATTATAAACCTTTAAAGTGTATGTACTTGAACCAATATTTGTGAAAACAGTATCTAAATACACAGTATCTTTTGAAAAAGCTAAATTTCCAGTACTCGATTCAAAGTCAAAATCATTTCTACAAGAATAGAAAACAGTAAATAATAAGATGAATATATAAAAGTAATTTTTCATTAGATTTCTTAGATTAGCAATTTTGATTTGTAAATGTAATTATTTTTTTAAAAGTATAACGTAGTATATATTGATTTGTTATATGTGATTTTAGTTAGTAAGAATTTGTATTTTTGTGAAAAAGAAGATAATGTTTAATAGAGAAAAAATATTGGAAGTTTGTGAAAAAATGTCTCAAAATACATTAATGCAAACTTTAGAAATTGAATATATAGATGCTGGAGAAGATTTTTTAACAGCAAAAATGCCAGTAAATCCAAGAGTACATCAACCTATGGGATTACTTCATGGAGGAGCAAGTGTAGCTCTTGCAGAAAGTGTAGGTAGTGCTGCTTCAGTGATGTTTATTGATTCAGCAACACAAGAAGTTAGAGGTATTGAAATAAGTGCAAATCATTTAAAAAGTAAAAAAGAAGGAACTGTTTTTGCAACAGCTAAAATTATCCATAAAGGAAGAAGTATTCATTTGTGGGAAATTAAAATTACGGATGAAGAAGGTAGTTTAATTTCACTTTGTAAATTAACCAATATGGTTTTGTCAAGAAAATAATTATAATGCAGAGGATTTTATACGAAGCGAAAACGCAAATTAAAAAAGAATTACCTTTTGTTTTATATGCAAATCCTAATTCTAATAAATTAAATGCTTATTTTCAAAAAAATGATGAATTAGAAGTTTTTAAAGGACAATCTGGATTTGTTTTTGCTCCATTTTCTAATACTGAATCATACATTATTAGTCTTAGCAATAGTAATTTTCTTTCGGAATCTATTAAAAAAATTGAAATTGAAAATATCTTACTTGATATAAGTATTGATCAAAAAGCTAAAAAAAACTTTGAAGATTTAGTTAATAAAGGAATTGTAGAAATTAATAATAATCTTTTTGAAAAAGTAGTTTTATCAAGAAAAGTAGTAGTTCCTGTAAAAATGGATTTTGAAGCTACTTTTTTAAGATTATTACAGAGCTATAACACTGCTTTTAGGTATCTTTTTTATCATCCAAAAATTGGAATGTGGATGGGAGCAACACCAGAACAATTACTTAAAGTAGAAGGGGACAAGATAAGTACAGTTGCATTAGCAGGAACACAGTTGTACAAAGATTCATTAATATGGGAAGAAAAAGAATTGCAAGAACAACAATTTGTGAGCGATTTTATTATTCATGAAATTACACCTTTTGTAAAGAATATTACAATTTCCGAACCTTTTACGGCAAAAGCAGGAACACTAGCACATATTAAAACAACGATAAGTGCTTATTTAAAAGAAAAAGAATCTGCGAATAAATTATTATTTCAAATACACCCAACACCAGCAGTATGCGGATTACCTAAAAAAGAAGCAATGGCTTTTGTGTTGCAAAATGAAGGATATGATAGAAAATTTTACTCTGGTTTTTTAGGAGAGTGGAATATTAAGGATGAATCCAATTTGTTTGTTAATTTAAGATGTATGGAAGTTGAAGAAGAGAAAATTAACCTATATGTAGGATGTGGAATTACAAAAGATAGTAATCCAGAAAAAGAATTTTTTGAAACAGAAAATAAATTAGTTACAATGCTAAAAATAATAAAAGTATAACATGAAAATAGATATTTTAGCTTTTGGAGCCCATCCAGACGATGTTGAATTAGGTTGTTCAGGTACTATTGCGAAAGAAGTTTCTTTAGGTAAAAAAGTAGGAATTATAGATTTAACTAGAGGAGAACTTGGCACTAGAGGTTCGGCCGAAATTAGAGACGAAGAAGCAGCAGCAGCAGCAAAAATACTAGGCGTTACAATAAGAGAAAATTTGAAATTTAGAGATGGCTTTTTTGTTAATGATGAAAAACATCAATTAGAAGTTATAAAAAAAATACGAAAATATAAACCAGAAATTGTATTGTGTAATGCAATTGAAGATCGTCATATAGACCATGGTAAAGGAAGTAAATTAGTAAGTGATGCTTGTTTTCTTTCCGGCTTACCGAAAATTGAAACTATAGATGAAGAAGGTAATAAACAGGAATCTTGGAGACCAAAGCGAGTATATCACTATATACAATGGCAAAATATTGAACCAGACTTTGTTTTTGATATCTCAGGATTCATGGACAAGAAGATGGATTCGGTTTTAGCCTATAGTTCACAATTCTATGATCCAAAATCTAATGAACCAATTACTCCAATTACATCTAAAAACTTCTTAGATAGTATAAAATATCGCGCACAAGACCTTGGAAGATTAGTAGGAGTAGATTGCGCTGAAGGATTTACTGTAGAAAGGTATTTGGCAATCAATAGTTTAGAAAATTTAATATAATTTTTTTATTTTTTATTTGCAGAATCAAAGTTTTGCTGTATATTTGCACTCGTTAAACAAATGGTGATTGTAGCTCAGTTGGTTAGAGCATCGGTTTGTGGTACCGAGGGTCGTGGGTTCGAGCCCCATCATTCACCCTAAAATAAAAAAGTGTTGAAGTAATTCAACACTTTTTTTAGTTTATAGCAATTTGAATTACCATTACAATTCCAATGAATAAGATTAAAACCAAAGAAGTTTGTTTGAATCGTTCTTGTGGTATAAACTGTAAAATGTATTTTCCAATATAAGTACCAATTAATCCAATTATTAGTAAAAAGGGAACATAGATTAAATCGTGTTGGTGTATAAATCCGTTTTTGAAATAAACAATAGTACGTGTAAAATCAATAGCAAAATCGATAGCAGCAGAAGTAGCAATAAAAACGGTTTTTTCTAAATTAAAAGCTGCCATTGTAATACCTCTAATAGCTCCACCAGTTCCTAATAAGCCTGCTGTAAAACCAGATAAAACTCCACCTGTAATAGATTGCTTTGGTCCAGGTTTAATAACCAATTCTTTTTTTATTAGAAATAACAAACTAAAGCCTATTAAGAAAATAGCTAAAATGATTTTTAAAACATAAGAATCCAAATAGTTAGATAATATACCTCCAAGAATAACAAAAAGAACAGAAGGAACACCTATATATAACAATAATTTTTTATCCAATCCTTTTCGGAAAAGTGCAATTTTACTTAAATTACTAGATAAATGAAAAATAGCAGTTAAGCCTAATACCGTTTGAAAATCGAAGAAAAAACTGGAAATAGGGACAAAGAATACAGAAGAACCAAAACCACCAATTGTTCCGATAACTTCTGCTATTAGTGCAAAAAATAAAAAGAGATAATTGATTCTTTCAAACATAGATTCTTTTTTTTCAAATATAAATAAAAAAAACTCCTGAACATCAGGAGTTTTATAAATGTATTTTCTAATGCAAAAATTATAATTTATGCATATTTTGAGATAAAGTCTCAATGAATTTACTAATAGGTCCTTTAATCATCATTGCCATCATAGGGTTAAACTGACCTTCAAAAAGAAGCTGTACTTCACTTTTATTCTCTTCTAAAGAAATAATATTACCAGTTAAAGTAAAAGGTAACTTATCACTTGCAGCACCTAAAACTACTTTTGAATTTGGAGTTTGTTCTTTCATTTTTAATTTTATCTCTGGCATACCTTTTAGACCAAAAATGAAAGCATCTTCACCTAATACTTCAAATTTTGAAATAGTATCAGGCATTAACTTTTCAAAATTTTTAACATCAGTTAAAGCAGTGAATAAATATTCAGAAGATTTATCAACGGTTACTTTTGGGCTTTCTAAATTCATTTTATAGTTATATTTTATATATTATATTTCAACTTTCCAAGTAGAAGGGCTTTTTCTCCATTCTTGTAAATTTATTATTTCATCTTGATCGATATATTTTTTAGTAACAGCTTGTTTTAATAAATTTTCATAATCACTTAATGTGAATAAGTCAATGTTTTCTTCTTTAAAACGATTAATAGAAATATCAAACCCATATGTAAAAATAGCAGCCATTCCTTTTATAATAGCCCCTTCATTTTTAAGAGCTTCAACGGCCAATAAACTACTACCACCAGTACTAATCAAGTCTTCTACCACTACAACACTTTGTCCTTTTTGTAAAAAACCTTCAATTTGATTTTGACGACCGTGTTTTTTAGGTTCAGGTCTTACATATACAAATGGCAATCCCATATATTCAGCAACAAGTATGCCAATACCTATTGCTCCTGTGGCAACACCAGCAATGACATCAGGTTTTCCAAATTTTTTCTCAATATTCTTTGCAAATTCTTCTCTTATGAAATTCCTAACAGGTGGAAATGAGAGAACTATCCTATTATCACAATATATTGGAGACTTCCATCCAGAAGCCCATGTAAAAGGATTTTTAGAATTTAATTTAATTGCGTTTATTTGTAAAAGCAATTCAGCTGTTTTTTCGGCGGTGTTGTTATTAAAAATCATATTGCAAATGTATAAAGTTTTTGTGAACGATAAACCACTTTTTTTGACAAATAAAGTTCAAAAAGAGGTCAACTTTCAAATTTTTCTTTTAGAAAGTATTGATATTAAAAAGTTAATTGTAAAAATGTTTCAAAATAAAATTGAAAAAGCTTTTCTATATCATCCAGATGAAAAATTGATAATGAAGACATTAAAAGCTAAAATTCCAGTTGTAAAAGCAGGAGGAG
The DNA here is from genome assembly GCF_000967805.1 of Flavobacterium sp. 316. Classification (NCBI taxonomy): domain Bacteria; kingdom Pseudomonadati; phylum Bacteroidota; class Flavobacteriia; order Flavobacteriales; family Flavobacteriaceae; genus Flavobacterium; species Flavobacterium sp. 316. Next base: position 473,882 of record NZ_JYGZ01000001.1, read on the forward strand.
GTTTAGTTTATAATGAAAAAGGTGAAGTATTGTTTATTTTTAGAAATGGAAAATGGGACCTTCCTAAAGGAGGAACTGAAAAAAATGAAACAATTGAAGAAACTGCAATGAGAGAAGTGGAAGAGGAAACAGGTGTTTCAGGGTTGTCAGTTGTAAAAAAACTCGAAAAAACATACCATGTTTTCAAACGAAACGGGCATTATAAATTAAAACAAACCTATTGGTTTGAAATGAAATCTACCTTTAAAGGTCTACCTAAAGGACAAGAAGACGAGGGAATTGAAAAAGTTGAATGGGTAGAACCAGAAAGGATTCCTGAATTATTAGAGAATTCTTATGAAAATATCAAGTTATTATTTGAAAAAGAAAACGTATAATATTTAGTTAGTAAAAAAAACTAAGGATTCTTAAGATATGATTAAGTTTCACTATTACAAGTTAGATTATTAAATCAAATAGATAAAAAATATTTATATTTGCCTACATGAAATGGTTAAACATCATATTATCTATCTACCTTATTATTTTGTCATGTATGCCTTGTACTGATGATGTAGTTAGTGCTGATGTTTCAAATTCTTCTCATTCTGAGTTAGCTTTAAATCATGAAAACCACTCACATGATGATAAAGAAGACACTTGTCCACCATTTTGTATTTGCAACTGTTGTGGAATACAAGTTATGACTTATTCAACTATTGTAACATTTGATTTTCCTTTTACATTTAAAATAATACAGCCTAAACATACTTTCTATAAATCAACACTATCTTCTAGTTTTTTTGGAAGTATTTGGCAACCACCTCAATTAGTATAATGAAATCCGAATAAGTTCGGATACTATCATTTGGCCTTTAAAGAAAATGTAAAGGCAATTAACTTATTATTTTCATTCATTATACTAAAAAATGTTAGATAAAATCATTCATTTTAGTATCAATAATAAATTTATTATTGGACTATTTACATTTATTTTAGTCATTGTAGGAGTATATTCAACCTATACTTTACCAATTGACGCCTTACCAGATATTACAAATAATCAGGTACAAATAATTACGACTTCACCTACATTAGCTACACAGGAAGTAGAACAATTCATAACCTATCCAATTGAACAATCGGTAAAATCTATTCCAAAGGTTATTGAATTACGTTCAATAAGTCGTTTTGGATTAAGTGTAGTTACCGTTGTTTTTGAAGAAAGTGCAGATATATATTGGGCAAGAGCTCAAATTTCAGAACGGATTAAGGAAGCTGAAAATGTTATTCCAGGAAATTTAGGAACTCCTGAAATGGCTCCAGTATCTACAGGCTTAGGCGAAATTTATCAATATGTTGTTTTTGCAGAAAAAGAGTATGAAGATAAAATAGATATTACACAATTAAGAACTATTCAAGATTGGATTATAAAACCACAACTTATAGGAACAAAAGGTGTTGCTGAAGTAAATACTTTAGGCGGAAATTTAAAACAGTATGAAATTGCCGTTCAACCAGATAAGTTGAAAAGTATGAATACTACAATTACTGAAATTTTTGATGCTTTAGAAAGTAATAATGAAAATACTGGTGGAGCATATATTGATAAAAAACCATATGCCTATTTCATTCGTGGAATAGGAATGGTAAACAGTATAGAAGATATTGAAAAAATAGTAGTTAAAATTCAAAATGGAATTCCAGTTTTAATTCGTGATGTTGCTAAAGTTCAAATAGGAAGTAGTATTCGTTATGGAGCAGTTACAAAAGATGGAAAAGGAGAAGATGTTTCTGGTATGGTAATGATGCTAAAGGGAGAGAATAGTGGGGAAGTGGTAAAATTGGTAAAAGATAAAATAGAGAAAATCAGAAAAACATTGCCTGAAGGTGTTGTTGTTGAACCATTTTTAGATAGAACTGTTTTAGTTGATAATGCCATTGGTACTGTTCAAAAAAATTTAATTGAAGGAGCTTTAATTGTTATTTTCATTTTAGTCTTATTATTAGGTAATTGGAGAGCAGGATTAGTAGTAGCTTCAGTAATTCCACTTGCATTATTATTTGCCATTTCAATGATGAAGCTTTTTGGAGTAAGTGGTAATTTAATGAGTCTTGGCGCAATCGATTTTGGACTTATTGTAGATGGAGCTGTTATTATTGTAGAAGCTATAATTCATCGATTACAGGTAGGTAAAAAAGGGAAACTCTCCAAGCAAGAAATGAATGATGAAGTATATCAAGCTTCTTCAAAAATAAGAAGTAGTGCTGCATTTGGAGAAATTATTATTCTAATTGTTTATCTGCCTATTCTAGCATTAGTAGGAATAGAAGGTAAAATGTTTGGCCCAATGGCTCAAACAGTCTCTTTTGCGATTTTAGGTGCTTTTATTTTGTCTTTAACTTATGTTCCTATGATGTCTGCTTTAGTGCTTAAAAAGCAAACAGGACATAAGAAAAATTTTAGCGATAAAATTATTGAAAAAATTCACAATATTTATGAACCTATTTTAGAAAAAGCATTAAAAATTAAGGTTGTAATTATATCTGTAGCTGTAGGGTTGTTTGCAATTTCGTTATTTATTTTTAATACTTTAGGAGGTGAGTTTATTCCAACATTAGATGAAGGGAATATTGCAACACATGTAATTATTGCTTCTGGTAGTTCACTGTCACAAGAAATTGAAACAACTACAAAAGCAGAACAGATTTTAAAAGCCAGATTTCCTGAAATAAAAATGATTGTTTCTAAAATTGGTTCAGCAGAAATCCCTACAGATCCAATGCCTATTGAAGCAGCCGATATGATGATTATCTTAAAAGATAAAGATGAATGGACTTCAGCAGAAACAAAAGAAGAGTTAATGGAAAAAATGGAACATGCTTTAGATGAAATTCCAGGTGTATTTACCGAATTTTCTCAACCTATTCAAATGCGTTTTAATGAATTAATGACTGGAGTAAGAAGTGATGTTGCTGTTAAAATATTTGGAGAAGATATTGACATGCTTGTTAGTAAAGGAGATGAAGTTGTGCAACTTATTAAAGATATTAAAGGAGTAACAGGAGTAAAAGCCGAACGTGTTGCAGGTTTGCCTCAAATTACAATTCGATATAATAAAGATAAAATGGCAGCTTATGGCTTAAATGTTAATGATTTAAACAGAGTTGTAAGAATGGGATTTGCAGGAGAAAAAGCAGGAGTTGTCTATGAAGGAGAAAAACGTTTTGATTTAGTAGTTCGATTAGAAAGTAATAATAGAAGTGATATTTCAAATTTACAATCACTTTTTGTTACATTACCATCAGGAAACCAAATCCCTTTAAATCAGGTTGCAGAAGTAAACTATGAAGATGGACCTATGCAGATTTCTCGTGAAGATGGAAAACGTAGAATTGTTGTAGGCTTCAACGTTCGTGGTGCAGATGTTAAAACAGTAGTTGAAAAAATTCAAGCTAAATTAGATACGAGTTTAAAATTACCAGATGGTTATTATACAACATACGGAGGACAGTTTGAAAATTTAGTTCAAGCAAATAAAAGACTTTCTATTGCAGTACCAATTGCATTAGGATTAATATTGGTCTTGCTATACTTTACTTTTAAATCAATGAAACAATCTTTATTAATTTTTACAGCTATTCCGTTATCAGCTATTGGTGGTGTATTTGCACTTTGGTTAAGAGGAATGCCTTTTAGTATTTCAGCAGGAGTAGGATTTATTGCTCTTTTTGGTGTTGCAGTTTTAAATGGAATAGTATTAATAGGATATTTTAATCAGTTAAAACAGGAAGGAATGGATAATATTTATGATAGAATTAAAGAAGGAACAAAAGTAAGGTTACGTCCAGTAATTTTGACTGCTGCGGTTGCATCATTAGGATTTTTACCAATGGCAATAAGTAGTAGTGCTGGAGCAGAAGTTCAAAAACCATTAGCAACAGTTGTTATTGGAGGACTTTTGACAGCTACATTATTAACCTTAATTGTGCTTCCTATTCTGTATTATTATTTAGAAAATGGAATAAAAAAATCAATTGGTATAAATACTAAAATTATTCCTATTGTTATACTTAGCTTGTGGTCAATGAATAGCAATGCACAATCTACACAAGAATTGGATATAAACAAAGCAATTGAATTAGGACTAAAAAATAATCAAAATGTTCAAGCTTCTGTTTTAGAATCTAAAATGGCAGAACAGTTAACAAAATCAGCATTTGAGTTACCTAAAACAGATATTTCAGGAACTTTTGGGCAAATTAATACATATTCTAATGATAAAAACTTCAGTATTAGTCAAAGTATTAATCCTTTTCAAATAGGAGCGAAGAAGAAACTGCTAAAAGAAAATAGTAATGCAAGTCAAAACAAATTAGGAATTGCAAAGCAAGAAATGATATTTAGTATTAGACAATCTTGGAATGAGATGCTATTTTTTCAAAAACAAAAAACATTACTTGAAGAACAAAATATTGTAATGCAAAAATTTGTAAAAGCGGCATCACTCAAATATTCAACAGGAGAAACAAATGCACTAGAAAAAAATATAGCAATAGCAAAACAGCAAGAATTAGAACAAAAGATAAAACAAAATAATACCCAAATTTCCATTGAAAAATCAAAACTAAAAATGTTAATGAATTTGGAAACAGATTTTGTAGCAGTTGATACTTCTTTTTTAGTATTACCAATAATTATATTAAAAGATAGCACTTATTTTGAAAGTAACCCTTCATTGCAATTAGCAAACAATCAAATTAAAATAGCAGAAGCAAATCATAAGCTTGAAAAATCAGCTTTGTATCCTGAATTTAGCGCGGGCTATTTTATGCAATCTATGGTTGGTGATCACGAAGTCAATGGACAAACCGTTAATTATGGAAACAACTTAGACTTTAAAGGGTTTTCAGTAGGAATTGCGTTACCCATTTTTGTAGGAAGTACTGTTGCAAAATCAAAAGCAACCAAAACAAGTATTGAAGTTGAACAGAAAAACTTTGAATACCTTCAAGAGCAAATAAAAAGTCAATATGACCAGCAAATGGAACAATTAAATACTTATAAATCATTAACAGATTATTATAGTACCATTGCCATTCCAAATGCAAACGATATTATTAAAAATGCTTCAAAAGGATATCAAAATGGAGCAATATCTTATGTTGAATATGTTAATAGTTTAGAAACAGCTTTACAAATTCAATTAAATAATACAGAAGCTGTTCGTAATTATAATCAAACTGTGATTAACTTACAATATTTAATCAATCAATAACATTAGAAATGAAAAAATCAAAAATCATATATATAATACTTGCTATTGCTACACTTGCTATAATTCTTTATTTTGCTTTTCGTCATACTGAAAATGACGGACATAATCATGATGGGCATAGCCATGATGAAACAGAAACTTTAGCAGAAGAGTCAGTATCAAATATTAAAGAAGTAGAACTAAATGAAGCTCAATTTAAAGCTGCAAATATTGAATTAGGAACTTTTTCTTTAAAAAATTTAAGTGAAGTAATTAATGCTAATGGATATACAAAATTGCCTCCACAAAATCAAGCAGATGTCTCAGTTCATACCACAGGAATCGTAAAATCAATTTTAATAGAAGAAGGTCAATATGTGAAAAAAGGACAAACAATAATAACTATTGAAAGTCCAGAATTTACAAAGTTGCAAGAAGCGTATCTTACTTCAAAGAGCAATTTAGAATTTTTAAAATTAGAATTTGAAAGACAAAAAACATTGAATGATGAAGAAGTGAATTCTAAAAAAGTATTTCAAAAAACAAAAGCAGATTATGAAATAGAAAAAGCTCGTTTTAGCTCTTTGCAAAAGCAACTCAATGTATTTAATATTAACGCAAGCGGACAAACTACTTCAGTTGTAAGTGTTGTTGCACCTATTTCAGGTTATGTAACCGAAATATATATTAAAATAGGCAGTAATGTGGAAATAGGAAAACCATTATTATCTATTGTAGATAATTCAAAATTACATGTTGATTTATTAGTCTATGAAAAAGATTTATATAAAGTAAAAGAAGGACAACAAGTACGATTTATATTAACAAATCAAGATAATGCTGAGGTTAAAGGAAAAATCTTTAGTGTAGGAAAAGCATTTGAAAATGATACCAAATCAATAGCGGTTCATGCCGATATTATTAATAAAGAACAAAGACTTATTTCAGGAATGTATGTAAATGCTTTAATAGATATTGGAACCAATGCAGTAAGTGCTTTACCAATTGATGCTATAGTAAAAGCCGATGGTAAAGAATTTATTTTTATTTTAGAGGAAAATATAGACGAATCAACCAAAAAAGAAAAAACGTTTCATTTTCAACGAATAGAAGTGAAAACAGGAACAAACCAATTAGGTTATGTACAAGCATCATTATTGCAAAAAGTAGATAAAAATGCAAAAATAGCTCTTAAAGGAGCTTATTATATTCAAAGTCACTTAATCAAAAATGAAGGTGGTGGAGGACATTCACATTAAGAACACTAAATATATTTATAAATTTTTAAAGACAAGAAAAATGAGAAAATCAATTGCAATTATGGTATTTGCTATTGCAACATTATCAATGACATCATGTAAAAATGAAGAAAAGAAAGTAGAAACAACAGAAGATCACACAGGTCATGATCACGCAGAAGGAGAGATGCACCTTGCCCATTATGTATGTCCTATGGATTGTGAAAAAGGGAAAGTTTATGAAGAAAAAGGAGCTTGCCCTGTTTGCAAAATGGATTTGGTTGAAGTAGAAAAAAATACTGAAGGACATAATCATTCTGAAGAAGGTCACGAAGGACATAATCATTAATAATAATGCACTTGGAATTACTTTTTAATTCCAAGTGCTATTTTAAACCTAAATTATTATGATTTCAAACAATATTAATTCCACTGATTGTTGTTCAAATGAAACAAAAGTAAATCATAATCATAAAGAAGAAAGCGATCATAATCATGATCATTCAAATGGTAATGAGAGCACTTTTAAAATGTTTTTGCCAGCAATAGTTTCATTTGTATTACTTATAATAGGAATATGTTTTGATAATTATTTTCCTCAGTCATGGTTTTCTGGCTGGACAAGAATATTATGGTATAGTATTGCTTATTTACCCGTTGGATTTCCTGTACTAAAAGAAGCTTTAATTAGTATAAAAAAAGGAGATGTGTTTTCAGAATTTTTTCTAATGTCGATTGCAACACTTGGAGCTTTTGCAATAGAAGAATATCCTGAAGGGGTTGCAGTTATGCTTTTTTATACTGTTGGAGAAGTATTTCAAAGTTTAGCTATTACTAGAGCTAAAACAAATATAAAAAGCTTATTAGATCAACGTCCAGATGAGGTTACTATTTTAGATGAAAACAATAAAACTACAACGGTAAAATCAGAAACTGTAAAAATCGGACAAATCATCCAATTAAAACCAGGAGAAAAAGTAGGATTAGATGGCGTTTTAATATCAGAATTAGCTTCCTTTAATACTGCTGCTTTAACAGGAGAGAGTAAACCTGATACTAAAAAGAAAGAAGATATTGTATTAACAGGAATGATAAATCTAAATACTGTTTCTCAAATAAAAGTGACAACAGCTTATTCAGATAGTAAATTATCTAAAATTTTAGAAATGGTTCAAGATGCTTCTTCTAGAAAAGCACCAACGGAATTATTCATAAGAAAATTTGCTAAAATTTATACTCCAATTGTGGTTGTTTTAGCCATTTTAATATGCTTGTTGCCTATTTTATTTGTTCAAGACTATATCTTTAGTCAATGGTTATATAGAGCTTTAGTCTTTTTAGTAATTTCTTGCCCTTGTGCTTTGGTAATTAGTATTCCATTAGGTTATTTTGGAGGAATTGGAGCAGCAAGTAAAAACGGTATTCTAGTGAAAGGAAGCAACTTCTTAGACATTTTGGCTACAATTCAAAATGTGGTTATGGATAAAACAGGAACCATGACAGAAGGCGTTTTTAAAGTTCAAGAAGTTGTTTTAAAATCAGAATCTAATAAAAATGAAATTTTACAAATAGTAAATACATTAGAAAATCATAGTACACATCCTGTTGCCACAGCTATTCATGAATTTGTTGGAGAAATAGATACGACTATACAACTTGAAAATGTAGAAGAAATCGCAGGTCATGGTTTAAAAGCAACTATTAATAATAAAGAAATATTAGTTGGTAATTTTAAATTAATGGATAAATTTTCTATTTCTTATGATATTGATCCAACGAGTATTGTATATACCACTATTGCTATTGCTTATGGTAATGAATTTATAGGATATATAACTATTGCCGATAGTATAAAAGAAGATGCTTCATCTACAATTAATAAGCTCGAGACATTAGGAATAAAATCAACTATGTTAAGTGGCGATAAAAGTTCAGTTGTACAATTTGTAGCCAAAACATTAAACATTAAAAATGCCTTTGGAGATTTATTACCAGAAGATAAAGTAAATAAAGTTAAAGAAATTATTGCAAAGAACGAAACAGTAGCTTTTGTAGGGGATGGAGTAAATGATGCACCAGTAGTAGCTTTAAGTAATGTAGGAATTGCAATGGGAGGATTAGGAAGTGATGCTACAATTGAAACAGCAGATATAGTCATTCAAGATGATAAACCAAGTAAAATACCAATGGCTATTGCTATAGGAAAACAAACTAAAAAAATTGTTTGGCAAAATATTATTTTAGCATTTGGAGTTAAAGCAATTGTTCTAGTTTTAGGAGCTGGTGGTTTAGCAACTATGTGGGAAGCTGTTTTTGCGGATGTAGGTGTTGCTTTATTAGCTATTTTAAATGCAGTTAGAATTCAAAGAATGAAATTTTAAATTATATAAGCCTCAGGTATAAAAATCTGAGGCTTATAATAATATTTTTAACTATTTTATTCTATAAACAGGATATTGCAAGTGGGCTTTTTCATAATATGGAGAATGTTTATAAACCCAATCTAATTGAGCTGTTCCGTTTTCAGTAAAAGTCTTGTCAGTTTGTTTCTTAGCGTCGAATTCGGCTTTTATAGTAGGGTTTTCATCTAAAAAAACTTTCGCTAAATCTTCAAAAACATAGGCTGAAAAATATTCTTTTTGCTGTAAAATAGGGTCAAAGAAATTCCAGTTGAAATAACTATCAATCGCTTCAGGTTCTAATGTTTCAAGTAAATATTTAACTCCTTTTTGTTGCGTTTTAATTAAAAAATCACCTTTTCTAAAGGCTATTTTTTCTATAGATTTAGAAACTTTAGTATTATAATGACCGTAGTGACCTTCATAAGAGTATTTTGAAGTTTCATAAGCCGTTATTTTATAGCTTTCTACTTCTATTATAGTATCATTTGAAAGGGCTTTCATTTCTATAGCATTCAATTTTAATAAATCTAAAATGGGCCATTGTGATTTTGAAACCACATAATATTCAGGAATTACGACTTCTTTCGTAGCTTTATAATCATTATAAAAAGGTATTTTTTTAGTAAAAGGCTGTTTTTTATCATAATATAAACGATTTTTACCTGATATTTCACTAGGTTTATAATCACCTTTGTATCCTTTAAATTCAATCTTAGAGACTTTGCTAGAATCAATTTCCCATTGTAATGGATATTTCATTCCAACTTTATAGTTCTTCAGGTTTTCCGATTTTAGTTTTTTTATTTTTTGATAATTAGCATCTACATAATTAACTGTACTAACCATATACTCATACGTAACATGAACTCTATCTTTATACGGTTTTAACATGTGTGTTTCTGGAACAGAACCAAGCGAATTAAACAAGGTTGTATAGCCTGTTGCATAGCGTGGAGAGTCCATAAACTGAGCAAAACCATCATCTGGTTTATCACCATGAACATTAACATAAGGAACACTTTCTATTTTTTTCTTTTTCAAATCTTTCATGATACTTGGATGCATTTCATTTTTATAAAATTCTCCCAATTTCCCGCCTAAACGTTCATGCTGAGTAGCAATACAAGTAAATGTGTATTGATAGTCAGCACCATTAGAAACATGATTGTCAATAAACATATCTGGATTAACTAAATGAAAAATCTCTTGAAAACTTCTCGAATTTTTAGAATCCGATTTTATAAAATCTCTATTTAAATCATAGTTACGAGCATTTCCTCTAAATCCATATTCTTCAGGTCCATTTTGATTGGCTCTCGAATGTGAATTACGGTTCAAACTTCCTCCAATATTATAAACAGGAATAGTTACAATAATAGTGTTTTTAGGTACTTTTATTTTAGCAGTTGCTAAATCTCTGAAATACATCATTGTAGCATCAATACCATCTGGTTCACCAGGATGAATACCATTATTAATTAAAATAACAGCTTTATTTTGATAATAATCAAAACTAGTATTTTGTGAGAAAGTAACAATGTGTAAAGGTTCTCCACTGTCTGTTAAACCCATTTCTTCTATCTGAATAGTATTAAATAGGCTAGTTAAAGTCTTATAATAAGCAATACAATCTTCATAAGTAGTTGATTGATTTCCATTTCCATTTTCGAAAGGAGTTTGTAAATTTTGTGAAAAGGTTAATGAAGTAGTTAATAAAAACAGTACTATTTTTTTCATGTTTATAGTTTTTCATTTTACTCAAATGTAAGGAAAAAATACATTCTTCAATTAATTGAATATCAAAATTCGGAAATCGTAAATCAAAGCCTATCTTTGCCAGATGAATAGAAATCCACTTTCCAATAATGTTCTTTTGAATTTAGACATTCAAAGACTAAACGAAATGCAAGAAGTAGCTCAAAATGCTATTTTAAATGATGCGAATGTTTTATTACTTTCTCCAACTGGTTCAGGCAAAACATTAGCTTTTTTATTGCCTATTTTCCAAATGTTGGAAGAAGAAATAAAAGGTGTACAAACTGTAATTTTAGTTCCTTCTCGTGAATTAGGTTTGCAAATTGAACAAGTTTGGAAAAAAATGGGGACTCATTATAAAGTAAATATGTGTTATGGTGGTCATTCAATTGATACCGAGATTAATAATTTAAGTAATCCACCTGCATTATTAATTGGAACACCAGGAAGAATTGCTGATCACTTGGATAGAGGAAGTTTTCAGACTGAAAATGTAAAGACATTAGTTTTAGACGAATTTGATAAATCTTTACAACTAGGTTTTCATGAAGAAATGTCTTATATCATTGGAAAACTAACCAAATTAAATAAACGTGTTTTGGTTTCGGCTACTTCCGGAGTTGAGATACCAAAATATACAAAAGTGGTTAACCCAACTATTCTTGATTTTATTGAAGAGGATAAACAAAATGTAAATTTAGACACTCGTATTGTTTTTTCGAAATCAAAAGATAAATTGGAATCGCTTTTTCAATTGATTTGCTCGTTAAATTCAGAATCGGCTATTATTTTTTGTAATCATCGAGAAGCGGTAGAACGTATTTACGATATGTTGCTTTCAAAAGGAGTACTTTCCACTTTTTATCATGGTGGTTTAGATCAAGACGAACGTGAACGTGCTTTAATACAATTTAGAAACGGAAGTGTTTCGTTTTTAATTACAACCGATTTAGGTGCACGTGGTTTGGATATACCAGAAATGAAACATGTAATTCATTATCATTTGCCTTCCAAAGAAGATGAGTTTACGCATAGAAACGGTCGTACAGCTCGTATGCTTGCAACAGGAACGGCTTATGTAATTATTCATGAAACGGAGAAAAAAACAGACTATTTTGATTATGGGAAACGAAGATTAGATGTTTCTAATGCGAAATCGTTACCTAAAGCTCCTGTTTTTCAAACCCTTTATATTAGTGGAGGGAAAAAGAATAAGTTGAATAAGTTTGATATTGTTGGTTTTCTTTCTCAAAAAGGAGAACTAGAAAAAGACGATATTGGTTTAATTGAAGTGAAAGATTTTATTTCGTTTGTAGCTGTTCGTTATACGAAAGTAAAAGAGTTACTTACCAAAATTAAGGACGAGAAAATGAAAGGGAAAAAGTATAAAATTGAAGTTGCAAGACAAGTGATAAAGAAAGAAGAAGAAGATGTGAAAACCCATCCAAAATTTACATCTCGAAAGGAGAGTAATAGAAGATAATTTATTTTGAACCATTAAGAAATTAAAAATCTGAAGTCTTGATTTCTTAATGGTTTATATCTCTAGTTATTCAAATGTGTTATTATTTGTTTTAAAGCCATTTTTGCTTCTTTCATAACTGGTAGTAAAGGCCAAATGTGTGGCATTTTTTTTCCTTCAATAACTTCAATGGTGTTTTTAGCATCGATTAATTTCTGAACGACTATTTTTTGGTCAGGATACGTAATGTCATTTTCAGCTAAGAATAAAATAGTATTTGGGAATCCATCAAAACTACCATTTATAGGAGAAAGCATTGTATTTTTTAAGTCATTATTTTCAGCACACATTCTTTTAGCACTTAGTACACCATTTTTGGACAGCATAGGATCGATTGCTTCTATTTTGTCTATTTGAGGATTAGACATGGTTGCATCCATTACAGGTGAAACGAGTATAATTTTATGCGGCAATTTATTATTATCTTCAATTAATCTTTGTATTAATGCAGTTATTAAAGTTCCTCCAACTGAATCACCTATAAGTATAATTTGTTTTGAGGAATACTTTTCTAGTGCAGTTTTATAAACCAAATCTATATTTTCTGATATTTCTTGAATTTTGTTTTCAGGAGCTTTTGGGTAATCGCACATCCAAACGATGTGATTTGTTTGTTTAACTATTTCTTTTATAGTATCCCAATGATGCTTAGCAGGACCTGAAATAAAAGCACCTCCATGAATATATAGAAGTAACTTATTAGTAGCTTCATTTTGGTTTATTTCTGTAATTTTAGTTTTTAAAATGGTAAAACGGTGTACATTATTTTTTCTAAAAAAGACATCTTTAGGGTGATGAATATCTTCTTTTCTTATTTTTTTGAAATCAATAGGGTCTTTACTGAATTTTTTTTTAATACCTTTTAGTTTTATAACTAGTAAAGTAATATAATAGCTTAAACTTAGTTTCATAACTAGTAATTCAATTGTATGTAAATATATTAAAAAACAATATATAAAGTCATACAGTTTATACCTGAATTTAAAGTTAGATTTTTTTAATACATTCGCATAAGAACGACAAATAGGTTCAATAAAATATGCAAAAAGAAAAGTGTTTATTATGTAATTCAACTGCAACGGTTTTTTGCGAAAAGCCACATCATTTATTTCACAGATGTGATACTTGTCAAGGTATTTTTAGACCTAAGCATACTTTTTATGATGCTTTTACAGAAAAGAATCATTACGAACAACATAATAATGATGTGAATGATACTGGTTACCAAAACTTTGTTGCTCCAATAGTGAATCAAATTCTTAGAGATTTTTCTTCAGAAGACAAAGGACTAGACTTTGGCTCAGGAACAGGACCAGTCATTTCTAAAATGCTAAAAGAAAAAGGATATCAAGTTGAAAATTATGATATATTTTTTGAAAATGTACCAGAACGATTAATTCAAAAATATAATTATATTTCTTGCTGTGAAGTGATGGAACATTTTCATGAACCTTTAAAAGAATTTACATTACTACATTCTATGCTTTTACCTAATGGGAAATTGTATTGTAAAACAGAACTTTTTAAAAATCAAATGCCTTTTGAAAATTGGTATTATAAAAATGATTTAACTCATGTTTTTATTTATCAAGAAAAAACATTAGATTGGATACAGGAAAAGCTACAATTTAAAAGTGTAGAGGTAAAGGATAAGCTAATTATTTTTGAGAGATGATTTTACTATTGATACTAAAATGATGATTTATTTTTTATTATATCGAGTATAAAGTTCTTTCTGTTTTCAATGCTGTCTTTTAAAACTTCAATCATTTCATAATCATATTTTAAATAAGTTTCTTTCATTTTATCAAATGTAAATAAAGCTTCTTCCCAAGTTTGTTTTCGTTCATTATCAGTTTCATAAATTTCTTTCCATGGTGGAAGAATAAAGACTCTCTTATTGTATTTGTGTTCATGAACTATTTTTTCCATCCTTTCAGATATTGGAATATTCTCCATGTTCATATAACATAAAGTATCTATAATTCCTCTATCAAAAACAACAATTTCATTCTGATTTTCGGAGTGAATTATGTTTTTATAACTTTTTACAGAAGCATTGAACATTAATTCTGCGTAATATTGTTTGTCTTTCCATGGTAATCTATTTCCTTTAATCTTAATTTGATTTTTTATAATTTTTCGAGCATCTTCGGAAACGGTTTGAATACCACATTTATTTAACTCATTTAACAAGTTTGTTTTTCCAACTCCAGGACCTCCTGTTATAACGTATAACTTGTTTTGGATGTTACTCAAAGTATAGTAGGTTAGGATTTGTAAGTATTAAAATTCACTTCGACTTTTTCAAATTTTTCATCTTTTGATAGAATAGAGTTTATTTTGTGTAAACATTCTTGATTATCTTTAGACATTAAGAAAGCTAAGTCCCAAATGTCTTTTGAATATAAAAATGTTCCCATATCTGAATCAATTTCAAATAGATATTCATCATTCATCCAAAGATCGCTAATTTCTGTAATTTTTGGATTTATTTCTACAATTGAATTAAATAAATCAGATATAAAATTTTCATTCTCAACGCCACTAATAAAAGCAATTAATAAATTTTTAGAATTATATTCGGGACGAAAATGGTATTTATATTTTTTGCTTTCCATAGAATTAGAATAGATTCAATTTTTATTGAAATAGTTTAACTTTTTATAGTGTTAGTTCTAGAACTTCACCAGGAAGCCCATCAAAATCTTTAAATTCTTTTGATGTAAATCCATTGTTTGTTAATATTTTTCTTGATGCTAAATTTTTAGGATCTATAATTGCAAAAATTCGTTGAATTGATTCTTGATTTCTCCCAATTTTTATTAATTGTTCTCCAATTTTATTTCCAATTCCTTTTCCCCAATATTTAGGAAGAATCATATAACCAAGTTCAACTTCTGGACTATTCTTTTCTTTAATTTCAAGTTTTGCTAATCCGATAAATTCGTTAGTTTCAGCGTTGAATACTTTAAAATTTCCAAAATGTTCATTAATTTGATTTTTTTCAATTAACTTCTCAAAATCAATTTTTGCTTCATCTACTTCAATTGCTCGTTCAGTAATCATTTCCATTACTTTTTCATTGTTAACCAATTGAAAAAAATAAAGAAAATCTTTTTCATTGAATTTTTCTAATTTAATTTTATTATCCAAAGTTTTAATTTTTATTAACTATTAGTTTGTACTAATTAATTCACTGTTGTGTTAGAATTTATACATAAAGTATTACAAATATAAAACTATCTTTTAGAAAAATATCAGAACTAATTAAGCTTATTTTTAAATAGAGAAGGAGTTATTTTTTATGATTATAATAGTAATGTGTTTTGTTATATGAATGAATAAAAGTGTCTATAAATGGTAATTTTATTTGTTTTTTGCTTCGAAATAATCCCAAGTTAGTTTTGCAATATCAGCAATTATTTTTTCGTTTGTTTCTGCACTTTCTTTCGAGTTCGTTACAAAAATGCTAATAATAAAAAAGTGTCCATTTTTTGTAAATACAATACCAATGTCATTTACTGCTGATGTTAATCCTTCACTGTTTGTATCTGAAGTTCCCGTTTTGTGAGCAACAATTGTTCCTATTGGCAATTTTCCTTTCAATCTTTTATTTCCTGTCCAAGTTTCTGACATCACTTTCCAAATAAAATTATGGCTTTCTTTAGAAAGTAATTTTTTCTTGTTATAATAAAATAATTCTAATAATTCACTTGCGGCTTTAGGTGTTATCCAGTTTTGAAATTGCACATTCCATTCTTTGTGCATTTCTTCTTCTGTTGCTTTTATTGAAATATTTTTAAAATTTATTGAGTAGAAATAGTCTTCAACTTTTTTTGTTCCTCCCAAGAGTTTTAATAATATATCGCAACCAATATTGTCACTGTCAGATACGGAGTATTTAATAACCTCAGATAACGATAATGTTGTTCCATTAGGATATTTTTCTCGAATAGGACTCCATGTATTTTGATGTAAATCTTCTTTTGTAATATTTATTTTTTGATTTAAAGATAATTTTCCTTTGTCAACTTCTGAAAGTACAGCTAGAGCAATAGGAAATTTATATACACTTTGCATTGGCAGGTGTTTGTCTCCATTAATAGATAAAGTATCTTTTGCATTATTTCCAATTATTGAAATTCCGACAGTGGCATTTTTTGTTGCAACTATTTTTTGTATTTTTTGTCGTAATGGTTCTATTGTTTGAGCAAAAGTCTGACAAGAGAGATATAGAATTAGTAAAGTTGTAAAGCGAAATGTCTTAATCATTGTTGTTTTAAATATTTTTAAGTGATTGACAAAAAGTAATTAATATTCAATAATTTGTAATAGTTTATAATTGGGATAAGCTATTATTTTGTTTATCAATTTACAAAATTAAGAAAACGACTTAAAATAAATATCTAAATCGTTTCTGTTTTTATAAACCGTTAATAGTATTATATTTCATCTTCATCATTTTCTAGAAATCTAAATTGATTTGCTTGTTGAAGTTTAGCTAATTGTGTTAATTCTGCTAAATAGTTTTGTTCTTGAATTGAAAAAGTAGTTGCTAATTTTGCAGAACCAGCAGAGCCTATTGCATCAAAAATTTCATCAATAATATTTAATAATGCATCTAACCATTTAGGTAGTTTTATTCCTAATGCTTCTAAAATCATTCGAAATATTTTTTTAATCTCTTTTACAATTCTTGAAAGTCCTAATTTTCCAAAAAGTGATCCTAAACTAGGGAAAATTCCTTTCGCATTTTGTACAAGAGAGATTCCAGAAGTAATATTTATAATTTGATTTACTTCTTTAATTTGTTGTCTTGAAGATTGCTCAACACTCTCTTTTACATACTTATTTAGTTCGGTTACTTGACTAATTAAAGTAGGAGAGAATGCTCTAATAACAGCTTTTTCATCTTCATCACTTGCATAATCAATTGCTTTTTTAGTATAACCAGATGTTAAATCTAAAAAATCATTTAAGAACTGTTCAAGTACATTGTTGCTTTTTGTTTCTGATGTTGCCATAATATTTCTTTTAAAGTTTAGACAAAGTTCAGAACATTTATTTGGTTGATTTACAGTTGTATAACCCTTTCTGTAAGGTTGATTCACTTAACTTTAAATAGATTGTATTTATTAAGTGATTAATTTGAGGTTTCATCTCTTAAATGTAGTATAGTATTTTTTTTCCTTTTGATAAGTTTGTCAATTCGTCTTTTGTTCTCTTGTTGCAATAATGAAGGATATAAATTCATTAAAATATTTACAAACATTATTGTTAATCCAAATAAATAGTTGTGAGAAATACTTTTATATATGGCAATAACAGTTACAAATATAAATCCAATTAGATGACTTATTTCAGCAATTGTCATTTCTTTTCGTATTTCAACCAATTCTGTTTTATTAGTCAACTTAATTTTTTGATTGAAGAATTTGAAAAAGGTATTTTTTACAATCCATTTAAAGTATTCAATCCCAATATTTTTATTCTCAATAAAATTTAGGTTTGATATTTTTTTGTAGTATTCAGTTTTCATTATAATACCATTAAAAATCATTCCAATTATCCAAGAGATAAATGATACTGATACTCCGAATGTCAAATATTTAATCATAAGTTGTTTTCAAATTGTAAAAATATTAGACTGTTTGCAGTTGTTGCGTAAATTTAGAATAAAATTTTAAAAGATAAAGTCCGTTCTCTAGTTTATATCCTATTCCAAGCATTAATACCAAAGTCAACCTTTTTTAAAACTATATCTTTGTCTAGAATATAAAATTTCAGTTTGAAAACAAAATTTGTCTGTAATAGAAATTTCACTCATGATTCCAAAATTTAAAGCTGAACAAGTTCTAATCTATTAGTATTCTTCACTAATATTTGTAAAATTAAGACCTCATTTAATATTAAATTTGATATCTTGAGTATTGATAGTTGTTACTCCAAATACTGTAATTACAGCTACTAAAAGTAATTTTTTCATAATTTTTTAAGTTTGTTTAATTTGATACAAAGCAAACTTGTTTTTTGGAGTTTAATTTTTTAGAATACTTTTAACTTTTTAACATGGTTTAAGAAATGAGTTATATAATATTAAGCTTTCAAATATTTGATTTGTAATTGTTTAATATTCTTTATACTATTTCCCAGGAACTACTTTATAAGTAGGATCTTCCATAATATTTACATCGATAATGGCTTCTGCATTTTTAAGTAATTCTACGCAGTCATTGCTTAAGTGTTTTAGATGTACTTTTTTACCAACAGCAGCATAGCGTTCTGTAATTTTGTTAACTGCATCAATAGCACTCATATCAGAAATTCTACTTTCTGCAAAATCGATAATTACTTTATTTGGATCGTTTTGTACATCAAATTTTTCTGAAAAAGCGGTTGTCGAACCAAAAAATAAAGGTCCGTATAATTCATAGTGTTTGACTCCATTTTCATCGATATATTTTCTAGCACGAATGCGTTTCGCACTTTCCCAAGCAAATACTAAAGCTGAAATTATTACTCCAATTAAAACGGCTAAAGCTAAATTGTGTAAAAAAACAGTAATTAATGTTACTACAAGCATTACGAAGATATCATGTTTTGGCATTTTGGTAAAGGCTTTAAAACTAGCCCATTCAAAAGTTCCAATGGCAACCATAATCATAACGCCTGTTAAAGCAGCCATAGGTAATAATTCAATTACAGGTGCACCTACTAGGATAATTACTAAAATGGTTAAAGCCGCTATTATTCCTGATAATCTAGCTCTTGAACCTGATGATAAGTTGACTAAAGTTTGGGCAATCATAGGACAACCACCCATTCCAAAGAAAAAACCATTGGCAATATTAGCGGTTCCTTGCGCTAAACATTCACGGTTGCTATTTCCTTTTGTTCCAGTGATTTCATCGACTAAATTTAAGGTTAATAAGCCTTCTGTTAAACCAACTGCCGCCATGATTAATCCATAAGGTAATATAATCTTTAATGTTTCTAATGTAAATGGAATTTCAGGAATATGAAAAGGAGGTAAGCTTCCACTTAAAGAGGCAATATCTATAACTTGTTTTGTATCAATATTAAAAACTAGTACTACTGCAAAAACCACTATAATAGCGACTAAAGAAGCTGGAATAGCTTTTGTAAATTTTGGTAAAATTAAAATTATGGCAATTGTTAGAGCTACTAATCCTGCCATAATAAAGAAAGGAGAACCTGTTAACCATTCTTTATTTCCATTGATAACTGTTTTGAATTGTTCCAATTGAGACATAAAAATGATAACGGCTAATCCATTAACAAATCCAAACATTACGGGTTGTGGTACTAATCGGATAAACTTACCAAGTTTTAGTAAACCAACTATAATTTGGATGATTCCAGCCATGGCTACCGCAGCAAAAACATATTCTAAACCATTGGATTTCATTAAAGCAATTAAAACAATAACTGTAGCACCAGCACCACCAGAAATTAATCCAGGACGTCCACCTAAAACAGCAGTGATTAATCCCATGATAAAAGCACCATATAATCCTACAAGAGGAGGGAAGCCTGCTAGGATAGCAAAAGATAATGATTCGGGAATCATAGTCATAGCCACTGTTAATCCGGCTAAAATTTCGGTTCTGTAATCTACTTTTTGTTTAAAATCGAATAGATTGAGTACTTTTTGCATTAGAATTTGAGCTTTGAAAAAATTAAGCGGCAAAGGTAAGGTTTTCAAATTTAAGGAGCAGCATAGTGTTTTAATGTGTTTTTAGTTCTTTATATTTTAAGAGGTTAATTTTTAGTTGATAAGTATATTCCATTTAAAAAAATAAGGAAACAACTAATAGATTGATGTTTAAAATGGGATAAAAACAATTCTCTTTATTGATTTCATAGTTTAATTTTTTTTAAAATTCCAATAAATTAAACAAAATAAGGTATGATTGTTATAAAATTTTATTTTTTGAATAAATTACAGAAAACCTGCCACTTAACTATTGGTTTTGTTTGGTACATTGCGTTATAATAAACAAACAAATAGATAATATGAAAAAAAATCTTTTAAAGCTAACCTTACTATTAGGTTTGGCAATTGTACTAGGATCCTGTAACAATGAACAGGAAAAGAATCCTCAAGAAGTAAATCCACAAACTTCTAATGATTATATAATAGGTCTAATCAAAAAGTGTGACGATTGTGAAGTTTCAACTTCCAAAACTTTTTTTTATTGTGGAATAAAAGCGGGTGCTTCTTATGTAGAAAATGATAGCCCATATCTTAATGATATTAAAGAAAGTATTTCAAACGGAACTCCAATTAAAATTTATTTTGATGAAAATGAGCCAGAAAGAATAATTTCTGTAGTTAAAATTTCAAATAGTGAAGAAAAGAATTGGAATTTAAATGTGAAATATGATGAAACACCATTTAAAACTATTGAGGATTTAAATAGGAAGGTTTCAACTCAAAAAGCTTCTAGTTTTGATTTCACAACAACTGAAGCAGTCAACTTTTTTAATGCTATGAAAAATAAAAGTTGTGCTATAAACAATCAAAATTTATGTATTCCATTTCAATATGCAAATGATGGTTGTTATGCAAGAGCCCACATGATGAGACAACACATGAATTATGCTAGTAAAGATTGTTATAAGATTTTTGCTTATGGAAATTTAAAAGTAAATACTTCGTCTACCGGAGTATGTGGTATTGCATGGAGGTATCATGTAGCTCCTTTAATTTCTGTTAATGGTGTTTGGAATGTAATTGACCCTTCTTTATTTAATCAACCTGTAACCATTACAACTTGGTTGAATAAAATGAAATATAACGGAGGTACTGTTGCTACAACAAGTTATCAAAATTCTAGCGTGTATTATTATGATTATGTTTCAAATTATACACAATATGATAATAACTATACAGATACTTATAGTACTTTGGCTAATTATAGATATAGACAAACTAGCTGTTCTTTTTAATACTAGTTGCTTTATTTGTGTAAAATCTAATTAGTAGTATATCAAATACATAATTGAGCTGTAATAATATGAATGGCTTTGTTAAAATTTTAATTTTTGACAAAGCTATTCTGATATTTAAATGTGAAATTTACGCACTAAGTTTCTATAATATTTTTTTTGCCTCTTTTGGATCGTTTAGATTTATCCAAAAAATATGCATAGCTTCATTTTTATCTCCTGTTCCGTTTTTATTAGTGTCTTGTTTGGCATAAATGTACATGATATCATTTTTATAATCATAAGTAGATTTAATGACGCCATAATCAGAAGGAATTAATTGAGTTTTTTTAGTATTTAATTTATCAAAGTGATATAATTTTCGTAAGTCTTTTTTATTGATTAATGTATCGTTATTTGTGTCTTCATCATAAACTGAAACCATGAAATAATCACGATGAATGGGTTTGTTTTTTAAAGAATCTTTTCTAACACCAGGATAATAGACTGTTTTTATTAATACAGGTTTTTTGAATAGAAAGCTGCTTTTTTCATTAGCTAAATTATAATGAGCAATGTTTATTAAATTATATCCATTTATAACATCCATTCCAGGCATAAAATACTTATAGTTTTCATCATCATCTCTATAGTTATAGTAACTACTATCTTCGTAGTAATTTATATTTTTGTCTGCTTCGGGTTTAATCTTATATATAGAAATTAAACGAATACTGTCTAATCCCGTAAGAATTACTTTATTTGATGTAGTTGTTAGATTTCTACTTGTTGCAATTGTATTTATAGTATCGGTATTATCTAATGCCTTTTGCTCATCTAAAGTTAGATAATCTGCATTTTTTATTTTATTCGATTTATCACAGCTTATAATACTTAATAAAAATAATAATGCTAAAACAACTTTTCTAATATACATATTTACTTTTTAACAATTACCGATTGAGGAACTAGTTTGGTTATATCTCCACCGTTTCTCAGAACATCTCTCACAATACTAGATGAAATATAAGAAGTGCGAGCAGCCGTTAAAAGGAAAACGGTTTCAATTTTCGATAAACTTCTATTGGTATGTGCAATTGCTTTTTCAAATTCAAAATCGGCTGGATTTCGAAGTCCTCTTAAAATAAATTCGGCATTTTCTTTTTTGCACAAATCTATAGTAAGTCCTTGATAAGTAATTACTCTTACTTTGGGTTCGTCTTTAAAGGCTTCTTCTATAAAGTGTTTGCGTTCTTCAAGTGAAAACATGTATTTTTTTTCAGCATTTACACCTATTGCAACAATTATTTCGTCAAATAGTGAAACACCACGTTTAATAATATCAAAATGTCCGTTAGTTATAGGGTCAAAAGATCCAGGGAAAATAGCTTTTCTCATGATAAAATTATTTTAAAGAGTCGGTTATGTTTTGAATATCTATATATGAATATTCACCTAAAATGTATTTGTATTGTCCATTTTTATTAATGATTAAAACACCGTAACAATTTCCTTTTTTGTCAAAGAAGTTTTTTAAGAAATAAAAACCTATATCATCATAATGTGTTTTGTTATCGAGTATTTTTTTCGCGGCTAATTTATCAGCATATACAAAAATGTTTCGATGATTTTCTGGATTTACTTTAGTGTATACTTTATTTGTTAACCAAGTATAACTCTTTTCTAATTCACCATAATTTTCATAAGAACAATAATCTTTAGGAAAACGATAGTTGATAATAATATATTCTTCTTCTGTCCAGTTGTAAGCGTCTTTTATAGCTGTTATTTGGTTTTGTGGAATTGTTTTTTCCTGTGCAAAGGCAAATTGTGCAGTAATAAAAAAGAAAAGGATTAGATTTTTCAGCATTTTAATTAATTTTTTAAGGCTTCTTCAATAGCATTTTCAAAAAGTTGAGCTAATGAAATTCCAGCTTCATTAGCTTGTTGAGGTAAAATACTTTCATTAGTTAGTCCAGGAACAGTATTCATCTCTAGCATGTGAGGTTCATTGTTAACAATAATAAATTCACTACGAGAAAAGCCTTTCATTTTTAGAACTTCATACGCTTTTTTTGCAACAGTTTCTATTTTATGTTTCAATTCGTCAGAAATTCTTGCAGGAGTAATTTCTTGTGATTGCCCTAAATATTTGGCTTCATAATCAAAGAAATCGTTGTCAGATACAATTTCGGTTATAGGTAATACTTTGGTCTCTCCTTTGTACTTGATAACGCCTACAGAAACTTCAGTACCATCTAAAAAGCTTTCTATAATAATTTCATTATCTTCTTTGTAGGCTATTTCAATTGCAGGTAAAAATTCTTCAATTGTTTTTACTTTTGAAATTCCAAAACTTGATCCTGATTTATTTGGTTTAATAAAGCAAGGTAATCCAATGGTTTTTAAAATTTCATCAACATTTATTTCATCACCTAAATTTAAATAATGCGAAGTAGCTGTTTTTATTCCGTATGGTTTTAAAACAGATAATAAATCACGTTTATTAAAGGTTAGAGCTGCTTGATAATAATCGCAAGATGTATGAGGCATTTTTAATAACTCAAAATAGGCTTGCATTAATCCATCTTCGCCTGGTGTACCATGAATCGCATTAAAAACCACATCAAAAAATATTTTTTCACCATTAATTGTAGTAGTAAAGTCGTTTTTATCAATAGGATATTCAATATTTTCTTTTACACAAACCCATTTTTCTTTTAAGATATGTATTGGGAATGCATTATATTTTTCTTTGTTCAAATTATTATATACAACACCACCGCTTGTTAATGAGATTTTATATTCGCTTGAATAGCCACCCATTATAATTGCAACGTTTTTCATTCTTATAATTTTTAATCGTATGACCACAAAATTACATTATTTATTCAAACTAAAAATCTTTTCGATTTCTTATATTTGCTGAAATAACTATAAATTATGAGTGTTATACATTTTTTAAAGAGCAAATCGTTTTTTATACAATTAGCTATAGCTTTTACTATAGTAATTGTATTAGGTTTTTTATTAATACAATTTTTAGATTTTAAAACGAATCATGGTGAAGAGATTACAGTTCCAGATTTGTCTAAGATGCAAATTACAATTGCAGATGAAAAATTAAAAGAATTAGGGCTAGAATTATTGCTTTTAGATACAGTAGATTATAGAAAAGATATGCCTCCTTATTCCGTAGTGGAACAAGATCCTAGAGCAGCAACAACAGTTAAAAATGGAAGAAAAATATATGTTAAAATAAATTCTGGAGGTTTTACAGAAGTTATATTGCCTCCATTTAAAGATAAAACATATCGTCAAATTAGTGCTAATTTGAAGTCATTAGGATTAAAAGAAGGAAGAGTTACGTATCGAAATTATATTGCAAAAGATGTTGTTTTGAGTATTTCTTCTGGAGGAAAAAATCTTAATGCAGGAGATAAGATAAAGAAGAATTCTACGGTTAATTTTGTTTTAGGAGATGGAAAAGATGTTTTTGATGGAACAAATTTAGGAGAAATGCCATCTATAGAAAACGATTCAATATAATAAAAGATTATGAGTGATAAAAATGTAGAGGAAATTGATGACGATTTGCATGAGCATTATCGTTTTGAGGTGTCAAAAGGACAACAAGCTTTGCGTATTGATAAATTTTTAATGAATTTAATTGAAAATTCAACACGAAGTAAAATTCAGAAAGCAGCCGATTCGGGAAATATTTTTGTAAATGATAATGTTGTAAAATCAAATTATAAGGTAAAGCCAGATGATGTAGTAACTGTAATGTTAGAACATCCACCTTATGAACATTTATTAGTAGGTGAAAATATACCTTTAGATATTATTTATGAAGATGACCAACTCATTGTGGTAAATAAACCAGCAGGAATGGTAGTTCATCCAGGTCATGGTAATTATTCTGGAACTTTAGTAAATGCATTAGCTTATCATTTTGATAATTTACCAATGAACAGTTCTGAGCGTCCTGGTTTAGTTCATAGAATTGACAAAGATACTTCAGGGTTGTTAGTAGTTGCTAAAACTGAGCTTGCAATGGATTATTTATCGAAACAGTTTGCTGCTAAAACATCAGAAAGAGAATATGTAGGAATTGTTTGGGGAGATATTAAGGAAGAAGAAGGGACTATAGAAGGAAATATTGATAGACATCCAACAAATAGAATGCAAATGACGGTTTATCCTGATGGAGAACAAGGAAAACCAGCAGTTACGCATTATAAAGTTTTAGAACGTTTAGGGTATGTTACGGTTGTTTCTTGTAAGTTAGAAACAGGTAGAACACATCAAATAAGAGTGCATATGAAATATATTGGTCATACTTTGTTTAATGATGAGCGTTATGGCGGTAATTTAATTTTAAAAGGAACAACTTTTACAAAATATAAGCAGTTTGTGGATAATTGTTTTAAAGTGTTACCTAGGCAGGCATTACATGCTAAGACATTAGGGTTTGAGCATCCTGTAACTAAAGAGTTTATGCGTTTTGATACCGAAGTTCCTACTGATATGCAAGAATGTATAGAAAAATGGAGAGTGTATTCTAAAGCACAAACTTTTACTGAGGAATAATATAAAAGACAAAAAAACATCGATTATAAAACGTTTTATAATCGATGTTTTTTTGTATCACATTTGAAACACAATTATTTTTTGTTTATGATTTTTAATGTTTCCATTATTTCAGGGTCTTCTTCTTTTATAAAATAATTGTATCGCGTTTTTTCAGATAGTGTAACATTAGGAGTGATTTTTTTTTCAGGAACTTTTTTGTAAACTTCGTCTGAAAGCGATAAAACAAGTATAGGAATTGTCATTGTTAAATTTGAAGTAGGTAATTTATATTCAAGAGAGTAACCTGCTGTTATTTCATGATGAGAACCGCCTATTTGTTCTCCAATAATTTCACCTCTTTGATTTAATTTGAATTGAGAAGAAAAGTAAGCTGAAGCAGATATTGTATTTCCACCTATTAACAAATAAACGTTTCCTTTAAAAGCATTTTCTTTAGGGTTTATAGTTTTATTATCAATATACTTTATAATGTATTGATCTCCAATTTTTTCTGCTCCTTGTTTTATATATTCAATAAAGCCAGGTAATGTATTGTTTTCATCTATTACTACTTCACTAGCTGCTATAATATGCTCAGTATGTGGGAAATTAAAATGATTAATTTTACCTATTACGTTATCAATAAATGGAGATTTAGCAATATAAGAATATAATAAAGCAGGTATTTCTATGTTTCCGCCAGAATTGAATCTTAAATCTATAATTAAATTTTCCGTTTTTTTATGTTTTATATCATTAAAGGTTGAATCTAAAAGTTTATTAAATTCAAGATAAGAGTTTTCTGTTTCACTTTCTATCCAGTTAAACGAATTGAATTGTAGATAATATGTATTTGAATCTGTAAAATAATTAGTGTTGATTTGATTTCTTAGTTCTTTTCTATGTAAAGGATAAATTCTCTCATTATTCATAACATTTAAGTAATCTTCAATTTTAATTCCATCAATTGTTGTTTTTAAAATTTGTGAATCATTCAATGATTTTCTATAAGTAATTTTAAATTGATTAGGGTTTCCAATTCGCAATAAATAGACTAAAGAAAATTGGCTTTCAAACATTTTGTAATCGTATGTTTCGTGTTCACCTTCTCTCATTAATCTTTTATATAAATCTGAAATGTTAACATCATTAATGCTTTCTATAATACTACCATATGGTATGCTTGTTTTTTTAGAATTGACAATTAGTTTCTTATTTATTACTTTTATAGGAATAGGAAAAACAGTATTGTTCTTTAAAAATGGCATCATTACATCTTCAGGAATATTGAATGCTGCATGTTCATCAAATTTTGAATTGATTTTAGAATCAAAAATGAAATTAAAAAAATCTATAATGGTTAATGAGTCTTTTTTTAATTCTGATGCTTTAACTTCAAAGAAGTTGTTTAAATTTATTTTATCTTCTTTAGTTAATTTAGTAGATAGTTGTAATGTTATATCTCTAATTATTTCTAAATCTTTTTTTAGATCTTTTGTAGCTTTCTTTTCTTGTGAAAAACTAAAGTTGAAGTAGTTTACTGAAATTAATAGATATAGGATTGTTTTTTTCATGATAAAAAATTTAAGGTTATTCTTTATCAAGAATTAGGCCAATATCGTTTTTTTATGATTTATATTATAGTGAAATAATATTGTTAATCTTGTTCTTTTTTCAACCATTTTTCAAATTTAGATTGAATTTCTTGTTTTTGAACTAAATAACTTTCATTATCAATTTCTTGTTTTTGCTTTGCCATTCTAATTATAGAAAGTTGATTTTGCAAAGGGTAGAATTTCATTAGTGTTACCAATTTGAAATTTTCGGTATAATAATTTGCTATAAAATCTAAACTTCTTTGTAATTTATTCTCTAATAATAGTTTGTTTGCATTAATTATATTATTGTTTTCAATTTTTGATACATGCCAATTTTTGATGTTCTTTAAATAGACATTTAATTCTTTTTGAAAATCTCCATAATTAAATATTCGTTCTTGTAAAAATAGAACTGCTCTTGTATTACTATCTAGATTTTCAATTATAGAATGTTCTTTTATTTGGTTTCTAATATTTTGTCCTTTAGTAAATCCAACTCCATAGCCTACAAGCCATTCTCCTTTTCGTTTAGAATAATCAAGTTTACGAGTATGTTCCCATAACATTAAATCAGTAAGTAGTCCGATTTGGAATCCGTAAATTTCTCCTTGAATTAGTGGTATATAATAGCCTCCCATTATTGTTTTATAATTTGTATTATAGCAAAATTATCAATAGCTTTTTTCCTACTAATTGATTTTCAATCTGATTTGTTTTTAAGTTTAATATATTGTGGTTTTAAATCTTCATTCTAAATAGTCTAACAAAAATCCATATTCTTCTTTTGATAAATTAAAATTATGATTGTATTCATAATCAGAATATTGGGTTAAATATTTTAAATCTGAATTGTTTATTTTGATTAAAGAATCTTCCTTTGTAATAAAATGAAACCAAAATTCTTCGGAACATTTCTCATATTTTAATTGTAAATTTCTAAGTGCAGGTCCAGTCATGTTTCTATCTAAACTGTGACAAGCTGCACAATTGCTGTTAAATAACTCTTTTCCTTTGATTGCATTTTCTGAGTAATTTTGTGACATAGTACCACAAATCATAGTGGATTCTGTATTTCCACAAACAAAATAATGTGAAGTGTTATTTTTATAAATTAGATATGAAATACCAATTGTTATAGCTAGAAAAGAACTAGATAAGAATATAAATTTATTTATGAATTTTGTAATGTTTGCTATTTTCAATATTGTTATGTATTAATAATAGAAAATAATTTTAGACTTCTTTATATTTTAATTTGCAAGTAGGACAAACTAATTCTGAGTTCTCTTCTTGTAATTGCAATCCTGATACGTTTTCTTTAAAAAGGAGTAATCATTTCTAATTACTCCAAATTTACATTTTTTAATTTTATTTTTCAGTATGTTTTTAGATATTCTCTAATTCCATAACAAGCAAGTACATCTTCTTCTGTAGCTGCTACAACTTATGTATTGTCTATTTCAGTAAGCTTCTCAATATAAGTTTTAGATGCGAAAATGGTTTTGTTACGGTTTATAATTTTTACATTTTTGGTAAATCCAGATTAAAACATTCTTTCTTCAAGAATTGAATTGTTTTTATTCTTTTATAATCTTATCTACTTTTGATTCATTTATATCAATTTTTCTAGCTGTTTTTGAGTGAAGGATTATACAATTATTTTTTAGGCTTTATTCTTTAATTTTTTATGATTTTTTCCCCACACTAAAAGTGAAATAGCTAAGAAAGGAATATCTTTTACTAAGAAAAATTCGGTTACAGGAAATCCATCTACCATTTTCCAAATACCAGGAGTAGTAGCTAAAAAGCTTAAAGTAGTTATAAAAATAATAGTAGAAGCTATACCTGCTATCTTACCAATTTTTACATTCCAAAATGAGACAATTAATCCAATGGCAATTATAATTTCTGAAATTCCTATTAAGTTTGATACTCCTTGCACTGATAAAATGGAATATAACCAATTCATTCCAAAATGATTTGCGACTAATGGTTCAATTGCTTTAGCTTCAAAAAGGGTAAATTTAAATAGTCCAATCCATAATAAAGTTATTGCTACACCAATTACACCAATTGTATATCCTAGTTTTTCTATATTTATATTTTTCATAAGTATTTGATTTGTATTTTTTAAATGATTTTTTATAGTTGGACAACAAAGTCGCCCAACT
Source organism: Flavobacterium sp. 316 (assembly GCF_000967805.1). Taxonomy (NCBI): domain Bacteria; kingdom Pseudomonadati; phylum Bacteroidota; class Flavobacteriia; order Flavobacteriales; family Flavobacteriaceae; genus Flavobacterium; species Flavobacterium sp. 316. The sequence continues at coordinate 503,335 of NZ_JYGZ01000001.1, forward strand.
ATTAGATTTTCTATTATTTTACTTCTGGAGCTAAAGGGAAGTCAATTGCAAAACCAGTAAGATTGTGAATGTAATTACTAATGATTTTATCTCCTACAATAATCACCACATCAATTAAGTTTGCTTCTGTGTAGCCTGCTTCAAAGAAAGTATTTTTAATTTCATTTGAAACATTTCCTTTGTTCTCAACAACGGCTTTTGTAAAAGTAACTAAGGCATTTAATTTTGAATCAAAAGGAATATTCCCTTGTCTAATTTCAATTATTTGGTCATCAGTAAAACCGTTTAATTTTCCTAAAACAGTGTGAGCTGATTGACAATATCTACATCCATTAATTTGGCTAGTTATTAAATTAATAATTTCTCTTTCTTTTGCTTTTAATGTAGATTTTCTATTTTGAAGAGCAAGATAATCGGCAAGTGCTGTATCATTTTTTGCAAAATAGGCATATAAATTTGGAACAAATCCTAATCCTTTTTCTAAATTATTAAAAATAGCTTGATTGTTTTTTGAAACTTCATTCTTTGTTGGAATCGAAAATTGTAAATCTGTAGTGTTCATATTATTCTTTTTTTATGTTATTAATTATGTACACTGCAAAGATGCGATAGAAAACAAGGCTAGGAGTAGACGTAAAATCCTTAGGTGTTAACAATTTTTCCCATAACGGATTTTTCTCTAAATTCTGAAGGCGAAACACCTTCATTGTTTTTAAAAAAACGACTAAATGTTTGAATGTCTTCAAAACCAATTTCATAAGTAATCTCTTTAATACTTAGATCAGTATATATTAAAGTACGTCTTGCTTCAAGCATAATTCGTTCTTGAATTAATTGATGTGGTGTTTTATCGCTCACTTTTGAGAAATAATTGGAAAGTGTTTTAGAAGATTTATTCATTAATGTAGCATAATCTGCTAACCTGTGATACGATTTAAAATGTTTCTCTACTAAATAATTAAATTCCCTTATCATATCAAGTTGTTTAAAATTGGGGATTTGTTTTTGCTCCTTATATATTCGAGTACACAAAATGAGGAAACGTTTTAACATTACTTCAAGCATTTCTAATTGCAGGTTATCTTTGGAATCGAGTTCCATTTCAAACATTCTCAATAGAATTGTAAATTTTTCGAGTTCTTCAGGTGGAATCATAAATGCAGGAACTTGTGAAGCACCAAAGAATAAAATTCCTTTGCAACCTACTTCACTATCATGATTAGCAATGCAGAAAAAAGCTCTGTTGAATCGAATAAGTTGAACTTCATTAATTTTGTTTATTTCAAGTTTATGAAATTCTGTCAGAAAGATAATAGTGCTTTTATTCGCTTTAAATTCAATATTGTCAATAGTTATACTATTATTATCAGAAGTAAACCACAATATCATTAAAGATTCGGGAATTTGTTCTTTTAGTATAATACAATTATCTTGAACAATGGTTTCAATATGTAGGTATTCATTGTTTTTTCCAGTATAAATCATAAAAAGAGACTATTTATATAAGTTCTGTTTCAATTACTACTGATGAAACTAATGTTTTGTGAACAGGACATCGTGATGCTATTTCTTTTAATTTTAGTCTTTGAGATTCGTCTAAATTTCCTTCAAAAGTTAATTTTTTAGTTATATAATCAATATATTGAGGTTGCTCATTATCCATATCTACTAGGTGTTTTTTAGAATGTGTTAAGTAGACATATACCTCTTTTAAATCCCATTTTTTTCTTTGTGCATATAATTTTAAAGTCATGGCAGTACAAGCTGCTAGACTAGCATTTAAAAATTCATAAGGACTAGGTCCAAAATTATCACCACCAAAACTTTCAGGTTCGTCTGCTACTAAATTATGAGAATTAGTTTGAATTTGTGTAGTAAAATTATATTCATTTAAATTAAGATATCCTACTACTTGTTCTCCTTCTGTAGAAAGCATTATATTTTCTTTTTCGGGAAGATAATGTAATACCCAATTGCTTATTAAATTGCCTGTATAACGACTATCTTTTTCATTTGTAAGTAAATGATCTGCTTTATTTAAGCTTATAAAGCTTTTAGGATGCATGGCATTATGATATATTTCATGAGCATTGTTTATACTCACAATAGTATCAATAGGACTGTGAAGAATTAGAATGGGTTTTCTTAACGAATGAATAACTTCGTTTAACTTAATAGTACTGAATCCTTCGATAAAATCATTATCAATATAAAATGGTCTGCCACCAATGTTAACTTTAACTTTTTCATTTGGTTTTAGATCTTCTATCTGAGTAATAAAATGTTTTTTTGTGTGTTCAATATTTGAAGGTGTTCCAATGGTTGTTACTGCTTTTATATCTGTTAATTTTGAAGCAGCAACAATAGCCGCAGCACCACCTAAGGAATGACCAATAAGTAATGAAGGAGCTTCAAAATGCTCTTTAAAATAGTTGTGAACAGTAATAATATCTTCAATATTAGCAGAAAAATGGCTTTCGGCAAATTCTCCTTCGCTTTTTCCTAAACCTGTAAAATCAAATCGAATTACACCAAAGCCATTTGCCGTTAATGATTTACTAATATTCCGAACTGCATTAAAATTGCTATGACATGTAAAACAGTGTGCGAACAATGCAAAATAATTGGGTTTTTGATTAGCTGGTAAATCTAAAGTGGCTTCTAAAAAAAATCCTTTAGTATTTTGAATTCTAATAATGTTACTTTTCATAATATCCTGTTTGTCATAAAAATACTAAAAATATTCAATAAGTCAATGCATTAGAACTAATGTATGGTTGTCTAAAAAAGAAAATAAATGCATAATATATTTTACTTTTAAATTAAAGTATATTTTATAATTCTATTTTTTTAATTTTTAATATTGTCTTATTAAGACTCAAATGGATGAAAAAATATCATTAAATATAAGTTATATCTAATTTTTTTTAGAAAATAAATTATAAAAAAGCTTTTTTGGTGTTTTATAATCAGGATGAATGAAATTTTTTAATTTATTAATAATGTTTTGTTAATAATTCTATTATAGATTTTAATTTTAAAATTCATAAGTTAGCAGTATATAAACAATTAAATATACAAATAATGAAATTTATTGGAAAAGTATTGATGCTTACTGCATTAAGTCTATTCTTTTCGTGTGAAACAGAAGACAGTGTTCAGGAAATGGCTACAGAAGCTAAAGTAGAAAATCAAAAAGTTGCAAGTAGAGTAGCAAGTTTTGATGTGTACATTAAATTGGTAGATTGGAGAACAGGTCAGGATGTGCCTGCTAGTACATTACCGGGATATGGTGCTACTAATTTAGCTACAGGAGAAACTTTTTTTGATTCTCAATATGAGCCAGGTCTTTTCGAAAGTCTTCCAGCAGGAACGTATAGATTTGATGCTCGTGATGGATATTTTGATGGAGCTTCATCTGCGGTTGTAGAAGTTAGTGCTGCTAACGAAACACCAGAAGGATGGGTTGTAGCAACATTAAGATATTGGTCAGAATAAATTACAATGCTATAATATTAAAAAACCTCATTTTATATAAAATGAGGTTTTTTTATGAATTTCTGTAGTTAATCTTTTTTTAAATTGATGATTATGGAAGTAGTACAGTCTTAGCGTTTGTAGTAGCTACTTGATAATGATCAGTTTATATTCTTCTATTTTTTGCAATAAAGCAGGACAAATAGGCTTATCCATAACCTTTTCTTTGATTCCCATTCTATGTGAAATTAGTATTTCAGCTAAGTCACCTGCAACGTATGAAGCATCACACTTATTTGCCTCTCTTGTTTGTTTTCCTTTAGGATGAACTTGACAAAAAGAATGTACTCTTTCATGAATTAGTGTATTCAATATTGAGTATTCATTTCTATTTAAATTCCATTTATTTAGTTTAGTTTTTTCAATGCATTGAGAAGTAACTGCTGTTGTAGATGATAATGGGTTAAATTTTCGCCATAGAAAAACGGAATCTTTATTAAATCCGCCTTTATTTTTATATTCAGACAAAAGCCAATCAGTATTAGATTTATAACTAGTAAGTTTTTCTCTTATATAATCTGTTCTTCCTTCACTCCAATCAATTTGTCCAGAAGTTTCTAATTCTGTTAATATTTTTTCAAACAATGGATCATTGATAATAGTTTGTTGAAGATTGATTGCTTTGTTTACAGTTTCATTTTGTGTGCCATTTGTTACAGTGCAACCCGTTAAAATTAGATATAAAAATATAATAAGTAAGTGTACTTTCATTTTGTGTTTTTTATTAGGGTTAGTTAGCTTATATTTATGCTAATTATCTCATTTTTAAAGTTGTTTCATACAAATGTAATTTGTTGTTTTTAATTATACAATACGTATAAATACGTGTTTTACGATTCTGTAATTGTAATGTGTGTAATTTATGAAAATGAAGTTTTTAGAAAAAAGTAGATAAACTTCTATAGTTATAATTATTATTTCAAAGTTAATTCCATTTCATATTGTTTAATGTACATTTTCATTCCTATGCTAGTTATAAAATTTAATGTTTCTTTTGATGTACTGTCAATATTTGTAGCAGAAATCTCTTTTCCAAAATGTATTGAGATGTATTCTAAAAGTTTTTTACCAACGCCTATTTTTCTATAATCTTTGTTAACGGAAAGTTGATATATTCTTTTTGTTTTTGGATTAAAAATGGTGTAACCTAATAATTTTTCATTTTCATATATTCCAATAGAAATATTAGATTTTTTTAGCTTTTCAACCGCTGTAACTGAGTTTTGCCATGACGGTTTCAGATCCCAAAAGGAATTAAGTTTTTGCCAATCATATTCTTCTAGTTTACTAATTTCATATTCTGAATTTGTATTGGTTAAATTTAATGAACCTTTGAAACAATTAAATTCTCTGATAATTTTAAATCCGATGTTTTTATATATTTTTATTGCAGTTTCATTTGTTGTAATCACTTCAAGTAATATTTTGTTAATATTGTTTTTGTATAAAATAGGTAAAACATATTCATACAATTTTGAAGTTAATTTATTTCCTCTTTTTGCTGGAATTACACCTGTTCCTGCATTGTAAACAGTCTTTAAGTTGTCAATTATATCATAACCATGAAGTATGAAAGCAATTAATTGGTTGTTTTCGAATGCGCCTACTGAAAATTCTAACTTTATACTATCACTTTGTATTTTGTCTTCTAATTGTTCTTTAGTAAGGTAAGAAGGTATGATATAATCAGAAAATGACGAATTGAAAGTTTCTAATAGCTCTTTAGTTGAAATATTCTCTAGTGTTCGTAGTGTTGTCATAAAATTAATGCTAATGGTCTTTATTATATGGAAAAAGGGTGAATTTTTTACTTAATAATTTTCCAGATTATTACTGACCTTTATTCTATAATTATACTGTAGTATTTAATCTGCTTTTTTTGAAGAAGTTATTTTTTCTTTTTTTAAGCTATGTAGCATCATTCCTATTATTACTAATACAATTCCAATAATCGAATAAATATCAGGTAAATGAATTTTTAAAATTATTATTTCTCCAATTAGAGCAAAAAGAACTTCTGCGGATTGAGTAGCTTCTACAGAAGCTAAAGCTTTTTCATCTTTTTGAACTCTATCGGTTGCCATAAAAAACAAAACAGTAGCAATTACACCTGAGCAAATTGCTACAATTAGTGTTTGATAGACTTGAGGTTCGTTTGGTAGTTCATTTATAGTTATTCCGTAAACCGACAATAATATCCAAAAAGGTAAACTAGCTATTGTCATTCCTAATGTTCTTTGCATAGCATTTAGTTTTCCATTAGTAACTTGCATCATTTTTCGATTGCCAATGGGGTAAGCAAAAGCAGCAATTAAAACAGGGATTATTCCAAGTATAAGTTGGTTAATTGAAATTGATTTGGCTTGACTTATTTGCATAATTAAAATACCTAATAATATTATTAATGAAAAAGCAAGTGCTTGAAAAGATAGCGTTTTCTTAAAACTTGTTTTATTGATAATTGGTGAAATTAGCATACCTGCTATAATAGTAACTTGCCAAGTACTAGCCACCAGCCAAGAAGGACCATAAGTAGCAGAAAAAGTTAATAATGCATAAAAGAAACCAAACCCTATTGTACTCCAAAGTATCCATTGCCAAGGCCTTTTCTTCATTTCTATTACTAATGGTTTTAGGTTTTTTCTAAAAAGAACCAAAATTAAAAGGAAAGGAACCATCCAAAAGAATCGAAGTGAAGCACTCCAAATCCAGTGTCCGCCTTCAACTGACATAAGTCTATTAAATACAAAAGTTACAGCAAAGAATAGGGTAGATAATAGACCCAAACAAATTGCAATTGATTTATCTGATTTCATTAATTATTGATGGTTTTTCAGTTTTTTGGGAATAAGTGTAAATAGAAATTATGATTAGAAATATAATTTTAATGTTACTCACTATATCATTGATTTGTTACAATAAGTAGCTTTTTCAAAATCTCTTATGTTAATAGAAATAATTGGAACTTCAGGAAACATTAATTTTAATTCGGTAATGATTTTTTCTGAAAGATTCTTTTTTTGAGAGATAGTTCGTCCTTCCATTATATTAGCGAAAATGTGGATGAAATCATCTTTAGTGTTTCCAATATTATAATACTCAAAAGGATTAATTCTTACTTTTATATCTCCTTTATCAAAAAGATTAGTTGATTCTGCTGTATCATATACTTTTTGTATAATTTCTTTAGGCGATTTTATTTTTATAATATTTTCTGAACAGTCAATTACAAAATGTGGCATAGGTTATTTTTTTAGTTATTTTTTAGTCCATTTGGACATGAGTTTTTCCTTTATTAAAGTGTGTTTTGTTAATATTGATAATGTTTCTTATTTTTCTTTTATCAATATGAAGATATAATTTAGAAACTTCGGGATTCATAAGTAAGGTTATAACCAAGTAAGTACTTATAATTATTGTTAGTTTTTATTCATTTTGTAAATCCATTCAATTCCGGCTTTTAATGCTTGATTTTCTTCAATTTCAAAATCAGGTAATATACTAGAACCATATTTTGTCATTTTCCTGTCTGCAAATGAAGATTCAGCCAGATTTATTATAGATCCATCTGATAGTTGATGTGAAACACATCCTGTAGAGACTCCAAAAGTTGGTTTGCCAAATGATTTTGAATTTTCTCTAGACTTTAAAGCTACAGTGATAGCTTCACCAGAACTTGCTGTTTGATTGTCAGTTAATATGGCTAAAAATTGATTGTTAAGATTTTCTTTTGAATTAATCGTAGTTTCCATAATAAGTTGATCTTCAATATATGCTTTTCCTTTAATTATTTTCCAAGCTTTATTGTTGTTATTAGCATCTATAAAATATCCTAAAGTTCCGTTTCCTATTAAAGGTTCTATTGCAAGTAGCATTGGCCACATATTTCCACCAAAATTGCCACGTAAGTCTATTACCCATCCTTTTAGCTCTTTTTGTGATTGTTTTTCTATTTTTTCTCTAATTTTTGTGATGTAGTTGTTATATTCATTTTCTGCTCCAATACAAAAAGGGATTCTAATGTATCCAATATCATTTGGAGTGATTTCATCAGAGAATATAGGTAAAGGTTTGTCTTCTGAATTTATTTCAGATTTTATTGCGGGTTTAAAGTAGCTATGGTTGTCATTAAGTTTTGATATAGCATAACTTATGGTAGAGTAGGTGTCTTGAATGGTTTTTGCATTCTGAGCTTTTTTAAATATATCAATTCTAAATTCGTTCCAGTCAATTTTACTTTTGTTTACTGATTTTTCTTCAAGTAAATCAAGAGTTTCTGTTAGATATTCAGATACTTCTTTGGGAATAGAATTTTGGGTTTGACAGCTTATAAAAGCTAGAATTAAAAAGAGGTAATGGAGAATTTTCATTTGTTGTTATCAGATTTAAAGCTAAAATGAATGATGGAGAGTCAAACAAAGCCAAAACAAATATAATGGAAACTTATGATTTCGGAGACTGAAACAGAGCGAACAGGCGAAGTAAAATCAGGTTTAATAATATCTGTCTTGTCCTGAAAGATGACTACAGGTTAAAATTGATTTTTAAGCTGATAATTTATATAACATATTTGGTGTTTTAAAGTTTAAAGATAAATGTAATTTTATTTCGTTGTATAAATTAATTTCATTTTTTGCAGTTTTCTTTGCGTGTGCTACGTTATCAAAGGTTTGTATTCTACATTTAGGCTACATCTAAAACAATATACCACTTTTAAAGTACTTTAAAAGTGGTATATTTTATGTATTTGCAGATTGTTTTTTAAAAATGGTAGTTGTGCAACAGCTACCGATGTTGTAAGTAGTTTTTATTTAAAAGATTGGGATATTTATTACGAATATCAATTCCATCTTTTATGTATAAACTGTCAGGATTATCAATAATAAATTCTTTTTCTGCAATAATTTTTAGAGAATCAATAAATTTTTCTCCTAAACGATTATCAATTTCTTTCCACATTTCAATTTCATAACAATTTCTTCTAAATCCACCCATAATTACACAATAATGGTCATAATTTTTTACATCAATATTTAATTTTTTTAAATGTTTTTTCATGCCAACAAATTCACATTCAGTTTCAGACATAAAATAAATAAGTTTGTTATTTTTTATATCAATTTTAGCCCTTTTAGTTTGGTTTATACAAAAAGTATCTAAAGTTTTAATATTTTTAATACTATCTTTTCCTTTAGCATAAAGTTCCATGTATTTATTAAGGTTATAAACTGTTTTTATTTTGTCTTCTTCTTTTTTCCTAATACAAGAAGTAAAACTTAATATAAACGATATGATTATTAAGGTAAAGATTTTCATAAAATTATTCATAACGTTCCGCCTTTAACGCTTTTCGGCTTTGTTTTGTTGTGGAAAAGTAAGCCAAATATTTCAAATTAAAATCAATATTAACAAGTACAAATTCAAACTTCGGTTGAGCCCTAAACTGTAATAGCGGAAACAGCTGTTAGCAATAGGTTTTTATAATTCATTCAATTCGTTTAATAACTCAAAAGCCATTAATTCAAAGCTTTCATATAATTCCTCAAAAGTGACAGTTTCGTCGTAAAGTGTTTCATGATCAAACATAACAATTGGACAATCATTTTTAATTTTTTGGTTTGTGTCAAAACATACAATTCCCCAATCACTATAATGAGCAAAGGGAATAAATCCTTTTTTTATTATTTCTTCAGGTTCCCAATAATCAAAATAGTATTCTGTCAGGTTACTTTTCCAATCTCTAATGCAATGTTTAAAAAAAGTTATTTCACCAACATTTTCTAATTCGTAAAAATGCTTGTATTTCAAAAAATCTTTATAAAGTCTAGGGTATTTGAGTTCAATCTGATTTTCTAGTTCAAGAATATCTTCATTAGTTACTTTGCTAGTAATAGCTTTCCATGGAATCCAATCGCTTTGTTGTTCGACAGAATTATCAATCATTTCGTTCGGCATATTCGAATGAGGTAGAAACATTAAATCAGACTTTTTTAGATTTATCAATGATTTATCTACATATTCAAAAATTTCTTTTCCATTCATATTTTAACCTTACTGCTAATGTTCCGGTGCTTGGCGAGGTTGAGAGCTTCGGAACTGATTATTTTCTGTTAAAGATAAAATTTCTTGCGAAATGTAAACGTGTATTTACTACAAAATTCGCAATCTTCCCAAACGCTTGTTAGCAGAAGTACTATTTTTTAATGATTATAAAAACAGAAAGTGTAGTCATTATTTCAAACGAAAAGACTGCATTTTACCGTATGTGAAAGACCGCCAGAACCATTCCATAGGTCCGTATTTGAAACGTCTTAACCACCATCGACTATACAAAAGTTGAAATCCGTAAATCATAAGTGTCATTAGCAAAAGCAGACCTGCATTTACTTTGCCTTCCAAATCAAAAATGCGGAAAAAGCCTACGCAAATTATTGTTTGTACAATGTAATTGGTCAAAGCCATACGCCCAACATAGCCCATAGGATTTAAGTATTTTGCCATGTTTTCACGCAAAGAAAGTAAAGACAAGGCACTCACATACACCGCCGCCAAAGCCATATCACTTAATCCCTTTAACAGGGTTTCCATTCCACTCGGTTTAGCGACAAAAACTGAAATAATCACTCTTAATCCTACCGAAACAATTAATCCAAAAATGATAATTTTTGGAAATAGGTCTTTGTATTGTCGCAATTTTTCAAAGACTTTGAGTTGTCCCGCAATTCTTCCCAAGAAAAACATTCCCATTACGAAAGGTCCCATATGTGTTAACCCAAACAAGATGCTTTTTAGAATACTATCAGACGGAGCACCGGAACCTTCACCAAAAACAGCGGGAAAGGTTGCAACTAAGCCCGATAAGACAAAGCATAATGCTGCCAAGACGAGTAGCCATTGATTGGACAATTTCCGAAATGCCAGCAAAACGAAACCTAACAAAGCATAAATTCGCAATACATCGCCCCACCAAAAGAATGAATGCAAAATACCAAAGCCTAAGAGTATCAACAATCTACGTGGATAAAAGGACAGAATATTACTTTCTTTGGCTTCGGCTCTTGATAATTGTACCGAAAATCCTAAACCAAATAAGAAGGAGAAGATGATATAGAATTTACCTTCCGTAAAATATTCGTTAAACCATAAAGCCAATTGGTCGTACCATTTTGGAGACTCCGAGTTTATAATCATTTGCGAAAAATCGTGATTGGGCAATGAAAACGCCATAATATTCACCGCCAAAATTCCAAATACAGCAAATCCACGCAGGATATCCAAAATGTAAATTCGCTCACTGAGTTGTACAATTTGTTGATTATCTTTTGTCATTAGAACTTATTTTAATGGTTAATCATTACTTTTTCAAAACGGAAAGAATAATCCAATCCATCGCTACTTGTATGTGGCATATGAGGATCTTGGTTGTGTGGGTTGAAAAACTCTACAATCTTAAAACCGCATTTATTCACATAAAAATGAATGTTCCGCTTCTCAAAATAAGGTGTGTGTGTTTCCCAAACCTTGGTTTCGGGATACATCTTTTCCACCATCGCCCACGCCTTAGTACCCACACCTTTGCTGTGGACATCGGGGTTGATGAAAAATAAGTCTAAAGAGTTGTGATGAGTTATTTTATGTATGGAAAGTATGATTCCGCCCACCCAAACGCCATTGTTCAGAATACGGTAAGCTACCGATTTTTCTCTATTAAGTGAATTCTCGATATCATTTTCTGGCAAAATCATTTCATCTGATTCTCCAAATTCTTCTGTATAAGCTCTCTGAAAAGCAATTTGATTGTATTTAATAAACTGCTGCTTATGTTCTTTTTCTAAAAGTTCTAAGGTGATTTGCATTTCATTTTATTTTGGGTAAAAATACAACGAAAGGAAAGGCAAGATTTTGACATTTGTCAAAAAAGGAGCTGACAGCAGAAAGGGATTGAAATGAGAATGTTATGTTACTTTTTGCGGATACGGCTTATTGTTTCGAGTGTTACACCCAAGTACGACGCGATGTGCCCCAACGATACCCGCTGCAATATTTGAGGATTATCTCGTACTAGTTCATCATAACGTTCGGTAGCTGAAAGAGTTTGTAAGGAGAAAATTCGGTCCTCCAAAGCAAGTGAATAGGCTTCGGTAGCCAATCGTTCTATAGTGTTGATTTCAGGATAAAGGTTACACAATTCATATAAATTTTTCCTTGAAATGGAATGAATGATACTATCTTCCAAGAATTGTATATTTTCTTTGGCAGGAAATTTAAAAAAGAAGGTTCTTGAAGAAGTAACTACTTCATTTTCTGTTGCGAAAAGGGAGTTTATTTCTTTATCTCCTTTTCGATAAAACATTCGAACTAATCCTTTTTCAATAATAAAAAGTCCAGAAGAAGTTTGTCCCTCTTTGATATAAAAACTACCTTTTTTATACTCATGTCGCACGACTCTATTCTGAAAATCCAGTTCAGCTTCTGGGGATAAACTTCCAAAATTTTTAAACTCTTTAACTAATAGATTCATTTGATATGCTAAACTTTTGTTGTTTGCTAAACTTTAACGGGAAGTCAAAGTATTTTTGCTAACGGTTGGTTGTGGCAGTTGCGTAAATTTAACCTAAAATTTTACAAGTACAAAACTCTTCGTAGAATTTTCGGAGACTCGAGTACTTTGTGTGAACTGGCGTAGCAAATTCCGAATACAAACTAAACCTAGCAATTGCTACAAATGGCTGTTGTGCGTTCGGCTTTTATATTTATTCTGAAAATTTATTTAGGATTTCCATTGCTTTTTCAGTGTCATTTTTGTCTACAAAAATATGGTCGTGATAGAATGCTGCAACTACATTACAACTAATTCCATTTTCAGACAAAGCTTTTGAAAAAGCAGCAGTTAGTCCAACAGCTTCTAATGAAGAATGAACTGTTAATGTAATCCACGAAGCAATAAAAGAATATTTTAGATTCAATTTGTCTGCAATTTCTATTTTAGTAATTATTGTAATACTTTCTTCTTCTCTGAAAGACATTACAATTTCATTCAATTTTATTTTTTCTAAATCTTCGACTTCGCAGAATACAAATTCGCCTACATTGTGTTTAGGTTTCATTGTTTTTAAAAGTATTTCTAAATTTTTTTCTCCGTTCATTTTTTTATTTTTTTTCTAGCGTTTTATTTGGCTAAAGTGATGCACAACGGTTTGAGGCTTGCCGAAGTGGGGGAATTAGACGAACAAATGTTCAGTTTTGCACAGGTACCAAATAGAATTACTAATGTTCAATTTAGCACATCTGACCCCATTTTGACAAATCCTTGTTAGCGGTTCGTTGTTCTACGCATTAAATTGTCTTAAATGGTGGTCATTATGTTTAAATGCAAAAATTCCGATTTGCTTCTTGGTCATTTTGCCAAAGAAGTCGTGAATGAAATTGTCGTTTGAATAGCTTTCGTAGGATTTAATCTGTTCTATCCAAATTGATTTTAGAGTTGTTAAGTCGTTAACTTTTTCCTTAACTGTAAATGCTTTTCCTGCTGGCATATTTTTGCCGATTGGCTTATCGTCTTTTGTGTTGCTCTTTAATGCCATTCTGCCAAATATTTTTCCAATAAAATCTTGTTTGTAAACAAAATCTTTCGTTCCTAAAACCCACTCGTTCCATATTGTACAGTGCTTGTGCATTTGATAAACATTCATCTTACCCCAAACAGGTTCGTTTTTTTCATTTAGTGAATTAATTCTCTGAACTAACTCATCTCTTGTAGATTTGTCAAATATTGTTTTCATTTGTCAAAGTTGTTTAAAGGCTGTAATGAAAAATAGTTGCCTGAATCATCTCTAAATAATGCTTCTGTACCATAGAATTCTTTTGTAGGGGGCTTAATAAATACTACTCCTTTTTCTTTCAGTTCTTCGTATGTAGCGAAAATGTCATTGCAGGTCAATACACCACAACCAAATATTCCTTTCTTAATAAGGTCAATTAATGATTCCGCAACTTCTTTTGGAAACATTTTGCTTACCTTGACTGGAAACAATACAAGCTGTAAGTCTGGTTGTTCAGGTGGTGAAACTGTCAACCAACGACTATCTGGTCCCATTGGAATATCGTCTACAAGTTTGAAGCCTAACTTGTTCACATAGAAGTCATAGGCGCTATCTTGGTCTATGACGTGAATGTTTGTAACTGTCAATTTTGTTATCATTGCTTTTTCTTTTTAATTATTAAACTCAATGCAAAGGTTAGCAATAAATTATTTATTCTCATCTCCAAAATTGCTATTCTTTGTCCAACCGTGCATAAATGAATAACAACTTGGTACAAAAGTTAAAGGCGAAGTTTCAATTTTCGCTTTTCTTTCATTGTATTGGTTTGTGTAATCGGAAGGAGTCTTGCCAACTAACTTGGTAAAGAGTCCGCTAAATGTGCTTACGCTATCAAAACCAACCAAAAAGCAAACACCTTTGACAGATTTGTTTAATTGCAAATATTGTTGAGCTTTTTCAATTCTTACTGTTGTGAGATATTGGTGTGGCGTTTTTCCGTAAATAGATTTGAATAATCTTATAAAATGAAATTTGGAAAAATATGCTTCGTTCGAAATGTTGTCAAGGTCAATTTTTTCAGAATAGAATTTGTCAATGTAAAGTTTGGCTTGAACAATTCGTCTGTACAAATAGATTTTTGGATATTGTTCTGTTGTCATTTTCTTGTCTTGTCAATATTTGTAGGATGTCGCTTTACAATGACCGCTAACGGTTTACAGCTAGCCGTCTGTGGCGACGATTTAAGAGTAGCTTTAACAAATATAAAATTTTTTTGGTTATCTGCGGTTTTTCCGAAGGAAAAACCAAACCCAAGCCATTAGGTTAACTACTGTTGTAGGTAGTTAAAAAGTAGTTTTATTAAATTTGTTGTCTTTTAATTCGTAACCCAAAATATCGTTACCAATTAGTTTTTCTTTTCCACTACAATCAGCACAAATAAATTTAGTAAATTCATTTTCAGAGGTTCTGGTAAAGCCTCGATAATTGTCATCTATTACCCAAAATATATCAGTATTTTTTATTCGTTTAAAAATTTTAACATCTTTAATTTCAGACCAAAATTCGATTTCAAATTCTTTGGTATCATCAATTATTCTTATTTTTTTGTAGTACTCTGGATCTCTGAATACTAATAAGTTTTCTGAAATTGATATTTTTATTTTGACATTTTTATCATTTATCTCATAACTTTCTTTAGGGAAGTTTGTAGCTAAAAAATATAAGCAAATCGAAATCAAGGTAAATATTATTAGTCTTTTCTTCAAAATTCAGTTATTAATTACCTATAACGTTCCAGCGCTTGGCGAGGTTGCGAGCTTCGGAATTGATTATTTTCTGTTAAAGATAAAATTTCTTGCGAAATGTAAACGTGAATTTACAATAAAATTTGCAATCTTGCCTAACGCTTGTTGTGCGTTCGTTATTTTTATTTTACAGATTTCCATACACCACAATATAATCTGCATATTTCAATTTTTCTTCTAACCATTCAATAAGTTCATTTCTAAATTTTGTAACTTTTAATTCTTCAAACTTTGATTGTCTGATTTTATCAGTTATTATTCGACAAGTTTTGTTATCGAACCAATTAGTTCCATAAACGTCAAAATTTTCTTCTATGCTATTATTCCAAGAATTTTGCAAAGGAAAGACAGACCTAAATGCATTTATTACATAATCAAAGTCAGCAGTTGGAATAAATGTGTCATTTCGCTTTTTTGTCTTATAATTTTCTCCGTCCTTATTTTCTGCCCATAGAATAAACCCGATTTCATTTCTTGGTGTTGGGTTTTCTCTGGTTGTGATAATTATTTGTTTAGAATTGATTTTCTCAATGGCTTTTGTCTTGTCATATTTACAGAAAATATAACTTTCTCTTGCAGTTTCAAAATCACATTCCGCTAATACGCTAATTTCCTTTATATTGTTGTTATGAAATTCTTGTTCACTTGCGTCAATATCACCGTTATTTTCTTTCAAAAGAATTATTGCAATGTCTAATGGAATTGCAATTTTACTACGTAATATTTTTACTTTTTCACTATCCATTCGGTTCGGGTTATAATGATGCGCAACGTGTTGTCGCTTGTGGCAGTTACGTAAATTTAAGACAAAAGTTTACAAGTACAAAAATCCTCGTTGAATTTTTGGAGACTCGAGCACTTTGTGCGAACTGGCGTAGCAAAATTCTGAAGTTTGCCCTTGCCTGAGCCATTACTTTTAACTGCTGTTGTAACTAGTATTTTATCTTTTTAAGTTAGCCATAAATTTTTCGGATAATTTAATGTCTCTTAATAAAAAAAGACCTAAAATATAATCAACATTTTCATATTTATAGTTTAGTCTTTTCAGATTGAAATTAACATTTTCTTTTTTCCAATCAATTTCGTTAATGACTTGAGGATTTGAATTGTTTTTTTCATAATTAAATTCACCAAGTTCTGCAATTAAGTTTTCTCTAACTTTTTCAAATTCTGTGGTTTCAAAGCTATCTTTTGTCAGTGGATTACCAAAATTTATTTCAATTGCTATTAATTTATTTTCAAAGTAAACAAGATTAATGTTGTTTATTTCGATAGTCCCGATTTTAAATATTTCATTCCCAATATAAGTATATGAAATAATTCCATCTTTTTTAGATCTTTCTTCTAATTCAGTTGAATTTTCATAGCTTGGACCAAATTTAAATTTATCTAAAATATCTGATGTTTTTGTTTGACAAACACAATTAATACTTATTAGCATTGTTATGAAAAGAATACTTTTTTTCATCGTTTTTTTATTCTCCACAATGCATTATTCTTTGTCTTTCTTCAAAGTGTTTTAAAATAATTCCACTTACTGGATTTATATGCAAAATTTCTTCATCAGAGAAACACTTTTCTTTGTAAAGAGTATTGAATATAATCCAATGATACTCCTTTGTTTTAGTGTCAAATTCTAGCCTTCTTGAAAATGGTTCAACAGGGGTTTTCAAGTTTTGTTTCTTAACGATGCTATCAATCTTATTTTCGGATAACCAGTCAGAAGGTTTGTTTTTTAAAAGAAATTTAGGAATTTGGTCAATGTAAACTCCTCTAATTAAATTCAGGTTTGAGTCCAATTCTACATAAACAGTTTTTGTTGTGTACGGATATTTAAAATCAGGATGATTTAACACAAAATTTATATGTTTCCCATCGATGAATTTTCCTTTCGTTTTTCTCCCTTTGCTAATATCTTTCCATTTATATTTTCCAGAGTTAGTTTGGTATTTATAGTCAGAATTTGGTCCAAGTTCAAAATATTTAAACAAGGAATCTCCAACCGCTTCTTTCAAATATAGTTCGGCTTTTTGAATTACTTCCGAAGTTGGATAAGACTGTGAAAAAGAGGATTGACAGATGAATGTTAAAATGAAAATTGTTAATATTCTATGCATTTCTCAAATGTGTGGCAACGTTTTGGTGCTTCTGGTAGTTGCGTAAATTTAATACAAAATATTACAAGTACAAAACTCCTCATGGAATTTTCGGAGACTCGAGCACTTTGTGCAAACTGGCGTAGCAAAATTCTGAGCACAAACCTAACTTAGCAATTGCTACAAACGGTGATTCTGCGTTCGTTTTTTATTCATTTATAGATTCTATTTCACCAGTTTCGTATAATTTTTCAATTAAAGATTTAAGTTGTTGTCAATTAATTTCTTCTATTTCTTTTTTGTATTTTTCAGTAGATTTCATGTAAGATAAAAGAAACCAAGAATTAATTTGTCCAAATTCAGGTTGATTACTTAGGACAACTTCAACTTGTTGTTTATGTTTCTTATTATAAAATCCACATTCACAACCGTGAAAAGCGTAATTCCAGCGTTTAGAAAGTTCACCATTTATTGGTATTTCTTCGTTATTTCTTGAAATTAATTTTTCATAATCTTTTTTATTTTCAATATCAAGCCCATATTTTTCTGCAAGTTTACGCATCAATTTTTTTCCGTCACTTCTATAATCAATTATGGCTTCTTTAACAACATCAAGTTTTATTTTGATATTGTTATTTTTAAAGAATTCCAACCAATTTTTTATTGTTTTTTTGATGTATATTTTTTGTTTAACGGTTTTCTGAAAATGAAGCACAACTAGTTTATAAACGCACAAATCAAACTAGTTTTATCCCTAATTGGCATGTTATGCGTATGTTTTTGTTTGAATTTATGCGTATAATTTTTAATTATGTAATTCAAATATAAAAATATTTGCTATATATCGAATGGATTGATAATGTTTTTCAATGATGTGCTGCTGACGTGTGTGTATCATTGTTGTTTTTGGACTACTGTTCCCTAATAAATCTTGAATTTAGCGCAAATCAGTTCCGTTTTTACTTCGGTTTCTTGTATAATTTTAAAAAAAGCTTAATTGCATTTATAAATTGTCTTTGATAAGGGCTCAAAAAATTATTGTTAATAATAGATTCAATAGTTATTGTGGACGGTTGTTAGTAGACAATTTTATTTTTAGGAAAAGTTGTGACAATTTTTTTTTGTTTTTTTTGTTTTGTCACAAATCTGTGACAATTCATGTTCATGAAAATAATTTTGTCACAGATTTGTGACAAAACTTTTTTAAGTTAACTATTTTGTCACAGCTTTTGATTGGATATAATTTAGTAGCATCTAACTTATATAGTGAAAAGAACATTATAACTAATGCATCAAAAGCTTATTCAAAATGAAACCTATGCCAAGAAAATGGTTCGATTGCGAAGTCAAATAGTAGAACCTGCTTATAGGAATACTAGTAAATTTTACAAATATGAAGCGAGTCAATACAAAAGGTATTAAAAATGCAAACAAACATGTACTCATGGCAAGTTTAACCTATAACTTGAAGAAATATTTACGTTTTACCATCTAAAAACCAAGTGTTTTAGCCCAAGTTATTTCCTTAAAACAAGAGAAATACCTTCTCTCTATAAAAACGATGTTTTACAACTTTAAAAACACGATTGTAAGCTATTCTAATAGTAGCATTTGTATGGCAACTAAAAAATAACCTCCTTTAAATTGCTTTAAAAGAGGTCAAAATTTATGATTTAAAAAAAATAAGGGTTGTGTAACAGCTACCGGTGTTGTATGATGGGGCTATTTTAAATTAAAAACCCTATTTATTTTTACTTTATACAAGCTAAAACTTTAGAAGTTTTCAGTAAGTGCTAAACACAAAATATTTCAACTAGTTAAAGTAATTTTTAGAAATATATCTTTAACTAAAGATTTTAGTCTTAAAATTGTAATTAAGATTTTGCTTATGTAAAGTAAATGTTGCAGAGAATTAATTTATCTCATAGTTCTCTTAGATATATCCTCGTTATATTTTAATACAAATAAGTCAATCTTATCTTCAACTAAATTACCATCTTTATCTATAACATTATTTTCAATCAAGAATTTAACTCTTTGCTTCCAAGAATCGAAAGGTTGAGCTACTTCTAGTTTTTTATTATATTTTATAAAAAATATTTTTAAATAATCATCATCACGAGTTTCTCTAGTTTCGTTATCGTGATAAAAAATAAAAATTTCTTCATCATTTGTATTTAATCCATATAAATGAATTTCACCACTGTAATTTTTTAATTCATAATTCATAATTTCTTTATCATCTAAAATCAACTTGTTTTTTTTAAGTTTTACATTTTGAGAAAAAACTGAATAATTAATTGATAATAAAAGCAATAATAATAATTTTAATTTCATCTTGTTTTATTTAATTTGTGAGTATTTAAAATCTACTGATACAGTAAATTTTATAGTTACTAATAGATTAATTACTTTAATTTGCTAATTTAAAAATATTTTTGAGAAAAATATAAAAGCTAACGCGAAATTTTTTTGTTAACGATTTTCAAGGCACTATTATATGACGTCCAAGCCGACTGTTGGGAGACCGTCGTGCGAATACAACAATATTTTCACGACGGTCGAGCGAAGTCGAGCCTGACATTGGGAGAAAGAGTCCTAAAGGGCGATTTTTCCCAACTAGTTTATAAACGCACAAATCAAACTAGTTTTATCCCTAATTGGCATGTTATGCGTATGTTTTTGTTTGAATTTATGCGTATAATTTTTAATTATGTAATACAAATATAAAAATATTTGCTACATATCGAATGGATTGATAATGTTTTCCAATGATGTGTTGCTGACGTGTGTGTATCATTGTTGTTTTTGGACTACTGTGCCCTAATAAATCTTGAATTTAGCGCAAATCAGTTCCGTTTTTACTTCGGTTTCTTGTATAATTTTAAAAAAAGCTTAATTGCATTTATAAATTGTTTTTGATAAGAGCTCAAAAAATTATTGTTAATGATAGATTCAAGAGTTATTGTAGACGGTTGTTAGTAGACAATTTTATTTTTAGGTAAAGTTGTGACAATTTTTTTTTATTTTTTTTGTTTTGTCACAAAACTGTGACAAAATAATTTTTATGAACATGAATTGTCACAGATTTGTGACAAAACTTTTTTAAGTTAACTATTTTGTCACAGCTTTTGATTGGATATAATTTAGTAGCATTTAACTTAGCAAGTACACACCAAACTGAAAATCCGTGAGGATTTTCAGAGAAGTAGGTGAGAACAAGCAATTACTTATAGCCATTGTTGTGTGCCGTTTTTTTTCTCTGTTTATATTTTCTTTTTGTACGGATTAATTTATATCTAAAATCATCGTAAAATAAACTAATTAATAAAATTATTGCTCCGAAAATCAGAGTGTTTAATTTTAAGTTAAGTCTTGAGTAAAGATAACCACCTATTATTCCTCCAAGAAAGAAGAAGCAAATTATATAAATCCGCAGTTTTATTGTCGATTTAATTTTTTCACTATTCGGATGAGATTCAGGAAAGAAAAGTTGCGATAGTTCAATTCCTAAATCCGTGAATAGTCCTGTCAAATGTGTTGTCCTTACGATAGCATTTGAAATTTTTGTCACAAAAGAGTTTTGAAGTCCCATTGCAAAAAGTAGCAGGCAAACAACTAAATCAGGGTATTTTATTTCTCCAGTATTGCTTAAGATAGCAATTGATAATAAAATCAGACATTCAATTATTGTTGGTAAAACAAAAACATTAAGTTTTCTATTTTGCTTGAATTTTTCGATTAGGAAACTTGATAAAAAAGAACCAAAGAGAAAGGAAAAAATAAAAAGAAAGTAAACTGTTCCTTTCCAAAATTCGAAATTTGAAACATCACTAATAAAAAGAGCAAAATGACCAGTTACATTGGTTGACAATTGTTTAAAAGCTAAAAACCCTGTAACATTCACAATTCCAGCGACAAAAGACAAAATCGTAGCAATTCGCAGATTGTGTTTTAAAGTTCTGCTTTTGCCTTGATGTCTAAACATTTTATTTCCATTTAGTTTGGTTTTTCAAATTGCACGCAACTAGTTTATATACGCTATTCTATTTCGCTTATCGCATGCTATATTGTTGTATATGCAATACAGAGTACCATTTTCATATACTCTCAAATATACTAAAAATACATTATAAGTCATCAAACGGGCTTTTAATTTTTTGAATAGAATTGATACTTACGTGAGTATATATTTCGGTAGTCTGGCTACTGCTATGCCCTAAAAATTCTTGTATATAACGTAAGTTGGTTCCGTTTTCTAGTAGGTGTGTTACATAGCTGTGACGCAGCCATTTAATGTAACGGGTTTGTTAATTTTGGCTTCTTTTGTTGCTTTTTTTATAACTTGTTGTAAGCTTCTAGGAGTGGGTTTACCTAAATAATGTCCTTCAAGAAGATAGGTTTTGGGCTTATGTATTTTATAATACTCGGTAAAAGTTCAAGTATTTTTGGACTTAACGGAACAATTCTGTCTTTTTTTTATTTGGCTTGTTGTACGAAAATAATGCTTTTTTTTGAATCAATATTTAATATTTTTAATGTCAATAATTCGCCCGACGCCACATTTGAGAACGAAAAAGTCCGGTTTGTATATACACAAACCGGACTTTTAAATATATTGTTTCTTGTTTTCTATAAGTGAATTACTTCTCCATAAGCATCGGCAACAGCTTCCATTACTGCTTCACTCATTGTTGGGTGAGGGTGAACAGCTTTTAAGATTTCGTGTCCTGTAGTTTCTAGTTTACGTGCTACAACTGCTTCTGCAATCATATCAGTAACTCCAGCACCTATCATGTGACAACCTAACCATTCGCCATATTTAGCATCAAAGATTACTTTTACAAATCCGTCTGGTGTTCCAGCTGCTTTTGCTTTTCCTGAAGCAGAGAAAGGGAATTTACCTACTTTGATTTCATATCCTTTTTCTTTAGCTGCTTTTTCGGTTAATCCAACAGATGCAATTTCTGGAGTAGCATAAGTACAGCCTGGAATATTTCCATAATCTAATGGTTCAACATGTAAACCAGCTATCTTTTCTACACATAGGATTCCTTCGGCAGAAGCAACGTGTGCTAATGCCTGTCCTGGTGTAACATCTCCAATTGCATAATATCCAGGAACGTTTGTTTGGTAGAAATCATTTACTAAGATTTTGTCTCTGTCTGTAGCAATTCCTACTTCTTCTAGTCCTATGTTTTCAATATTTGTTTTGATTCCAACCGCAGAAAGTACAATATCAGCTTCTAAGATTTCTTCTCCTTTTGCTGTTTTAACGGTTGCTTTTACACCTTCTCCTGTAGTGTCTACTTTTTCTACAGATGAGTTTGTCATTATTTTGATTCCTGCTTTCTTTAAAGAGCGTTCAAATTGTTTAGAAATATCTTCATCCTCAACAGGAACTACATTTGGCATAAATTCTACAATAGTTACTTCTGTACCCATTGCATTATAAAAATGCGCAAATTCCACTCCAATGGCACCAGAACCTACTACAATCATTTTTTTAGGTTGTTCTGCTAGTGTCATTGCTTGGCGATAACCGATTACTTTTTTACCATCTTGTGGTAAGTTTGGTAATTCACGAGAGCGAGCACCTGTAGCAATGATAATATTATCAGCAGTATATTCTGTTACTTTTCCATCAGCAGTTGTAACAGCTACTTTTTTACCTGGTTGTACTTTTCCAAAACCATCAATTACATCGATTTTGTTTTTTTTCATTAGGAATTGTACTCCTTTGCTCATACCGTCAGCTACGCTTCTTGAACGCGCTACTACTGCCGAAAAATCTTTATCTACGTTATCTACTTTTAATCCGTAGTCTGAAGCGTGTTTAAGATAGTCAAAAACTTGTGCCGATTTTAATAAGGCTTTTGTTGGGATACATCCCCAGTTTAAACAAATTCCACCTAAATTTTCTTTTTCAACAACGGCTACTTTAAAGCCTAATTGTGAAGCTCTAATTGCTGTTACATATCCTCCAGGACCACTTCCTAAAACTATGATATCGTATTTCATTTCGTTATTTTTTAACTTTTAGTATCAGTTTGCGAATTTAAGGAAATTTTTTAGAATTTTTTATTTTGTTTTAAGTTAACTGCTAACAGAAGTTTGATATTTGTTTGTTAAGTATGTAATATACCGAACTAAAATTATTCATACTTTATATATTCTGGTTTTGATAGTTGAAAAGTAGGCATTTGTATTTCGGTGTTGTCTATTGCATTTGTTTTGAATAAATTTTCACCTTCAAATGGGATAGAAGGGTAGTAGGCAAAAGAGATTTGGAAGCTATTAAAGACTAAATAGTCATTGTTTATAAGTACGCCTATTGCTACTTTAGAGTATGTTTTACTTTTTAGAAATGACTTTGAATTATCGGTTAATGAGCCTAGCGATAGGTTCATGTATGGACTAAAACGGAATCCTATCCAGCTTTTAGGAATATAAGTTTGCGTTTGTAGTGTTAAGAGCCATTTTTTTGTTCCTGTAATACGTGATGTGAATTTTCGTAAACCATAGTCTCCATCTAAATTTAGTTTGTCTTTTTCTGAAGGGTTTCGGTTATTTCCAATGATGAAATAGGGTACAATAAATTGACGTACTTTCCAACTACCAATATGCCATAGTGGACTTAAATAATTGAATCCAATTTTATAAGCTAATTGATTTGTGTTACCATTGTTTAAAAAGCTTCCCCATTCTGAAAAGCCGCTTAAATATCCAAAATTAAATTTTTTGCCATAGGAAATTTTAGCACCAATATAAAAATTATGAGTATCGTTTCTGTCTTGATATCCTAATGTAAGTGCATAAGTATAGCCATAAGGAACATCTTCTATAATATCATAGTTATAGATAAATGTGTCTTGATAATATCTTTGTGAAGAAATACCAATATGTGCTATAAAGTTTTTTGAATTGCTAAAATAGTGATAGGGATCTAAAAAGGTAGGAGGCTCTTGAGTGTATTGCTTATTATTGTAAGTGAATGCTGCAATTAAATTTTTTGTCTTGTTTTTATATGTTTTTTCTTTATTTAGTTTAAAAGCTCTTCCATACCAATATTCTTGATATTCTGATTTTACTGGGCTTGTGTTGAGTGTGTCTGCAATATAAAAATATTCAGTTGCTAATCTGTTTTCAAAATAAATACCACCTGCGTTTTTGGTTAAAGGAGAAAAGAAGGGACGTGATAGTCCAACACTGCGATTGCTATCTCCATTAAAATCGTTTTCATAATTTAAATTTAATGAGATATAAGTTCTTCTAATATTATTAATATTATAATTGGTACTTATGGCTTTCTCATTGGTATCAATTTTCTTTTTGTAATTAGCAGAAATTTGATGACCTATTCCAAAAACATTTCTTTCAGTTAGTTTTGCATTCCATTGATTTGTAGAAATATTTCCCGATGGAATCAACGTCCATGAGTCTAAAACTCTAACAGCAATGTCAATGGAATCATTAGCTTCATCAATAGGAATTGGTGAAATAATTACTTTTCTAGCATAGCGTTGGCTACGAATTAAACGTTCTGATTCTGTTAAAAAAATACTATCGCAAATATCATTTTGTTTAAAAAGCAATAGGTTTTTAATAGTCTGTTCTCGTGTTTTAAAATGCAAACTATTTCCAATTTTATCTATTTTCTTTTTAGGTTTTTTAGCACTATCCTCTACAGAATAACCAAAAGGGTCTAATGTTTCTATATAAATATTACGAATGATTTTTCCATTGGCAATATTATGTTTGATATTATTATTAGAGGTTTTAGTTTCTTTTTTTGATTCCTTATTGATTGCTGAAGCTTTAAAAATCAGGTCGTAAACCCATTTGTTTACTTTTCCTTTTTTAGAAATTTTGTGTGCTTTTTTGTATAGTGCTAGTGAATCTTTTTCTGTTTGTGTGCTTTTTTTTATGGTATCGTTTGTTTGCGCAGAACAAATATGAAATGTGCAGAGCATTAGAACTATAAAAAAACAATGCTTCATAATTGTTCTTTAAATTACTTTTGTTTCAAACTGCGCTTCATAAAGGTTTTTATAATATCCGTTTTCTAGTTTTAATAATTCATTGTGAGATCCAGATTCGACTATTTTTCCTTTATCCATTACAATAATTTTATCTGCTTTTATAATAGTTGCTAAACGATGCGCTATTACTATTGACGTTCTTCCTTTTGTGATTTTTTCGGTTGCTATTTGTATCAATTCTTCCGAATAGCTATCAACTGAAGAGGTTGCTTCGTCTAATATAAGAATACTTGGATTACTAACGTAGGCTCTCAGAAAAGCGATTAATTGTCTTTGACCAGATGATAGCATTACACCGCGTTCTTTTACATTATAATCATATCCATTTGGTAAACTCATAATAAAATTGTGAACACCTATTTTTTTAGCAGCAATTAATACATCTTCTCTGGTTATTGAAGAGTTGTACAAGGTAATATTGTTATAAATTGTATCGGCAAAAAGGAAAACATCTTGTAAAACAATGGCTATTTGTTTTCTTAAACTATCTAATTTATAATTTTTAATATCAATTTCGTCTACACAAATAGTTCCAGAATCAATTTCATAAAATCGGTTTAATAAGTTAATGATTGTTGATTTTCCTGCTCCTGTGCTTCCTACAATTGCAATGGTTTCTCCAGAACGAACGTTCAAATTAACTCCTTTTAATACTTCTTCACCTTTTATATAGCTAAAACGGATGTCTTTAAATGAAATATTTCCTTTAAATTGAGTAGCATCTTTGGTTCCCTTATCTTGAATTTGACTATCTGTTTCTAAAACTTCAAAAACACGTTCGGCAGCAATAATCCCCATTTGCATTACATTAAACTTATCGGCTATTTGACGTAATGGATTGAATAACATAGAAATTAACATGGTATAGGCAAATAAGTCTCCGAAAGTTGTTGCAGAGTTTCCACTTAAAATATCTAATCCACCATACCAAACTATAGCTCCAAGTGTTAATGATGAAACAATATCAGCAATAGGGAAGAAGATGGAGTTATATAAGATGTTTTTTAACCAAGCTTTATTGTGTTTTTGATTAATTTCTTTGAATTTTTCAGCTTCAATAGTTTCACGATTAAAAAGTTGCACAATCTTCATACCTGTTAATCGTTCTTGTACAAAAGTATTTAAATTGGAAATTTGATTTCGCACTTCATTGAATGCTACTTTCATTTTCTTTTGAAAAATATTAGTAGCGTAAATTAAAATTGGCATGGCCAAAAGTACGATAAGGGTTAATTTCCAGTTCATATATAGCATAATACCAAGAACCACAATCATTTTTAAAATATCACTTACAATCATGAAAAGTCCTTGACTAAAGATACTAGCAATAGATTCTATATCTGAAACAGTTCGTGTAACAAGTTTTCCAACAGGCTCGGTGTCAAAATATTTCATTTTGAATGAGGTAATATGTTTAAAAAGCTTGTCTCGAATGTCTTTTATAATATCTTGGCCTAACCAGTTTGCCCAATAGGTGAAGTAGAATTGTGAACTTACTTCAAGAATTAATACAAGACTCATTAAAATAATATAGTATAATAAGCCTTCTGCATCATGATTTTTCAAGTAATCATCAACAGTTTGTTTTAATAGATAAGGTCTTATTGCAGCAAAAATGGATAATAGAATAGCCCAAACAATAACCCAATTAAACCTTTTTTGATATGGTTTTGAATATTGTAGTACTTTTTTTAATGATTTGGACTTTATTGCACTCATATTTTTATTTTCACTACTGAATTTTTTATTCTTTTCTGTTTTTTTAATTGCTTTTCGGCTTAAATATATGGATATTTTACTTTTACTAAATATAATCCGTGTGCAGGAACTGAAAAACCAGCTTCCTTTCTGCTTTTACTTTCAATTATTGCTTTAAAATCGGTAATAGAAACTTTTCCTATTCCTATGTTTATCATTGTTCCTACAATCGCTCTAACCATGTTGCGAAGAAATCGATCTGCTGTAATTGTAAATACTAAATGATGTCCGTTTTGTTGCCAAAAAGCTTCAGAAATTTTACAATTAAAAGTATTAACATCGGTATGTACTTTTGAAAAACATTCAAAATCTATATATTCAAATAGAATTTTACAAGCCTCATTCATTTTATTTACATCAAGTGTATTGTAGTAATGCCAACTTCCTTCGTGTAAAAAAACGTCTTTAAAAGTATGTATATAATATTCATAAGTTCTACTTATGGCATCAAAACGAGCATGAGCATCATTATGAACCTTAAAAATAGTATAAATGACAATATCTTTTGGTAAGTATGAATTTAGTTTTTTTATCCAAAAAGCCGTATCAATTTCATTGTCATAATCAAAATGTGCATACATTTGTTTTGCATGAACACCGCTGTCAGTTCTGCCAGCTCCAACAATTTCTATAGTGGTTTTAAATAATAGATTTAAGGCTTTGTCTAGTGTTTCTTGTATAGAAATAGCATCAGGTTGTTTTTGAAACCCAAAATAATTTTTCCCATTATACGCGAACTCAATAAAATATCTCAAGATAGGTTTATTTTTAGCAAAGCCACAAAGTTACAAAATTCCAATTCCAAAAATCAATTTATAAATCCCAAACTTTGTTAAGAAAGTATAAAATTTTGTACAATTGAATTACAAACAATGTATTATTTTTGCTAGATGAGAAAAATACTATTACTTTCAGATACCCATAGTTATATAGATGATCAGATTATGAAATATGTTCGTCAAGCAGATGAAGTTTGGCATGCAGGAGATATAGGAGATTTGATAGTAACAGATACTATTAAAAAAGAGAAACCTTTACGAGCTGTTTTTGGCAATATAGATAATCATGAAGCTCGGAAAGAGTTTCCTTTGCATAATAGGTTTATGTGTGAAGGAGTTGATGTTTGGATTACTCATATAGGAGGTTATCCAGATAAGTATAATGTTGAAGTAAGAGAGGAAATAAGAAAAAATCCTCCAAAGCTTTTTATTTGTGGACATTCGCATATTTTAAAAGTGATGCCTGATAAAAAATTGAATTTGCTACACATGAATCCAGGAGCAATAGGCAAACATGGATTTCATCAAGTACGAACAATGTTGCGCTTTGAAATTGATGGTGATAAAATTCAGAATTTAGAAGTGATTGAAGTAGGGAAGAAGTAGTAATTCATTTTTGTTTGTAAAAGTAAAAATGAATGTTTAATTTTTCTAAAATTTTTTCTATATTTGACATACTTCATAGTTACTATTTCGCATAGCGACAATTTTAAATTTTAACTATGAATACAGACTTAATAAAACAAAAGAGTAAAGCTCAAAAATATTCTGAAGCTCTTCATCTTTTATTAGAACACACAAAAGAGGACATTATTGAAAGTAATCTTCTCGATGATTTGTTATATGATTATTTTTCGAAAGAGAAAATACATTCTGAAACACTTGAAATAAAATTATCAGAATTATTTCCTGAAAACTTTGTAAAAGCTGTTAGAACAACCCAAGTTTTTCTTGATACTAATCGATTAACTTTTTTTAAGAATCTTCCATTACTACAAAAGTTCATGGAACATTTAATGTTATGGGAAAATCTTCAAAAAGAGGAGCTCAAACTGTGGAATACTATTTCAAAAGAATCATCTGAATTATTTAAATTTGAAGTAGATTATGTTTTGTCAGAAGTTGTATTTTGGCTTGAAAATGAAAGATATTCGGATAATTCTCAACAAAATCTAACTAAATTAGGCACTGTTTATAATTTTTTTATAGAATTCTATTGGCATTCTGCAAAAGAACCTGTGAACATAGCGCTAGAAAAATGTAGTCAAACTTTTCACAAATTAGTATTTGAAAAGATAAAAAGTAATAAAATAATTGATCCCAAAATTCATTCTATTTTAACAGCTATTAGGCATTGGATCTCATTTAATGAAGATGTATTGCAAGCATATTGCTTTGATTTAGAAATTAATCCATTAATTGAAAATGATTGTCTTTACTTTGTTCAAAATCCGAAACATTATTATAAGTGGAAACTCGATGGATTACGATATAATAAAGTCAGTTTTGATTACCAATTAAAAGCGCAAGAAGCAATTTCAAATCTGATTATCCAAAATAAATTGATAATTCCAGGGAAAACCGAATCTGATTTTGAGATGAATTTTGATGCTGCCGTCAAGTTGAAAAAAATTGAACTTTTTCTGCACGATACAACAATTCCTAATTATATACATAATGGAAAAAAAATAAGCATAGATAGGATTTTTCATGGTATTAGTACTTATTCAACTCATAAATTATATCGATATGAAAATAATATTGAGCAATTTAAAAGCATCAGTACCAATTGGTTTGATAATTATTTAAAAATAATAGCACTTTCAGTAAAAAATAAAATAGAAATACTTCCCTATTTATTAATAAATAAAGAGACTTATGTAGCTCTTGTTAAAGATGTAACTGGTTTTTCAGAGGAAGATACCTCTCTTTCATTTGATAGTCTATCTTATGAAATAAATAAAAAGAAGGATTTTGATAGATTTAATATCAATTATAATATTTGGACAAAACCATTCCTAAAAACAGGTAACTTATTCTTTTGTCCCATGCTTTTTTTAGCAACTAATGATTGGTTTTTTGCTGCTACACAAATGGCTATTCAGCATTTAAATTGGAATTTTTCAGAAAGAAAAAGTACAGCAACTGAAATGGAAATATATTTAGGCAATACGTTTGAACAAAAAGGATACAAAGTAAAAGTAATAGAAGACAAAGAAGCAAATTCGGTTAAAGGAGATGTAGATATTATAATTGAAGACGCAAACACAACGCTTTTTATACAGTTAAAAAGGACTTATCTCAGGTTGTTGACAAAAGACGCTTTTAATGAATCAGTACAATCTGATAAGAAAGCTAGTGAACAATTGAATGATGCTGAAATATCACTTAAACAAGAAAATAATATTTATAACTTGAAACAAAAACCTGTTAAATGGATTGTTTCTACTTCTTTTGAAGGTATAAATACGAATGTTAAAGGCTGTAGAAAGATAAACTATTTTGATTTGCTTTTTGCTTTAGAAAATAATAAAATAAAATCATTAGCAGAATTAATTGCTCATCTTGAAAAAGACAGAAATATGATTAGTCTTGATGATTTAGAAAATAATTTAGATGTTTTAAAAAATTTTGGCTTACCATTAAAGCTTAAAGAACCAGAAACGTTCAAACAATGTGTATATCATTTTAAAAAAGATACAAATTATATTGAAATGTTAAATAAAGGAATTTCATTATATAGTAAGAATGTCATTAAAGCAATAAAGATACTTGAACAGTGTGCAAAGATTAATGAGAATGATGTTACTGTTTATGCGACTTTGGGTAATTGCTATGCTAATTTAAAAAAAGTCGCTTCTATGAAAAAGGCATTTGAAAAAGCATTGGCAATAATTCCAAATGATCCTTATGTAAAAAGAAATTATGCTTTGGCTTTAATTGAAAATGAAAGCTATTATGATGGATTAATCAAACTATTAGAACTAATAGAAGACTATGGTTATATTGAAGATGTTCTTTTTATCTTTAAGAATAAATTTTCTACTTATAAAAATAGACTTACTATTGAAGAAAGAAAAGCAATACAAGAACGATACAATTTTATTTAAGTATATTGAAATAACTATAAGTATAAAAATAAAAATCCGAATCAATTAAGATTCGGATTTTTAACGCACTAATAAACTAAGATGTTAGGTTTATCGCAATCGATCCACAGATTTTACGAGATCTTCGTCCTTTTTAATTGCTCTGTTTGCCAGAACAAGTAAAACGATAGAAATGGCAGGAAGTACAATCCCAATACCTTTCTCTGAAACTTCCGTTTCTCCAGATAAGCTTAGTGTTCGATACACAAAAAATCCTAGTAAAATAAAGTTTAATATTATTGACAACCTGTTTAAAACAAATTGTGTTTGTCTTTTTTTATAACTAAATATACTAATTAGGGTTAACAATGATATTGATCCAAATAAAACCATATATGATACAGACGAAGTAAAGTATACAGCAACTTCATTTCCTGCTTCTTTCCACAAAGGGAAAAAGAAAGGGAGTATTGCTGTCATTGCAATACTAATAATCAAATATAAAGTTTGAATTCTTTGAATCATTTATTCTTACTTATTAACAAAGCAAAAATAGTTTTTCTTTTTTTAAAAAACTATTGTTTTATTCAATTTTATTCGTATTATTGCATAGTACAAGCGTAAGTACTTCATTCTACGATTTGTATAATCTCAAAAAAAATCTCATTATTTTTTTGTTAACCTATCAAAAATAATTTATTCATTATATATCCATGTTTGATATTGA
Organism: Flavobacterium sp. 316; assembly: GCF_000967805.1. Classification (NCBI taxonomy): domain Bacteria; kingdom Pseudomonadati; phylum Bacteroidota; class Flavobacteriia; order Flavobacteriales; family Flavobacteriaceae; genus Flavobacterium; species Flavobacterium sp. 316. The sequence continues at coordinate 534,710 of NZ_JYGZ01000001.1, forward strand.
AGTATTAAAAGAGATGAAACTCTCTGACTTACAAGAAATTGCAAAAGTTGCAAAAGTTAAAAAATATAGAACACTAAAAAAAGAAGACCTTATTTATCAAATTTTAGATGTTCAAGCGGCTAACCCTGATACAATTAAGGCTGAAGATAGCTTTAAAAAGGAAGTAGAAGCCGATACAAAGCCTAAAAGAACTAGGGTTTCAACTACTAAAGTAGAGAAGAAAGTTCAGCCAGTTAAAGAAGAAACTCTTTTCTCAGAAGAAAAAGAAATTCCTGTAAAACCAATAGCTAAACCAATTCCAAATAAACCTGTTAAACAGGCTCCTGCTAAAGTAGTTAAAGAGAAGCAAGCTCCTATTGCTAAAGAAGAAGTTTCTAAAGAGGTTGTAGAAAAGAAAGATAATCCCAAAGAAGTATTATCAGAAGCAACAAAACAAAGCACTCCAGAAACACCATCTGCTAAACAAAATTTACCTCAAAAAAATGTAAATCATAAAGCAAATCAGAATAATCCAAATCATCCTGCATATAAAAAGCCAAATGGTAATAATGGAAATTCAAATCCTAAAGCAAACTTTAGAGAACCAGATTATGAATTTGATGGAATTATTGAAAGTGAAGGTGTTTTAGAAATGATGCCAGATGGTTATGGTTTTCTTCGTTCATCAGATTATAATTACTTAGCTTCACCAGATGATATTTATTTATCAACTTCTCAAATAAGATTATTTGGATTAAAAACAGGAGATACAGTAAAAGGAGTAGTACGTCCTCCAAAAGAAGGAGAAAAATATTTCCCATTAGTTAGAGTCTTAAAGATAAATGGTCATGATCCTCAAGTTGTTCGTGATAGAGTATCATTTGAACACTTAACGCCTGTTTTTCCTAAAGAAAAATTTAGACTAGCAGAAAAAGGAAGTACATTGTCTACTCGTATTATTGATTTGTTTTCTCCAATAGGAAAAGGACAACGTGGAATGATTGTTGCCCAACCTAAAACAGGTAAAACAATGTTGCTAAAAGATGTAGCAAATGCAATTGCAGCTAATCATCCAGAAGTATATATGATTGTTTTGCTAATTGATGAAAGACCAGAGGAAGTTACAGATATGCAACGTAGCGTTAAAGCAGAAGTTGTAGCCTCTACTTTTGATAGAGAACCACAAGAGCATGTGAAAATTGCTAATATCGTTTTAGAAAAAGCAAAGCGTTTAGTAGAATGTGGACATGATGTTGTAATTCTTTTAGATTCAATTACTCGTTTAGCAAGAGCTTATAATACGGTACAACCTGCTTCAGGAAAAGTGTTGAGTGGTGGAGTTGATGCAGGAGCTTTGCAAAAACCCAAACGTTTCTTTGGAGCTGCTCGTAATGTAGAAAATGGAGGTTCTTTAAGTATTATTGCAACTGCACTTACAGATACTGGTTCTAAAATGGATGAAGTTATCTTTGAAGAATTCAAAGGAACAGGTAATATGGAGTTACAATTAGACAGAAGAATTTCTAATAAACGTATTTTCCCAGCAATTGATCTTGTTTCGTCTAGTACACGTAGAGATGATTTACTATTAGATGATAATGCTATTCAAAGAATGTGGATATTACGTAAATATTTAGCAGATATGAATCCTATTGAAGCTATGGAGTTTATTGAGAAAAGAATTAAAACTACTCGTAATAACGAAGAGTTTTTAATTTCAATGAATGAATAGTTAAAAACAGATTTACTATATAACAAAAAAGTTGTGATTTTATAATCACAACTTTTTTGTTATATATGCTTTTAAAAAAACAGAGATAACAAACCTGTTATCTCTGAACCTCGTTGATTGACATTGTAATTTATTCGCACCAAACAACTAAGTTTACCACTATTATTCCATTTTCGTTTTCTAAACTTCTTGAAAGTGTTATATTTTTTGAAGAAGTGCCACAAAAATAATCATCATAAGAATCAAATGTATAGTTTCCTGGTTCTAAAGAAGTAAAACAAGTACCCTCTTGATTATCTGGATACAAATATTCTCCAGTTGTAGTATTGTGGCAGTAAAACCCAGCCGTATATGTTGTTGGATTTCCATTATTGTCGACAGCTTGAATGCAAACATTGAAAGGTTTTATCGCTTGTTTTATCGCTTCAATTTGATTAATAATATTTGTAGCAGTATTGTTTTGGGCGTTTAAGGTTGTTCTAAAATCAGCTAATAAGTTAATTGCAGTATTTGTATTTCCATTATTAATTGCTGTTGACATATTATTAGTTAAAACCAATAATTCATCATTAAAACTTAATAAAGAATTAACTAAAGGCGTAATTTCTAAAGCAGAAAAAGGAACTGTGGAATTATTACTAGCAATAGCGATGTAATTGTTTATTTCATCTACGAAATCTTGCACCATATTTACATGGTAATTTACTTTGGTTGCAAATGCCGTAGCATTTGGATTTCCTAATATTGTTAACTCTTTTCCTAATTGATTAACCGCTTCATTAACTATTGAAACTTCTTCTTGTACATTTTCTGTTGATTGTATAGCATAGTCTAAATTTTGTTGAGTAATTAACTGTGCTACAGATTCTTTAATACTAAAAATAGATAGTACTAAAGCAAATAAAATAATTTTTTTCATGTTTGTTTATTTGTTTTTAAATTTGTTTGTAGTTCAAAGATATTACTTTGTTTTCAAATGTAAGGCTTCATTTATATTACTAAATCTTTAAATATGTAAGATGTTTACTATAAAATGTATTTTAGTAAACTATAAAATGATATATTTTTAACGTCTATTAGATGAAGTTTACCTTAGCCTTACTTATAAGATGATTGTGTATAATATGATTTTGTATGTAGTAAAAAAAATCACCCAATATTAAACTGAGTGATTTTAAGGTTGAATAGCGAGTAATTTTTAAAAAAGAACATTTTCAGAATTATCTTTATAATAAGTATTATACTTATCTGTTATGTTTTAAAATTAATCAAGACAAAAATAGATGTTAGTTTGGGTTTGTTTATAGGTATAAATACCTGTTTTTATACTTTATTAAAATAAAAAACACCTAATATTGTTTTACAAATATTAAGTGTTTTCATAATTAAAAAAGTAATTATTTGTTATTGACCATCTGCATTGTTGGTTTGAGTTGTAGCTTCTTTAATAGCTTTTTGATTTCTTACGAAATTTTCTGATTGCTCTTCACTAGCACCATATAATTCAGGATGTAAGTATGTACCTTTAAATTCTTTTTCTTTTTCAGGAATGATTCTATTTTCATTTGCAAATTTATCAGCTCTTACTGCTGTTATTTGCCAGCTTACTTCAACATTTGGAGTACTAGTTTGTATTACAAATTTGTTTCCTGAAATTTTTTCTTTAATAATTGCTTGTGAGAAAGAACCTATACTAGTTAATTGATATCTAAAGTCTTTATTTGCTGCTTCAAAATACTTAGGTAAAGTTACAGTAACGTATCCATTGTTATCAGTTGTAGCATTTCCAGAGTAAATATTCATCATTTCAGGTGATTCTACAAAACTGTGGATTAAATATTGGTTTTTAGGATCTAATGGATGATCAATTTTAAATGTACCACCGCCTTTTGCTATATTACCTGTAACATTTAAATTTCCAATAATATTTACATCTCCTGTAAAATCTGAATTTCCATCTACAGAAAGCTGAACTCCAGTGTTCATATTGTAATTAGTTCCTAATCTCAATTGTCTTAAATTAGTATTTCCTTCTCTACCGAATCTTGCAATTGTATCTGAAGTTGGACATCCTCCTATTATATAAAGGTTGTTTAAGGCTCCATTGTGTTGAAGTTTGATACCACATTCAGAAGAAGAATAATTAGTGTCTTCTGCAAAATGTAGTTCTCCAGAGTTTACATTGTTAAAATTGTTCATGTTACCAATAGCCATTTTTGGTGATCCTGTATTGGTTACATAAAAATTTAAGTTTGAATTATTTACATTTGGACCTACTACAACACTTCCAGTATTTGTATTATTAATATTGTTACCATTAGTAGTCCATTCTGCACCTGCAACTCCACCTGAGTTTTTTGAAAATAATGCATAAGGCACACTTAGTAATTGACTTTCTCCAGTTATAGTATAAGAAGTTCCACCAGTTGGATCTGTTTCAGTTTTAATAAAATAAGAACCCGTAGACCAATCAATAGTTGTGAAATCACCAGATACTACTGTTCCATTTCCTATTTCAATGCTAATAAGACCGTTTGTATTTGTGGTTGGTGTTTGAGTTTCAACATAAACAGGTGTTCCTGTAGAAGATCCTTCTAAAATGCTTATTTGCATTCCTACAGTAGTTGAAACGATTAAAGCATCACTAGCATCTCTTACTACTGCTTGATAGCTCATTTTTTCTGGAGCTTGACTAAATATATTTAATGAAAATGCAATAATTGCTAAAAAAGAGTATAATTTTTTCATGGGATTATTTTTTAATTATTTTATATGTTTTTATTTCTTGATTTTGGTTTAGGATTTTTAGAAAATAGATTGATGATGGTAGTGAAGAAACAGATATATTTGTTTCATTGCTCGTAATTTTTTCACTTTTATATACTTTACCATTTAAATCTATTATTTGGAAGTGTAAAGCTAAATTGTTGTCATTAATTAAATTTAATGTAAGGTTATGGGCTGTTGGGTTTGGATATATTTTTACATCTTGTATTAAGTTTGTAAAATTTTCAGTACCTAAAACTTCTGAAATTTCGTAAGGTTGTTGAACACCTTGAGAAATACTTCCATTTGATCCAGTTTGAGTAAGGTATACGACTTGTCCTACTGAGTAGGAAACAGAGCCGTTAGAGCCTGTTAAGTTTCCGCCAGCCGAGGTAGGGGATTCTTGCGCTAAACAATTTAATATACTGAATGTACAGCATGTAATTGTTAATAGTAGTGTTTTTTTGTTTTTTACCATAGTATCATTTTTTTAATTACATTAATATAATTGACAAAAATTAGTAGGTTAAGTAATTTAAGTATTATGTTAAATAATAGGTTTAAATTAAATATTTATGTTAAAATTAATTAAAAATATTTATTTTTTAGCTTTTATTCTGTTTTTATTATATCTAATACAAAAATACTTATAAAAAGAAAAAAGGAAATAGGTATAAATACCTGTTTTTATCATATAAAAAAAAATCCTCAAGTTAATGAGGATTGATATGTAATGAATAATTTATATGGAATATTCCATATATTCGGCTGTTTTCTTTGCTATCTCTTTACCATGTAATTTTTCTACTATATGAAATGATAAATCAATTCCAGCAGATATTCCACCAGAAGTATATACTTTATTAGATGAAACAAATCGCTTTGATTTTTGTGGAAAACCATTTGTTACAATTTCACTCATGTGCTTATAAACGTCTTTATGTGTGCAGTATGGTTGATTATCTAAAACACCTAATGCTCCAAGTAATCGTGATCCAGAACATATACTTAATGTAAATTCTGTGTTTTCATGAATTTTTTTAATCCAATTTAAAATTTCATGATCTTTCATTTGTTCAACAGTTCCAATTCCTCCTGAAATAATTAAAATATCAATAGGAGGACAGTTATTAAAGTCAAACTTTGGATTAATTGATAGACCGTTTACTGCTGAAATAGGTTTAAGTTCTTTCGCTATAGTGAAAACATTGAATAGTTTATAATTATTTAGTTCTGAAGTAACAGAAAAAACTTCAAATGGTCCTGCAAAATCTAAAACTTCTGCTTCGTTAAAAATTAATATTCCAACGTTTCTCTTCATATAAATTTAGTTAGATGTTTTTCTTCAAATATAAAAAGAATTCTTTCTATATGTAGTCTATTTTGTTTAGGATTCTGTTCTCTAAGTTTCCAAATATTTTTAAAATAAGATAGTTTTCCTAAACTTATGCTAAATTTTTTGTAGAGATTTTTATTGTCAGTAACTTTATACAAATCAATAAAAATATAAGTATGCAGATTCAAATAAACACGGACAAAAACATTGAAGGAAACGAGCGATTAGTTAATTTCTATACTTCGGAATTAAAAAATGAATTATCTCGTTTTGATGATAAAATAACTAGAATAGAAGTTCATTTTGGAGATGAGAATAGTGAAAAATTTGGTAAAAATGACAAAAGGTGTTTAATTGAAGTTAGAATAGCTAAAAAACAACCCTTAGCTGTTACGGATTTTGCCGATACTATTGAGAAAGCATTTTTTGGAGCACTTGAAAAAGTTAAAAAAGTTATGGGAACAACCTATGAAAAAATGCGAGAAGCTTAATAAGTGATACTCTTTACAGTTAAACCCAATCATTTAAATGATTGGGTTTTTTTATTTGATTGTGTTTTATAATAGACTGAAAAAGCAAAAACACCCAACATTTTTTCACAAATGCAAGGTGTTTTTTAACCAACTAACCAACTATATTATATGTTTACTGTTTCTTTTTTTAAGATTGATTTCTAAAAACTAATTTTCCATCAAAACTGTCTAATAAAATAATACTATCATTACTAATTGTACCAGAAAGTATTTCTTTAGATAATTGATTTAAAACCTCTCTTTGAATAACTCTTTTTACAGGTCTTGCTCCAAATTCTGCATCATATCCTTTTGTAGCTAAATAATCAATAGCTTCAGGTGTTGCATCCATTGTAATATGTTGATGCGCTAACATTTTAGTTAATCCTTTTAATTGTAATTGTACAATTTGACGAATATTATCTTGTGTTAACGGTGTAAACATTACAATTTCATCAATACGATTTATGAACTCTGGTCGAACTGTTTGTTTTAATAATCCTAAAACTTCAATTTTAGCAGCTTCAGTTGCAGCATCTATACTTCCTTTTAAATTTTCAAATTTTTCTTGTATAATATGACTACCCATGTTTGAAGTCATTATGATAATTGTATTTTTAAAATCAGCTAAACGTCCTTTATTATCTGTAAGACGACCTTCATCTAGTACTTGTAACAAAATATTAAAAGTATCTGGATGCGCTTTTTCAATTTCATCTAATAAAACTACTGAATATGGTCTTCTTCTTACAGCTTCCGTTAATTGTCCACCTTCATCATATCCTACATATCCAGGAGGAGCTCCAACTAATCTGCTTACGCTATGGCGTTCTTGATATTCACTCATATCAATACGTGTTATGGCATTTTCATCATCAAAAAGATATTCTGCTAATGCTTTTGCTAATTCGGTTTTACCAACACCAGTTGTTCCTAAAAACAAGAAAGATCCTAATGGTTTTTTTATGTCTTGTAAGCCAGCACGACTTCTACGAACAGCATCAGAAATTGCTTCAATAGCTTCTTCTTGTCCTACAACTCTTTTGTGTAATTCATCTTCTAATTTTAAGAGTTTTTCACGATCGCTTTGTAGCATTTTAGTAACCGGAATTCCAGTCCATTTTGCTACAACTTCAGCAATATCTTCATTTGTTACTTCTTCTTTTATTAAAGAAGTTCCAGATTGATTTTCTTGTAACTGAATTTGTAAAGCATCTAATTTCTCTTGAGATTGTTTGATTTTTCCATATCTAATTTCAGCTACTTTTCCATAATCACCATCTCGTTCAGCTCGCTCAGCTTCTCCTTTATAATCTTCAATTTCTTGTTTAATAGATTGAATGCTATCTACTACATCTTTTTCTGATTTCCATTTTGCATAGATTTCATTTCGTTCTTCTTTTAAGTTTGCTAACTCTAAACCAAGTGCTTTTAGCTTTGTTTCATCATTTTCACGTTTTATAGCTTCAATTTCAATTTCCAATTGCATAATTTTTCGATCCAAAACATCTAATTCTTCGGGTTTTGAATTAATTTCCATACGCAATTTTGAAGCGGCTTCATCCATTAAATCAATTGCTTTATCTGGAAGAAAACGATTTGTAATATAACGTTGAGAAAGTTCTACTGCGGCAATGATGGCATCATCTTTAATACGAACTTTATGATGTGTTTCATATTTTTCCTTTATTCCACGTAAAATTGAAATTGCACTTTCAGTGTCAGGTTCGTCAACATTAACTTTTTGAAAACGACGTTCTAATGCTTTGTCTTTTTCAAAATATTTTTGGTATTCATCTAAAGTAGTTGCACCGATAGCTCTTAATTCTCCGCGGGCTAATGCTGGCTTTAAAATGTTTGCTGCATCCATTGCGCCTTCTCCACCACCTGCACCAACAAGTGTATGGATTTCATCAATAAAAAGAACGATGTCTCCTTCTGCTGAAGTTACTTCTTTTACGACTGATTTTAAACGCTCTTCAAATTCACCTTTGTATTTAGCTCCAGCAATTAATGCTCCCATATCTAAAGAGTAGATGATTTTGTCTTTTAAGTTTTCTGGAACATCACCATCTACAATACGATGTGCTAAACCTTCTGCAATAGCTGTTTTACCAACTCCAGGTTCACCAATCAACATTGGATTGTTTTTTGTTCTTCTTGTTAAAATTTGTAATACTCTTCGGATTTCTTCATCACGACCAATAACGGGATCTAGTTTACCATTTTTAGCTAATTCGCAAAGGTTTTTAGCATATTTGTTTAATGCATTATAGGTTTCTTCGGCTGAAGCTGATGTTACTCGCTCTCCTTTTCGAAGTTCTGTAATAGCACTATCTAATCCTTTTTCTGTTACACCTTGATCTTTTAAAATTTGTGCAACTTTACTTTTCGATTTAAAAATAGCTAATACAAGGTGTTCAATGGATACAAATTCATCATTTCTTTTTTTAGCAATGATTGAAGCTTCATTTAAAGCTAAACTTGCTTCTCTAGAAAGCATAATATCTGTTCCTGAAACTTTAGAAAAACTTTGTAAAGTGCTATCTAAAACTTTTTTGAACAACTCAACATTTACATTGAGTTTTTTTAGAAGGAATGGTGTCACATTTTCATCGACTTCTAGTATTCCTTTAAAAATATGTTCATTTTCTATTTGTTGATGACCATAACTTTGAGCAATTTGTTGCGCTTGTTGTATGGCCTCTTGTGATTTTATTGTAAAATTATTAAAGTTCATATTGTCTTATTTATTTTATGTAGATTGATTTAGTCTATTCTTTATATTTGTAAAGTTTGTATTATTATTAATTTCAAATGTATTTAGTCAATTTACGTTCCAATTCATTTTTTATGTCAAAATGACGTATTTTTTGCTATTTTTATCTTTTTAAACATCAAAAACAAGTCATATTGGCTTATTTTTTGCTATTTTGACTGAACCAATATTCAATATTATGAAACCAATATTTTTATTTTTCTTAATTTTATTTTCTTGTAATGAGAAAGTGAAAGAAACTGAAACTATAATTGAACACATAAAATTAGAGAAAGGGGATTTAAAATTGCCTAATTATGAGTTACTAACAGATTTGAATATAAAACTTGAACAGCCCAAACCAGGTGAATGGTTATATAATAATCATGAAAAAGAACAATCTTATAGTGATTATATAAAATCAAATCCTGTTTCCCCTTTTAAAGATATAAATATCATTTATATTCAACCTATAGGTACTTTTACTCCTTGGGAACAAAAAATAATAAATTGGAACACAGAATACATTGAACTTTTTTTTAATTTAAAAACGGTTCAACTTCCTTCTATTTCAGAAAATAGTATACCTAAAACTCAGCAAAGGTTTCATAATGGTAATAATCAGTTAAATGCATCATATATTATTAATAGTATATTACCTAAAAAAACACCAAAAGATGGAATTGTTATTATGGGAATTACTGCAAAAGATTTGTATCCTAGACCATCATGGAATTTTGTTTTTGGATTGGCTAGCTATAAAAAGAGAACTGGTGTTTCTTCTATTTTTAGATACTCAGATGGATCAATAGATGAAACAAATTATTCCAAATGTTTAATGCGTATTATAAAAACATCGGTTCATGAGATAAGTCATATGTTTACAATTAAACATTGTACTTACGCTATTTGCTTGATGAATGGTTCAAATAATTTAAGAGAATCTGATTCTAGACCAAATGCACTTTGTACTGAATGTTTGTCAAAATTATCATGGAATTTGAATTTTGATAATGTGGCTAGATTAAATAAATTAATTTCTTTTATGGAGAAGCATCATTTAAATGAAGACGCATCTATTTTAAGTAAACAAAGAGATATTATGCTTATTAATAAATAACCTTTTTAAGGAATTTTTGTTATGTAAATATGTAAAAAAGCTAATTTTAAAGCTTTTGTATTTTAGTAACTTTGTAAAAATAAAAAGATAATTATGAGTTTTTTAAAAAATATATTTGGTGGAAGTTCAAATGAGGATAAAGAAAATAGGGAAGAGGCTAAGTTTTACACTTTAGACAGTCAGTCGCAATTAGATGAAATTGATGCTATTTCAAAAGATAAACCTGTAGTGCTTTTTAAACATAGCACAAGATGTATTATCAGTAGAACTGTTTTGAGACAATTTGATAATGGATTTAATTTTAGTGATTCGGAATTAGACTGGTATTTACTGGATTTATTAAATCATAGAGATATTTCTAATGAAATAACAAATCGTTATGGAATAATGCATCAATCTCCTCAAATTTTAGTTGTAAAAGAAGGAAAGGCAGTTTATAATGCTTCACATGAAGGCATTGCTGTTGAAGATTTAAAACAATTTGTATAAAAAAAACGCTTTCAAATTTGAAAGCGTTTTTAATTTTTAATTATTGTTTAACGAATTTCTTTAAGTATTCTTTATTATCAATAGTGAAATTGATAAAGTAAATACCACTAGCAAATTCAGAAATATTAAGTTGTTGTTGGATTAAGTCATTATCTGAATTTAATTTCATGTTTTTAATACGTTTTCCAGAAATGTCAAAAATATCTAAAGTAACGTTTTTACTTTGAACATTATTAATTTCAAATGTAATTTCATTTATTGCAGGATTTGGATAAAGTGAAATTTCACCATTAAATTCTAACTGTTCATCATTCTCATTACTCGCTTTTGCAGCACAACTAGTTGCTGTTACAGATCTGCTTCCGTTTGAGTTATTTAATGTTCCAGAACTATTTTTAGCCTTAATATAATAGGTATAAACTGATCCTGCATTAATTAAATATGTATTTAAAAATGAATTTCCTGTTACATTACTAGCATATAGATTTCCGTTTCTATAAATATCATAAGAAGTTGCATTTGCAGAAGTAGTCCATGTTAAGTTAATTGCACTTGTTGATCCACTGCATGTTGCTGAAGCTGTTAAAGTAAATGATCCTGGAGTACAAGCAGCAGTTCTAGTTAGTGTTCCATTTGAATTATTTATAGAACCAGATGCATTTTTAGCTTTAATATAATAAGTATATGTAGTTCCAGAAGTTACGTATGTATTTAAGAAAGAAGTTCCTGCTATGTTACTAGCATATAGAGAACCATTTCTATATATATCGTAAGAAGTTGCATTAGCAGATGATGTCCATGTTAAATTAATTCTACTAGAATTGTTAACACATTCTGGTGTTGCAGTTAATGAAAAACTACCAGGAGCAGAAGAAGCGCTACAAGTAATATTTAGGTTAGATTTTAATGAATTGAAGTAAGATAATGCAAATTTATCTCTCCAAGTATTACTATTTAACTTTGCAGCATCTGTGGAGTGGTCTACAAACCCTATTTCGTTTAAACAAGCTGTTGCTGATGAATAACGTAAAACGCCTAAATGGTAAGATAAATAAGAATTATCTTCTACACAACGTCTGTTATTAAAAGAACCATTAGTAACCATATCTGCTTGAATTTTTTTAGAAAAATTGATATCTGGAGTAGTGCTAGTATCATCATAAGTACAATAGAAAGTTTCAGTACCAGTTCCGCCACCAGCATTACAATGAATACTAATAAGTCTATCTGCATTCCAGTTGTTTGACATTTGCGCTCTTTGTGTAACTGAAGTCCAACCATTTATGTTTGTTGTTCTAGTCATATTTACAGTTAAAGCAGAACAGTTATTTTGTATTAATGTTTTCGTTTTTAAACCTACTGCTAATGCAGTTTCTATTTCTGTTGCAGTTCTTCCATCTGGATTGTTACTTGTAGAAGAGCCATATCCATGACCTGGATCTATTACTATTATTTGTGCATTTATGCAAAATGAAAACAATAATATGGTAAGTAGTGTATATAGATTTTTCATAATCGTCTTATTTTATGTTAAATGAATATATTCGGCCTGTTTTATCATCAGAGAAAAGTATTCTATCATTTTCTATAAATGAAGGAAACATTTCTGAAAAAACTTCTGTATTAGTAAGTTTCTTTGGACTATATTTTGCTGGACTGAATATATAAATTTCAGAATTATCTATAGTGTGACCATCAGAGCTTTGGTCTAAAAAGCCAATTAAATAGTTATCGTTTGGAGACCATGATGTGGCAATTCCAGTTCCTATTTTTATACTTTCTTCTTTCCCATATATATCATATACATATATATCTGCACCGTTGTGTACTGCTACTTTTTTTGAATCATGAGATAATAGTGCATTGTAAAATTGTCCCTCATCATTAGTTACAACCCAATCTTTTTGAGAAATTAAATCCCTAGCATGAATTTTTAATGTTTCTAAATTTGTATAAACAACGATTTGAGATTCATTCTCTTTGTAGAAACCATTAAAGGAAGGTAAATAATTATGATTAATCTCAGGAAGTTCAGTAATTTCTTTATTGTTTATAGTATAGCTATACGTTTTTGAATTAGAATAGAATTCATCCTTGTTTTTTTGTTTAAAATAGAATGATTCGCTATTTCTATCCCATGAATAGCCGTAACCACTACCTTGTTTTTCAGAAATTTTATTGACTTCTTGCGTGCTTAAATTTAATAAAAACACACCGTTAAAATGTTCATTGGTTAGTAATACAAATTTCCCATTTGGTGATACTACAGGATTTGTAAAATAACCTTCTAAATTGATTCTTTCAAGATTTTTTAATTCTTGAGCATTGCTTATAGTAATACTAAAAGCAAACAGAAAATAGTAAAATAGTCTTTTTTTCATGTTTATTTGTTTTATATTATACAAGGTAAATGTAATATATTATTTAAAAAAAATGTTAATTATTTTGTAAAATAAACATTAAAAACAAAAAAACACATTGTTTTGGCAATGTGTTTTAACTATTATATAGATAATATTACTATCTAAATCTATTATTTGTTATAATTCCTTTTAGTTTAATTTTTAAATCTTCCCCTGTATCATATATCATCTGTTCATTACTAGGAAAAGGAACAGCTCGTCTTTCAAAATATTGGTAATAATCAGCTTCACAAGCACGTTTGTCACCATTATAATTAGCATAGATGTAATCAAAAATAAATTCACTAGTAATAGGAAAAGCATTAATTAATTGATTGGTTCTAAAATCTACATAATCTATTTTAGCTGTTACTTGGCATGATTTGAATTGTGTAAATTCGTAAATATTAACTTTAATTGTTTTAAAGTTGTCTACTTTAATTGCGTTTCCAATACTATCTTTCACTACATTTCCATTCGAATCTAAAAGTGTTTTTGTTCCATCTTTAATTTGCTTTTCTTTAATGAATTGTTTTTCACGAACCTGTTCAGGAGAAATAACAATACCTCTAAAGTTAACAATCATCCCATAGTCATAGTTAATGTTTTTTTGACGATTGTTATGATACACAGTCCATTTATCATTTATTCCATACGTACTAAAATCTAGTAAATCATCTTGTAAACGAGTAGGGATAACCATATTTGTTTCATTTTTTGTATATACATGAACAAAATCGGTTCCTTTTAATTGAGCTTGATCCATTAAAGCTCTCACGTCTTTATAATTAGGATTTAATTCATCTAAATAACGTAAATCATCAAAAGCTTGGCGAAAATCCATTTTGTTTTGAGAAGTCATTAATTTTTTTGCATTTATGTATAAAAAACCAGATAAATTATTTTTACTGCTAATAATTTCATCAGAATAATCATCCATAGGAAAAATAGCATTTCTACCTTCTTTTAATAAAGGAAGAGGGAGTAATGGTTTAATTCTTTCCTGACGCGATCTCATTTTACTATACAAATTGTAAATACGTTCATAATTTGCAGGATTATTTTCTTTAATTAATAAGTTTAAAGAAGATTGATCACGTTCTTTAGCTTTAGCAAATGATTCTTCTAAAAGATAAACATAGTCTTGTTTTCCTTTGGCTGTTTTGTTTGTACGTAATGCATCTACTGCATTTTCAATTGCACCGTCGTAGTTTCCATTACTAAGCATAGATTGTGTTTGTTTTACACCACAACTAATGATTAATAAAAATAGAAGAATAAAAGTAATTTTTTTCATAAATAAATTATTTTGGCAAAGATAAAATTTTTTAGAAGTAGAAAGGCGGCTCTCTGTTATATCTTTTTGTTTTTTTTAGCAAGACAAAAAAGATGCCAGTTTTATTTGATCTAAAAAAAACTCCAAAAAATATTTTTTGGAGTTTTTTATGAATTTTAATTATTATTTTAAAATTTTAAATCTACAGCAGGAAGTAGTTTACTAGAACATTCACCAAACCCAATTCTTATGTCAGAATTTTGGCAATATCCTCTAATGATTACAGTGTCATTATCGTTAATAAATTTTCTTTCACTACCATCATTTAGTTTTATAGGATTTTTTCCACCCCATGTTAATTCTAGCATTGAGCCAAAAGAATCTTCTGTTGGTCCAGAAATAGTTCCACTTCCCATCATGTCACCAGAATTCACTCTACAACCATTGACAGTATGATGAGTTAACTGTTGGCACATTGACCAATACATATATTTAAAATTAGAATTAGAAACCACAGTTTCTTCTGCATTTTCTGGCTGAATCGCTACTTGTAAATTAATATCAAAAGCATGATCGCCACTTTGTTGTAAATAAGCTAATGGCTCTGGATTTTGCTCTGGACCTTTAGTTCTAAAAGGTTCTAAAGCATCCATTGTTACAATCCATGGAGAAATTGATGAGGCAAAGTTTTTAGCTAAAAATGGTCCTAATGGAACATATTCCCATTTTTGAATGTCACGAGCACTCCAGTCATTAAAAAGAACCATTCCAAAAATATAATCTTCTGCTTCACCTATAGGAATTGCTTCACCCATTAAGTTTGCGTCAGTAGTTATAAACGCTGTTTCAAGTTCAAAATCGACTAATTTTGATGGTCCAAAAACAGGTTGTGTTTCACCAGCAGGTAATGTTTGTCCGTTAGGTCTTCTTACTGCAACTCCACTAGGAACAATAGTTGAACTTCTACCGTGATATCCTACAGGAATATGAAGCCAGTTTGGTAATAATGCATTATCTGGATCGCGAAACATTTTACCTACGTTTGTAGCATGTTCTTTAGAGCTATAAAAATCAGTATAGTCACCTATTTGAACAGGTAATAACATTTCTACATCTTTCATGTCGAAAATAATAATATCGCAATGTTTTTTATTATCACGAAGTTTAGGATTTTCAGCATCAAAAATATGTGCTAATCGGTTTCGTACTAATCGCCATGTTTTTTTACCATCAGAGATAAAGTCATTAAGAGTATCTTGCATGAACATATCATCTGTAAGCTCAATTCCTTCAAAATATCCTAATTGTTGTAATGCCCCCATGTCTATTGCAGAGTTACCTATTCTAGTTCCTATGGTAATTACATCTTCTTTAGTAATGAAAACACCAAAGGGAATATTTTGAATAGGGAAGTCACTGTTTTCAGGGACATTTATCCATGATTTTCTCTTCGGATCGTTTGCTATATTTGGCATAATATAATGTTAATTTGTTGTTGAAAAATTATATACCAAATATAAACTTTACTGGTTATTTAACAAACCTTTTTTGTAAATTTGAATAAATTTTAACGAATTACTAAGAAATGCAACGCGACGAACAAATTTTTGACCTGATTCTTGACGAGCAAGACAGGCAAATTCACGGAATTGAACTAATTGCCTCAGAGAACTTTGTAAGTGACCAAGTGATGGAAGCTGCGGGTTCTGTATTAACAAATAAATATGCTGAAGGATATCCAGGTAAGCGTTATTATGGAGGATGTGAAGTAGTAGATATTGTAGAACAAATAGCAATAGATAGAGCAAAAGCATTATTTGGGGCTGAATATGTAAATGTTCAACCGCATTCGGGTTCTCAGGCAAATACAGCAGTGTTTGCAGCTTGTTTGCAACCAGGTGACAAAATATTAGGTTTTGATTTATCACATGGTGGTCATTTAACTCATGGTTCACCAGTTAATTTTTCAGGTAAGTTATATTCTCCTTCATTTTATGGAGTAGAAGAAGAAACAGGATTATTAAATTACGATAAAATTCAAGAAATTGCATTAGCTGAAAAACCAAAAATGATTATTGCGGGAGCTTCTGCTTATTCTAGAGATATGGATTTTAAACGTTTTCGTGAAATTGCAGATAGTGTAGGGGCTTTATTATTAGCAGATATTTCTCATCCAGCAGGATTAATCGCAAAAGGATTATTAAATGATCCAATTCCTCATTGTCATATTGTTACTACTACTACTCATAAAACATTAAGAGGTCCTAGAGGTGGAATGATTATGATGGGTAAAGATTTTGAAAATCCATGGGGTTTAAAAACACCTAAAGGTGAAACTAGAATGATGTCTCATATTTTAGATATGTCTGTTTTTCCTGGAAATCAAGGAGGTCCTTTAATGCATATCATTGCGGCTAAAGCTGTTGCCTTTGGAGAAGCTTTAACAGATGAGTTTTTCAGATACACTATGCAAGTTAGAAAAAATGCACAGGCTATGGCTGCTGCATTTGTGAGTAGAGGATATAAAATTATTTCTGGAGGAACAGATAATCATATGATGTTGATTGACCTAAGAAATAAAAATATTACTGGAAAAGAAGCTGAAAATGCATTAGTAAAAGCTGAAATAACAGTAAACAAAAACATGGTTCCTTTTGATGATAAATCACCATTTGTAACATCAGGAATTCGTGTAGGTACATCAGCAATTACTACTCGTGGTTTAGACGAAAACGATATGGAAGTTATTGTAGCTTTAATTGATAAAGTAATCATGAATCATACTGATGAAGCAGTCTTAGAACAAGTTGCTGAAGAAGTAAATGATTTAATGGGTGAAAGAGCTATGTTTGTTTTTTAATTGAAAAGAAACAATATAATTATAAAAAACTCCTGAGAAATCAGGAGTTTTTTATGTTTAACTATTCTTGTAGTTCGTAGAAATCGAGTTTGCCGATTTTTATTTTTAAATTTTTTACTACTTCAATTGCTTTGTAGGGTTCTTTTATTTTTTCATTATTAATTTGAACTGCTCCGCTTTCTATAAGTCGTCTAATTGCAGAATTGGATAAATCATTTTTGAAAATTTTGCATAATTCTACTGTTGTTATTGCTTTTGTCTGTAAGTTTAAAGTACTTATTGAAATTTGTTTAAAGTTTTTATCTTCAAATTTTTTATTTTGAAATTGATTTGTAAAAAAAGCTTCTGCCTCTATTGCTGCTTTTTCACTATGATATTGTGTTATAATATTTTTTGCAATTATCTTTTTAATATTCATTGGATTTTCTCCATTTGTCAATTGTAGACTTATTTGTCGTTTTTCATCTTCTGAGAAATGGGTTGTTAAATTTAAAAACTCCATTATTAAACTATCAGGTATTGACATGGTTTTTCCAAACATATTGTTAGGCTCGTCGGTTAGTCCGATAGTGTTATTTAAAGACTTACTCATTTTTTCAACGCCATCAGTTCCTCTTAAAAGAGGCATACACATTACAGTTTGTGGTGCCATTTCATGTGCTTCTTGTAATTGTCTTCCCATTGCACAGTTAAATAATTGATCAGTTCCTCCCATTTCAATGTCGCATTTTAATTGAACAGAATCAAAGCCTTGTAGAATAGGGTAAATGAGTTCATGCATTGCAATAGGTGTGTTTTCGGTAAAGCGTTTGTTAAAATCCTTGCGTTGCATGAGTTGAGCTAGCGTTATTTTAGACATAAGTTGTAAAACTTCCGAAAACGGTAAACAATCTAACCAATCGGAATTGAAAACGATTTTTGCTTTATTTATGTCTATAATTTTGGAGAGTTGTTTTATATAAGTTTCAGCATTTTGTTGTACTTCTTCTATACTTAATGGTTTTCGGCTTTTATTTTTTCCTGTTGGATCTCCAATCCTAGCAGTAAAACTACCAACTAAGATTATAATTTGATGCCCATGATCTTGAAATTGTCTCATTTTTTTAAGCACAACAGCATGTCCTAAATGTAAATCAGGAGCAGTAGGGTCAAAACCTAATTTGATTTTTAATTTTCGATTTTCATTTTTGGCTTCTTGTAGTTTTTGTTCTAATCCGTTTTCAGGTAATATAATTTCTACATTTTCTTTTAGTAATTCTAGTATTTCCATTTTTTTTAAATAAAAAAGCCCGAACGTTATGTTCGGGCTTTAAGTTTATAGTGTATTAATTTTATATCAACAATGTTGTTTAGTCTTATATACATATACATTTATGCCCATTATTGAGCAATAATAGGTACTGAAAAAAGGCAAACGTAATATGTTTTTTAGGAATTTCATTCTAATACAAATATACATTTTTTTTTAAATTCTTACAATTTTTTGTTTTTTAGTAAAACTGATTTATAATTTTTTTAAAAAATTTAGATTGGCATCTTTTTTGTTTTTCGATAAAGTAGTGTTCCATATTTTTATAATTCTTGTGTCATTTCTTTTTTTTATTTCAATTTGCCACGCTTTTTGTTGCAAATTCAAAAAAAAAATAAAATTTGCAACAAAAAGCGTGGCAAATTTATTTTTTGAAAATTAAAGACACAAATTTTAGGAACGAAAGTAAAACATCACTACAAAATAATTTAGATATGAAAAAAGAAACCATTTTTAAAGCAAAAATGCTGATACCACAAGAAGAAATGGCAATGTTGCTTAATGTAAGTAGGAGCCAATGGTCTATGCATAAAATAGGATATCGTGGTTTACCTGTTAAATCGAGAGAAAAATTTGGTTTTTTATTAAAGGTTGCCAGTGAATTGCCATTGGAAAGTCTCCATAGAAAAACAATTGAAAAACAACAAATACAAGAACAACTTGTAAAGTTAGAAGCAGAATTAAAAGATGTTGTTATAAAGCAATTTCGTTTACAAAAAAAGTATAAAGAAACAGAAAACAAATACCAAGCAGCAATGCGAACAATAGATTTTGTAAATTTAGCATTGTCTAAAAAAAAGTTTGTGGATTTTGAATATGAAACCTTAAAAATAATAGAACGTAAAGCTATGGAAACGGTAAAGAGGTACAGTCTATATGAACAAACTCAGTTAAAAATAAAACTTAAAACTTTAGAGCTTCAGCATAAATTATTAGAGAAAGCATTAGTTAATAAGTAATGTCAACTCTTCTATCAACTTACAGTTAAAACCAAATTATATATTAAACATTGTAGTGAGAATATAAACGGTTTGCTTCATTTTTTCTATTTATTTTGGAGTTTAGTAACCCGAGCTAAAGACGAACTGAGGAAGTATTTTAATTCATTGTTTTTGCTTCGCATGCAATAAAACCTTAGCTGTGTTCACGTAGTTTTTATTTATAGAATTCATATTTGTAGAAATATTTATTTACAATTTTTTCATTTGATCTATAATATTTTATTTTTTCTTTAATGATACTTCCTTTTTCATTATAATAAAATTCTTGAATTATAGATGGTTTTTGAGAGTTATACAGATATGTAATTATTTTTTTAATGTAATCATCTTTCCCGTATTTATAATCATATTTATAATCTACTTTACCATCTCGTATTATCATTTCTTTTATTAATCTGCCTTTTTTATCATATTTATATAGCATTATATAATCAACTTTTTTTAACATTTTGATTTTATCTTGAGAAATTCTTACACTTTGTGAAAGCTTATTTTTGTTGTAAGAATATAAAAAATTAAAAGTATTTTGAGATTCTTCAGAAACAGAATATATTAAATTATTGTCATCATCATAAAAAGAATGTTCTGTCCATTCTTTTTGATTTAAACTATTAAAAGACATTTCTTTAATTAAATTTCCAATTGAGTCATATTCTTTTTCGAATTCTAAATATTTATCTGCAAGTTCTTCAATTCGGATTATTTCATCATTATTTATCAAATCATTTATAGATTCAATTTTAAAGATGTAAGAATATGGATTTGTATTAGTTAATTTTTCATCATCTTCAAAATTATTGTTCTTCGTATATATTTTTTTATTAAAACCATTTTTATCATACTCATAGTAATCAATATTTATTCCAACGTTAGAATGGAGATAATATTTTTTAGATATTTTGTTGTTTTTTTCAAAAATATTTGCTCGTATAGTTGTTAAATATTTATTATTCCAATTTTCACCAACATATTCATTTGAATAACTAAATATCAAATTTTTTACTGAATCAAATTCGCGAATATTTATAATAGTATCTGATTTATACTGAGTGATTTTTTTAATCTTTTCAGGAATATTCTTTTTTTCAAAGGTTAATTCGGTTGGATTAACTTTTGATTGACTAAATAAAAAAAAATGAAAAAGAATAAATATTAATGTTAGATTTGATTTAAGCATTTCTTTAAATTATGTACAGCGTCAGTTTGTATAAAACCTCCATTTATTTTAATTTGTATTATAAAATCAATTAAAAATAGCGTATTTAAGCTACACTAAAAAACTTTTTTGAATGTAATCATTCAACATTAATTGGCTTAAGCTAAAAAATAAGTTTTTGTAAAAGATAATTTTATAGGTAAGGTCAAGTATGCCTAAAAGTGAAGTTAAACATTAAAAAAATAACAGAAAAACTACTCTAAAAAAAAGAGGCATAATAGCCTCTTGATTTTCTCTTTCATAATTTTTTGATAATTCCATAAGGGTGAATTCGGAGTCGGTTTACTTCATTTTTTCTATTTATTTTGGAGTTTAGTAACCCGAGCTAAAGACGAACTGAGGAAGTATTTTAATTCATTGTTTTTTTTTCAAAGATAGTATTGTGTGTGGGGTATTTCACAAAATAATAAAAGGGTATTGTTGTTGGTTTTAACCCAAATTATGCATTAGACATTATTTGGGTTTAAAACATTTGTTTTCTTTTTTTGTGGAAATGGTACTCTTTTAGAGTAAATAGTTTTTTAATTGATTGGTTTCGCTAAGGATATATTTTGGGGCTACTATTTTTAGTTCTTCTTCATCTCTGAATCCCCAAGTAACGGCAATGCTATCGATATCTGCATTTTGTGCGGTTACTATATCAACTTCTGTATCGCCAACAAGAACTAATTTATCTAGAGGTAGTTTTAATGTGTTTGCAATGGCTAATGCTCCTTTTGGATCTGGTTTTTTATAGCTATCGGATTGTCCTATTATTTGTTTGAATTTTATTGTTGGGAAAAAATGTTCGGCACATTTGCAAGTGAGTTCATGGGATTTATTAGAAAGCAGTGCTATTGGTTTTCCAGTTGATTGTAGTGTTTCCAGAAGTTCTAAAATGCCTGTATAAACTTCGGAATGTGTTGTGTAGTTGTTTTGATAGTTTAGATGAAATTCCTTTCCTATTTGCATTATTGTTTCTTCTTTTCTATGGTTTTGCGGAAGACATTGTGCTATGAAGTTTTGGGCTCCATTGCCAATAAATTTTCGATATTTTTTTGAGGTGTGTGTTGGGAAATTATTTTTTTTCAAGAGTTCGTTCATGATATGGGTATAAATTCCTAGTGTATTTAGTAGGGTTCCGTCTAAATCGAATAGTATTCCGTCATATTTTTTTTGGATCGTCATGTCTTATTTGCTTTTTGAATTATTGGAAGTTTGTTTTAAGTGTTTTTTTATAATATTTTCAATTTTAAAAGTAATTCAATTATTTTTGAAAAAACTTCCAGTAACGTATATTTTATTAGATTTAAATCGGGCTGTTATTTAATTAATGAGAGGCTGTCTCAAAAGTTAGATCTTATTCAACTAAACTTGTTTACTACGTTAGTTCACTTTGTTTGTGCTTGTTTCTTTAAAATACAGAATTTCAGCATTCATTAGATTCCAAAATAAATCCGAAATGACAAGTTTCATTACTTTTCAGACAGCCTTTTTGCTTGCAATTTTTATTTGTTTTTTTTCAATTCATTTTTCATTGCTTCTACTGTTTTTCCACCAACAGCAATGTCGCTGTCGGGTATTTCTTTTATGGAAACGAAGAAATATTCTTTCGGAATTCCAGTAATTTCTACTGATAGTTGTGTTAATTGTGCTATTAGTTTTTGTTTTACTTTTTCGTCGAGCTGACCAGATTCGAATGATAGGTATGGCATATTGTTTTCTTTTATTAATTATATACTTGTTGTTTGTACTTTTATTATAGAAAAATGTTCTAAACTACGGTTGGTTTTTGTGTACTTTTCTTTGTTGTTTTTTGAAAATTAAACATGGTATTATTGTTGGCTAGGTCTTGGGTTGGAATTTCTTGATAAATGTTCCAATGTGCAGCAATTTGTCCGTTTTCCATTTGAAAAAGATCATATAATGCCGATTTTTTTCCAGCATATATTCCTTCGCTAATAGAAAGGACAAAGTTTCCTTCTCCAAAAATAGCATGTTGTTCTTTATAGTGTGGGAAGAAAACACCGTCTTGGATGGCTTTTATCAAACTAGGAATTCCATCTACTAGTTGTGGATGATGTTGTTGAAAATTGGCTTTAAAATATTGAGGTATGATTGCTATTGTTTTGTTTATGTTTTTGCTAATGAGCTGATTAAATAGGGCTGTTATAGTTGATTTATTGGCTGCTGTTTTTTCTTTATCTTTTATTTTCGTTTCACCGTCAAACAAAGATCTTTTAGATGGGTTTAGTGGTGTTGTTTCTGTCATTACATTCCAATGTTCTGTAATGATTCCAAAGGTATCGAAACGGATGATATGAAAAGCCACTGCTTCGTTGCAACCCAGTGGAGTTGCGTTTTTCCATTTGTGATGCATTATTATGTGAGAACCATCTTCTAGCATACGAATATTTTCTATTTTACTGCCATGCTCTTTTAGTTTGGGTAGCATGGCAACAAATGCGGCTCTGCCAGTTGGAACTTTTAGATTGTGTTGAATATAGTTTTCATGTATCATATACTCAATAGTTGCCTCATCGTAGGCGTTCACTGCGGTATAATATGCTTTTGCTTTTCTTTTATTTGTCATTCTTTGTTTTATTTATTGGTTGCTTTTTATGTAAAGCTTTACAAGAGAAAACGGATATTATGCGTTTGCAACAAACTTATTGTTAATGGTGATTTCATATCAAGAAAAAAATCATCATTTTCTTTTACAGTAAATTCAAATCACAACTCGTATAATATTTACTTTTTGGACTGTTTGTTTTTTAATTAAACGAGCATTGAATTTTCATTTTTAGTGTATTTATGGAGAAAATGATTTATTAAATCATCAATTTCATTTAAAGTTCCCGCTGCTTCAATATAGGAATCGGGTCTTACTAAAATGATTTGATTTTTATAATAATCACTTGCTGTCCAAAGTTCGTTGGCTGAATTGTTGGATTGAATTTGTATTAATTCTACAAAATCGGGTAATTCTATTTCTATTTTTTTATTGCTAAAACAGAGTAGGGTGAACTTTGTATAGTTTAAAAGCGTATAGAGACGATATTGTTTGTTTCCATGGTTTACATCGATGTCATAGATTCTTGAACCCGCTAATCCACTTTCACTGTAGCGAATTCCCATACCTGTAATGTTTCCTGCTCTTTTTTCTACAATTTTGACATAATCTTTAGCGTGTGTGCCATCTTCTGAATATTTTGTTGAACGAACAAGTTCTCCAGAACTTTTTATTACACTTAGTGCTACTGGTTTTCTTTCATTTTCATAGGATTGAAGTAGGCTACTGTCGGCTCCATGATTTTCTATCATACTGATTTTCCAAATTAAGTTGAATGCATCTGCTAAACCAGTATTAAGGCCTTGTCCTCCGTTTACTGAGTGGATATGGCAGGCGTCTCCTGCAAGAATTACTCGGTCTTGAATAATATAGTTTTCGACTACAGATTCTTTTACTGAGAAATGTGAAAACCAAACGAGTTCTTTAATTTTTATGGTGTGTGGTGCCATTGCAATATTTATTCTTTCCATTGCATCTTCTATAGCAAAATCTTTTCTGTCCATTCTAATGTAGAATCGGTCTATTTTTCCTTCTCTAGGAATCCAAGCAACGTCTGAAGTTTCCGATTGAAAAACAATGATTTCTGGAACTTTTGTAAAATCGGTTTCAAAAACAGCATCGATTACAGCCCATATAATTTGTGGACGTGAAATTTCAAACGGTATGTTGAAATGGTTTCTAACAAAGGAGTGCGACCCATCGGCTCCAATTAGATAGTTTGATTTTACAATATCTCCATTAGAAAGGGTACATTCACATCCTTTTTCTGTCACTTGAATAGTTTCTATTTTTGTTTGTCTGATTACAGGAGCATTAATTGCTTTTAGTTTTCCATCTAATAGTTTTTCAATAAATGCTTGTCCTAACATTAAAAAATGTTTGTGGAAACAACCTTCAAGTTCGTCCCACCAATTCGATTGACGAGAGACAAATTTTCCCTTTTCCCAAATTGAACTGGTGTTGCAGGGTAATCCCTGTGGGTATAGTTCTTTAAATAAATCAACAATTTCTAGTAGTTGCAATGTTCTTGCATTGAGTGCGTCTGCTCTTCCTACTTCTAATGGTCCTTCCGATTTATCTATTATGGTAGTTTTTAAGCCTGAAAGCGCTGCTAAATAGGCACAAGCTAGTCCTACTGGTCCAGCACCTACTATGAAAATATCTGTTTCTATTGTTCTCATTTTGTATATATTAGATGGGGATTGTTTAGTGGAGGTGTTCCAAGTAGTTGTATGCGTCTAAGATGTCTTGGTGCTCCTTTAGTAAAAGGTTCTCTTCCGTGTAATAATGTACTATTGTCTGAAAACACAATATCTCCTGTTTCCCATTGGTGAGTGTATAGGTATTGTGGTGAATAAAGGGTTTGGTTAAGGTTTTGAATAAAACTTGCCACTTCATCTTCTGGTATGCCTTTTACTTCAAAGCCTGGGTGATTTACGAAAGAAGTATCGTTACTGTTTGGTGGTTCACAAAAGCGTATTACTGAATATTCTTTTTCATAGTGTTTATCAATGATTGGAGCTATTGTTTTACTATCATAGAACTCCATTTTTCGAGAATATTCACAGGTTATTTTACCCCAATATTCTTTCTCGGTTGCCGATGCGTTTTCTAAAATTTTTTTGGTGTTGGTAAATGTGGTTCCACCGCCATTATTCTCTCCTGGTGCGTTTATGCAATGAAATACTTGTGTTTCACAAATTTGTTTGCGATACATGCCGTCCCAATGTAGTGGAATATAACTATTGTCGAAAATATGATCTTCTGGATTTTCTTTTTCTACAAGTTCTAAGACTTTTCCAAAAGGCCAAAGGCAAATTTCTCCAAATTTCTCGCAATATTCTGAAAACTCTTCTGCGCTAGCAAAGCTTGTAAAGCCTCTCAAAGCAACTAAATGCTCATTGGATAGGATCTCTCTTAGTTCTTTAATGTCTAAATCGAGAATATTTGTTTTTCCATTAATTGGTTCGATCAATAGACCGAACGGATTTAATTTTGTTGTTTTAAAGTTCATGTTTTGTTGTTTTTTAATTTTGTGAAATAAGCTCATAGTGACTAGAACGTCCATATTCGTCAAGTACTAATTTTGAATTTAATTTTTTTACTTCGCTGTGTTTCATTAGTATGAATCCTTTGTTTGTGTTTACTGCTACTGCGTGCCAAGGTGTTGTCCAAGTTTCTATTCCTAAAAGTTGTATTCCAATTTTTTTGGCACCACAGGCTTGTGGGTGGATTGATAAACGAATAGCATCGGGAAATTTTTCTGCAATTAAGTCAGTCCAAGCATTACTTCGTATAATGGCTAAGTAGGCTTTTTCTTTACACTCTTTTTGTATTGCACTTTTAGATTGTGTTTGCCCAGGGAACATTTGATCTTCAACTAAAAAACGAGTAAGACCGCAATACATTCGGTTGGCTTCTATATCATCTGGATCTATTGCATCTTTTCCTCCTCTTTTTATTTTATCTTTTAAAAGATTTAGATCTTGACCGTAGTTTTTTAGTAATTCTGTACGTGCTTGATCAAAATCATGTATTTTTTTTATATCATCGAGGTTGAATGTTGAAAGTGCTGTTAACTTTAATTCATCTATGAGGCGGTCAATTTCGATTTGATATGCGGTTAAATGTTCTTCTGAAATGCCCACAATATCACTAAAAACCCTTCCGTCTGAACATATAATTACTTCTGCTCCAGGTTCGTAAATTTCTTGTATTTGTGAGCATAGGTCATTTAAAAATTGTAATGCTTGTTTTTCTGCCATGTCTGGAAGATATCCTAAAACTTTGGCTAGGTTGGGAGATTTTCCTGGAAACCCAGGTAATACAAATCTTATTTTTTTGTTTTGCATTATTGCTGTAGCCACTTTGTTTTTATGTGGGGCATGACATTTTGGACATTCTGTTGTGCAATTGTCTTGACATTCTTCAATCATTCTTCGAAATTGCATAACTCTACTTAAAACTGATTTGGCAAGATGGGTTGCTTCATTGGTACTAACGGCTGCTTCCTTTTTGATTTTTTCCATGATAATTTGTTTGATAGTTTAAGTGAATTCTAATTATAGGGCGTTTTCTTTTTGTGGATTTGTTGTGTATTGTTTTTTCTTTTTTCTTTTTTTAAAAAATGGCAATAATTATCCCTTCAAAAAGTTGACTTTTTTAAAATTTTTGTAATTTTTAGAATTTAACTTTGCTTAATTTTTTGTTTGTTTGAAGTACAAAGTTTGTTTTTATGTGTGTAAAAAACATTGAACTAGTTCAATAAAAAGGATTGTTTTACTACCTTTTTTAGGGTATTTTGTTTTAAAAAACATTGATAGTTTGTCCTTATTGAAAAAGGAGTTTGGGTTTGATTTTTTTAAAATAGGAGGGAGTAATACTAAAAAAGACTTCTGAGAATATTCAGAAGTCTAATGATATTTATTGTTGTTACTAGTGGTTTAATTATTGAATTCGAAACTACCTTCAATAGGTATTCCTGTCCTTTTCCCTCTTGGGCTTTCTTCGTCTGTATAGCTTAAATAAGTGATTACTTTTTTACTTTTGGTGTCAACTACTTGACTTATTGTTGTTCCATCTATTTCAATCCAATTAATAAAAAATTGATTTTGATTTAACAGATTGTAATTTACTTTTTCGTCTCCTTCGGCTATATTTCCTGCACTATCTGTTGTTTTCCAGTGTAGTGTACTATCTGAAATGTAAAAAACTTCTGCTTTTAATTCTGGATAGGTAATGATTGCTTTTTTTCCTATAATGCTATAATCATTAGTGGTGGTGGTTGGTAGAATTTCTCCTTCTTTTTTTTCGCAAGCAATAAAAAGTGTTAGGAGGCTTATTTGTGCTATTATTTTTTTCATGGTTTGAATTTAATTAGGAAATGGATTGTTTGTATTCAATGTTTTTACTTATAATGACTTCTTGATAGAAAGCTCTTGCAATTGCTACTGAGGATTGAGATTGCTTTTCTTTTACTAAATAATCATCGTTATTATTATAGCTTATACTACATGTTAACAAAATGACGATTGATAGTAGTTTAAAAATGTTCTTCATCTTTATTCTATTTTTTAATGAATGCAAAGTTGAGGTTTATTGATGTTATATGCATTGAACAAGTTCAATAAATCATTTTTACAGTTTGTTTTTTTGACATTTTGTGATTTTTCTGCGAATTTTGCTTAAAAACTCATGACTGATGCCAAGATAAGCTGCAACTTGAACATTGGTGAGTCGTCTGTGAAGTTCAGGATATTTTTCTATAAAATCAATATAGCGTTGATCTGCTGTTTTGCTAAGATTGTCTATCATTCTTCTTAGTAATGCTACATGCGATTTTTGGGTCATTATTCGGAACAATTTTTCTACTTGTGGTAGGTTTTCATAGGCAAATTCTTTGTCTGCATTAGATATTATTAATATTTCGCTATCTTCTAGTGCTTCAATAAATAAACCAGAGGGTTTTTGATTTGTAAAGCTATCAATATCGGTTATCCACCAATCTTCTATAGCAAAATGGAGTACTTGTTTTACTCCTTTTTTGTCGATGTGGTAAACCTGAAAGAGCCCTTTGTTTACAAATCCTTCAAATTTGCAAATTTCTCCTTTTTGTAATAAAAATTTTTTCTTCTTGATTTTCTTAATTTTAAATAAATTACAGAATTGATCCATTTCAGTATCGGAAAGGTTTATATGTTTTTGAATGTTTTGTTTAAGTTGGTTTGTCATAAAAATTATAAGCTAATACTGTGAGTTTATTCGATTGAAATTGTAAAAAAGACTTTGTTTTTTAGTATTCTTCTGTAACGTTTTGTTGGATATAATTTTCAGAATTGTAATCGTTTATATATGGTAATTTATGAAGAGTTCAAGTGTTTATTTGAACTCCTTTTTTTCCTTTTTCCTTTTTCCTTTAATTTTTGGTTATTTTGATAGTTTTTTTGAGATCATTACCTATAGTTTTATAGGAACAATATTGTGGTATTGATCCTGATTTTTGATTAGTTTCCATTTTGATGTTACAAATTTGGAAGTTTGGAAGTTGTTGGGTTCCAATAACAAACTAGAGTAGTGCGTTATTATGAATTTTTATGTTACTCTAATTTTTTTGTATTGTAACGTTTACTTGTATAATGATGCTATACTATCCGTAATAGGCTAATGTTATTAGCTTATTATTCCCGTATCTATTTAATTTTTAGAAGTATCACTTCTTGAAATAAACCTTTTAGGATTTCGATTTAAATTTCGATTTGGATTTTGTTTTTAAGAAATTTGAGACATTATTATTACTGTTGTAGCTTATTGAAATAATGTGAATTGATAGTGTTTTAAATGTGTTTTTCATATTTGAACTTGTTTGTAATACAAATCTCCGATGTATAATTGTAAAAAACATTGAACTAGTTCAATAAATATAAACTTATTTACTATTTGTAATTTTTCTACGAATTTTACTTAAAAATTCGTGGCTAATACCTAAATAAGCAGCAATTTGCAGATTACTGAGTCGTAATTGAAGGTCGGGGTATTTTGTTATGAAATCGAGATAACGTTGATCAGCTGTTTTACTAAGGTTATCTATCATTCTTCTTTGTAGTGCTACATGTGTTTTTTGTGTCATTATCCGGAACAATTTTTCTACTTGCGGCAAATTTTCATAGGCAAATTCCTTATCTTTTTTAGCTATTAAGAGTATTTCGCTGTCTTCAAGTGCTTCAATGAATAGGTTAGAGGGGCTTTGATTTGTAAAGCTATCAATGTCTGTAACCCACCAGTTTTCAATTGCAAAATAGAGTACTTGTTTTCCCCCTTTTTTGTTAATATGGTAAATGTGAAACAATCCTTTGTTTACAAAGCCTTCAAACTTGCAAATTTCTCCTTTTTGTAATAGAAATTTTTTCTTTTTTATTTTCTTTGCTTTAAAGAGGTTACAAAATTGCTCTATTTCATTTTCTGAAAAGTTTACGTTACTAAGGATGTTTTGCTTAAGTAGATCTTTCATCAAATATAAATGGATAAGAAGAGAATATTGTTTTGTTACAAATTTAATAGAATTTAGCAATTATTTATCTAACCATCTTTTAAATTCGGGCGTAATTGAAGTACTGGTTGTTACTTTATTTTTATAGTTTTTTATTTTTATAAGTAATCTATCATTGAAATACGTTTCTATTTTTTCAATGTAATTGATGTTTATTATTTCTCCTCTATTTATTTGAAAAAAAATATTAGGATTTAATTCATCAACTAAATCACTTATTTTTTCTCTAAATATATGCTCTTTTCCATTTTCATCAATAGCGACACATTTTCCTGAATCAGATAAAAATGCTGAAATAGTATTAGCATTTAGAATAGTTATTTCGTTGTTATTTTTAACTATAATTCGTTCTTTATATACTTTGTTTGTTTTAAGTAGAGTATTGGCAATTTTTTCCCAGTTTATGTTTTTTTCTTTTCCTTGTAACGTTTTAAGCTTTTGCATTGCAATTTCAAATCGGCTATAGCTTATAGGTTTTAATAGGTAGCCAATTCCATTTACATCAAATGCATCTTGATAGAAAGTGTCATAAGCTGTTGTGAAAATAATAGGACATTTGATAAGATCATTTCTTAATACAGAAAACACATTTCCATCAAGTAGTTCTATATCTGAAAAAACAAGATCTACCTGATCGTTTTCATTGTACCATTTTTTTATTTCTTCTTTGCTTTTTAAATGGGCAACAATCTCTATTGAGCTATCAAATTTTTGAAGATGATTACTTATTATTTCTGCATTTAGATCTTCATCTTCAATGATTATAACTTTCATAATTTATTTTATAATAGGAATTCTAACGAAATATTCTGTTTCTGTCTTTTCAAATTCTAAAGTGCAATTGAATAATAATTTATACTGATCTTTTAAATATTGATTGCCTATGTAAGAACTTGTATTTGTTTCTATTGGTTTTAGTTTGTTTTTTATGATAATTGTGTCTTCAATTCGCTCTAAATATACTTCTAAGGGATTATTTTCATTCCCGTAATTATGTTTTATTGCATTTTCAATACACAATTGTAAAGAGCAAGGTAAGATATAGCCTAATTCGTTTTCTATTTTAATATGTATAATATAAGCATTATTAAATCGTTTCTGAATTAATAATATGTATGATTTTATAAACTTTATTTCTTCGCTCAATGTTACTATTTCTTTTTGATTATGCTTTAAATAGTAGCGATATACATCTGAAAAATTGTCAATAAAAGTTTCCACTTCGTCAGGTTTCTTTTTGATTAAACTAGATAATATACTTAGGTTATTAAATAAGAAATGTGGTTCTAAATTTTTTTGTAACATTTTTGATTTAAAAACTTCCTTTTCTTTTTCTAAATGCTCAATATTAACCGCTAGTTTTTTAGAATTTGAAAAATGAAGATAAGCAATAGTATATCCACTAATATATAAGTGATTCATTGTTATTCCAAATACTATATTGCCAATTATCATATTAATACTTGTACTGAAATTGTAAATTAAATATCTATAAAGAACGTAATAAACACTAACCATTATAGAAAAGATCAATAAGGCTAATAAAAATGTCATTCCAATTTTTATAATTCTTTGAGTGTATATTTTTGAAATAATTTTCCAAGATAAATAAGTACTTAGGAAGGAAATTATAGAAATAATTATACTAAATATATGACCATCAATGTCATAAAAATCAACACTACCAAATTTTTTAGTTTGATGGAGTGTATAGGTCTGAATAGTACTTAATATAATTATAATAACTAAAACGACAATACTATTTTTAAGAAGTGAAATAATCTTTGCTTGCTTCATTTTGCAAATATATTGGTTGAAAGATAAAAAAGTGCAGCGAATAACTACACTTTTTTATCTTTTAAATTATTTTTCTACTATTAAAAAATCTTTTGTTTCACCTTTATCGTTTATAGTCTGAAATTTTGGTTCACCTTTATCATCAACATAAATCATCATTTTTAATTGGCCATCTGAATTTGCTATAAATAATCCTTGCGAATTTCCTCTTGTTTTACCAAGGAAAACAAGTTGCTTACTGCCATATTTTTTATGAATTTCATTCATCTTTTGTTTTCTTAATTTAACATCTTCAATCTTTTCAGCTTCAGTTATTAATTCATTACTTTTACTATAAGTACTTTCTTCTGGGTAATTATTAATTTGTAAACCTCTTTGTGATTGTATTTTGCCTTCTTTAACAAATTCTTGATTTGATAATTGTACTACCTGATCATTTTCATATTGATCCATAGATATAGACATTCCAGCTATAATTCCTTCTTCTGTTTTTTTAGATTGGTAAATTAAACCACCACATTCATCTCCTTCATCATTAAAAAATATCATTCCTGATGGTCTTTCTCTTTTTTCTGTATCTTTTCCATTCATTCTCCCTGAATGTTGTTTTTCTCTATTACTAATTACCATTCTAATAGTTCCATCATTCTCTAGAATGTTAATTCGTTTCACATTAATTTCTTCAAAACTTTCTATTTTTTTCATTTTATGAAATGAAAAAAGAAATAGTGACGCCATAATAATTGTCATTAGTGTTGAATAGGCTGTAAGTGCTTTTACTTTTGATGCTGTTGTTCTCATTTTTTTGTTTTTAAATTGATAATTATAAGGCAAATCTACAGGAGCAGCTTTAATTTTAAAATCAAAAAGAGATGAACTGAGGTAAAAATGAAATGAAATAGGGGAAAAGTAATTTGAAGCTTTTTTATTATTGTTTTTAAAAGAGTATTAGGTTTGTTTTTTCAATTTCATATATAAAATAGGAAAGGGCTTTCCTGAAAAATCTAATTCTGAACGATCAATAATTTCAAAACCAAAATGTTTGTAAAATCCAACAGCTTGCTCGTTTTGCTCGTTTACATCTACATTGGTTATTTTTAGTTCATTGATAGCATAATGCAATAGTTTTTTCCCAATTCCAATTCCTCTTGCAGTAGGATGTATAAATAACATTTCTAAATTCTGTTCTGCTACACCAAGAAAACCAATAATTTCATTTTGTTCGTTTCTTGCACTTCTCAATTCTACGGCATCTAAATAATTGTTTAAAATAAGCGGTTTAAAATATTGAATATCTTCTTCTTTTAAAAAATGATGTGTTGCTCTTACTGATGCTTCCCAAACAGCAATAACATTTAAATATTCCGATTTTTGTATTGTATCAATTCTAAACATTACTTTTTAAATTTATTTTAATTTATAATATTGTTTAATACTATAGATTATTGCTATCATTAATCCGATAAAACCACCTATATAACTAAAATTATGCATAGAGCTAACCATAATGAAGCTATTTGTATCAAGAAGATTTTTTGGAAAGAACCAATGGGAAGGAATATTATTTATAAGGAATGTTTTACCATAGAGTAACCCTATGAAACCTACAAATAATGCAATTCCAGTATTGATAAAAATAGCAATGAATGTTGTTTGTATCATTTGTTTTCCATTTTTATGGATAAACAACCCGATAATTCCTAAAAAAGAACCAATTATTAAACCAACCCACCATGTTGCAAGTGTTCCTACAATAGTTGCTCCAAATCTAGGGTTTCTTAGTTTTATTTCTGGATTTTCAATTGTTCCAATGTTTTCTCCTAATCCCCAATTTTCTAACCCGAATTGAATGAATTTAAATTTTGTATAGTATTCTTCTGAAATTGTATAAGTAATTTGATCATGAATAATACCATATAGTCCTCCTAAAAATGGAGAAATAATGATAATTAATAAGAATGCTAAAAATTTATACATTTTAATAGATACTTAAAATTTATATAAGAATTGGATTTATTAGTAATTTTTTTTACAAAAATAACTCTTTTCTGACAAAATATGATTTAGATACTATATGCAGTTATAATTTTTTTTGATACAAATTACAAACCAAAAGATATTGTTTTTCGTACTTTTGAAAAATAGAAAGTTAAGAATATGAAAATAGTTATATCTCCAGCAAAATCATTAGATTTTGAATCAAAATTACCAACAAAAGTATTTACACAATCTGATTTTTTATCTAAATCAGAGACCATTCATAAAACCTTAAAAAAGAAAAAACCAAAGCAGTTAATGGATTTAATGTCTATTTCTGAAAAATTAGCCGATTTGAATTGGCAACGCAATCAAGATTGGCAAACTCCATTTACTCCAGAAAACGCTCGACCTGCTGTTTATGCTTTTAATGGAGATGTTTATACGGGCTTAGATGCTTATACTATTCCAACAGATAAATTAGATATTTTACAAGATAGATTACGCATTCTATCAGGTTTGTATGGTGTTTTAAAACCATTAGATTTAATGCAACCTTATCGTTTAGAAATGGGTACATCACTAGCAATAGGTGCAAAGAAAAATTTGTATGAATTTTGGAAAAAAACAATTACAGATGCTTTGAATAAAGAACTTTCAAAAGATGAATTGTTTTTAAATTTAGCCAGTAATGAATATTTTAGTGCGGTTGATACAAAAGCTTTAAAAGTACCTGTTATTACTCCAGAATTTAAAGATTATAAAGATGGAAAACTAAAAATGATTAGTTTTTTCGCTAAGAAAGCCAGAGGTTTAATGGTGCGTTATATTATTGATACTAATGCAGAAACAATTGAAGATTTGAAAAAATTCAATTATGAAGGCTATGCTTTTGATGGAAATTTGAGTAAAGGAAATACTTTAGTTTTTACAAGATAGAAATTATAAAAACTACAATTATAAATGATGATTTTTATTATTGTAGTTTTTTTTAATGGTACATTTTTTAACTGTAGAACAAGGAAAAGTATACTTTTTCTAAAAGCGCAATTGTATAAGTTAAAAATAACTTTTTTAAGCGATACTATTTTTATAAAATTGTGCTAACCTCAAAAAGTAAACCTCTTTTAACGTGATTTAAAAAAGGTTTATTTTAAAAAATTAGTTTTTTAGATGGGTTGCTCAACAGTTACCGATATTTTATTTTGGTCTGTGGAGTGGTTCCCAAATGAGTCTTATAAATGCACTGAAACGTTGGTTCTCCCTTGCAATAGGTATTCCCGTTACAATTCCAAGCATTGTTTGGTTAGTAATTTCAAGTCGCATTTGCGGTCGTATAGTCATATCGAAATCTTTTTTGTCTATGGTCTTGTTAAGTTCAATTCCTACAAAATTTCTCGTTCCTGTTATCATATAATGAAAACTGGTGTTGATATCGTAAGTGGTGTGAAAATGATTGGTTCTAAAATTTTGTTCAATCATTGGACCGGTATAAATTAACGAGTGAAAATTGTTGCCCCATCGTTTGGCAACGACCAAAAATGGGTTATAAACATTCCCTTTTATGAATGGTTTTCCAAAATTCCTAAAGTCGGAAAGTTCAAACTCGTTGATGTAACCGATTGCCATTGAAGTGGCTATTTTTTCATTGACAAAAAACGACCATTGGGTTGCCAATTTTATACTGTTCAGTTTGTTAGATGGCATGGAATCTTTTGGCGTTCCGTTTATGTCCGAATGAAAGGTAAACGGCAATTCTACTTCAAATCCGAGTCGGTTTATCGGTGCCCATTCGTACTCTACAAGAGCTTCGTATTCATCAAATTTTAGTTTGTCGGTCATACCAAAACCGATATTCCATTCTTTTTCGCCCTTTCTCGCTCCAAGGTCTCGTATTAGGTCAATGTATAAAGGTTCTGCGTGTAGCACTTTTGGCAGTTCGTGGTGCAATTCTACTTCTTCAATGTAAAGGCTGTCTTTTGTAGCGTTGGTTATTTGGGCCAAAACGCAAGTTGATGATGCCAAAAATAGTAAAGGCATCAAGATTTTTTTGATATTCATTTTCTTGATTTGGTTTTTATAAATGAAAAATGTCGTCTGAGTTTCTTTTACAGAATAGACGATTAACTTTTTACTTTAAAGGCAAATCAAACTTCGGGTGGAGGACTGAATATTTTACAGAATGCTTGGGAAGCAGGTTCTTTGTAATGTGGTAATGTTTTTTGGGTTGCTTGATATAAAGCGTTTAAATTGTGTTTGAATACAGGATTAAGAACAACCCAATCTATGTTTATTGTCTTTTTCTTGCTGTGTTCTTCAGTATCGGGGTCGTCATATTCGGCAATGGCATTTTCAAAACCGAGCAATTTTTCAATTACGAATTCTACAATGCTTTCTTGTTCGTTATAGGTTAAATCTTCCGGAATGTGGTTTGGATTTGGGTCAGGATTGTCAATGCTAACATTGAGTAAATGCAAAGCTAATAAGCCCCAAATTAAACGATAAAATGTACTATTTCGGATTTTGTCTATCAATTTCCTTTTGGTGTTTTATATGTTTGCTAACGTTTTTCCACTTGGAGAGGTTGCGAACTTCACAAATATAACAAAAAGGAAAATATTGAAAAGCGTATTTTTTTGTAAATTTATTCATGTAAGGAAAGAAGAATTTTACTCCACAATTATTTGTTTCGTTTAATTTGTTGGACATGATTTAAACAATATCAACTCTTTATTAGTAGAACAGGTGTTTTTAAGGTTGTTCAAAACAGTGTTGAAAATGTGTATAACCAAACGCAAGTATCCAAGTATGAGTCTAATTAAACAAGCTAATAAACATTTACTAATGGGAAAAAAGTACACCTTTTTCTAAAACCACAATTGTATAAGTTAAAAATGGCTTTTTTAAGCGATACTATTTTTATAAAACTGTGCTAACCTCAAAAAATAAAACTCATTTAAAGTGATTTAAATGAGTTTTATTTTATTTATTTAGTAGACAACTATGTCGCCAATTAATTATATACCATGTTATTTGGTTGTTCTTCTTCTATCTTTATAATTACTTTTCCTACTGTTTTTGATGCTTCAATATAATCATGAGCATTTACAATATCATTAAGCATGAATTCTTTGTCAATTTCTACTTTAAGAATGTTTTCTTTCATTAATTTCAAAAGGTCTTTAAGTGCTTCTTGGTTTGGGTGCACTGATACAAATTTTGCTCGTTTATATCTTAATAATTCCTTTATCATTGTTCCTGTTGGAGTTGTCCCAATATATATCCCATTCGGAGCTAAAAGATGCTTTGTTTTTTTATAAGAGGTATTAAATACAACATCAAAAATAATATCGAAAGTCGACGTCGTTTTTAGAAAATCTCCATTTTGATAGCTTATAGTAAAATCCGCACCTAGCTGTTTGCAGAAATCTAGATTTTTGGTACTTGATACACTTGTAACTTTTGCGCCATATGCTTTTGCTATCTGTATGGCTATATGACCAACTCCACTGCTTCCACCATTGATTAAAACCCTATCATTCTTTTTCAGACCGCCTAATTTTAATAGTGCTAACCATGCAGTTGTTCCAGCCATTGGTAATCCAGCTACCTGATTAATAGGAATGTTATTAGGGATTTTAACTACACTATCTGCTTTTACAACAATATATTCACAAAGAGAACCTCCTTCAAAATTACCTAACAATCTGACAACTTTATCTCCAATATTTAAATTTTTAATATCATTTGATTTCTCTTCAATAATGCCAACAACATCAAACCCTTGTTTTGTTCTTGGTTTTATTAAACCTGAAACTAATCTAAAGTCACCTTTGCGATTTTTCCAATCTATTGCATTTAAAGAAGAGTAACATATTCTAATTAGTAACGAATTTTTCTTTCTTATACTAGGTTTTTCTGTTTCTTCGATTTTTAACACACTACTGTTCCCGTAATTACTGTATAAAACTTGTTTCATTATCTATATTTTTTGCAAATATAGATTCAAGTTTTAATGTAATTATTGGTATATACCAACTATTCGATTACCACATTATTAAATAGTTTTGAAAAATTTGTTGGATTCATACCTAAAAAATTAGCAATGTCTTTATGAGGTATAGAATTAATAAGGTGTGCATTATATCGCATGAAATCTTTATATTTTTCCTCAATAGAATAAGTTGACTGCTTAATAAACCTATCTGTTATATTGTTTACTAATCCCATTAGTGCTTCAATTAAAAAATCTTGGATATCTTTATGTTTAGTGGTTTGATTAATAAAGTTATCATATGATATTCTATAGAATTTACTGTCCGTAATGCATTCAAAATAGTACTTCGACGGTTTTTGTGTTAGAAAAGATTCTGGAGCACACGTAAAATGATTAGCTTGAGTAAAAGAAATAATGCATTGTCTTTTATCAACTAAATAATAGGCTTTTTGGACACCTGATATGGTAAAATATAAATATTTATCTTTCTTTTCGGGTATGGATAAAATAGAGTTTTTAGAGAACGAAACAATCTCAAATTGAGCAACAAAGTCATTAAGAGCAGTAATAGATACTTTATGTGTATCTGTTATTATCTTTTTAAGTTCTTCCATATTTTATTCTTGTTAATCGCCCTCTTCGAATACCTCTCAACGTGTTGCCGCTATATTCCTGTGGTGTTAACTGAAAATTGAGCCATTACAAATATAGACAAACTTTGGGAAATCGGAAGATTTTTCCAGGCGAAAATCGACCAAGCTATTGAGTGTAGGAGCTGTTAAGGCTTGTTGCTTTTTTAAGTCAGTTGCCTGAATTCGGTACGGAAAAGTAATTCTGCAATCAATTTTCAAAGCTCGTACGGAGTTCAGTATTTCAATTTTCTATGTGCTGATTTTAACGTATCGATTTACTTTCTGCGTTCGCTCGATATTCAGTGTTACGTTTATTGATAAAGTTCGGAAAAATTAAATGCAAAGTTTGCAACTTAAATGAAAAAATTAACTGTAATAGTTTTATTTCCTATGTATCAAATGCAAATATCATTTTAACGAATAGGCATTAATGTGTCAGCCTTACTAATTGTGAAATTAATTTGAGGATAAGTAAAATTAATGCTTCTGTTTTCTTGACTTCTTAACATAAAAAACTCTTTCTTTTGATTTTCGTCAGCTAATTCAAGTAAACTTCCACATGAAAGGTATGGCATTTTATTTTTAAATTTAATAAAGGTTTTAGATTCTCTAAAAGTTATACCTAACCATCTATTATCAGTTTGTTTTTCTTTCTGATTTAGTGTTGAATCTAAGATGATTTTATGTGAAAAGTTTGTATTAGCTTTTACTGAAAATAGTACAAATGAATTATGCGTTAAAGAAATATCAAATTCTTCATTTGTGGTCTTATTCTGTATTTTTAATATTCTAATATGTGGTTTCTCTAACTTGCTAGGTTTTTCATAGCATGAGAATAATCCGATATAAGAATCATCTACTAAATCGAGACATTGGTCAGAATGGTATTTCATTTTAGAGTATGAGTTGTCATAGATTTCAATTAAAGCATTGTTAAACTTAATTTCAGGAAAATACACAAAATTACTATTAATACTTTTTATTATTTTACTATGCAAATCAGAGAATTCATGAGCTGGAATGTTATATTGAGTCGTTGTTCTAACAATAGGAATACCTTTATCACTTGCCTTAACTAAATGGTTTCCAATCCTACCTTTTCCAACATTTTCAAAATTGATTTGTGTGGATAATTCATTGAAGAGATTATGTTCAAATGGTAATGTTATTTTTTTAAATTCATTTTGATTCATCTGTAATCGTTTAATATATGGGTTTTTGATAATCTCCAGAATTCATACTGAAGTGAACTATACCATAATCTATATTTTTTTCAGTTTTATTTTCTTTATAATAAGAATCTCTTAAATCCTCCATGTTCTCATTATTCATGAGCTCTAATGGAATTAAATTCCCATTTTCCTTTATGTAGGTTTTATTATTTTCATATACTGCCTCTAAGTTTGAACAACGGATTACATAGCCCATTCTTATAGGAGTTTTATCGATATTTAATACAGAAGGTTTTATTTCATGCGTGTAAAGTCTATTCGTAGAAAGTGGTATTGAAAAAACAGAATTTGGGTATAAGGTTACACTAAATTCCTTAATTAAAGATTCATCTTTGACTGTTTTTTTTAGCTTAAAGAAAAGTCTGGTTAATCCACTCGATTTTTTGTAAACCCAATCAAACTTATCTGTTTTTGAAGGTGACAATTGATCAAAATTTGTTTTATCATAAAAAGTACAAAACGTTATAAGACCTTCTTTTGCCATATCTTTAGTTTTATCTGAATGAGCACTAATTTTTGCTTTGACTTCTTTTGAATTTAAGTCATTTTTTTTGTTTAAATAAATTTGTGCAAGCACATGATTCAATTCTGTTTTTTTTTCAAAATCAAATTTTATGGCTTCATTTAGAGAGTCAATAATTAGGTTATCAGTTTTTCTGAAATTATCTGTTGGACCTGTTAAGTTACTTGAACACCTTAATAGATGAAAATTTAGAGATTCATTTTCTCCTTTTATTTGTTTTGTAATTTGACTTAAATAAATTCCTTTTCTCAAAGCCATTGATTCTTTGTTTGACTCTGTTAAATTTTGAAACTCGTGTTCTGATTCTATTTTTTCAAAAAAATCATCATTATCGAAAAACCGTCTATAATAAACTCCTGCATCATGTATATTTATTGGCACTTGTCCAAGTCCAATTATTGAAAAATTTTTAGTTGTTAAATCTTCATAATTTGAAGATAAATCTCTGACTATAAAAATTGATTTTGTTTCATTTTTTAAATGTTTAGTATCTCCAATTGCGTAAAGTCTTACTTGGTTTTGAATCTTTGGAATTTCTGAAAGTTTTTTTACAACTATACCACAAAAATTATTTACTAGATATTTTAAATCGTCTGAATCATCGTTCTCTTTTGATAAGTCAATTAAGTAATTTTTGTTTTTAGATATGCTATTTTCAAAGTCAAATTTATTCATTATGTTTAGATTCTACAAGGTTTTGTTTAATTGTGAGTAACGGTCTGTGTACATGTGTCAGGAACGGAAAAAGAAGCGGAAACTTTCAAATTTGCACTGACCTAAGCAAAACCGATTTTTTTATTTGCTAATTTACATTTTTCAAAGTAAATAAAAAATGATTTTTACGATATAGAAAACCGAAACTTCGATTTAGCACAACCTGCTTTTGCTCATATACGATGTTAGCTACAGTTCTTTTTCTTCAATCGTTCTGAATGTTAAGTTTACTCTCAGTTTTGTTACTTTTTTGGTGGGTGGAAGTCTATGCAACCAATTTGTTTGCGTGGTGTTTTTCATTACTAATAAACTTCCGTGTTGTAGCATAATTTCTACTTTTTCTTTGACTTGTTTGTGTTTAAAAGCAAATTTTCGTTCTGCTCCGAAACTCAATGAACCGATTGCTCCATCTTTCTTTAAATCGGTTTCACTATCGCTGTGCCAAGCCATTCCTTCATTTCCATTGTGATATAGATTAAGCAAACATGAGTTAAAAGTTTCGCTTGTTTCTTTTTCAATTAATATTTTTAATTCTAACAGTTCTTTTGTCCAAGGCAAAGCGTATTTTGAAGTATTGGAATAAGTGTATTTAAAAGGCTTGTCGCCATACCAAGCAACTTTTCGTTTGGTAATGATTTTCTTTCCGAAAATAATAGCTTCATCATTGCGCCATTCGATAGTTTCCAATAGTTTTTTAAGATAGAAATCTGCTTGCTCTTTTTCTAAAATTTGTCCGTGATAATTGACAGTTCCGTCTTGTGGTAACCAATTTTTTGTTTTGTCTATAGTTGGGTTAAATAAGTCCATTCTTCCATTTTTTGTATTCGGTTTTCATACAATGTCCGCAAGGTCGAAAGTCGTTTTCAATAGCTTCTTTCTCTGTCATAAAGAAAACTCTGTTTTCTCTTTTCATTCGTTTGCCAGATTTGCAGTTGAGTAAACCGTAAATTTTTAGTTTAATATTACCCCCTAAACCAATTTTCTGTTGTTTGATTTTACTTTGCAAATCGCTGTCGGATATTTCGCTGTGCCTTATCATTATTAACTTAAAGCATCGTGAAAAATAATCCCCAAAGTAAAACGCTCGCCCGATTTTACTTCGCTTACACCGTGTTTCATATTTACCCGATAATAACCTTTCGTTCCTTTTTCGGGTTTGAAATTGGTCGTAAAAATCAGCATATCGCCTTTTCTTGGTTTTAGAACTATGGCTTTGGATTGTGCTCTTGGAATTTGCTGTGTCAATACAAATTCGCCACCTGTAAAATCTTGATCAGGTTCGTTTAAAAACAAAACTGTTTGAATGGGAAAATAAATATCTCCATATAAATCCTGATGTAATGTATTGAAACCGCCTTTGCCGTATTTCAAAATCAAAACAGTTGCTTTTTGTTGTTCGTTTTGGTGGCATTGTTGTAATAATTCTGCGTGTTCCAATGGAAATTGCTTGTCAATATTTAACGCCCTAAACCACGTATTTGCAATGGGTGCAAGTTGCGGATAAATGTTTGTTCTGATTTGCTGAATAATTTCGGGCAACGGATAGTTGAAATACTTGTATTCGCCTAAACCAAAACGGTAGCGTTCCATTACTACCGTTTTTCTGTAAGTGTTTGGGTTGTTATATTCTGCTTTCAATGCATCGCATTGTTGGTCTGACAACAGATTGGGAAGAATGGCATAACCGTTTGTGTGCATTGTTTCAGTTATGTTTTGCCAATCTGCTTCCTGTAACTTTTGCTTTATCATCTTATTACTGAAATTCCTGCGTCCACTGTTAATTCTGTGCCGTGAATGTAACTGGCTTCCTGCGATGCAAGGAACAATACTGCGTTAGCGATTTCGGTAGGTTCGCCTAATCTTTTAAAAGGTATCGTTGGAACAATTCCTTGCAAAGCACCTGCAATTTGTTCAGCATTCAAGCCTGTATTATTAAAGATGTTGGTTTTGATGTGTCCAGGACTAATGCCGTTTACACGGATACCTTTTTCCGTGAACTCTGAAGCAAAAGTTTTGATGAATGACTGCACTGCTGATTTTGCTGCCGAATAAACAGAAAAATTTGGTGTTCCAAATTCTGTAACAAATGAAGTATTGAATACAACAGCACTTCCGTTTTTCATTAAAGGCAAGATTTGCTGAACGGTAAAAAATGTTCCTTTTACCAACAAATTGAACAACTCGTCAAAATGGACTTCATCTGCAAACTCAACAGGAGCAAACTTTCCATAACCAGCATTGGCAAAAAGTAAATCAATGTTTTCCGTATACTGTTTTACTTGTTCCTGCAAAAGCAATATGTCTTTCATATTACCTGCGTTTGAAACGATGCCAAATGCATTTGTTCTTAATTGTTCTACGGCTTTGTTTACGGTTTCGGCACTTCGTCCTGTAATGATTGCTTTACCACCTTCGTTGATGAATTGTTGGGCTGTGGCAAATCCCATTCCGTTTGTTCCGCCTGTTATCAGTGCGAATTTGTCTTTAAATCTTTGCATTATTTTTTTGTTTTAAAATTCTGATGCAAAGATTGCAATGTATGCTGTGGCAGAAAACCCGAAACTTGCTACATTTCCAAAATATCGGTTTTTGCACTTTCCCAACCGATGATAGCTGTCTTTCGTGTATTGCCCCACATATAACCGCCAATATTGCCCGTTGATTGGATAACACGATGACAAGGAATAAGAAACGCAACGGGATTGTTACCGATAGCCGTGCCAACGGCTCTGGAAGCATTTGCGTTGCCGATTTGTTCGGCAATGTTGCCGTAAGTAGAAAGTTGCCCCATTGGAATTTTCAAAAGTGTTTCCCAAACTTTCAACTGAAAATCTGTGCCTTTTAAATGCAATTTAATTTCAGGTAATTTATTCCAATCGTTTTGGAAAATGAACAACGCATTTTGTTGTATTAAATCCAATTTTCGCTGAAATGTTGCGTTGGGAAATTTTTGTTTAAGGTCGTTTAATGCGTTGGTTTCACCATCGTTGAAAGCCATATAGCAAACGCCTTTTGTGGTTGAAGCAACAATCAAATTCCCAAAAGGACTTTCTGCAAAACTGTAATTGATAGAAAGATTTTTTGCACCGTTTTTATATTCGGCTGGTGTCATTCCCTCAATGCTTACAAATAAATCGTGCAGCCGTCCTGTGCCTGAAAGCCCTGTTTCAAAAGCGGTGTCAAAAAGTGTAGCTTGTCGGTCAGTCAATAATTTTTTAGCGTGTTCAATGCTGATGTATTGCAAAAACTTTTTGGGTGTTGTTCCTGCCCATTCGCTAAATAAACGCTGAAAATGAAATGGACTTAAATGCACTTGTTCGGCAACTTCGTCCAAATTTGGTTGCTCTTTGAAATTGTCCTTTATATAATCAATCGCTTCCGCAATTCGATTATAATTGAGTTGTTGTTGCTCGTTCATTGTCCTGAATTTTATAATGCAAATGTCCGAATGGTTTTGCTTTTATAAAATCCGAAACTTGCTATGTTTTTGTCAAAGTGTTTTTTTGCAGACGTTTTTTAGAGTTATAGCTAAGGTTTCGTCTTTAGTTTGCCGCTTGTGGCAGTTTTTATTTATAGCATAAATTACCATTTTCTTCATTTAGATATTTTCTAAATTTATTCAAAACTTCAGAATATTGATTTTTATCGAAGATTATTTCACTCGAATTCATAAACCATTGTACATTTTTTCCAATTGATTTAGGCATATTTTCACCATTCCCAATATCTAAGCCAAACCTTTTCCAATATACATAATTATTATCTGTTACTGTTTCCGCAATTATTACATCGCAAAGTAAATCTAAATCTTCTCCACACATTAGAATAGGTAAAAATGTAGTTTGATCTATTTCTGGTAAAGTTCTTTTCCATATAGTTTCTCTTTCAGAAGGATTGCTTAGCCAATTTAAGAAGGTACTCACTAGACCTTTTTTTATTTCAATATTTAAATTTTTAAG
Source organism: Flavobacterium sp. 316 (assembly GCF_000967805.1). NCBI lineage: Bacteria > Pseudomonadati > Bacteroidota > Flavobacteriia > Flavobacteriales > Flavobacteriaceae > Flavobacterium > Flavobacterium sp. 316. The sequence goes on from NZ_JYGZ01000001.1 coordinate 579,395, forward strand.
AATCGTTTCTTCCAAAGAAATGCCATCTATTAAAATATCATAATAGTTATAATTTGTAAATGGATTTACTAAAATATTTGTTTCGATTCTGCTTATCATAAAATTGCCACTAAAGGTCAAGTATAAGCGCAGTAGCGGAGAAGAAAAACTTGAGTTTTCCGTTTAGTAACTGTTTAGCCAAAACCTTATTTTATTTACTAATTTACAAAAAAGGAAATGAGAATAAGGTTTTGGTGGTGTAAAAAAATACAGACTTTGGTTCAGGCTCTTTCCCCGCTATTGCATTTATACAATGTGCTTGTTCCACAACTCTCTCAAAGATAACAAAAAGGATATATTGAAAAGCGTATTTTTTGTAAAATTCTTCATGTAAGAAAAGAAGAATTGTATTCCACAATTATTTGTTTGGGTTAATTTGTTATATCTAGTTCCAGAAGATAATTTATATATATAATTACTAACCGAACTTGATTTACATTTTATTTATAAATCCACTCAAAAATGCTATGAAAAAGAAGGACAGAAGAGTATTGATTCAGTTGTGTTTTTCAAGATTTTGTTGGAAAGGTTATTTAAACAACATCAACTCTCTATTAGCAAAACATGTGTTTTATATAGAGATGAAGTATTTTTAAGTTTCTTCAAAGTAGTGTTGAAAATGTGTGTAACCAAACACACGTATCGAAGCAGTGAATCTGATTGAAAGAATTGTCCATTTAGAATACAATGTTGTGGAAAAAGTACCAAGTTTAAAAAACTAGACGATAGTATCTACAAAGTACACTACTACCGCATGTATCAAAAGCTTATCCAAAAATCAACCTATGTCAAGAAAATGTCAAGAGTGCGAAGTAAAACGATAGAACCTGTCATTGAAACCTTGGTCAACTTCATGAAATATAAAATGCGTGAACATATGAGGCATTAAAAATGCAAATAAACAAGTCTTAATGGCGAGTTTAATCTATAACTTGAAGAAATACTTGCACTTTACCATCAAAAAACATCTATTTTTATGTCAAGTTATTCCCTTGAAATAAGAGAAGAACTTTGTTTTTACAAAATCGGTTCTTATAGACTTCAAAAACTCGATTGTAAGTCAACTAAATTTTTACTTTTCTTTCCATAAAAAATGCCCCAAATAGTGTCTAATTTTTTGGGGCATGTTCAAAATGAGGTTTATTTTATTAATTATTTTAAAAAAATAGTTTTTTAGAAGGGTTGTGCAACAGCTACCATTGTTGTATACAGTTATTCTTTTTTATATTTGCCTTTAAATTTGCCTTGTTCAAATATTAAACTGCTTCCATCAGAAGAAAATATAAACGATATAGATTCTCCATACATTTGTTCCATAACAAATCGGTTATTTCCTTTGTAAATAAGAGGCTCTTTAAATTCTCCTTTTATAATATGAATCAAAGTAGTTTCATCTTGGATAAAAACTACTTTATCCTTTTCGTCTTTTTCATAAACATATGTTCCAACAAATTTTTCAACCTCGGTCTCTGATAATTCTATTACTGCATCATTGAAGTATAATTTAATAATTTCTAAATATAAATCATTGATATCAATTTTAGCTCCATTTGAAATTAAGGTAAAAGCTAAATCTTCTTTAGGGAAGTAAATAGAGGTAGATCTAAACTCATCTATATGCCCTCGATGTCCAAATCCATTTCGGTCAGTAATTTTGTATTGAAATAGCCCCATTCCATAACTATCTTCAATGGTTTTCATTAAAGCTAAACTTTCTGTTGAAAGTAATTTACCTGTAAATAAGGCGGTCATAAACTTGTTTACATCTTTTGGTGTTGAAATAATTGAACCACTTCCAATAAGTATAGACATATCAGTTTCTGCAAATTTGGTCTGTTTTTCAGAAAGGTTATAAGAATTGGATTCGTTGTCGTTTAGGGTTATTTGTTTGCCATGATAGGTGTCTTCTAAGTCTAATGGTAAAGTGATTTTCTCTAGTAAAACATCTTTAAAAGATTTATTATATTTTTTCTCAAGAATTTGTGATAATAGGAAATAATTAGAATTACTATATTCTCCTTGAGTGTTAGGTTCAAAATCACTTTCATAATTTGATATTATTGAGAGAAGATCGTTAGAGGATTTAAATTGTGTTCTATACTTAAAGAGTTTTTCATCTTTTGTAAAATTATGAATACCACTTCTGTGTTGAAGTAAATTAGCAACAGTAATTTTGTTAGCATTTTTTATGTTTGGAAAGTATTTCTCTATGGTCTCATTGAGAGATATCTTATTTTCTTCAATTGCTTTAAAAATTAGTACTGCAGTAAACGTTTTTGAAATAGAACCAATTCTATATTTCGTTTTTGGATCTGCTTTCTTTTTGGATTCAATGTCACTATATCCAATGGTTTTTGAGTAAATGGATTTTCCTCTATGAGCTAATTCTAAACTTCCCATAAATTTTCCATTTTTCTCATAAATAGTTAAGAGACTATCTATTTTTAAGGTAGAGTTTTTAGGATTTTTCTGATTTAAAGAAGTGTTTTTTTCCTTCTCTTTGCAGGAAAAAACTAATAAAACTGTAATTAATAATAAAAAATTTGCTTTCATTTTTTGATTGATTTGATGAAGAACAAATTTATAAAATAGTATTATGTAATGCATAGCACTATTTGTATTTAGCTTTTAATTAACAATTTTGTTATTGAAAGTAAGAATTATGATGTTCAGTTTTATAATTGTGTACAACTCTTAATATATATAAATATTTTTTTAAGAGTTTTATTATTTAAATAGTTGGTATTTTAAGAGTCCTATGAAATCTAATAAATATTTACAACATATCAAGTCGGTTAACAATTTTTCGAATTGATTTATCAGCAATATATAAATATTGTTTTGTTACTATTATGACCTATAATTTTTGAATGCAGTATATTTAGAATAAAGAGAGGATATTTTGCCTTAAACGAAACTCATTTAATCTGATTTTCTTTAATTGATTGTTAAACCTATTGTTTTCTTTTTTTCAATAATAACTATAAGTATGTATCCAATGGTATAGCATATTAGATCGATCCATGAGAATGAAGTTCCAATTATTATTCGAGCTATTTTATACTGTTCTAAGCCTAGTCTTTCAACAATATTAAAATATTGAAGGGTTTCGATTGTAAAAGAAAAGAGGAGAACAAATAGGGCAACAATTGCTACGCGTGATTTTATGAATGATTTTATGAAGCAATATAGAAGTATTACTACTAAAACATCACCTAAATAGGGTCTTATAAAAGTATCTTTTATGTATAGTGCAATTATAACTTCAATAGCAAAGATAAATAGTGTTAATATAAAATAGTTTTTATTGAATGTTAACATTTGTAAGAATTAATTATTTTACTTTTCCTTTTTTAAAATCTCTTTAACTGCTTCTTGATACGCTCTAGGGCTTTGGGCTTTTTTAATTTTTTTGAATGTTTTTTGAGGATCGGAAAAAGAATTTGAAAAGTAGCCCCAAAAACCTAGCATTTTCATTCGTATAGGTGTTGGACCAGAGAGAGCTGCATCATATTCTTGATAAATGGTGTCGTGAAATTCACTGAAAATTTGCCATCGGTCTTTTGGATATTCAATAGTATTGTTTTTGATCATGCTTGGTAAAAAAGGATCAGCAATTAAACCGCGACCTATCATAAAATGATCTATATTTGGAAAGCGTTCTTGCATTTCTCTATATTTAGCTACAGAAGTAATATCACCATTATAATATAACTTATGTTTGGTATTTTCGGTACAACGTTGAAAAGCTTCTAAATTAACTCCTCCATTGTATAATTGTTTTCCAATTCGGGCATGAATGGCAATATTTTTTAAAGGATATTTGTCCAAAATGGGAAAAACATCTAAAATTTCTTCTGGATTTTCGTAGCCCATTCTCATTTTCATGGAAACAACGACATTAGTTTCGCTATGTGCTCTTTCTAAAATATGGTCAATTTTTGTAGGCTGGCAAATTAGTCCAGAACCCATGCCTCTTTTGGTTACCATTGGATATGGACAACCTAAATTCCAGTTGAGTTCTTTGTATCCCAATTCTTGGATGTACTTGACTACAAATAGAAACTCATCAGCATCATTAGTCATTACTTGTGGAATGAGTTCCAAAGTATTGTTATTTTCTAATTGTAAATCAAGTTGGTACGAATTTTTTATAATTAATTTTCCATCTAAACGAATATATGGTGCATAATAAGTATCAATACCACCGAAATATTTATGTAAAGCATTTCTAAATCGGAAATCGGTAAAACCTTGTAAAGGCGATGAGAGTAGAGTAGGAGTCATATATTTATTTGAATGGCAAAGATAATAGAAAAGGTGTTGGTTGTTTTATATCAAAAATAAAAAATCCCAAAAACCATTAGGAATTTGGGATTTAATCTCAAAATTTTGAGATTGGAATTTGTTTAATTATTTCACTTCTTCTGATGAAGTGTTATCATCATTAGTTTTGGCAATTTCAGTTGGTTTTACTTCTGTGGCTTTATCATCACCTTTCAGATATGTTGGTAAATTTAAACCAGCCATATTGAATAAATCATTTAATGGTGGAACTGTTTTCATCATACCAGAAACGAAATTGGCAGTTGAACCATTTCCATCTTGATTATTTCCAGAGTCCCAAACTGTAATTTTATCAATTTTGATGTTTTTAACTGCTTCCACTTGGGTTTTAACCAATTCTGGTAATTTTTCAATTAACAATAATTGGAATGCTTTTGTTGGATCACCACCAGCAGCACTAACCACTTCACGATAACCTTCTGCTTGTTTGGTTAAGATTTCAAATAAACCTTTTGCTTCTGCTTCCATTTTTGCAAAAATAGCATCTGCTTCTCCTTTTGCTTGAACTCTTGTTTTTTCAGCTTCAGCTTGTGCATCAATAATTGCTTTTTGTTTTGCAATTTCAGCAGGAATTACAATATTAGCATTTTGTGTAGAACGTTCTCTTTCGGCACGTGCTTGTTCCGCTTTTTGTTCCGCTACATATGATTCTTCTAAGGCTCTTGCACTTTGTACTTTTTCAGAAGCTAAAGCGATTCTTAATGCTTCTGCTTCACGTTCACGACGAGTTGCTTCTGATTGTGCAATGGCAATTTTAGCCTCATTTTCTCCTTGAATAGCAATAGCATTTGCTTCTGATGTTTTTACACGTGTATCTCTTTGCGCTTCTGCTTTACCAATACTTTCGTCTTTAAAGGCTGCGGCAATACTTACTTCTCTGTCTTTATTAGTAATTGCAATTTTTACATCACGATCTCTATGTGTTTCGGCAATTTGAACGTCTTTCTCACGATCAGCCATTGCTTTTCCAGTTTCTCCAATTTTTTCTTGTTCAGCTACTGAAATTTTAGCCTCGTTAATGGCTTTTGCAGCAGCTTCTTTTCCTAATGCTTCAATATAGCCTGATTCGTCTTTAATATCGGTTACGTTAACGTTAATTAATTTTAAACCAATTTTCTTTAATTCTGAATCTACGTTTTTAGAAATGTTATCTAAGAATTTATCTCTATCTGAGTTGATTTCTTCAATAGTCATTGTTGCAATTACTAAACGCAATTGACCAAATAAAATATCTTTTGCTAATTCTTGAATCTGATCTGGTGAAAGTCCTAATAAACGTTCAGCAGCAGTATTCATACTATCTGTTTCTGTTGAAATTGCAATGGTGAAACGACAAGGAACATCAACACGAATGTTTTGACGAGAAAGAGCATTTGTTAAGTTTGCTTCAATAGAAATAGGTTTTAAATCTAAGTATTGATAATCTTGAATTACAGGCCAAATAAAGGCACCACCACCGTGAACACATTTAGCGGATGTGCCACCTGTGCGACCATAAATAACTAAGATTTTATCCGACGGACATCTTTTGTAACGTGAAATTAAGGTAACAAAAGTTACGAATAGCACAAATGCGGCTACAACAATAATAATTAATTCAGACATAATTTAATATATAAGGATAAGGATTAAAATTTTTCTACAATAAGGATACTATTTTCTATAGCAATAACTTTGACAACAGAACCTGATGGGATTTTTTCAGCATTAGTGGTCATAGCTTCTAATTCATGGAAAGCTCCGTTTACACTAATTTGAATTTTTCCTTTTCCTAATTTATTTTCAGGAATAGTTAAATAAACATCGGCTGTTTTGTTTAATGTATTTTCTAGTTTAAAGCTATTATCTTCAGATAGTTTTAAAATTTGTTTTATTAGTATAAAGAATACAGCAACAAAAATAATTCCGACTAATACTGAAATAATGATTAAGATGGTTTTGTTCTCAAATTTGTGATAAAATGATATTCCTGTCCAACTAAATCCTAGTAAAAAATTGATTAAGTTTCTAAGAGTAAATAGTTCAAAAGGCATATCTCCTGCATCACCTCCGTCAGAATCAGCATCCGATTCAGCTCCTCCTAAACCAATGAAAGTAGCAATTGTTTGTAGTGAAAAGAAAATACTCACTGGTAATGCAATGTACCAAAACGCCTTTAATAAAGGCTCATAGTTTTCTAAAAAGTTCATAGTTGTAAGTTAGTTATGGTAATTATACGATTACTTTTACAAAAAAGTTACAAAATGATGTTAAAAAACTATAAGCTTTATATTATGAGTATATTATTTAATAAATGAAATGAAGTTTTTAATTTTTGAAACAGGGTTATTTTTTAAAAATTTGATGAATGCACTACCAATGATTGCTCCTTTTTGATATTTTGTGGCTTGTTGAAATGTTTCGTTGTCTTTAATTCCAAATCCAACAATTTGTGGATTTTTTAAATTTAAGTTAGCAATTCTTTTAAAATAGTCTAATTGTTCTATTCCAAAACCAGACTGGCTTCCTGTTACGGCTGCTGTGCTTACCATATAAATAAAACTATTAGAGATAGTGTCAATTTGTGTAATGCGTTCGTTTGAGGTTTGAGGTGTAATTAAAAAGATATTTTTTAGGTCATGTTTTTCAAAAATAAATTTGTATTCATTTTGGTATACATCTAAAGGTAAATCGGGAATAATTAAGCCATCAATTCCAATTTCTGCACATTTTTGACAAAATTTTTCAATTCCATATTGCATCATTGGATTAAAATATCCCATTATAATTAATGGAATTTGTATCGTTTTTCTAATATCTTTTAATTGGTTGAATAGGATAGTTGTTGTCATTCCATTTTCAATTGCAATTGTAGAACTTTCTTGGATTGTTGGTCCATCAGCTAGAGGATCTGAAAATGGCAGTCCTATTTCGATCATATCTACTCCACTTTGTTCTAATTCTTTGATAATAGGTACAGTATCATTTAAATTAGGGTAGCCAGCAGTAAAATATATAGATAATAATTTTTTATCTTCTAAAAGTTTTGCGTTTATTCTTTTCATTTTATTGTTTCTAAATTTTTTAGAATTTGAAATAATCGATGTATGTGTTTAAATCTTTGTCACCACGACCAGAAAGGTTAATTACCACTATATCTGTTGGTCTAAATTGTTTTTTATCTAATACCGCAAAGGCATGAGCCGTTTCTATTGCAGGTATAATTCCTTCTGTTTTACAAATATTTAAACCAGCTTGCATAGCTTCATTATCAGTAATAGCTATAAATTCAGCGCGATTAGAATCGTGTAAGTGAGCATGTAAAGGTCCTACACCTGGATAATCTAAACCAGCAGAAATAGAGTAGGGCTCTGTGATTTGTCCGTCTTCAGTTTGCATTAGCAAAGTTTTACTTCCGTGAATAATTCCGATTTTGCCTAATACTGATGTAGCAGCACTTTCACCAGAATCAACTCCATGACCTGCTGCTTCAACTGCAATTAATTTTACGTTTTCATTATCTAAAAATTCATAGAAAGCACCAGCAGCATTACTACCTCCTCCAACACAAGCAACTACATAATCAGGATTTTCCTTATCTTCTTGGTCTAATAATTGGGTTTTAATTTCTTTTGAAATTACACTTTGAAATTTTGCCACCATATCTGGATAAGGATGAGGGCCAACGACTGAACCGATAATATAAAAGGTGTCTAATGGATTGTTAATCCAATCTCTAATGGCTTCGTTTGTTGCATCTTTTAAGGTTTTTGATCCTGAAGTTGCAGGTCGGACAGTTGCGCCTAACATTTTCATACGAGCTACATTTGGAGCTTGACGTTTAATGTCTATTTCTCCCATGTAAACGATGCATTCTAATCCCATTAAGGCACAAACTGTAGCTGTAGCTACACCGTGTTGTCCTGCTCCGGTTTCGGCTATAATTCTTGTTTTACCTAATCGTTTTGCCATTAGAATTTGCCCAATCGTATTGTTTACTTTGTGAGCTCCTGTGTGACATAGATCTTCTCTTTTTAGGTATATTTTTGTATTGTATTTTTCTGACAACCGTTTTGCGAAATACAATGGTGTTGGTCTGCCTACATATTGTTTTAATAATGTGTTGAATTCTTCTTTAAATGAAGGTTCATTCATTATTTTTAAATAATTTTCTTTTAATTCTTCCACATTTGGATATAACATTTCAGGGATAAACGCTCCACCAAATTTTCCATAAAATCCATTTTCGTCTACATTATATTTCGTCTTCATATAATAATCTTTTTAGTCTTCTTAATTTAGAATAATTTTTAAATCCTGTTCTTCTTTCAAATCGGCTATTTACATCAATTCCGTAACAATATTTGGCTATACCAGTACTTAAAAATGATTTTATTGCATCAACACTTGTTAATCCTATTCCGCCACTTAAGAAAAATGGTTTTGATAGTTTATAATTTACTAATAAATCCCAGTTAAATGAGATTCCATTTCCGCCAGGTAATCTTCCTTTCGTATCAAAAAGAAAGAAATCTACATTGTCTTCGTATTCTAAAAGTTTATCGAAGTTGAAGGTTTCATCAATTGAAAAAGCTTTAATGACTTCTACATTTAATTCCTTAATTTCTTTACAAAAATTAGGAGATTCTATGCCATGTAATTGAATAGCATCAAATTTGAATTGATTAATTTTACTTTTAATGACTTCAATGTTTTCATCTACAAATACTCCTACTTTTTTTATGTGTTTTGGAATTTCAATTATTTCATCATTATCATATTTTCGTAATGATTTTTTCCAAAAAATAAAGCCTAAATAACTTGGTTCTAATGAGCAGATTTCCTGAATATTTTCTGGAAATTTCATACCACATATTTTTAGTTTAACGTCCATCATAATATAGTTTTATTAATAAATTCTTTTGCTGCTAAACCTGGGTTTTCTGTTTTCATGAAGTGTTCTCCCATTAAAAAGCCTTGGTAACCAAATTGTTGTAGTTCTTTTATTACATCAACTGTTTCAATACCACTTTCTGATACTTTAACAAATTCATCAGGAATTAATGAGGATAGTTTTTTACTAAAATCTAAACTTACTTCAAAGGTTTTTAAATTACGATTATTTACACCAATCATGTCTAAACTATACATAATTGATTTTTCTAATTCTTCTTGGTTGTGTACTTCGAGTAGAACTTCTAATGCTAAACTTTGTGCAAATTCTGATAATCGTTTAATTTCTTCTCTTGATAAAACGGCTGCAATTAGTAATATAACATCTGCTCCGTGTGCTTTTGCTTCTAAAATTTGGTATTCATCAATTATAAATTCTTTGCGTAATAAAGGTATGTTTACAGAAGCTTTTGCTAATATTAAATCATCTAATGAGCCACCAAAATACTTTCCATCAGTTAAAACTGAAATTCCAGAAGCTCCTGCATTTTGATAGCCAATAACAACGTCTTCAACAGAATGTTTATTATTGATAATTGATTTTGAAGGTGATCTTCTTTTATGTTCTGTGATGATACCTGATAAGCTATTTTTTAATAGTTTACTCATAGAGTATGTACGACCATTAAATAAAACAGAAGCTTCAAGTTGAGAAACAGGAATAATTGATTTTTTTACTTCAACTTCTCTTTTTTTATCAATAATAATTTTATCAAGTATGTTCATTTTATTTTTATGTTTTTACTTGCATTCGATTGATTTCTCGAATTTATACAAGTTTTTTTAATTTTTACTTATTGTTATTAATTTATTTAATTTTTCAAATGCTTTTCCGCTATTTAAGCTTTCTTGTGCTTTTGCTAATGCGTCTTCATAGGTAGATTTTTCGACTGTTTGTATGGCAATTGCAGCATTTACACAAACCACATTATTTTGTTCTGATGATCCGTTTCCTGAAATTACTTTATGAAAAATTTTAGCCGATTCATCAACTGTTTTTCCTCCTTTTATGAATTCTAAATTAATTTTTGGTAATTTGAAATCTTCGGGTTTTAAGATTATTTCAGATGAATTAGATATAATTTTTACATCATCCGTTAGAGATACTTCATCAAATCCGCTTAAACCGTGTAAAATGCTATAGTTTGTATTTGTATTTTGGTATAAATAGGCATACATTCGAGCTAATTCTAAACTAAATACACCTACCATTTGATTTCTTGGAAATGATGGATTTACCATTGGACCAAGCATATTGAAAAACGTTTTTACACCTAATTCTTTTCGAATGGGACCAACATTTTTCATTGCAGGATGAAATAATGGTGCGTGAAGAATGGCAATATTTGTTTCTTCAATTGATTTTGTTAAGAAATCGATGTCATTTGTGAATTTTACACCCATTTGTTCCATTACATTGCTTGATCCTGAAATGGAAGAAACTCCGTAATTTCCATGTTTTGCTACTTTAATTCCTGCTCCAGCAACAATAAATGAGGCTAAAGTGGAAATGTTGAAAGTGTCTTTTCCATCTCCACCTGTTCCGCATAAATCAATTGTATTGTAAGCAGAAAAGTCTACAGGAATGCAAAGTTCAAGTAAAGCTTCACGAAAACCTGAAAGTTCTTCAATAGTGATGCTTCTCATTAGATAAACGGTAAGAAATGAAGCTATTTGACTGGAATTATAGTTTCCTGATGATATGTTGACTAATACTTCTTTTGCTTCTGTTTTTGATAGTATTTCGTGATTTATAAGTCGATTTAGTATTGTTTTCATTTTTTAAATGATTAGTTTCCTTCGATAAGCTTAGGATAATGATTAATAATAATTAGTGTTTTTTATGCTAATTGTTTAACCAATTTTCTAATATTTTTTTTCCGTGAGGTGTTAAAACACTTTCTGGATGATATTGCACACCTTTAACATCATACGTTTTGTGTCTTAAAGACATAATTTGTCCGTTACTGTCTACCGATGTTATTTCTAATGAATCGGGAAAATTTTCAGGACTAACAACCCATGAATGATAGCGACCTACTTCAATATTTTTTGGAATATCTGTGAATAATGTGTCTTGAACAATATTTGTAACATTTGTGGCTATTCCATGATATACTTTTTCTAAGTTTATTAGGTTTCCTCCAAATACTTCTCCTATTGCTTGTTGACCAAGGCATACTCCAAGTATGCTTTTTGTGGGAGCATATTTTTTTATGACTTCCTTTAATAATCCAGCTTCATCGGGAATTCCTGGACCAGGCGAAAGTAAAATTTTGTCAAATTGTTCTAATTCTTCTAATTCAAATTCATCATTACGAAAAACGGTAACTGTTGCATTTAAATCTTCTAAATAATGTACTAAATTATAAGTAAAGCTATCGTAATTATCGATGACTACTATTTTCATTTTATTGTTTTGTTTCATTTTTTCGTTCATTTATATGGTTTCTGCAATTTCAAGTGCTTTTTGTAATGCTCCTAGTTTGTTATATACTTCTTGCATTTCATTTTCTTCAGATGAGCTTTCAACTATTCCTGCTCCAGCTTGAAAATGTAATTCGTGATTTTTGCTTAGAAAGCTTCTAATCATAATTGCATGATTAAAGTTTCCTTCAAAATCCATGAATCCAATAGCACCACCATAAAAGCCTCTATTTGTTTTTTCTATTTTTTCTATTAACTCCATTGCTTTGTATTTTGGAGCACCACTTAGTGTTCCTGCTGGAAATGTTTTAGAGACTAAATCCATAAAATTGTAGTTTTCTTTTAGTTTTCCAGTTACTTTTGATACTAAATGTATTACATGTGAAAAGAATTGTACTTCTTTGTAATTTTCAACTTTAACTTCATTACAATTTCTGCTTAAATCATTGCGAGCAAGATCTACAAGCATTACATGTTCGCTATTTTCTTTAGCATCTTCTCCTAGTCTTTTAGCTAATTCTGCATCTTTTTCATCGTTTCCAGTACGTTTAAATGTTCCTGCAATAGGATGAATTTCTGCATGTTTATCTTTAATGACTAATTGTGCTTCTGGTGATGATCCGAATATTTTAAAATTTCCATAATCAAAATAAAATAAATAGGGAGATGGGTTTATGCTTCGTAGAGCTCTATAGACATTAAATTCATCTCCTTTAAATGGTTGGGAAAATTTTCTCGATAGTACTAATTGAAATACATCACCTCTATGACAATGTTTTTTTGCTAAGGTTACATATTCTTTAAATTGATCATCTGTTAAGTTTGAATAACCATCTTTTGATTTTGTAAAGCTAAACGAAGCGAAGTTTTTAGCTTGAAGTAATTGGTTAATTTCGTCAGTATTATTTGTGTTATCAATGCTATGACAAAAAATATAAGCTTCATTTTTAAAATGATTTATGGCTATAATATTTTGATATATAGCATAGTATATTTCTGGAATTTCATTTTTGTGAGGCTTATTTCCGATTTTTATAGTTTCAAAATGTTGTATTGCATCGTAAGATATATAGCCAAATAATCCATTGTTTATGAATTTAAATTTTGATTCATCAGTTTTAAATTGCTTTGAAAAATTTTCAAGTTCATTTATTACATTGATTGATTTGTCAATGGGAATGATTTCAGAATGATTATTTGGAAATATAGTTTCAATTTTTTGATTTTCAACTTTGAATGATGCAATAGGGTTGAAGCAGATGTAGGAGAATGTATTATCATTTGCATGGTAATCACTACTTTCCAATAGAATACTATTTGGGAATTTATCTCTTATTTTTAAATATACACTTACAGGTGTAATTGTATCTGCTAGTATTTGTTTGTGTGATGTGTGAAGTTTGTATGTTTTCATATTGTGTGTTTTCTTTTTACTAAGTTCTATTTATGGCATAAAAAAAAGGCTTGTCGTGATTGACAAGCCTTTTATATGTATTATATTTTTTAAATTATACTATAGCAGGATTTGCTCACGACGTTTGACGTAAGTTGTTCCACCACCAAGTATTGTTTAAAAACGGTATCATTTATTTTTTAATTAAGGCACAAATATAGCAAAAGTTTATTTTTATATACAAGTTTTGTATAAAAAAGTCTGAAAAATATTTTTTAAAACTCTTTTGGATTAATTATTTTGTACATGATTTATCTGTTATAATACACAACAATTGAAGCTTTTTCAATAGTATTTTGCCATAAATAGTATCCTACAATTTCAGGATTAGTACTTTCTGTTAATCCTAATTTATCGGTTTTAAGAGCATGAATGGTAATAATGTAAGCATGAATTCCGTGACCTTCAGGAGGACATGGACCACCATATCCGTTTATATTATAACTCGTTTTACTTTGAATAACATTTTTTGGAGTTAAATTTAAACTCATATTTCCAGCATTGGAAACCAATTCATTTATGTTTGAAGGGATATCAAAAACAACCCAATGCCAAAAACCACTTCCTGTAGGAGCATCTGGATCATACATAGTAATGGCAAAACTTTTGGTTCCTTTTGGAGCGTTTTCCCACGATAATTGAGGTGAAACGTTTTCGCCTGAACAACCAAAACCATTAAATTCTTGTTTTTTTGTGGATTGACCGCCTACGTCTTTACTTTTCAAAGTAAATGTTTGTGCTTGACTGAATGTTGTAGTCAATAAAAGTAATACTAAAGTTAATTTTTTCATGATATTTTAATTTAATTTGATGCTTCAAAATTAAATTAACACGAATTAAATTAATTGTTCTAAATGGTCAAAAAATGTTGCTATTGGTTCAATTCTTGAATTTGATATTGCTTAGGAGTAATACCAAATTTATGTTTGAAAGATTGTGTAAAACTAGAAAGACTTTCATAACCTATTGTTGCATAAACATCTATCGGTCTCTCTTTTTCAATAAGTAACATTTGAACTGATTTTTCTAGTCTTCTTTCTTGTATCCATTTACTTGGAGACATACCATAAATTTTATGAAATTCTCTTTTGAAGGTTGATAGACTCATGTGTGATAAAAAAGCTAATTCTTCCAATGTTAATTTGGAAAAAATATTATTTTCAACTGCATTTTTTAAGCGAATATGGTGTTTTTGAACAGGAATAGTATTGAAAAAAATCAGAATTTCAACTCCTTTTTCTTGAATCAAATAATAAAGAATTTCTTCTAGTTTAAGCTTCAAAAAATCTTCATTTATTTTGGTATTTGAATTTAATAATTGTTCCATAGAGATCACAAAATTTTTAATGAAACTATCATATTCTATGACTTTAAACTTTTTGTGTGCTTGTTTTTTTTGAAGATTAGAATCTGTAAAAAGTTCATATTTCCTTTTAAAATTTTTAATAAAGTCATCATTGAAAAAAAATAAAAGGCTGACATATTTTTGATTGTCTGATAATTTTTCAGACATGAGGCAATTTCCTGATTTTGCTATTACAAACTCATTGTTTGTAATAGCTTTCGAGTAATTTTCATGATACAGCTCTTTAGAACCTTCGAGTAAGAAACTAATTAAATTTGCATTTAATTGAATTTTAGTTTTATTTGAATGGGCATCACTTATAAAATAATGAACATAGACTTCTGGTAATGTCTTTTTGGAAAAGAAATAGTTTGGTAATTCTAATTTAATCATAACTTTATTTTGAGTTATAAAAATACTAAAATTAAATGTTTCTAAAAGGTCAAAAAAAAATGCCCAATTAATGGACATTTTTCTATTTATAACAGTTTGTTATTTTTATTAGAAGTTTAGTGTAACATCTAATTCAAATTCATCATAGATTGTTTTGTCTCCTAGATTATCAAAAAATGAACCTGAACCATATTTAATATCATATTTAGCTCTATCTACAATTAATTTAGTTGTAGCCGAATTACCATTTATAGTAATGTCAAAAGTAATAGGGTTTGTTTTTCCTTTGATTGTTAAATCTGCTGTTACAGTAGAAGTGTTGTTTCCTTTATCTGTTAATGTTTTGAATACTAAAGTTGCAGTAGGAAATTTTTCAACACCAAAGAAATCATCTGATTTTAAATGTCCGTCTAATTTTCCTTTGTAGTCACCTGTTAAATCAGTTGTATTAATACTTGTCATGTCTACAACAAATGTTCCACCTACTAATTTTTTCTTTTTGAATACTAAAGCTCCTTCTTTTAAATCAATAGTACCATTGTGTTTTCCAGTAACTTTTTTACCTAACCATTCAACTTTACTTTTTTGAACATTTACTTTTTTAGTAGTTTGAGCAGATACTGATACTGTAACTAGTGTTACTAATGCTAATGCAATTGTTTTTAAATTTTTCATTTTTCTGTTTTTTTTGTGTTTATAATTATAGTGTAATAAATAATTCTTCGTTTGATTTGCGAACTTTTGCATAATGTTGTGTAACATCTTCCTCATGACGATACCCAACAGTTGCTATTAATGACGCATTTAGTCCAAGTTTGTCTAAACCTAAAATCTCATTATATTTTTCTGGTTCAAATCCTTCCATTGGTGTTACGTCAATTCTTAATTCAGCAGCAGCATTTAATAAGTTAGCCATTGCTAAATAAGTTTGTTTAGAAGTCCAAACTGTTTTTTTGTCTTGTGAAAGAGGAACAATTTTAGATTTCATAAAGTCGCTATAACCTTTTAAATCTTCAATATTTAAATCTCTTGTTGTTGCAATATTGTTTAAATAGTCGTCAATATGATTTTCTTGAATGTCTACAATATTTGCAAAAACAAATAGGTGTGAAGCATCAATAATTTGACTTTGTCCCCATGAAACAGGTTGTAATTGTTTTCTAATTTCAGGATTTTCAATTATAAATACTCTATAAGGTTGTAATCCGTAAGAAGATGTACTTAATCTAATTGCTTCCTTTAGTGTTTCTAAATCTTCTGTTGTGATTTTTTTTGTGCTATCAAATTTTTTTGTAGCATATCGCCAGTTTTGGCTTTCAATGAATGTGCTCATATTTAAATTTCTCTAAGTTTTTCTAATAAATTATTTAATTGTTCTAATTCTAAGTTTGATAAGTTTTTTGTAAAAATTTTATCGTGTTCTTCTATAATTGGATCAAGTTCGGAAAGAACATCTAATCCTTTTTGTGTAATATTAACTTCAATTTTACGTCTATTATTTGGACAAGTATTGCGCTTTACCATATCTTTTAATAATAGTTTATCAATTAATCTTGTCGTATTACTGTTTTTTGTAATCATTCTTTCTTGAATATCTTGCATATTCAAATGTTTTCCTTTTTGACCTCTCAGTATGCGAAGAACGTTATACTGTTCGCTTGAAATTTCATAAGGCTTTAATAATTCACTGAATTTGTCACTAATAAAATTTCGGGTAAATGTTAAGTTTAGCATGACTTTCTTTGTTATACTTAGTTTTACTGTACTTTTTATTTCTGCTTCAATATTCATTTGTATGTACTTTATTTGTATGTACAAATGTAATACATTTTTTTATTTGTATATACAAGTATGTAATAAAATTTTGTTAAATTTTTATATTGAGATAGAGTAAGGGTTAAATTTGATAATTAAACTTAGCTAGGATGCGATATTTATTTTTTACGTTTATATTTTCATGGTATGCTTATTCTCAAAATGAAGTGAAACCTATAAAGGTTTATGAAATAGATGATATTAAAGTGGAATCATATAATTATGAAGGATTTGAAAATTTCATGAATATGAAAGATGAGTACACTTATATAATTAATTTTTGGGCTACTTGGTGTGCGCCTTGTATAAAAGAATTACCTTATTTTGAAGAAGTAGGAGAGGATTATAAAAACAGAAATGTAAAAGTAATTTTAGTTAGCTTAGATTTTCCAAAGCAAGTAGAAAAGGGACTAATTCCTTTTATTAATAAAAAGAAATTAAAATCTACAGTTATTCATTTAGATGATCCAGATGCAAATTCTTGGATTGAAAAAGTTAGTGAAAGTTGGTCAGGCGCTATTCCTGCAACCATTATTTATAATAAAAATAACTCAAAATTTTATGAACAGTCATTTACACATGATGAATTAGAAAAAGAGTTGAATAAAATGTTAAACCAATAAAAGTATATTATGAAAGTATTTAAGATTATTTTTTCTATGTTTTTGCTAATGCTTGTTAGTGCATTTACAATTAATACATTTAGTTCGGGTTATGATATTAATGATGTAGCCACTGATTTTAAGCTTAAAAATGTTGATGGTAAGTTTGTTTCTTTAAGTGATTATAAGGATGCAAAAGGATTTATTGTAGTTTTTACGTGTAATCATTGTCCGTATGCAGTTGCATATGAAGATAGAATAATTGAATTAGATAAAAAATATAAAAAATTAGGTTACCCTGTAATTGCTATTAATCCTAATAATCCAGAAGTTCAAGATAAAGATAGTTATGAATTGATGAAAGTAAGAGCTAAAGAAAAAGGTTTTACTTTTCCTTATTTATTTGATGAGGGACAAAAAATATATCCTCAATATGGTGCTACAAAAACACCACATGTTTATGTATTACAAAAAGGAAAAGAAGGTAACAAAGTAAAATATATAGGAGCAATTGATGATAATCATTCAGACAAAAGTGCTGTAAAAGTAAAATATGTAGAAAATGCGGTTGATGCTTTATTGAAAAATAAAGAAGTGACTGTAAAAGTTACAAAAGCTATTGGATGTTCAATCAAAGCATAGTATTTTTGAATCAAAATTATTAGAATGAATTTAGATCAACAGCAATGGTGGAATCAGTTTTTAACTGATGAAAAAGGAATTATAGTAGATGTTCGAACAGAAGAAGAGGTTAATAGAGGAAGAATTCCAGGTTCTATTAATATCGATATTTTTAAAGGACAAGGATTTATTTATCAGGTTGAAGAATTAGATAAGGAGAAAAATTATTATGTTTATTGTGCAGCAGGTTCTAGAAGTGCAAATGCATGTAATATTATGAGAGAACTTGGTTTTACAAATGCTTATAATTTAGTAGGTGGTATTTCTGAATGGGAAGGACCAATTGAGAATTAAGAAATCATAAACTAATAAAAAAGGAAGACAATTTGTCTTCCTTTTTTGTATTATTAAATTAGAGTAAATTAGTTTACAATGATTTTTTTAATGATTTTTCCATTGTCAGAGGCAATTTCTACTAAATAAAAACCACTAGATAAATTAGAAACTTGATAAGTTTCATTACTAATAGTATTTGGTTGTTCAATTTTTTGAATTATTTGACCATTTACATTATATATAATTATACTTTTTAAAGTTGCTGCTGTTGAAATATAAAATTCATTTATAGTTGGATTTGGATAAACAGTGATATTTTCAACAGAAGTAAAATCAGGAGTATTTAATGTTGCACATTGAGAATTATATATTTGGCAAACGTATTCTGGATGATCTATAAAAGGATTCCTATTATTCTGATATGTGTAAATAGCATTATTACGATCAATCTCTTTTTGAGAAACAGGATCATTAAAATGCCAATCTAATAAAGTATATAAAAAAGTATCTGTCAAAACTTGATCTGATGTTCCATTGAACATATCATAATTCCAATTAGTAACTTGTGTTTCATATCGAGTTATAAAATAAAAATAAATTCGAGCAATATCTCCTTTAAATTCATCAATTGGTTCAAAAACAGTATTACTATATCCTGAAAACAATCCAGTATTGATATTATTTCCTAATTTAGACCCATTTCTAGTTGGATTTGTAATTCCACTTTGTGAAACTAAATTAGCACCAACATAACCAAAAGGATGGTTACTTCTAAATCCATTTACACGTCCATCTGTAGGTAGTAAATGGTGTGCATCACCTCTCATAGGAGCATTTTGGTTAAAAATAGATTGAGGAATAACATGTTCTTTATTATAGCAAACACCTTCTCCATTATAATTGCCACATTCATCAATTACCGGAGTATAATTATATGGATCAATTCCAGTAGGGTTTTCAGAATAGATGTCTAAAATAGTACTGTTATCATTTTCATAATAAAGATCTAAATCATTTGTAGCCGTAAATGCATCAAAAGCATCATAGCCTTGATCATTATGATTTGTTATAATATTATATAATTGTGTTTTTAAAGTATATCCAGATCCAGTTGCTGTATCATAATATCCTGTGGGGATTTGCGAAAAGCTGTAACTTAACGTTAATAGTAATAAAAGGGTAAAGTTTTTTTTCATAGTTAAGTGATAAAAAGTGTTATATTTTTCGTTCTAAGAGTGCCATATAAAATCCGTCAAATCCACTTTGATGCGCTAAAACTTTTTTTTCTTTTACAAAAGTAAAGTTTTGTCCCGCTTCCGTAGTTAAGAAGTGTTTAACTTGTTCTTCGTTTTCTGAAGGAAGTACTGAACATGTTGCATAAACCATTTTCCCACCTGGTTTTACAATTTTTGAGTAGTTTTGTAATACTTCTGCCTGTACTTTTTTGATATTATCAATAAATTCAGGTTGTAGTTTCCATTTACTATCAGGATTACGTTTCATAACTCCTAAACCACTACATGGTGCATCTATTAGTACTCTATCTGCTTTTTCATGTAGTTTTTTTATCACCTTTGTAGAATCGATCACTCTAAATTCTACATTATGTACTCCATTTCGTTTGGCTCTTAATTTTAATTGTTTTAATTTACTTTCATAAATGTCCATTGCAATTAACTGCCCTTTGTTCTCCATTAATGAAGCCATGTGAAGTGTTTTTCCTCCAGCTCCAGCACATGTATCTACAACACGCATACCTGGTTTTACATCTAAAAAATAAGCTACTAATTGTGAAGATGCGTCTTGTACTTCAAAATAGCCTGCCTTAAAAACATCTGTCATGAAAACGTTAGCTCTTTCTTTTAAAATTAATGCATCTTCATAATCTTTTGAAATATTTGTTTCAATATTCAAATCCATTAAAATAGCTCTTAATTTTTCCTTTGTAGTTTTTAATGTATTGACTCTAAGGATAACTTCAGCTTGTTTATTTTGAGCTTCAAGTTCTTTGGTCCAAATAGTTTCGCCAAGTTCTTTAACACCTAATTCGTCCATCCAATCAGGAATTGATTCTTTGAATTTTCTAATTTTTGATAATTCATCAAATTTACCTTTAATTTTTCTAGCAGGTGTATTTTCAAAATACTTCCAATCAGGTAAATTAATACCTCTTAAAACAGCCCAAACGGCAAATATTCTCCAAATATTATCTCTATCGTATGGCTCTCTTACTTCAGCAATTTCAGCATATAGACGTTTCCATCTTACAATTTCGTATATTGTTTCTGCTACAAATTTTCTATCACTGCTTCCCCAACGTTTATCTTTTTTTAAAGCTCTTGCTACTACTTTGTCTGCATACTCTCCTTCATTAAAAATAGCTAATAATGAATCTATAACAGTAAATACTAAGTTTCTATGTAATCTCATTTTTTATTTAATCAGCTTGCAAAGATAAGTAATTAATACAAAAAAAGCTGTCTATTTTGACAGCTTTCTTTATTGTTATGATCTACCTCCTCGACCGGAATTTTCTCGACCAGATGAAGAACTTCTGCTTCCGCTAGAATTTCCGCTCTGTCTTGTTGTACTTCTTGTTTGAGTACTACTTCTATTTGAACTAGAACTTCTAGATTCTGAGTAGTTTTTTGGAGTACTATTTCCTCTTGAAGACCCTATATTAGCATTACTTCTCGTTGAAACTCTTGGCGAACTTATACTAGAACTAGTATTACTTCTTGTTGAAGTAGAAACTCTAGGTGAACTTATGCTAGAATTAGTGTTACTTCTTGTCGAAGTTGAAACTCTAGGTGAGCTTATGCTAGAATTAGTGTTACTTCTTGTCGAAGTAGAAACTCTAGGTGAACTTATGCTAGAATTAGTGTTATTTCTTGTTGAAGTAGAAATTCTAGGAGTTGTACCATTTATATCATTTCTTCTTGTAGAAGATGTTCTTGTACCATTTTCATTTGAACTAATTCTATTATTTCTTACTGATGAAGAGTTTCTATTGCTTGTTAGTTCTCTAGAACCAGAAACACGAGTTCTTATATTTCTATTTTGATCTAATTCGTATCTGTTTGAATACCCACTATTTCTATAGCTAAAAGACCTGTTAGGATATCTTCTTTCATAAGCATTTGCTCTTCTACCATAGTAGCTGTTATAGGCATAAGCACATCTTCTTGTCGATACATAATTGTAAGTATTACCAAAATTAATATGTATTGCTATATGATTACGATATCTAAAAATTGGAAAAGGACGATAGTAAGTATAATATGTAGGATAATAATTCCAATACCAAGTTGAATAATATGGACGATAGTTTGATATCCAAAAATTGGTGTAAATTACTGGTCTGTGAACATATACAGGCTCATAAATATAGTTATCTCCATACATATAAACATCACCTACAACTTGAACTTGTATATTATTGTTATTATCTTTTTCAACTTCTACAGAAGCTACATCTTGATATAGATCTTTGTCTAAAACTGCTTGTATAACAATAATATGTGCATTTCCTTCAATAGATTCGATAACTCTTAGATAATCTACATAATTATCATTGTTTAAATCTAAATTTGATATTTGCGATTTAGGATCATTTAATCGTCTTTCAAAGTCTTCTAAATCTGATGCATCACCAAAAATGGTAGCAACGGCTCTTAAATCTAAGTTATCACTAATATCACTGTTATTTGCTCTAACTGTAGTTTTATCTTGCGCAAAAGAAGTAATTGCAAAGAGAAAACTAAATATTCCTGTTATTAAATTCGTTTTCATATCATTCAATATTTATTGTTACATTTGAATGATTTCAATTATTATGCCAAAAATAAATTAGGAGATTTTTTTAAGCGTATTTTTATCTTTTATAAGTATTTTTTTACCTATAATATCAATGTACCCATTTTTATTAAAGTCTGATAATAAACGAATACAACTTTCTGTTGCAGTACCAATCATTCCAGCCAATTCTTCTCTAGATAATTGTATTCGGATGGTTCCATCAATATTTGTTCCAAATGATTGTTCTAAATATAATAAGGCTTCTGCTAAACGTTGCTTAACTGTTTTTTGAGCCATATCAACCATGTGATCATCAGATTCTTTTAAATCTCCACAAATTGTTTTCATAACATTCATTGAAAAATCATTGTTTTGATTGAAGAATTGTAAAATTTCGTTTTTTGGAACAAAACAAACTTCCATGTCTTCTAATGCTATAGCAGATAAGTTTGCAGATTCTTCACTTATCATAGAACGTTGCCCTAATAATTCACCAGGTTTAACCAATTTTACTATTTGATCCTTACCATTAGAGCTTAATTTTGATAGTTTACAAACACCGTCTTTAATGCAAAATATACCATTTAAGGTTTCACCTTCTTCAAAAATTGGCTGTCCTTTTTTTATAGTATATGATGTCTTACAATTAGCAACTTTTATAAGCTCATCTTTTGTTAAAGCTTTTATCGAACTGAATTGCCTAACTATACATTGTTCACATTTGCTCATAATTGGGATGTTTTTATTCTCACAAAGATAATCAAAGTATGATAAATATCATATTTTAAATTGATTCCTTTTGCAACCTTTGTTATAGGTAAAATGAGCAAATTTATGGATACAAAAGAATGTTTCCATTGTGGTAATAAAATTATAAAAAAAGACGAAATTATTTTTGATGAAAAATCTTTCTGTTGTAATGGTTGTAAAACGGTTTACGAGATTTTTAGTCAAAATGATTTGGCATGTTATTATGATTTTCAAAATGCTCCTGGAGCAACACCACAAGAAATTAATGGAAAATATGATTTTTTAGAAGATGAGAAAATTATTTCCAAACTTCTTGATTTTCAGGAAGATAAAACAAATATTGTTTCACTTTTTATTCCTCATATACATTGTAGTTCGTGTATTTGGATTTTGGAAAATTTACAAAAACTTCAAAAAGGTATAAGTACTTCACAAGTTAATTTTCCAGAAAAGAAAGTGAGAATTACTTATGATGCAACAAAAGTTTCGCTTAAAGAATTGGTACTTCTATTAAGTTCTATAGGCTATGAACCTTACATTAGTTTAGATAATTTTGATGAAGGAAAAAAGAAGGTAGATAGAAGTTTAATTTATAAACTTGGGATTGCTTTTTTCTGTTTTGGAAATATTATGTTACTATCTTTTCCAGAATATTTTGAGGTAGAAGAATTTTGGATTAATCAATATAGAGGTTTCTTTAGATGGTTAATTTTTGCATTATCGCTACCTTCATTTCTATATTCAGCAAGTGATTATTATGTTTCAGCTTATAAAAGTATAAAATCTAAAATGCTGAATATTGATATTCCTATTGCTTTAGGAATATTAGTAATGTTTATAAGAAGTACAATTGATATTCTTTTCGATTATGGACAAGGTTTTTTCGATAGCTTAACAGGTCTTATTTTCTTTATGTTATTAGGTAAATTATTTCAACAAAAAACCTATAGCTTTTTATCCTTTGAAAGAGATTATAAATCTTATTTCCCAATTGCAATTACAAAACTGACAAGTGAAAGAAAAGAAGTACCAGTTCAGGTTTATGACATAGAAAAAGGAGATCGATTAGTTATTAGAAATCAAGAATTAATTCCTGTAGATGCTATTTTAATAACAGAAAAAGCATCAATTGATTATAGTTTTGTTACAGGAGAGGCAATTCCTATTGAAAAGAAATCGGGCGATAAGGTTTATGCAGGAGGAAAAATTATAGGAAATGTAGTAGAATTAGAAGTCTTATTTTCTGTTTCTCAAAGTTATCTAACACAACTGTGGAGTAATGATGTTTTTCAGAAGAAAATCGATCAAAAACATAAAACTATAACTGACACAGTCAGTCGATATTTTACACCTATTTTATTATTATTAGCTTTTGTAGCATTTGGTATTTGGCTGTTTATAGATGTTTCAATGGCTTTTAATGTATTAACCGCAATTTTAATTGTTGCTTGTCCATGTGCTTTAGCATTAACAGCTCCTTTTACTTTAGGAAATGTATTGCGAATAATGGGAAATCAGAAAATGTATCTTAAGAATGCAACTGTTATTGAGCAATTAGCTAAAGTTGATACTATTGTTTTTGATAAAACAGGCACAATTACTTCTAATAAAAAATCTTCAGTCAATTTTTATGGTAAAGAATTTTCTAATGATGAATTAAAATTAGTAAAAAATGTAATTAGAGGATCAAATCATCCTTTAAGTAGAAAAATATACGATTTTATACCAAATATTGAGAAAATTGATATTGATGAATTTAATGAAATAACAGGAAAGGGAATAATTGCTAAAGTCGAAAATAATATAATAAAAATCGGATCGTCATCATTGGTGAATTATTTAGAGAATGAAACATCAAAGCAAACTAGAGTTCATATTAAGATTAATGATGTTTACAAAGGTTATTATTATTTTGATAACCAATATAGAAGCGGATTGGAAGAATTATTTGAAAATTTGAGTATTCATTATGAATTAAAAATTCTTTCAGGAGATAATGACGGAGAAAAGCAAACATTACAAGAATTATTACCTGAAAAAACAGAATTGATTTTTAATCAAAAACCAGAACAAAAACTAGAATATATAGAGAAGTTGCAACAGAAAGGAAAAAATGTAATGATGATCGGAGATGGATTAAATGATGCAGGAGCATTAGCGCAAAGTAATGTAGGTATATCTATTTCAGAAAACGTCAATGTATTTTCTCCTGCTTGTGATGGAATTATGGATGCAAGTCAATTTTCGAGAATAGGGTATTACTTGAAATTTTCAAAAAATGCAATGCGAATTATTTATATGAGTTTTGGACTTTCATTATCGTATAACTTAATTGGATTATCGTTTGCAATTACAGGAAATTTATCGCCATTAATAGCTGCAATTATAATGCCTTTAAGCTCTATAACAGTAGTTAGTTTTGTTACAATAATGTCTAATTATTATGCAAAAAAGAATTGATGTTGTTTTTTTGAACACACATGATAAATGTCATATTTTATGAATAAAGCTAGAAGTACATTTGTTTTATAATTTAAAGGTATGAGTGTAATTTATATATTAATCACAATCAGTATAGTTGTTGCTATTGGCTTTTTGATTGCTTTTATAAAGGCAGTAAAAAGTGGTCAATATGATGATGATTATACACCATCGGTCAGAATGTTATTTGACGATGAATTAAAAAAGAGTTCTGAAAAAACAATAAAAGTAGAAAAACAAAAAACAATCTAAATTATGGAGATGCAACAATTTTATTACGACAACAAAATTGTAAAGAAGTTCCTTTATGCTAGTATACTATTTGGAGTTGTAGGTATGTTAGTTGGATTAACAGTGGCATTTATGTTTATTTTTCCAAATATGACCGATGGAATTCCTTGGTTAAGTTTTGGTAGATTAAGACCATTACATACAAATGCAGTCATTTTTGCCTTTGTAGGAAATGCAATATTTGCAGGAATATATTATTCTTTACAACGTTTGTTGAAAACAAGAATGTATAGCGATGTATTAAGTAATATTAACTTTTGGGGTTGGCAATTAATTATAGTTGCAGCAGCCATTACATTACCTTTAGGATATACTACTTCAAAAGAGTATGCCGAATTAGAATGGCCTATTGATATTGCAATAGCAATAATTTGGGTTGTTTTTGGTATCAATATGATTATGACAATTCTTCGTAGAAGAGAACGTCATTTATATGTTGCAATTTGGTTTTATATCGCCACTTTTGTAACAGTTGCCGTACTGCATATCTTTAATAGTTTAGAATTACCTGTTTCTGCAATGAAGAGTTACTCTGTTTATGCAGGAGTTCAAGATGCTTTAGTACAATGGTGGTATGGACATAATGCAGTAGCCTTTTTCTTAACAACACCATTCTTAGGTCTAATGTATTATTTTGTTCCAAAAGCAGCTAACAGACCTGTATATTCTTATAGATTATCAATTATTCACTTCTGGTCGTTAATTTTCTTATATATCTGGGCTGGACCACATCACTTATTGTATACAGCTTTACCAGATTGGGCTCAAAATTTAGGAGTTGTATTTTCAATCATGTTAATAGCACCATCTTGGGGAGGAATGATTAATGGATTGTTAACATTAAGAGGTGTTTGGGATAAAGTAAGAACAGAACCAGTATTAAAATTCTTCGTAGTAGGTATAACAGGTTATGGAATGGCTACATTTGAAGGACCAATGTTATCCCTTAAAAATGTAAATGCAATTGCTCACTTCACAGACTGGATTGTTGCTCACGTTCACGTAGGAGCTTTAGCATGGAACGGATTTATGACATTTGGTATGATTTATTGGTTAATACCAAGAATGACAAAAACAAAATTATATTCTACAGCATTAGCTAATTTCCATTTTTGGATAGGTACTTTAGGAATTATTTTATATGCACTTCCAATGTATGTTGCAGGATTTATGCAAGCATCTATGTGGGATCAATTTAAACCAGATGGAACATTACAATATGGAAATTTCCTTGAAACAGTTACCGAAATTATGCCTTTCTATTTAATGAGAGCAATTGGAGGAACGTTATTCGTAATAGGTTTACTAGTATTAGTTTATAATATTATTAGAACTGTAATGGCAGGAAAAGCTGTTGAAGACGAATTAGCAGAAGCTCCAGCATTAGTAAAAATTTCATCAGGAAGATTAAAAGGAGAAAAATTTCACCCATGGTTAGAAAGAAAACCTATTCAATTAACCATTTTAGCAACTATTGCAATATTAATAGGAGGAATTATTCAAATTGTACCTACAATTATGGTAAAATCTAATATACCTACAATTTCAAGTGTAAAACCATATACTCCATTAGAATTAGAAGGTAGAGATATTTATATACGTGAAGGGTGTAATAACTGTCACTCACAAATGATTAGACCTTTCCGTTCAGAAGTAATGCGTTATGGAGAATATTCAAAAGGAGGAGAATTTGTTTATGATCACCCTTTCTTATGGGGATCAAAACGTACAGGACCAGATTTAGCTAGAGAAGGAGTTCCTGGTAAACCAAACAATGGTGGACGTTCAGATGATTGGCATTTTAATCACATGTGGAATCCTCAAAGTACTTCAGATGGATCTATTATGCCTGGATATAAATGGATTATCAGAAATTCATTAGATAAATCATCAACTCAAGATAAAATGAGAGCAATGCAATCTTTAGGAGTTCCTTATACTGATGTTGAAGTAGCTACTGCAATGGATTCTATAGAAAAGCAAGCCTCTAAAATAGGAGATAACTTGATGAAAAATAAAGACATTAAAAAATCTTTTGAAGAACAAAAAAGATTACAAGGTAAAGAGTTTGTTCCAGTAAAAGACAGAGAAATTGTAGCCTTAATTGCTTATTTGCAACGTTTAGGAACTGATATAACAAAACAAGATAACGCTAAATAATTTGAGATATGTTGAAGTTTATAAAACATAATTTAGAAACCATTTCAGGAATTGAAATATATCCAATTATTTCATTAGTAATTTTCTTTACCTTTTTTGTAGGACTTTTTATTTGGGTCTTTAGTTACAAGAAAGATAAGATTAAAGAACTAAGTGAATTGCCAATTAAAGACTAATTTTTTAAAGATTTTAAAATGAAAAACTTAATTCCTTCATACGTTAGAGTTCCACTAATTTTTGCAGTAGTTTTTGCAGGAATGGAATTCTTCATAGACTCAGGAGATAAACCTGCTTTTATAAAATATCCAATGGTTTCTTTGTTTTTAGGTGTTTTTTTATTCCTTTTAGTAGCCATAGAGATAGTTATAAGTGCAGTTGATAAAGTTACATATCAATTATTAACAGAAGAGCAGAAAAAACAATTAGAAGAAGCACAATCTATATCCTTTACAGAAAGTAAATTTTATAAAAGTTTAACACGCTCTAAATCTATAGAACAAGAAGCAGATGTAATGCTAGATCATGATTATGATGGTATTAAAGAGCTAGATAATGTATTACCGCCATGGTGGGTATATTTATTCTATGGTTGTGTAATTTTTGCAGTTGTATATTTAGTACGTTTTCATGTTATAGGCGATTATACTCAAAAAGAAGAGTATGAAATGGAAATGATGAAAGCAGAAAAAGAACATGAAGAATATTTAAAAACAGCTCCAGACTTAGTAAATGTTGATAATGTTGAATTATTAACTGATGACGCAAGTATTGAAGAAGGAAAAAAAGTTTTTGAAGCGAATAATTGTTTTTCTTGTCATGGACAAAATTTACAAGGAGGAATAGGTCCAAATCTAGTCGATAAATTTTGGATAAATGGAGGAGGAGTTAAAAATATCTTTAAATTAGTTTCTGAAGGAAGTACAACAAATCCGGTTATGGCACCTTGGAAAGAAGTAATAAAACCTTCTGATATTCAAAAATTAGCTAGTTATATTATATCATTAGAAGGTTCGAATCCAAAGGAAGCTAAAGAAGCAGAAGGTGAAATTTGGGGAGAAAAGACAATAGAAGTTATACCAACCGAACAAGTTGAAATTGTAACGGATTAACTACAAAATAAATAATTAAGAGATTTAATGTACATTAAATCTCTTAAACAATTTTATATAAGATGGAAAAGTTACCTGATGAAAGTTTTAGAGATACTATAGGGACGATTAATGAAGAAGGGAAAAGAAATTTCATTTTTCCTAAAAAACCTAATGGTAAATTCTATGATAAGCGAAAAGTAGTAAGTTATATTCTTTTGGTTTTTTTATTATTAGCACCTTTCATTAAAATAAATGGTAATCAGTTTTTATTATTTAATGTTTTAGAGCGAAAATTTTCAATATTCGGATTTCCATTTTGGCCACAAGACTTTTATTTGTTTGTTATTTCAATGATAATAGGAGTTGTAGGACTTACATTATTTACAGTTGCTTTTGGAAGAATATTTTGTGGTTGGTTTTGCCCGCAAACCATTTTTATGGAAATGGTTTTTCGTAGAATTGAATATTGGATAGATGGAGATAGAGGTGCTCAAATGCGATTAGCGAAACAAGAATGGAATACTGAAAAAATTAGAAAAAGAATTACAAAATGGATTATTTTCTTTCTTATTTCATTTTTAATAGCAAATGTATTTTTAGCTTACCTAATAGGAAGTGATAAATTATTAGAATACATAGGCGAAGGACCTGTAGAAAATAAAAGTACTTTAATTGCTCTATTGATTTTCACAGGAGTCTTTTATTTCATTTTTGCATGGTTTAGGGAACAAGTGTGTATTATAGCCTGTCCTTATGGAAGAATGCAAGGTGTACTATTAGATAATAAATCTATAAATGTTGCTTACGATCATGTAAGAGGTGAAGGAGAAAAAGGAAGAGCAAAATGGGATAAAAGAGAAGACAGAACTACTTCTGGAAAAGGTGACTGTATCGATTGTAAACAATGTGTTCATGTATGTCCAACAGGAATAGACATTCGAAACGGAACACAATTAGAATGTATCAATTGTACTGCTTGTATTGATGAATGTGATACCATTATGGATAAAGTAGGTTTACCTAAAGGATTAATTCGTTATGCAAGTGAAGATGAAATAGTTAAAAAAGAAAAATTTAAGTTAACAGCTAGAATGAAAGGTTATATAGCTGTGCTTACAATATTAATAGGATTATTAGTAGGTTTACTTTTCTTACGTAATGATGTAGAAGCTAAAGTACTTCGCTTACCAGGACAGTTATACGAACAAAAAGGAGAAATGATTAGTAATGTTTTTACCTATAAAATAATTAACAAAACCGTTAAAGATTTTGACAAAATTACAATTAAATTAGAAAAACCAAATGGAATAGTAAAACTAGTAGGAAATACTCATATTAAAATTCCAGCTGAAAAAACATTCCAAGGAACATTATTTATAGAAATTAAAGCATCAGAAATAAAAGGAGACAAAATAAAAATAAAATTAGGCTTCTATAATGATGATAAATTAATTGAAACAACAAAAACAACTTTTTTAGGACCTAGATCTTTTAATTAAGTCTTAAAATTAAAATATATTAAAAATGAAAATAAATTGGGGAACAGGAATTGTAATTGCATTTATATTGTTCATAACATTCATTTTATATTTTGTATTAAAAGTACAATTAAATGATAATTATGATAGAGAACTAGTAGTAGAAGATTATTACCAACAAGAACTTAAAGTGCAAGGAAATATTGAAAAATCTTCCAATGCTAATGCTTTAATTGATAAAATTAAAATTGAAAAAGTATCAGAAGGAATTCAGGTTTCCTTTCCAGAAAGCTTTGATTATAGAACTATTAAAGGAAAAGTGTCCTTATATAGACCGTCTAACCAGAAATTAGATTCTGAAATGCAAATTTCATTATCTTCTTCACATTTGCTCATACCTAAAAGTAGTTTGGTAGGCGGTCTTTGGGACATTACTATTGATTGGGAATATCAAGGAGTTTCATATAGAAATAAAAAATCAATTTATTATTAGAAAATGATGTACTGACTGTATATAGTGTACGATTCTTTAAAAATACAAGTAAAACAAGATACAGTTTATAATAATACATTTTAAAAATGCTTTACACAGCTATCATATTTGGATTAATAAGTAGTTTTCACTGCATAGGAATGTGCGGACCAATTGCTATGATGCTACCTGTTGATAGAAATAATGAAGCAAAAAAAATAACACAATTAATTGTGTATCACTTAGGCAGATTGATAGCCTATAGTACTTTAGGATTAGTTTTTGGTTTGTTGGGTGAAGGTTTTTTCTTGGCAGGAATGCAACAACAGTTATCAATAATTGTTGGAATAATAATGATTATCATTGCATTAACGCCAGAAAAGACTTTAGCCCAATATAATTTTTCAAAACCTGTATATAAAATCATTTCAAAAGTGAAATTAAATCTAGGTAAACAGTTTAAAAATAGAAGCTATAAATCTTTTTTCACTATCGGATTATTAAACGGATATTTACCTTGCGGAATGGTTTATGTCGCTTTATTTGGAGCATTGGCTATGCCAAACATACAATATAGTATTCTATATATGTTACTTTTTGGTTTAGGAACCGTTCCAATGATGAGTTTAGTAGTTATCATTTCTAATTTACTTACAAATCCTGTTCGAAATACTATCCAAAAAATGATTCCTATAATTGCAGTTTTTATAGGAATATTATTTATTATTAGAGGCCTAGGTTTAGATATTCCTTATATTTCACCAGGAACAACAAGTCTTTTTGTCCAAGCAGAAGCAGATTGTCATTAAAAAAAATATCATTAAAAAAGTTAATATTTTTAAAATTAAATTGTAAATTGGCTAAATCAATATAAACAATTTAATTATGAAAAACTTAAAGAAATTAGGTAAATGCCTAAGTAAAGAAGAACAAAAAACAATCAATGGTGGTTGGAAAACTAAAGAAAGCTGCGACGCTATGGGTGGATTCTGGGGAAAGATGGCAGATTCAGGTATTTGGTGTTGTACTATTCCAGATGTACATTCATATTGCCCACCAAACTAATATATTTTAAGCAGCAAATAATAAAAAAAACAACCTTAGGGTTGTTTTTTGTTTTTCTAAATATTTAAAAAATCCTTAAATAGTCATAGAAAACAATTGTGTTTGTGGTGCTTTTCGTTTTAATCGTAAATCAAAAGCCATACAAATATTACGCACAAATGGTTTTCCTTTTTCTGTAACAATTATTGATTGATTTTTAAATTTTAACAAACCATCTTTTTCCATTTCAGTAAGATTTGATAGGACAGTTTCTATTTCAGAAAAATAAGTATTAGCATCATTCCAAGAAGTTTTAAATTGGCACATTAAATTTAAAATATGTTTTCTAA
Organism: Flavobacterium sp. 316; assembly: GCF_000967805.1. Taxonomy (NCBI): domain Bacteria; kingdom Pseudomonadati; phylum Bacteroidota; class Flavobacteriia; order Flavobacteriales; family Flavobacteriaceae; genus Flavobacterium; species Flavobacterium sp. 316. Next base: position 611,620 of record NZ_JYGZ01000001.1, read on the forward strand.
TAATTAAATCTTCTGAATTCAAAATATGACCTCTAAATATAGGTAGTTTGTCTTCGTCTAATTTAGCATAATAATCTTCTAGAGTTTTTTCATTTTGTGCAAAAGCATCCCAAGAATCACTAATAGATGAAACACCTAAGCCAATCATTACTTCTGTTTTAGATGAGGTATAACCCATAAAATTTCGATGTAATTTTCCTGTTTCAAATGATTTAGTCATACTGTCACTTTTCAAAGCAAAATGATCCATTCCAATTTCAGTATAATTATGTTTCAAGAGTTCCTTTTTTCCAATTTCATATAATTTTCGCTTTACATCATCTTTTGGTAAGTCTTCATCTTTAAAACCTCTTTGTCCATTGCCTTTTATCCAAGGAACATGAGCATAACTATAAAAAGCAATTCTATTTGGTTGTAATGAATTTGTTTTAGCAATCGTATCTAAAACATCTTCTAATGTTTGAAAAGGTAATCCAAAAATTAAATCGTGACCTATTGAAGTATAACCAATTTCTCTTGCCCAAAATGTTACTTTTGCAACATTATGAAAAGGTTGATTTCGATGAATAGCTTTTTGTACCTTTTCAGCATAATCTTGTACACCAAAACTAACTCTTCGAAATCCTAAATTATATAATGTTTGTAATTGTTCGTAAGTAGTATTATTAGGATGACCTTCAAAACTAAACTCATAGTCTTTAGCCTTGTTTGCATTTTTAAAAAGACCATTGATTAAAGAAGTTAAATTATCAGATGAAAAAAAAGTAGGTGTTCCGCCTCCTAGATGTATCTCTTTAATATTAGGTCGTTGAGGTAATAATTCACAATATAAATCCCACTCTTTTAAAAGAGCAGTAATATAAGGCTTTTCAACATCATGTCTCTTTGTAATTCGTTTATTACAACCACAAAAAGTGCATAAACTTTCACAAAAAGGTAAATGAATATAAAGGCTAATACCTTCAGATTTATTAGTCGCAATAAAAGATTGTATCACCGCATTTTTCCATTGATCTATAGAAAAAAGATTTTCTTCCCAATATGGAACTGTTGGATAACTTGTATATCTTGGACCAGGAACATTATATTTTTGAACTAATGACATCTTTCAAATTGTTTCATCAAAAATAAGTATAGGTAATAAGTAGAAAAATGATAATTATCATATCTATAATATTTTATTAATAAGTTGTAAATTCGCCTTTCAATTAATTAAAATGAGAAAAAAGCTACTTCTTTTTAGTCTACTAACTATAGTATTATCCTGTAAAGAGCAAATTTTAAAACAAGGATCAAAGCAAATTACCTTTACAAAAATTATAAGTGAAGAAATTTATAATGATTCAATTAGCATTAGGGCTATTGTTTTAGATAGTAATCAATTATGGTTTTCAGGAAATAACGGAAAATATGGAGCTATCGATTTGGTTACTCAAAAAAAATTTAGAGGAAGAATAAATAAAGACTCACTTCATCCTGAATTTAGAAGTATTGCTAAAACAAAAGATGCTATTTTCATTTTAAGTGTTGCAAATCCTGCATTATTGTATAAAATATCTAATGATAGAAAGGTAGTAAAATTAGTATATCAAGAAGAAAATGAAAAAGTATTCTATGATAGTATGCAATTTTTAGATACTAATTTTGGAGTAGCTATGGGAGATCCTGTTTCAAATTGCTTGAATATCATAATTACTAATGATGGAGGAAATACTTGGCAAAAAATACCATGTGATAAATTACCTAAAGTAGAAGAAGGAGAAGCCGCTTTTGCAGCAAGTAACACTAATGTGATGTTGAGAAATAACAAAATAATTATCGTTTCAGGAGGAAAAAAATCACGTTGCTTTGTAAGTGAAGATAAAGGAAATACTTGGCAAGTATATAATACACCAATTGTACAAGGAAAAACTATGACAGGAATTTTTACGGCTGATTTTTATGATGAGAATATAGGCTTTATTGCTGGTGGCGATTATGAAAAACAAGAAGATAATTCTAATAATAAAGCCATTACAAAAGATGGTGGGAAAACATGGCAATTAGTAGGGCAAAGTCAAGGATTTGGATACGCTTCTTGCATTCAGTTTGTACCAAATAGTAAAGGAAAATCTTTAATTTGTGTTGGAGGAACAGGTGTTCATTATTCAAACGATAGTGGAAATACTTGGAAAAAAATGTTAGAAGACAAAGATTTATATACTATTCGCTTCCAAAATGACTCTATTGCTTATGCAGGTGGAAAAAATAAAATTGTAAAACTAACGATTGAATATTAACAGTTTATTAAATGTACTATTAATTGTCAGTTTAAAAAAATAATTTAATTTTGCCTTGAAATGTTAAAGAAACAGGTAAAATATTTATTTTTATTAATTGGTATCTTATCAATAGGATACAATACTACTTTTATACCTGTTGTAGATAGTAGTAGTCATTCTCATGCTGTTCTTGAAAACGCTACTACAAAAAATCTTAATACTGATGTTTTAGATAACACATTAAAAGTTAGAACATCACTTCCCATAATTGATAATAATAAGCATAAAATACATGCTACTGATAATGAAGGAGAAGAAGATGAATTAATATCTTTTAAAAAAGAAGTACAATTAAGTGCTTTCTTCAATATACTTTGTTATACTCAAGCTTCCAATTATTTTTCTGATTATATTAAAAATCGTTTCCTTTTCTTTAAACGATTTAAAGGCTTTTATTCATATAAAAAACACATCATATTTCAAGTATTTAGAATATGATTCTTAAAAAGGCAAAATCTTATTGCCTACCTACAATTTGTTTCGGAAACAAATAAAAATATCCCATTGCAAAATTTGCTATTGGGAAAAGTATGTGTTGTTTAAATCAACATATCTTAAATAAAAAACCAAACCATATTTAATCAAAACCAAATTATCATGAAAAAAGTACTCATGTTAGTGAGTTTCTGTGCCTTGTTATTTAATACAAGTTGTAAAACAGAGAAAAAAGAAAAAGAAGAGGAAACAAAATTTTTAGTTACTAATCCAATTAGAAAAGATACTGTTATCACAAAGGATTATGTAGCTCAAATCCAATCCATTCGTCATATTGAATTAAGAGCGCAAGAAAAAGGGTATTTGCAAAACATTTATGTTGATGAAGGTCAGTTTGTAAAAAAAGGGCAATTATTATTCCAAATAATGCCAAAATTATATGAAGCAGAAATGCAAAAAACAAAGGCTGAGGCAAAATTTGCAGAAATTGAATATTTAAATACTAAAAAATTAGCAGAAAGTAATGTAGTAGCTCCAAATGAGTTAGCTATGGCTAAAGCAAAGTTAGACAAAGCCAATGCTGAACTTGCATTAGCAAATGTTCATTTAGAATTTACTCAAATAAGAGCTCCATTTGATGGTATAATAGACCGTTTTCATGTACGTTTAGGGAGTTTAGTGGATGAAGGAGATTTACTTACAAACCTTTCTGATAATAGTGAAATGTGGGTATATTATAACGTTCCAGAAGCAGAATATTTAGATTATAGAGCAAAATTTAAAAATACCGATGTTAAACCAAAAGTTAAACTTTTAATGGCAAATAATCAATATTTTGATTATCCAGGTGTAGTGGAAACAGTAGAAGCAGATTTTGATAATGAAACTGGAAATATTCCATTTAGAGCAACATTTCCAAATCCGAATGGTTTGTTAAGATATGGCGAAACAGGTAGTGTACAAGCAATTATTCCAATAAAAAATGCTCTTTTAATTCCTCAAAAAGCAACATTTGAAGTTCTTGATAAAAAGTATGTTTATGTGATTGATAAAAACAGTCAAGTTAAATCTAGAGCCATTACTATTGCAGCAGAATTACCTCATATATATGCAATTAGTGAAGGACTTTCAGAAGGAGATAAAATTCTTCTTGAAGGATTACGTCTTGTAAATGAGAATGATAAAATAGAATATAAAGTTGAGAACCCAGAAACTGTAATGTCGCATTTGGAGTTATATGCCGAGTAGTATAAAATTTAAAAAGAGAAAAAATGTTTAATAGATTTATACACAGACCCGTATTTGCGATTGTAATTTCAATCATAATATTATTTGTAGGGTCATTAGCAATCAAACAGCTTCCCATTTCACAATTTCCACAAATTGCACCAACAACGGTAAATATCTTTATTGCATATCCAGGAGCAAGTGCAGATGTATTAGTAAAATCAACTTTAATTACGCTAGAAAACTCAATAAATGGAGTTGAAGGAATGCGTTATATGGCAACCGATGCAACTAGTGCGGGTGAAGCAACACTTAGAATTATTTTTGAACCTGGAACCGATCCTAATCAAGCTGTTATTAGGGTAAAAACAAGGGTAGATCAAGTTATGCCACTTTTACCAGAATTGGTTCAGCGTGAAGGTGTTGTAATCACACCAATTCAGCCGAGTATGTTAATGTATGTGAATCTTTATTCTAAAAGCAAAAGTATGGATGAAAAGTTTCTATACAATTATGCTAATGTGAAAATGATTCCTGAAATTAATAGAATTAAAGGTGTAGCAAGATCGCAAATATTAGGGAGTCGCACATATGCAATGCGTGTTTGGTTAAACCCAGATAGAATGAGAGCCTATAATATTTCTATTGATGAAGTAATGGAAGCTTTACAAGAGCAAAGTATTATTGGTCGTCCTGGTAGAATTGGGCAAAGTTCAGGTATTTCTGCTCAATCACTAGAATATGTTCTAACCTATAAAGGAAGGTTTAATGAACCAAAACAATATGAAAATGTTATTATTCGTGCTAATGCAAATGGAGAAAGTATTCATTTAAAAGATATTGGTTCAGTAGAATTAGGAAGTGAATTTTTTGATATTTATTCAAATTTAGATGGTCATCCTTCTGCTGCAATCGTATTAAAACAAAATTATGGAAGTAATGCAAGTGATGTAATTGAAGAAGTAAAAGCAAAGCTTGAAGAAATGAAAGCTACTTTTCCACCAGGAGTAGATTATAAAATTAGTTATGATGTATCTCAGTTTTTAGATGCTTCTATAGAGCAAGTAATTCATACATTACGTGATGCATTTATTTTAGTTGCACTGGTTGTATTCATTTTCTTAGGTGATTGGCGTTCCACGTTAATACCTATTTTAGCCGTCCCTGTTTCATTAATTGGTGCATTTTTTGTAATTCAGTTTTTTGGGCTTTCAATCAATTTGGTAACATTGTTTGCTTTAGTATTAGCAATTGGTATTGTTGTCGATGATGCCATTGTCGTCGTTGAAGCCGTACATGCCAAGTTTGATGAAGATCATACTATTTCACCATATTCAGCAGTTAAAAAAGTATTGGGTGAAATTAGCGGAGCAATTATTGCAATTACAGCGGTAATGGTTTCGGTATTCTTACCAATTTCCTTCATGTCTGGACCTGTTGGAACATTTTACAGACAATTTTCAATTACAATGGCAAGTTCAATTGTAATTTCGGCTCTTGTTGCTCTTACTTTGACACCTGTACTTTGTGCAATGTTATTAAAGAATCATCATGCGCAAGCTCATAAGAGCAATATGTTGACTAAAATTTTAGATAAATTTAATGCAGTATTTGATAAACTTACAGGAAAATATGTAGCTGTATTAAAAAGAATTGTTAATAGAAGATGGTTAACTTTTGGTATATTATTAGCATTTTGTGCAGGTATTTTTTATACAAGTGAAATTCTCCCTTCTGGATTTATTCCAAGTGAAGATCAAGGAACAATTTATGCCATTATACAAACACCACCTGGAGCAACATTAGAAAGAACTAATCAGGTTTCTCAAAAACTTCAAAAAATTTGTGAAGAAGTTGAAGGAGTTGAATCAGTTTCTTCTTTGGCAGGTTATGAAATTATGACTGAAGGTAGAGGGTCTAATGCTGGAACATGTCTTATTAACTTGAAAAAATGGTCAGATCGTGATCATACTGTTAAAGAGATTATGGAAGAATTGGAAGAAAAATCTAAAGGACTTGGAGCTATCGTTGAGTTTTTTGAACCACCTGCAATTCCTGGTTTTGGATCTTCTGGAGGTTTTTCCATGCGTTTACTAGATAAAACAACAAATACAGATTACCAAGAATTTGATAAAGTGAATAAACAGTTTATGGAAAATTTAGGCAAGCGTAAAGAATTAGCAGGCTTGTTTACTTTTTTTGCAGCAAATTATCCACAATATGAACTAGAAATCAATAATGATTTAGCTATGCAAAAAGGTGTTTCAATTGGTAAAGCAATGGAAAACCTTAACATAATGATTGGTAGTACTTACGAACAAGGTTTTATTAAGTTTGGTCGTTTCTTTAAAGTTTATGTGCAATCTGATCCTAAATTCAGAAGACTTCCATCTGATATTTTAAATCTTTATGTCAAAAATGATCATGGAGAAATGGTACCATATTCAGCATTTATGAAACTTAAAAAAACACAAGGACCTAATGAAGTAACACGCTATAATATGTATAATTCCGCAGCTATTCAAGGTCTTCCAGCTAAAGGGTATACAACTGCGGATGCGATTAAAGCTATTAAAGAAGTTTCAGCTCAAACATTACCAAAAGGATATGATATTGCTTGGGAAGGTTTGTCGTATGACGAAGCTGGTAGAGGAAATGAATCACTTTATGTATTTTTAATAGTATTGGTTTTCGTTTATTTTGTTTTAGCAGCTCAATATGAAAGTTTTATTATTCCACTTGCAGTAATATTTTCATTACCTGTTGGAGTTTTTGGTTCTTTCGTATTATTAGAATTAATGGGACTTCAAAATGATATTTATGCACAAATCGGACTTATTATGTTAGTTGGATTATTAGGTAAGAATGCTGTATTAATTGTTGAATTTGCAGTTTTAAAGCGAAGTCAAGGATATACCATTTTAGAAGCTGCAATTGAAGGTGCTAAAGTTCGTTTTAGACCTATTTTAATGACTTCATTTGCTTTTATTGCTGGATTAATTCCTTTAATTATTGCTACTGGTGCTGGAGCAATTGGAAATCGTACAATTGGTGCTTCTGCTTTAGGAGGTATGTTATTCGGAACGATTTTCGGTGTAATCATTGTTCCAGGTTTGTATTTTATTTTTGCCTCATTAGCAGATGGAAGAAAGTTAATTAAAGATGAAGATGAAGGATCTTTAACAGAAGATTTTGTACATCAATTAGATAGTTTTCCAGAAGAAGAATAAACGAAAAAATAATGATAAAGATGCTTAACAAAAAGATATATTTATATGTAGGTATTGCCTTCATATTATTGAATTTAGCTAGTTGTAAAACACCAGAAATGGTTGAAAAAATAGCTAATGCTAATGTGCCAGAGCAATATAATTCATCTCAAGACACTATCAATTCAGGAAAAATGAAATGGGAAGATTATTTTGCCGATCCGTATTTGAAGAGTTTAATTGATACTGCTTTAAAAAATAATCAAGAATTGAATATCACGTTGCAAGAAATTGAAATTGCACGTAATGAAATTCGAGTAAGGAAAGGAGAATATTTACCATTTCTAGGAATTAAAGGTTCAGCAGGACTTGACAAAGTTGGTCGTTATACAAGTAAAGGAGCAAATGATGCTACGACTGATATTAAACCTGATACTGAAATGCCAGAACCATTACCAGATTATATGATCGGAGCTTATGCAAGTTGGGAAGTTGATATTTGGGGGAAATTACATAATGCTAAAAAATCTGCGGTTAGCAGATATTTAGCAACAGTTGAAGGAAAAAACTTTGTAATAACAAATCTTATTGCAGAAATTGCTAATTCATATTATGAGCTATTAGCGTTGGATAATCAATTAAATTTAGTTAAACAAAATATTGATATTCAGAACAATGCACTTAAAATTGTAAAATTGTTAAAAGAATCTGCACGTTCAAATGAATTAGCTGTAAAACGATTTGAAGCTCAGGTATTAAACACACAAAGTCTTCAATTTACTATTGAGCAAAGAATAGTAGAAACAGAGAATAAAATTAACTTTTTATTAGGTAGATATCCACAACCTATAGAAAGAGATGTAACTATTTTTAATAATTTAAGTTTAGAAAATATTAGTGCTGGTTTACCTTCAGAGTTATTAGCAAATAGACCAGATATTAAACAGGCAGAATTAGATTTGGCTGCTGCTAAATTAGATATTAAAGTTGCTAAAGCACGTTTTTATCCTTCTTTAGGTATTTCCGCTGGAATTGGTTTTCAAGCTTTTAACCCTTCATATTTGATTAAAACACCACAATCATTATTGTATTCAATTGCTGGAGATTTGGTAGCACCATTAATCAATAGAAATGCGATAAAAGCAACTTATTATAATGCAAATGCAAAACAAATTCAAGCAGTTTATAATTATGAACGTACTATTTTAAATGCTTATGTTGAAGTAGCCAATCAATTGTCAATGATTAAAAATATGTCAAAAACATATGACTTTAAATCAAAACAAGTTGATGCACTTAATACATCAGTAATTATTTCAAACGATCTTTTTAGGTCAGCTCGTGCTGATTACATGGAAGTGTTGTTAACACAACGTGATGCTTTGGAATCTGAATTTGATTTAATTGAAGCTAAAATGAAATTGATGAATGCTAAAGTTAACATTTATAAAGCTTTAGGAGGTGGATGGAATTAAAAAAGTGAGTTAGTTTAAATATATAAAGCCATCTTGTAAATTTCAAGATGGCTTTTATGTTAAAAATTAGAGTAGAACTTAGAAATCTATTCCATAACAATCTATATCAAAAAAAAAAGCACTAAAAAGTGCTTTTTTAATTAATCTCTACGATCTCTATATTGTTTAAAAAGTTTTCTATTAAACTCATCTTCTACCTTCTTTAATTTTACTACTTTTTTTGCAGGAAGTACATTTAATAAATCTTTTATATATTTCTTTTTTAGATTATGCATTTCATCTTCATTGGCTTCCATTTTTTTAACAAGTTGTAAAGCTTCTTTTTCTGAAAGTTTTTCAATTTCACTACTTTCATATTGATTGACAATTGCTTTCATTTTATTATGCCTAATTTCAAATTGTTTATCATCATACGAATTATAAACAGGCCAAAATTTTTGCGCTTCTTCTGTTGTTAAATTTAATTCTTCTGTTATAAAAGCTACTTTTAATGCTTTTATTTTTTCTTTTTTTTCTTTAAACCCTTGTGAAAAAGAGAAAGAGGAAATGAATAATAATAGTAATGCTATTTTTGTTTTCATACTTTATTGATTTAAATAGTAATCTAAGTTTTGTGTGTCTAATAAATAAGCTTCAATGTCATCATCATTAAGAGACAAATCATCCTCTAAAGCAATTATGTCCTCATTAGACAATCTATCTACAATTTCATAAGTAGAATATTCCGTGCTTAAATAAGATTCTAATGTGGCTGTTTCTAAAGGTTTAGCTTTTGATAAATTAAAATAAACAGGAATAGCAATCATTGCTAATAAAACAGCGGCTATACTTGAAAACCATATTTGTTTTCTGTGAAATATAGAAACTACTTTTGTTTCTTTTTTAGGCAATTGCATCATCATCCTCTCTTCAAATTGCTCAAAATAGTTTTCGGGAATTTTAAATCCAGATTTTACTTTCGGTTCATTATCTAATTTTAAATCTTTCATATATATAGGACAAAATTAACTATAAATGGTTTAATTCTTTTTTAAATATTCTTCAATTTTTTTAACAGCTAAATGATAACTAGCTTTTAATGCTCCAACAGATGTATCTACAATTTCTGATATTTCTTCATATTTTAGCTCTTCAAAATATTTCATTTTAAAGACTAATTGTTGTTTTTCAGGTAATATAGCTATTGCTTTTTGTAATTTTAATTGAATTTCATCACCATCAAAAAAAACATCACTTTCTAGTTTATTTAATGCTTTTTGTTGTACTTCTTCATTTGAAATACCTTGTTTTTTAGATTTTTGTTGTAAAAAATTTAAAGCTTCATTTGTTGCAATTCTATAAATCCAAGAAAACAATTTACTTTCTCCTTTAAATTTTGAAATATTTTGAAATATTTTTATAAAAGTATTTTGTAAAATATCATCAGTATCATCATGGTTTAATACAATATTCCGAATATGATTATACAATGGTTTTTGATATAATTGCAATAATTCCCGAAAAGCTTCTTGTTGCGTTTTCGGATTTAGTAAAGCTTCAATAAACACTTTTTCGTCTTGCAATTTATAATGTTTTAATCTTTAGACTAAAGATAACGAAAAAGGTTTAATCCTTCTGAAATGAAAATTATAAATACTATTTTTGCACAAACAACACAATACAACAATGCTTAAAACAGTTATTTTTGATATGGACGGTGTAATTGTAGATACAGAACCCGTTCATAAATATGCTTATTATAAACATTTTGAAGAATTAGAAATTGAAGTTAGTGATGAGTTATATGCTTCATTTACAGGAAATTCTACTCGAAATGTTTTTCAAAAAGTTAAAGAAAATTTTCAATTGCAACATGAAGTTGAAGATTTAATTCTAAGAAAACGTTTCCTCTTTAATGATGCTTTTGATACTAAAGAAGACTTACATTTAATAGAAGGAGTTGAAGATTTAATAAAAGAATTACATTATAATGAAGTTGAATTAATTTTAGCATCTTCAGCTTCAAAAGGTACAATTCAAAGAGTTTTTAATCGTTTCAATTTACATCAATATTTTACACATACTGTAAGTGGTGAAGATTTTCCAAAATCAAAACCACATCCTGCTATTTTCTTGCATGCTGCAAGTTTGTCAATACATCCAAAAGAAAATTGTATTGTTATTGAAGATAGTACAAATGGAGTAGAAGCAGCAAAAGCTGCGGATATTTATTGTGTCGGTTATAGAAGTAGTAACTCTAATCTACAAGATTTAGCTAAAGCCGATAGAATAGTTAACCATTTCAATGAACTAGATGTTTTAAATTTAAAAAAAGGTTTTTAATTTAAGGCTTCTTTATATCTTTTTAAGCATTTTTCACGTGCTTCTTTATGATCAACAATGGGTTTTGGATAGTTTGATGTTTCTAATTCTGGAACCCATTTTTTAATATATTTTAAGTCTTTGTCAAATTTTTTAATTTGTTCTGTTGGGTTAAAAATTCTAAAATAAGGAGCAGCATCAACACCAGAACCTGCTGCCCATTGCCAATTACCAACGTTACTAGCTTGTTCATAGTCTAATAGTTTTGTTGAAAAATAAGTTTCTCCCCAACGCCAATCTATTAATAAGTGTTTACAAAGGAAACTAGCAACTATCATTCTCACTCTATTGTGCATGTGTCCTGTTGCATTTAATTCTCGCATTCCAGCATCTACAAATGGATATCCTGTTTTTCCTTCACACCATTTTTGAAATAGAGCTTCATTATTGTCCCAAATTATTGCGTCATATTTAGGTTTAAAACTTTGATTTATGGTATGAGGAAAATGCCAAAGTATTTGCATGAAAAATTCTCTCCAAATGAGTTCATTTAAGAAAGTTTCATTCTTAGATAGTTGTGCCTTTTTAACCATTTCACGAACAGATATAGTTCCAAATCTAAGATAAACTCCTAACATTGATGTTCCATTTAAACTAGGGAAGTTTCGAGTATTCTCGTAATTTTCTATAAGTTTTTCTGAAATATCAAATTTTGAAATTTTTAAAGCACTTTTTTCAAATCCAATAGTTTCTAATGAAGGAAATGAATAAGAATGTGATACAATTTTATCTAAAAAATCTTCTGAATTATAATAGAGTAGAGTAGTAGTACTTAATTTTTGTTTCCACTTTTTTGAAAAGGGAGTATAAACTACATAAGGTGAATTATCATCTTTTACAATTTCATTTTTTTCAAAAATAACTTGATCTTTCAATGTTTTGAATGAAATATCATTTGCTTTTAAAATCTGATAAATATTTTTATCGCGTTTTCGAGCGTATGGTTCGTAATCATGATTAGTATAAACGGATGTTATTTTATTTTCAGTAATTAGTTTTTCAAATACTGTTTTTGGATCATCAAAAAAAATAGCCAATGATTTTCCAACCTGATTTAATTGTGATTGAATGTTTTTTAATTGATTATAAATAAAAGTAACCCGTGAATCATTTCTAGGTAATTGAGAAAGAATAGCAGGATCAAAAATAAAAATAGGTAAAATAGAATTATTTTCATAAAGTGCATGAAATAACCCTACATTATCTTGTAATCTTAAATCTCTTCTAAACCAGAATATTGTCATTATTGATATTTTATAGCTTAATTTTAATGTTGAAATTCACCAAATAACTCAATCAATTTTTTTCGTCTATATTCAAAAATTTCATCGAGTTTAGGTTTTACTAATATTGGATGAACTAATTGACCTAAAATACCCATTGGAATCTTATAATCAATAATATCTTCCATTTCTATTCCACCTGGAATTTCTTTTAAAAAATGTTTATGATGCCAAAGAGAATATGGTCCATAACGTTGTTCATCTACAAAATATTTTTTGTCTTGAACATGAGTAATTTCAGTAACCCATTTTGTTGGAATACCTAAAATAGGAGTAACAATATATTGTATCATTTGCCCAGAAAACATAGGTTTATCAGCACCAGATAATATGTTGAATCCCATATAATCAGGAGTTATTATCTTTAGATTTTTTGGATTTGATAAAAACTCCCAAGCTTCATCTAATGTAATGGGTAAATTTTGTTTTTTATGAAGTGTATAAATTTTCACTACAGAATGTTTTGTTTAACAAATATATAAAAATATTAAACAAATATTTTTTAATTTTAGGAATAGCTTAACATATTCATTCTACATTTTTAGTAATTTCGTAAAAATTCATAATTATAACTTATACAAATAAAAATCAAGATGAAAAAGGTATTCATAATGGCATTGTTTGCATTATCTACGCTAACAATTAATGCCCAAGTAGAAACTCCACAAGCAAGTCCTGCTGCAAAAGTGGATCAGGTTGTAGGTTTAACAAATGTAAAAATAGATTATTCAAGACCAGGAGCAAAAGGGAGAACAGTTTACGGAGATTTAGTTCCTTATGGAAAGAATTGGAGAACAGGAGCAAATGCCAATACTGTAATTTCATTTGATGAAGACATTAAAGTTAATGGTAAAGATTTAAAGAAAGGGAAGTATGCTTTATATACAACTCCAAAAGCAGATAGTTGGGATGTAATTTTTTATACAGCAACAGATAATTGGGGATTACCAGAAAAATGGGATGAAAGTAAAGTAGCTTTAAGAACTACTGTAAAACCTGAAACGTTGAATAAATCTGTAGAATCATTTACTATTTCAATAAATAGTTTAACAAATGATAGTGCTACTTTAGATTTAGCGTGGGAAAGAACAACTGTTTCTGTTCCATTTACTGTTCCTACAAATGAAATAGCAATGAATAGTATAGAAAAAGCGTTAGCTGGACCAACTTCTAGAGATTATTTTTCAGCGGCTCAATATTATTACCAATCAAATAATGATTTAAATAAAGCATTAACTTGGATAAATAGTGCTGTTGAAATGACTCCAACAGGAGCAGATACACCATTTTGGTATTTACGTTTAAAATCATTGATTCAAGCGAAATTAGGAGATAAAAAAGGAGCAATTGCTACAGCTAAATCTTCTTTGAATGCAGCGGTTAAAGCAGGAAATGCTGATTATGAAAAAATGAATAAAGATAGTATTGCAGAATGGTCTAAATAATCATTTAAAACTATAAATAAAAAATCCGAACTTCTAAAAAGTTCGGATTTTTTTGTTTACTATTGAAAATACTCATAATAGATTTAAGAGTTGTTTTATTCTTTAACTATTATTTATTTCAGTTTCTTGTTTGGTTTTATTTAAAATTAATTGAATAATAGATGAAATAACTAAAGTTAGTAAAACACCAATGAAGTTTAGCCATAGATAACTTAGCTTTTCACTATCATTTGGTTGAATATGAATAGCAAAATAATAGATAATAAAAATAAGTGTTTGACTTATACATGCTCCTATAAAAATAGCTTCACCTTTTATATATTTAATATAGAATCCGACTAAGAAGATGCCTAATACAGTTCCATAAAAAACAGAACCGATTATATTTACTAACTGAATTAGGTTTTCAAAAAGGGAACTTATACAGGCAAAACCAATAGCAATAATTCCCCAAAATAGCGTAAAGTATTGTGTAGCATAAACATAGTGTTTATCAGATTTATCATTTACATTCCTTTTATATAAATCTATTGCTGTTGTTGCTGCAAGAGAGTTTAATCCTGAAGCACTAGAAGACATTGCGGCACTAAAAATTACAGCTAACAATAATCCTAACAATCCTTTTGGTAAGTAATGTAAAATAAAATATAGAAAAACATAGTCTTTATCATTTGTTTCAGAACCAGTATCTACTTTCTTAATTATTTCTTTTGCCTCTTCTCTTAACTCTTTTTCTTTTAATGAAAGTGCAACCATTTGTTTTCTTAATGTAGGATTGTCAAAATCATTATGCTGAAGTTGTTCAATATAAATTTTATTAACTACTTTTTTCTCTTCATTAATATGATCTAATTCACTTTCTAAATTTTCATAAGATTTTTTATGAGTAGATTCTTTTACTTTATTAACATTATTTGGATTAAAATGCAAAGGTGTATCGTTAAATTGAAAGAATACGAAAACTAAAACACCAGTTAAAAGGATAAAAAATTGCATTGGAACTTTTAAAAATCCATTCATTATTAATCCCATTTGACTTTCTTTTACTGATTTTCCAGAAAGATAACGTCCAACTTGTGATTGGTCTGTTCCAAAATAAGATAACATTAAGAAAAATCCACCTGTAATTCCACTCCAAAAGGTGTAACGTGTTTCAGGATTATATGAAAAATCTAGGATATCCATTTTACCATTGGCTCCAGCTACATGGAGTGCATTTGTAAAATCTAAGTCTTCAGGTAAATAATCAAGAATTAAGAAAAAGGTAATAAACATTCCCGATATGATAACAAACATTTGTTGCTTTTGAGTTACGTTTACTGCTTTTGTTCCACCTGTTACGGTATAAATAATTACTAAAACACCTATAATAATATTAAGCATTGTTAGATTCCATCCTAATAATGCAGAAAGAATAATAGATGGTGCATAAATCGTAATTCCTGTTCCTAAGCCTCTTTGAAAAAGAAAAAGAACAGCAGCAAGAGTACGAGTTTTTACATTAAAACGTTGCTCCAAATATTCATAAGCAGTATATACTTTTAATTTATGATATATAGGGATAAAAGTATAAGCAATAACAATCATTGCAAGTGGTAAACCAAAATAGAACTGAACGAATCCCATTCCATCATGATAAGCCTGACCTGGAGTTGATAAAAAAGTAATAGCACTGGCTTGCGTTGCCATAACAGAAAGGCCTACGGTGAACCATGGTGTTTCGTTATTGTCTAAAAGATAGTCTTTTACATTTGCGCTTCCTTTCGTTTTTAATGCACCGTAAATAACAATAAAAAGTAGTGTACACGATAGTACAATCCAATCTAAATTTTCCATATTAAGAGTAAATTTCCATTAAAATATAGAAAATCAAAATGTATAATGCATTTATAAGTAACACAAAATTGTAACTTCTTTTCCATTTATTTTTTTCTTCCATAGCAAGTTATTTGTCTAATGATATTAAATTAGCAAGTAGTCTATAAGCTCCAGAAACACCTTCTGGTAATTCTCTAAAAAAGCTTAAGCCAGTATAAATATAGTTTCCTTTTCCATGTTTTGCAATTAAAAGTGCACCTTCCTTTTGATTTTCTCCTTCATCTGCTGCACTTAAAATAGGAGTGAAAGAAGTACTCCATTTATTTGGATAATATAAACCTTGCTCTTGAATCCAATTTTCAAAATCCTTAGTAGTTATTTTATTTGGTGCATTTAAAACAGGATGATTTGGGTTTAGAAAAGTGATTTTTGCTTTTTCATTTGTTACTCTATCTCTAGAAATTACTAATTCATAAGGAGCAACTTCTTTAGTTAATAACCCATTAGTTGTATTGTATTGAACAATTAAATTTCCGCCATTTGAAACATATTGAAAAAGTTCTTTGTTTTTAAATTTTAGCTCTTCAATAGTATTAAATGCTCTAATTCCTAAGATTACAGCGTCGAATTTATTTAAATTTTCAACAGAAATTTCATGTGGATTGATATATGTTATTTGATATCCAATATTTTCTAAATTTTTACCAACTTCATCTCCAGCGCCAATTAGATAGCCAATATTTTTACCTTTAATTTGAATGTCTAGTTTTACTAATTTTCCTTCTGATGGTTGTAAAATAGTTTGTTTTGGTATATGATCATATTTAATTTCTACACATTCTAATTGATGTTTTTCAGTATTGGTATTTATTTCAACAGAAAAATCGGTGCTACTTTCATTTTTTGGTGGAAAAACTTTAAATAAGATTGTTTTTTCCTCATTTTTTGAAGCAATTGAAAAAGGAATTTCTTTTGGTTCAACTTTCCAGCTAGAATCTAAAATTAACTTTGCAGTTCCTTTACTATTTTCTTTATTAGATTTTAATTTTACTATAATTTCTTTTGGTTCATTATTATTAAAAATGGAAACTTTATTGACTATTTCAGATGTAACTTCCGGTAAAACTGAAAAAGGGATATAAGTTTCTCCTTTTTCAGGATCATTTTTTTTATAGACTAAATTTTTCACAAAATCGATTTTTGTTCCTTCAATTTCTATCGAAAAAATGATAGGAAATTGTAATTTTTCTTCTGGAAGAATTCTAATAGATTTATTAGATACTTGATACATTCCTACAGTTGGTTTTTCTTTTAACCAAAATAGATTTGTGTATTCAATTGTATTTGGAATTTTAAAGTTTTTTTCTTCAAAGTTTACTTTTTCATTATTTAGTAATACTTTGTTTTCTGTCTTCTTATTCTGATTAAGAATAGAAATATTTAAAAGTTTTACATTTGAATTACTTCTATTTATCGCTTCAAAATTTATTGTGATAGTTTCATTTTTAGTAGCTTTTTCGGTTGAAGTAATGGCTTCTAAATATAAACCACTACAAGCTTCAATAATTTTAGATATTTGATTGGTTTTGGTTGTTTTCCAATAACTATCATCTAATTTTTGAATTAATAGATAGGCTTTAACTAATTCAGGAATATGATTAGATGGATTTTTAAAATCAAAATTTACTTCAATTTTATTTAATATTTGTCCAATTGTTGCTCCATTTTTTATTCTATTCCATGAAGTATCAATTCCTTCAAAAATATTAGAAGCATTAGGTAAACTTCCTTTTAAAAGTTCTAAATATTCTGTTTCACTCCCTCTTGAACCTGTTGCTCCAAAACCTTGACATTTATGTTGGCTTCTACTTAAAGCTGCAATTTCATGATTACTTTTTCCTTTTAGTGGATAATATACATTTGCATTAAATGTTAATAAATTTGATTTATCTGCTTTTTCAAAGGCTTCTTCACTCCCATAAAACCACCATGATGTATTAAAAAAGACTCTACTTGGCTTTGTTGATAATTTATTATAAGCTTCTAAACTCAATATTGCAGAAGCTGTGTGATGTCCGTGAGTTGTACCAGGAGTTCTATGATTAAACCTATTAATAACAATATCTGGTTGAAATGTTTCCATTACTTGTATAACATCTTCTAAAACTTGCTCTTTGTTCCAAATAGAAAAGGTTTCATTAGGTTCTTTTGAATAGCCAAAATCATTAGCACGAGTAAAAAATTGGTTTCCACCATCAATATTTCGGGCAGCTAATAATTCTTGCGTTCTTATTGCTCCTAATTTTTCTCTTAATTCAGGTCCTATTAAATTTTGACCACCATCTCCACGTGTAAGTGATAGATAAGCTGTTTCAGCATGATAATGATTAGCGAAATAAGTAATTAATCGAGTGTTTTCATCATCTGGATGAGCGGCTACATAAAGTACTTTTCCTAAAAAATTTAATTTTTGAATGGCTTCATAAATTTCATTAGAGTTTGGTTTTTTGGGAGCTTGTGCTTGAACGAAAAGAGTAAAAAGTAAAAGGAATAAAGGATATTTTTTTATCATTTTTTTATAGTTTTTAAAACTCTAAATTTAAAATTAGGCTTAAAAATAAAAAAGGAAGATTTAAATTCTTCCTTTTTAACATTATTTTATAAGATGATTTTAATCTGTAAATTCTTGATCTTCAAAATTTGATTTCACAATAAGAATTCCTTTTTGCATTAATAAATTATTTGGATAGGTAATTTGTTCATCATCACTTGTTTTTAAAATAATATAAAAGGCTTTAATATCTTCAATTTCTCCTTCTAAAGGATAATCTTTATCTAATATTTTTATTTTATCTCCAATTTTGAATGGATAAGAGAAGAATAAGATAATTCCAGCTGAAATATTGCTTAAAATAGACCATTGTGCAAAAGAAGCAACACCCACAACTGCAAAAACTGATGATACAAAAATGAAAATTTGTTCTTTTTCTACACCCCAAATTATAATGATTGAAAAAATAGCTAATAATCCAAGTAGGATATTAATGTATTTAATTACAAGATTTGTTCTATGTTCTAAAGATTCATTTACCCGAGCAAATTTTTTAACTACTTCCGAAGAGAATAATTTCAAAATAAAGAAAATACAAATAGCAATGAATGTTAGTATTTCTTGATGTAAATATGGGTTTTCAATAAATTTAAGCATAATCTAACAGTTTTGAATAAACTTTTTCAACAGGTAAACCAACAACATTTGTATATGAACCTTCAATTTTTGAAATGCCTATTAGACCAATCCATTCTTGAATACCATAAGACCCTGCTTTATCAAATGGTTTGTAATGATCCAAATAATAAGTTATTTCTAAATCTGATAACATTTTAAATGTTACATGAGTTATTTCGTGAATTGTTTCTACTCTATTTTTAGTTTTAAAAGAAACAGATGTAATCACTCTATGCGTTTTTCCCGACATAGATTGCAACATTTTAAATGCATCATCGTAATTTTTTGGTTTACCTAGTGCTTTCTCTTCATGCCAAACAATTGTGTCACTTGTGATTAAAATGTCTTTTTCTTGAAGGTTTTCAAAAGCATTTGCCTTTAATTCAGATAAAAAATTCGTTATTTCTTCTGCTTTTAGAGTATCTGGATATATTTCTTCAACTTCTTTTAGTTGAATAGTAAAAGGAACATCCATTTCTTTAAAAAATTGTTGTCTTCTTGGTGAACCAGAAGCTAAAATGATATTATATTGATTTAATTTGTCTTTAAGCATTTTTTATAGAATAAGTTACAACAGCAATCGATAAAATTCCAAAGAAAAGAACTAGTTTTAAAACTAAACTTAAATGTTTAAAATCTTGCTTGGTTTTTGCGCTCCATAGTTTAATAATACAATAGAGTAGAGGACCTACAATAAATAATAATCCATAATATAACACATAATCATAATCTAATAAGTTTTCATTAATGTAATAAATTAATAGAATAATAGGAATAAGAATTAAAAAGCTAACTAGTTTTGCTGTTCTAGTTTCTCCTAAAAGAATAGGTAAGGTTTGAATTCCTGAAGCATAATCACCATCAGTGTCTTCAATATCTTTTATAATTTCTCGTATAAAATTAATAATAAAGGCGAATATTGCATAATCAAATAGTACTCCAAAAGCTTGTCTCATTTGGATTGTGTTTCCTTCATAAGTAGCTGGAAATAAATCAAAAACGCCAAGAATAATTATACTGAAGGATAGAATGAAAGCAACTGTAATATTACTTATGATTAGAATTCTTTTGAGATATGTTGAATAAATATACAATAAAGCTGCTATAAAAATAAAAATAGTAAATAAGCCTTTTTTACCAACAGCATTTGATAAGTAAAATCCAATTCCTACACCAATAATATTTAAAGTTACATAAATATTATAAGCTATACTTTCAGAAATTGATTTCCCTACAATTCTATCTTTTGGTTTCGAAATTTCATCATTCTCTTGATCTATTATATTGTTAATCACATATCCAGCAGCAGCAATACAAACTGTTGAGAGAACTAATAGTATAAATTGGAAAGTTGAAAGAGACAGAAAATTGTTTGTTGGTGTTAAATTTGTATAAGTTGCCGATTTTAAATATGTATATCGAAAAAGTACTTGCATGAAAGCAAGTATAAGTAGGTTTTGAAAGCGTATTAATTTTAAGTATTTCATATTTTTTTTAGTAATTAGGGTCAGTATTTAGTAATCAGTGAATAGTGGTCAATTATTTATCTGATTTTACACCAAATTTTGTAGGATTTAGAATCATATAATTTATTAGTTTTCCTTTTTTATTATTTCTTTCAATCAAAGATTGGTAAACATTATTAGTAATGTATTCACAAGCTTTAAAGAATTCAAGCTAAGTTTGCGTCTCTGAATTTTCAGCATCACAATCGGTTAACTTGCTACGAAAATACTTTTGGATAATCTCTTTTTTATAGGCTTCAGCAATATTAGCACAAACACTTCTTGAACTCCTTCTAATTTAATCAGTTAAAGAATATTTTTCTTCTTGTGGAAAGAACTTAGATATTTTAAAAATTAACATAGCCATTTCAAAACTTTTTTTATAAGCCAATGAGTCTTGATATTTCATTTCAATTAAATTTTATTGCTAATAAACTGAACACTAATAACTGATTACTTTAAATTAATCATATTTAGCATCAAAATGAGCCATCCATTTTCCTTGTACTTTCATTACTTGTTCAATAACATCTCGTACACATCCATTTCCTCCATTGATATGAGAAATATATTTACTTAAATTTTTAATTTCTGGAGCTGCATTTTGAGGACATGTTGGTAAACCTACTAATTTCATTACATGATAATCCGGAATATCGTCACCCATATATAACACTTGTTCAGGTTTAATATTGTAAATATCTATAAATTCTTTAAAGGTTTCTACTTTATCGGAAACCCCCAAATGGATGTCAGTTATTCCTAAATTACGTAAACGAACACGTACTCCTTCATTACTTCCACCAGAAATAATACAAACGGTATAACCATTTTCAACAGCCGCTTTCATGGCATATCCATCACGAATGTTCATATTTCTAAGCATTTCACCTGTTTGTGTAACATGAATAGTTCCATCTGTAAGTACACCATCAACATCAAGGATGAAAGTAGTGATTTCGTTCATTAGTTCTTTATAACTTTTAGACATTTTGTATCGATTGGGTTAATAATTTATATAATTCTTGATAGTTTGAATTTTGTAGAAATTCAATATGTTTTTCAATGGTTTTAGTATCATTTCTCAACGCTGGTCCAGTTTGTGCTTCTTTTGGAGATAATTCAGTTATTTTATTAGCAGTTTCAATTATTAAAGGTTGCAATATTTCAAATGGGACTCTGTTTTCGTTACAAATTTGATTTCCAATTTGATATAAATGATTCACAAAATTACACACAAAAACAGCAGCTACATGTAAACTTTTACGTTGTTCAGACGAAATAGCATAGGCTTTTTTTGAAATTAAGTTTGCCAATATTTCTAAAGTTTTATAATCACTTTCATTTTCCGTTTCCAAACAAATTGGAATAGTTGAAAAATCTACAACTTTAGATTTACTAAACGTTTGCAAAGGATAAAAAACACCTTTTCTATTCTTATTATCTAAAACGGAAAGTTCAGAAGTACCAGATGTATGTACCACTAAACGATTTTTAAAAGGCAAATTACTTGCAACTTCTGCAATAGCATTATCAGAAACTGAAATAATATAAACATCCGCTTCTTCAATTTCGTCATAATTTGAAGTAATTCGATTTTCGGTAATTAAATGAGAAATATTATTTTTATTACGAACAAAAACTTGAACGATAGTTACTTCGTCTGTTTTTAACATTACTTTTAATAGGTGTTGGGCAACATTTCCGTTACCAATAATTACAACTTTAATCATGAGGCTAAAATACTACTTTTTTAGAAAAGACATTGTTAAGGATAAGTCAATCTTATTTAATTGTTAACAAGAGAAAGAAATAAAGAATTATCTTAATAATTTCTACTATTTTTGTTAACTTAAATTTATATGATGAAGAAATTATACTTTTTACTATTTGTTTTGTTCGGATTGCATGTACATGCACAGATTGTTAATATTCCAGATGCTAATTTTAAAGCGAAACTGTTGAGTGCAAATTCAACAAATACTATTGCAAAAGACTTAACTGGAGAATGGTTTAAAATTGATGCTAATAATGATGGTGAGATTCAAGAGAGTGAAGCTTTACAGGTTAGTTACTTAGCTGTTACTGATTCAAATATTGCTAATCTTGATGGTTTAAATTATTTCAATAATCTGACAAACTTAGATTGTGCTAGAAATATATTAACTGATATAGATGTAAATCAAAATATTTTATTAGAAACGTTTAGCTTTTCTGGTAATCAATTAACTACTATCGATTTGAGCCAAAATATTAAATTAAAGCATTTAGCATTTTCAGGTAATCAATTTGTTACAATTGATTTAAGTTCAAATAATGAGCTGGTTAGTTTATGGTTTTCATATAATCCATTAACTTTTATTTCAATTAAAAACACAAAAATAATTACTGCAACAACTTTTTCAAATTGTCCAAATTTAGTATATATATGTGCGAATGAAAATCAAATTCCTGATCTTCGATATAAGATACAAAGTTATGGTTATAATAATTGTGAGATAAATTCATACTGTTCATTTGTTCCTGGTGGGGAATATTTTTTAATTGAAGGGGAAGCAAGACTTGATAATAACTTGAATGGTTGTGATATATTAGATGTTGACTATGAAAATTTATATTTTAATCATTTTATAAATGGAAATTTAGTAGGAGCATATATTTCAAATTCTACAGGCTTTTATTCTATTCCAGTTCAAGAAGGTTCTCATACTATAACTCCAAATTTAGAAAACCCAACCTATTTCAATATTTCTCCAACAAGTCTTACGGTTGATTTTCCAACACAAGCAAGCCCATTTACTCAAGATTTTTGTGTTACTGCAAATGGAGTTCATTCAGATGTTGAAGTAGTTATTTTGCCAACAGTTCCTGCAAGACCTGGTTTTGATGCTAAATATAAAATTTCGTATAGAAATAAAGGAAATCAAGTTGAAAATGGAAGTGTTTCTTTAACTTTTGAAGATACCGTTTTGGATTATCTTTCTTCAAATCCTGTTTTTAATAGTGCTACAACAAATAGTTATACATGGAATTATAGCAATTTACAACCGTTTGAAACTAGAGAAATTGAAGTGTTTTTTAATGTAAATTCTCCAATGGAAACTCCAGCAGTTAATATTGATGATGTTTTAAATTATACTGCTACTATTGCAACTTCAAATACAGATGAAACTCCTGATGATAATGAATTTACATTAAATCAAATCGTGGTTGGTTCTTATGATCCAAATGACAAAACGTGTTTAGAAGGGGAAACTGTTGGTCCAAACATGATAGGTGAGTACGTACATTATTTAATTCGTTTTGAAAATACAGGAACTTATCCTGCTGAAAATGTTGTGGTAAAAGACATGATTGATTTGACTAAATTTGATTTGTCTACTTTAATCCCATTAAAAGGAAGTCATGAGTTTTATACTAGGATTAAGGATAATAAAGTAGAATTTATTTTTGAAAACATCAATTTAGACTTCAATGATGCTACAAATGATGGTTATGTAGCTTTCAAAATTAAAACAAAATCTAATTTAACTGTTGGAAGTGCTTTTTCAAATAATGCCAATATTTATTTTGATTATAATTTTCCAATTACAACAAATACTTACACGACTACGATTCAGGCTTTAAGTATACAAGATTTCGATTTTAGTTCAAAATTTACTTTATATCCAAATCCAGTTCAAGATGTATTGCATTTCAATTCAAAAGAGAATATAACTATTCAATCGGTTGAAATTTATAATATGTTAGGTCAAGTTGTATTAACAGTTCCAAATGCAACGAAATCAATTGATGTTTCTAATTTAACTAAAGGAAATTATTTTGTAAAAGTGAATACAGAAAAAGGTAGTTCGAATACCAAATTTGTAAAAAAATAGTTTTTTACTTATTAAAAAAACGTTAAATTTTATTTAAATCCCAATTCTGATCGAATTGGGATTTTTTCTTTTTATAGTAGTATTTTTTTTATTCTTTTTTAAAACTCATTCTATAAATTATTTTAAATGCATTTTTTGAGTTAATTCATTCCTTTTCGAGTAGCTAAATATTGAATTTTGTAGGATTAGTTGGAAATACAGTATGTTGAGTTATTCGTAATATAAAGTACATTTGTGCATCCAAATCTAATATTTATGAACAAAAAATACGTTTTATTTACGATTTTATCAGGATTTTTTATGTGTGCCCAAAATGTAAATTTACCTGACATTAATTTTAAAGCTAAGTTATTAACTGCTAATCAAGGAAATACTATTGCAAAAGACTTAACTGGAGAATGGTTTAAAATTGATGCAAATGATGATGGAGAAATACAAGTAATTGAAGCAGAAGAAGTAAGTTATTTAAATCTTAATAATTCTAATATTTCAGATTTAACAGGAATAGAAAATTTTATTAGTTTAACAGGATTGAATTGTTTTACTAATGAATTGACTTCATTAAACGTTTCTAATTTAATAAATTTAAAAACGTTGCATTGTGGTGCTAATCAATTGACATCATTAGATGTTACTGGATTGATTAACCTAAAAGAGTTAAGTTGTTCAATTAACCAATTAGTTGTGTTAGATGTTTCTAGTTTGTCTAGTTTAGTTGCCTTGGATTGTAAAAATAATCCAATTACGTCACTAGATTTTTCTAATTTAATAAATTTAAGAAAGTTAAATTGTTCAGAAACTCAGTTGATTTATTTGAATTTGAAAAACAATAATCCATCTCTAATTGATGTATATTCTGAAAATACTCCCAATTTGGCATATATATGTGCAAATGAAGAGGATATTTCATGGATTCAAAATACTGTTGATAGTTTTGGATATACTAATTGTAATATAAATAGTTATTGCGATTTCACACCAGGAGGAACATATTATGAGATTACAGGAAATATAAAATATGATTTTAATGGTAATGGTTGCGATGTTGATGACTCTTTATATCCTAATCTTAATTTTTCAATTGCAAACGGAACAAATACAGGTAGTTTTATTGCTAATGGTTCAGGTAATTTTAATATTCCTGTAGATGCTGGGACACATATATTGACACCAAACCTTGAAAATCCGAGTTATTTTACTATTTCTCCAGTAAATATAACAGTAGATTTTCCTACACAGGTAAATCCTGCTTTAAAAGATTTTTGTATTATTTCAAACGGTGTCTATTCTGATGTTGAAGCAATTATTATAACAAGAATTGCTGCAAGACCAGGTTTTGATGCACATTATAAAATTTCGTATAGAAATAAAGGTACAGAAGTAGAAAATGGAACAATTACATTTACTTATGATGCTACAGTTTTAGACTATGTTTCTACTAATCCAGTTTTTGAAAGTCAAACAGTAAATACTTTTACCTGGAATTATAGCAATTTACAACCTTTTGAAACGAGAGAAATTGAAGTCGTTTTGAATGTAAATTCTCCAATGGAAACTCCAGCTATTAATAATGGTGATATTTTAAATTATTCTGCTGTTATTTCAACTTCAAACACAGACGAAACACCAAATGATAATGAATTTACATTAAACCAAACAGTTGTAGGTTCTTATGATCCAAATGATATAACGTGTTTAGAAGGAGAAACGATTGCTCCAGATATGATAGGCGAATATGTTCATTATTTAATTCGTTTTGAAAATACAGGAACATATTCTGCTGAAAATGTTGTAGTCAAAGATATGATTGATTTATCTATGTTTGATTTAACCACTTTAGTTCCATTAAAAGGAAGCCATGATTATTATACAAGAATTAAGGATAATAAAGTAGAATTTATTTTTGAAAACATCAATTTAGATTTTAATGATGCTACAAATGATGGTTTTGTAGCTTTTAAAATTAAAACAAGATCAAATTTAGTTGTTGGTGATACTTTTTCAAATGATGCCAATATTTATTTTGATTATAATTTTCCGGTTACAACAAATACTTATACTACAGCTATTCAAGCTTTGAGTGTACAAGATTTTGATTTTGGTTCGAAATTCACATTATATCCAAATCCAGTTCAAGATGTTTTAAATTTCAATTCAAAAGAGAATATTGCTATCCAATCGGTTGAAATTTATAATATGTTAGGTCAAGTTGTATTAACAGTTCCAAATGCAACGAAATCAGTTGATGTTTCTAATTTAACTAAAGGAAATTACTTTGTAAAAGTGAATACAGAAAAAGGAAACTCAAATACTAAGTTTATTAAGGAATAATTTTCTTTTGTATAAATAATTCAATAAAAAACTCGTTTAGAAATTCTAAACGAGTTTTTTTATAGATTATATTAGTCTTATCTCAAACTAGCTCCTAATTGGTTTTCGAAATTAGTTTGTAGTTTAGACATGATTTTTTCAATTTCCTTATCATTTAAGGTTTTGTTCTCATCTTGAATAATGAAACTAACAGCATATGATTTTTTACCTTCTGGTAAGTTTTTACCTTGGTATACATCAAAAAGATTAATATCTTTTAATAGCTTCTTTTCAGTTTGTTTAGCAATTTTATAAACTTCTTCAAAGGTTGTTGCATTGTTTAATAATAAGGCTAAATCTCTTCGTACTTCAGGGTATTTTGGGATATCAGTAAACTTAATTTTGTTAGAAACGTATTTTTGAATTTTTCCCCAATTAATATCAGCATATAAGACTTCTTGTTTAATATCAAAGTGTTTTAAAATTGATTTCTTAACAGTTCCAAATTCTACAATAACTTCTTTTCCTATAGCTAAACTAATTCCTTCTGAAAAAATATCATTTTCTACTGGTAAACTAGATATTTTACTATCTAAACCAACTCTTGATAAAATAGAGTTTATATATCCTTTAAATAAGAAGAAATCAGATTTTTGCTGAGTTTGAACCCAATTTTCTTCTGTTCTATTTCCTGTTACAAACAACGTAAGGTGCTTATTTTCTTCATATCCAGAAGGTAAATTATGATAGGTTTTCCCAAATTCAAATAATTTTAAATCGCCACGTTTTCTATTTATATTGAATGAAATAGCTTCTAAACCAGAAAATAACATAGATTGACGCATTGCAGACAAATCGTTGCTTAATGGGTTTAACATTATTACATTGAATTCTTCTTTTAAATTTTCAGATAGCTTAATATAATTAGGTGTTGTTAAAGAATTAGCCATCATTTCATTGAAGCCTAATGAGCATAGTTGATTTGCAACAATATTTTGTACTTTATATTCTTCTGTTCTTGAAGAATTTGCAATTGTAGCATTTAACTTTTCAGTAAATTTAATATTATTGTAACCGTAAACTCTTAGAATTTCTTCAATAACGTCTATTTCTCTTTGAACATCAACTCTATAAGAAGGAATAACTAATCCTAAACCAGCTTCAGTAACGTTTGTAACTTTAATATCTAAAGAAACTAATATTTTTTTGATTATTTCTTTCGGTAATTCTTCTCCTATTACTTTTGTAACTTTTTCAAAATTTAAGAATACTTGGAAGTCTTCTATTTTCTTAGGGTAAATGTCAACAATATCCGATGTTATTTCTCCACCAGCAACTTCTTGTATTAATAATGCAGCTCTTTTTAAAGCATAAGATGTTATTGTAGGGTCTATTCCTCTTTCAAAACGAAAAGAAGCATCAGTATTTAAAGCATGTCTTTTAGCTGTTTTTCTTACAGAAACAGGGTTAAAATAAGCACTTTCTAAGAAAATAGCAGTTGTATTTTCATTAACTCCAGAATCTTTTCCTCCAAAAACGCCAGCTATACACATTGGTCCATCTGCATGACAAATCATTAGATCTTCTGCATCTAAAGTACGTTCTACATCATCAAGTGTTGTGAATTTTGTTCCTGCTTCAACTGTTTTAATGATTACCTTGTTTCCTTTTATCTTATTAGCATCAAAAGCATGTAATGGTTGACCTAATTCATGTAATACATAATTAGTAACGTCTACAATATTGTTTTTTGGAGTTAACCCAATTGCTTTTAATCTATTTTGTAACCATGACGGAGAAGGTTTCACTGTAATATCAGAAATGGTAACACCACAATAGCGTGGAGCTAGTTTGTCATCTTCTACAGAAACATCTACTTTCAGAGTACGTTTATCAACTTTAAAATTACTTACAGATGGAGTTATTAATTCAATAATTTTATCTTTAAGTACTAACCCAGCTTTTAAATCTCTTGCTACTCCAAAATGACTCATCGCATCGGCACGATTTGGAGTTAAACCAATTTCGAAAACTTCATCTGTTTCTACATCAAAAACATCTTTCCCTAATGTTCCAGGCTTAAGATCTTCGTTAAGAATCATAATTCCATCATGACCTTCTCCAAGTCCTAGTTCATCTTCAGCGCAAATCATTCCGAAACTTTCTTGACCTCTTATTTTTCCTTTCTTTATTTCAAAAGCGTTTCCTTCTTTATCGTATAGTTTGGTTCCTATAGTTGCTACAGGAACTTTTTGTCCAGCAGCTACATTTGGTGCACCGCAAACAATTTGAACAGGTTCTTTTCCATCACCTAAATCAACAGTTGTGATTTTTAATTTATCTGCATCAGGGTGTTTTTCACATGTTAATACATGTCCTACAACAATACCTTCTAATCCTCCTTTTAAGCTTTCAAACTTGTCAACGCCTTCTACTTCTAGTCCTAGGTCTGTTAGTAGAGAAGATGTGTCCTCTGAATTCCAATCTATTTTAATGAATTGTTTTAACCAATTGTATGAAATACGCATTTTGTATCGAATTTTAAAGTTGCAAAGATAAGTATTGTAGCTTTTAGTTTAAAATATATTTTTAGTAAAATCCTTTTTCTTATTTATTGATAATTTAACTTTTTTATAGTAGTATTTTTATGTTTTTTGTAAAAAAAACACGTTAAAATAGCTTTAATATCAAATTTGTGCTATAAAATGGATAAAATGTGCTATTAATAATTAGGTATTGAAATTAAATTTGGAAAGAATCAAAAAAAATAAAATTATGAGTAATTTAATTCAGAGACCAAATTTTAAAGAAAAGTATGATAATTATATTGGAGGTAAATTTGTAGCTCCAGCTTCAGGACAATATTTTGATGTTTATTCTCCAATTGATGGAAAAGTTTTTACGCAAGCTGCTCATTCATCAAAAGAAGATTTAAATTTAGCTGTTGATGCTGCTAGTGAAGCATTTACATCATGGAGTCGTGTTTCATCCACAGAAAGGAGTAATTTGTTAAATAAAATTGCTCAGATTATGGAGGATAATTTAGAATA
Organism: Flavobacterium sp. 316; assembly: GCF_000967805.1. NCBI lineage: Bacteria > Pseudomonadati > Bacteroidota > Flavobacteriia > Flavobacteriales > Flavobacteriaceae > Flavobacterium > Flavobacterium sp. 316. Next base: position 641,166 of record NZ_JYGZ01000001.1, read on the forward strand.
TTTAGCCGCAGTGGAAACTGTAGATAATGGAAAAGCAGTAAGAGAGACTTTAGCTGCTGATTTACCTTTAGCAATTGATCATTTTAGATATTTTGCTAGTGTTATTAGAGCAGAGGAAGGTTCGTTAAGTGAATTAGATGAGAATACTGTTTCTCTAATTGTAAATGAACCTTTAGGTGTAATTGCTCAAATTATTCCATGGAATTTCCCAATTTTAATGGCAGTGTGGAAGTTAGCTCCAGCTTTAGCTGCTGGAAATTGTGTGGTTTTAAAGCCAGCAGAGAATACTCCAATTTCTATATTAGTTTTAATGGAATTAATAGGTGATTTATTGCCTGCGGGAGTTTTAAATGTTGTTAATGGTTTTGGAGCAGAATTGGGAAGAGCTTTAGTAACCAATCCTAAAGTAGTTAAAGCTGCTTTTACAGGTTCAACAGCAACAGGTCGTTTAGTAATGCAATATGCAACTGAAAACATTATTCCTGTTACTTTAGAGTTAGGAGGAAAATCACCGAATGTCTTTTTCCCTTCAGTAATGGATCATGATGATGCTTATTTAGATAAGGCAATAGAAGGAGCTGTTCTATATTGTCTAAATCAAGGTGAAATTTGTACTTGTCCATCTCGATTATTAGTTCATGAAGACATTTATGATAAGTTTATAGAACGTGTTTTGCAACGAGTTGCTGCAATTAAAATAGGTAATCCTTTAGATCCAACAGTTATGATGGGAGCACAGTCTTCAAAAGTGCAAAAAGATAAGATTATGTCTTATTTAAAATTAGGAAAAGAAGAAGGAGCAGAATTATTAATTGGTGGTGATGAAAATGTATTAGGAGGTGAGTTAAGTGAAGGTTATTACATTCAACCAACCGTATTTAAGGGACATAATAAAATGCGCATTTTTCAAGAAGAAATTTTTGGTCCTGTTTTAGCAGTAACAACATTTAAAACAACAGAAGAAGCTTTAGAAATTGCAAATGATACCATATATGGTTTAGGAGCAGGTGTTTGGACTCGTGATGCACATGAATTATATCAGGTTCCAAGAGCTATTAAAGCAGGAAGAGTTTGGGTAAATCAATATCATGCTTATCCAGCAGGAGCACCATTTGGAGGCTATAAACAATCTGGAGTTGGTAGAGAAAATCATAAAATGATGTTAGATCATTATCGTCAAACTAAGAATATGTTAATTTCTTATGATAAAAATAAACTAGGGTTCTTTTAATAAGAGATTTTTAAGCCCAGTTTTTTAAAACTGGGCTTATTATTAAATGAGTAATTTATGGAAAAAATTAAAAGATTAGATGTTACTGATACTGCTTTAGAATTAGTAGAAAATTTAAAAACTAAATTTGGAGATTTGATGTTCTATCAAGCAGGTGGATGTTGTGAAGGTACACAACCACAGTGCTTTGAAAAAGGTACTTTTTTTCCAAGAACGAATGATGTCTGCATTGGTCAAATTATAGGATTTGATTTTTGGATTGATAAAGATTTATTTGAATATTGGAAACATGCCCATTTTACTTTAGATGTTATGGATGGAATAGGAGCAGGTGGGTTTTCGTTAGAAACACCTTATAATAAGACATTTATTGTAAAATATAGAATTTTTAATGAAGATGAATTGAATAATTTAGAAGAGATTCGATTAAATACGTATGATTAATCAGCTGTAAAATTCATTAGTTGATACTGTTTTGGTGTTACACCTTCATATTTTTTAAATAATCGAATGAAATAGTTGCAGTCTTCAAATCCGGTTGCATAAGAAACTTCGTTAATTTGAATTTTAGGATTGCTTAGTAATTTTTTCGCAAATTTTATTTTTTCGTTTAATATGTATTCAATAGGGCTTATTCCTAGCTCTTTCTTAAAATTTCTATAAAAGGAAGTAGTACTCATACATGCTTTTTCACATAAATCTTTTAATTGTATTGGATTTTGAATATTGTTTTTGATATATTCAATACTGGCTACAATAGGACTATCAATGTTTATAGTTTTCGAATTATTAAAACGTTTAACCGTTTGTGTTTGAATAATTCGTATTATTAATTCTTGCAAGGTCAAATCAGCAAGAGCATCTTTTGTAATAGACGTACCCATACATTCTTTGATAAGTTTGTTAATTGTATTGGCTAATTCTATATTGTTATAAAAGAAGTAGTTTTCATGATCTAATTTCCATAAATTGTTTTTCCCTTCTTTTGGATATTTTTCATTTAAAAAAGAAAGAGTATCTGTTATTACTTTGTTATCAATAGCTAAAGCAATACATTGTGTTGGGTTTTCTTTTGATGCTTCTGGAAAATCGATTTTCATTTCAACATTTGAAGGAACTATTACAGTTTCACCAGGTAAATATTCAAACTTTGGTTCATCAAATAAATGCATTACTTTTTTACCTCTTAACATACTTGTTACTACTAAATCATTAAATTTTAGAGGTACTAAATCCGATTTTTTATAGGTTTCAAAAATGTTTAATTCGCAATGGTCTAATGAGAAAATAGTCCTATTTTCCACTAATGTTTTTAATGATTTTTCATGTGTAAGTGAGGGTTTATCAAGTAATGTTTTTATTGACATAATACTATAAAAATTTGGAACTCCAATTTAAGAAATTATATGATATTATAGTATTAAAATTCTCTAAAAAATAGGTTTCTAAAGAATTTCTTCAACATGTTTTTTAATATTACTTGCTATTTTATCTGTTGGTAAATCATTTGCATCATTTCCAAATGGATCTTCAATTTCTTCGGCAATAAGTTCTAAACTAGCTAAAACATAAAAGGTAAAAACTACAACAGGAATTACATAATATCCTAAATTGAATACATAACCAAATGGCAATGTCATGATATAAAAGAAAATAAATTTCTTTATAAAAGCACTGTAAGAGTAGGGAATGGGTGTGTTTTTGATTCGTTCACAAGCTCCACAAATATCTGTAAAAGATTGCATTTCATGATTAATTATAATTAATTGATCTCCTGAAATTTTCCCACTTGTGTGTAAATCATTAATTTTTTGAATAAGCATTTTTGCTACTTGATTAGGACGATGTTTGTGTTGGTCGATTTGTAGTTCTAAATCATCAAAAAGCATTTTTGCAGTTTTATCATCTGTTAAATGTTTTTGCAACATAGATGCGTAGCTAGGAATTATTTTTCTAAAAAAGGCTCTGTCATTTTCATCTTTTAATATGGCTGATAATTTTAAAGCTAAATTTCTGCTATTGTTTACTAATGCTCCCCAATGCTTTCTTCCTTCCCACCAACGGTCATAAGCTGTATTTGTCCTGAAAACTAATAGTAAGGAGATTACGAAACCTAACATTCCATGCATTATGGTAATGTTTTTTACATGACTAGCTTCGGATAGTTTCCAATATTCTATTTCTAAATAAGCTACAGCATAAGAATATAAACCAATGGTAATCATCATTGGAATTAAGGTTCTAAAAGTATCTGATTTATGAAATCTGAATATAAAAGTAATCCAGTCTTTTGGGTTATATTGTACCATATTTTTAGTAAGGTTTATTTTTAAAAACACAAAATTAACAAATTAATTTAAGCTTAGTGTTCCTGCTAGTTCTTTTAGGTTAATTTCTGATAATTTTGTTTGATATTGTGCATTTGAATAGCGCACAGAAGCTTCTATGAAATTTTGTTGTGCAGTTCTAAATTCTATTGTAGTAATGGTTCCAATTTTAAATTTTGCTAATGTAATATCAAGATTTTGTTTTGCAATTTCAGCGTTTTGTTCTTCTACTTTTACTAATTCTAAGTTGGTTTCATAACTTGCAAATAAGGAAGCAATTTGCGATTCTAATGTTACTTTTTGTTGTTCTAATAGAAAAGTAGCGTTTTCTACTTCATATTTGGCTGCTCTTTCATTTTTATTTTGTAAAAAACCATTGAAAACAGGAATACTAGCCGAAATACCGTAAACAAAACCTTGTCCAGATGATTGTGTAATAAAACCTAATGAAGCTTCTGAGCGAGAAAAGTTATAACCAGAAGTTAATCGGACTGTAGGATAACGGTTTCCTTTTACGTTTTTCAAATTTAAATCAATTAGTTTTTTTGATAAAATTTGGGTTTGTAATTGTGGATTTTGTTGTAGAGCCATTTCCTTTAGTTCTTCATAATTTAGATCTTCTTCTATAAGTATATCTTGAATGACTTTAAAATCGGTTTGAACTTCTCTGGCTAATAGTTCATTGAGTTTAATTTTGGTTGTTTTATAAATTTCTTTTTGCTTTAATAAAAGGCTTTTGTCAGTATTTAAATCTACTTGAGCATTTAGCACTTCTAATTTTGATGCTTTTCCAATGGTAAATCGATTTTGAGCTGTTGTGAGTCTTTGATTGGAAATAACAATTGCGCTATCAATTGATGCCATTACTTGTTGCTGTTGTACTAAGTCATAGTAAGTAAGATACACATCGCTTATTTTTGATAGTATTGAAGCTTGAAGTTCTGTTTTCCCTTGTTGTTCTAACACTTCAAGTTGTTCTTTTTTTACGAACATTCTCAATCCATCAAAAATAGTCCAATCTAATCCTATTCCATAATTTAAATTGAAATTTTTAGCATTGTTAAGTGTTCTTACTGAACCATCTGCTTGAGTTTGACTTGTGTTTAATTGACTATTATTATTTGTTAAGGTTGCATTTATAGATGGAAGTAAGCCAGCATTAGCTAAATTATTATTGGTTTCATCAATCTTTAAATTATTTGTTGCAATTTTAATTTCATAATTGTTTTCTAATGCTATTTTTATAGCGCTTTCAAGAGTTAATGTTTCTTGTGCTTGAAGTTGAAAACTAAAAGAAAAAAGGAGTATGTATTTTAAAATATTAGGCATCATTTTATTTTTCTAAATTATCAAATTCAGGGCGATGTTTCCTTTGTTTAGACCATAATAAATAAATAGTTGGAATAACAAATAAGGTAAGTACTAATGAAAATAAAGTTCCTCCTACGATTACAACACCCATTCCCATTCTACTAGCTGAAGCTGCTCCTAATGATAGGGCTATTGGTAAAGCTCCTAAAGCAATGGCTAAACTTGTCATTAGAATAGGTCGCAAACGAGCTTCTGAGGCTTCAATAATAGCTTCATACTTTGATTTTCCTTGTTCCCGAAGTTGATTAGCAAATTCTACAATTAAAATTCCATTTTTTGTTACTAGTCCAATTAGCATAATGGTTCCAATTTGACTAAAAATATTCCATGTTTGCCCAAATAACCATAGTGAAAATAATGCTCCTGCAACTGCCATTGGAACTGTTAATATGATGATGAATGGATCAATAAAGCTTTCAAACTGAGCGGCTAATATTAAAAAGATTAATAATAAAGCTAGTCCAAATGCAAAAGAGGTGTTTGAGCTACTTTCTACAAAGTCTCTAGATTCTCCCCCTAAATCGGTTGTAAATGTATCGTCTAACACTTTGGTTTTTATTGTATTCATGGCTTCAATTCCATCATTTATACTTTTTCCAGGCGCTAAACCAGCACTTACTGTTGCAGACATGTATCGGTTATTGTGATAGAGTTGTGGAGGATTGCTTTGTTCTTCAATTGAAACCACGTTATCCATTTGGATTAATTCTCCTTTATCATTTTTAACAAAAATTGAGGTTAAGTCTAATGGACTCGCTCTGTCTTCTTGTAAAAATTGTCCGATTACTTGATATTGTTTTCCATTTTTCATGAAATAGCCAAAACGTTGACCACTAAGTGATAATTGTAGATTTTGTGCAATATCAATAACTGAAATTCCTAAACTTTTGGCTTTTTCTCTGTCAATAGTAACATTGATTTCAGGTTTATTGAATTTTAAATTTACATCTACCATGGAAAATGTTTCATCTTTAGCTGCCTCTTCCATAAAAACTGGAATTTTTTCTTGTAGTTTTTCAAAGTTTTGAGCTTGAATAATATATTGTATGGGTAAACCACCTCGTCTGCTTACAGATATAGTAGGCTGCTGGATTACAGAGGTTTTAACATCAACATATTTTTTTGTCCATTTAGATAATTCATCAGCAATATCCATTTGAGAGCGTTCTCTTTCACTAGGGTCTTTTAATGATATTCTAATGAAACCACTGTTTACTGACGACGAGCCTCCAAATCCAGGTGATGATATTACAAGACTTACTTTTTTTTCGGGTATAGAATCGTCTACTAATTGCGATATTTCTTGCATAAATCTATCTGTGTATTCATAAGTAGCTCCTTCTGGAGTTGACATTCTCATGACGAAACTGCTTCGATCATCTAAAGGTGCTGTTTCTTTTTGAATAACATTAAAGAATAGATATATTAAACCAAAGCAGAATATTATAATTGCAAAACTAATCCATTTGTGTTTTACAAATCTTTCTAAATAAGTTGCATAGCCTGAGTTTAGTTTTTCAAAATAGGGCTCGGTTATATCATAAAATTTAGTTCTTTTTTGTTCACCACCTTTCATTAAATAGGCATTTAACATAGGTGTTAATGTTAATGAGACAAAAGCTGAAACAAGTACTGCTGCTCCTATGACGACTCCAAATTCTCGAAATAATCTTCCTACGAATCCTTCTAAAAAGATAACAGGTAAGAATACCGCTGCTAGTGTTATAGATATGGAAATTACGGCAAAAAAGATTTCATTGGAGCCTTTTATCGCTGCTTCAATAGGACTCATTCCTTCTTCTACCTTTTTGAAGATATTTTCTGTTACTACAATCCCATCATCAACGACTAAACCTGTTGCTAAAACAATAGCTAATAGTGTTAATACATTAATAGAGAAACCAAATAACCACATTATAAAAAAGGTAGCTATTAAGGAAACAGGAATATCAATTAATGGACGAAATGCTATTGCCCAGTTTCTAAAGAATAAATAAATGATTAGAATTACTAATATAATAGATATTAATAGGGTCTCTGCTACTTCGGTTACTGATCGTTTTACGAAAACAGTTGTGTCAATCGCTATGTTTAATTGGATGTCTTTTGGTAAATCCTTTTTTAATTTTTCAAATTCTTCATAAAAAGCATCTGAAATATCTATATAGTTCGCTCCAGGAAGTGGCACTATTGCTACTGCTACAAGTGGTTTGCCAGATTGTGTAAGTTGCGTCTCAATGTTTTCAGGACCTAGAATTGCGTATCCTATATCGCTTAGTCTTATTATTTTTTCTCCATCGGAACGAATTATAATGTTATTGAATTCTTCTGCTGAAGATAGGTTTCCAAGGGTTTTTACGGTTAATTCTGTATTATTTCCTGTGATTTTACCTGATGGTAATTCTACATTTTGTTCGTTTAAGGCTTTTCTAACATCAGAAACGGTTATACCATAAGATGATAGTTTGTTTGGGTTAATCCACAATCGCATGGCATAACGTTTTTGTCCCCAAATTTGAATACCACTTACTCCTGGAATTGTTTCTAAACGTTGTCCTATGACATTTTCGGCATAATCGCTTAGTTCAAGTGCATTTCGAGTTTCACTTTGAACGGTCATGGATATAATGGCTTCGCTATTAGCATCTGCTTTTGAAACTATAGGTTGGGAATCAATGTCTTCGGGCAGATTTCGTATAGCTTGAGATACTTTATCTCTAACATCATTAGCAGCTTCTTCTAAGTCTTTTTCTAGATTAAATTCGATCGTAATAGAACTACTTCCTTGGTTACTAGAGGAAGTTATGTTTCGAATTCCATCAATAGAGTTTATGGCTTTTTCTAATGGTTCTGTAATTTGAGATTCTATAATATCTGCATTAGCACCTGTGTAATTTGTTCGAATTGAAATTTGGGCTGGATCTATAGAAGGATATTCTCTTACTCCTAAAAATTTATAACCAATGAAGCCAAATAGTATTATGGCAAGATTCAATACTATTGTTAAAACAGGTCTTTTTATACTTAATGTAGATAGGCTCATGTGAATTTTTATTTAAGTAAACTTCTTAATTGTTTGACTTATTGAATTGTAACATTTAAAGGAGTTTCTGGTTTCAGTCCCATTATTCCACTTGTTAATAATGTGTCTCCTGCTTTTAGACCATTTAAAATTAGTATTGATTTTTCTGTTCTAGTGTCTGTTTCTACTAGTATTTCTTTGGCTTTTCCTTTTTCTGAAATAAATACTTTTTTACCGTTTTGTATTGGAATTATAGCTTCTGTAGGAATTAGAATAGCATTTTCAATTTCGCTTAATGGTAGTTTTACGTTTGCGTATGTGCCTGGAAAAAGTTTTCCTTCGTTGTTTTCTGCTTTTGCTCGTACTAAAAGAGTTCTGGTATTGATGTCTACACTAGGTTCTATTGCGTAAATAATGGCTTTGAATTTCTGTGTTGACCCTGAAACGGTAAAAGTTATTTCTGTGTTTGTTTTTATTTCAGAGGAGTATTTTTCAGGTATAGAAAATGTAATTTTTAATGGATTTAAATTTACTAGATTGGTAACAACAGTAGTAGGAGTGAGATATGTACCTGGTGATATGTTTCGCAATCCTATTTTTCCAGAAAAAGGAGCTTTAATATTTGTTTTGGCAATTTGAGCTTGAATTAATTGTGTTTGCGATTGTAGGCTTCTATATTCGGCACTAGCAATATCATATTCTTCTTGACTAATGGCCTCTTTTTCTAGTAGAAGTTTAGCTCTTCTTTCATTTTCACGAGCTAAATTTTGTTTTGTAATGGCTTGGGCTAATTGTGCTCTTAATTCACTATCATTTACCTTCAATAGAATTTGTCCTTTGTTTACATTGGTTCCTTCTAAAAATGATATTTTTTCTACAATTCCAGATACTTCGCTTCTTATTTCTACTTGCTCGTTTGCTTCTATTGATCCTGAAACGGAAATAATATTAGAAAATTTTTCTTCTTTAACAATAATTCCTTTAACCTGTGAAAGAGGTTTTTTAGCATTTTCATTTTTTGTTTTATTGTTTGTTGAAGAATTGCTTAGTATTCTATAGCCAATTAGTCCTAAAAATGAGAGAATTAAAAGTGTAAAGAGTATTGTTTTTACTTTCATTATTTTTGTATAAGTTTTCCTTATGACAAATCTAATAGTTCAAAGTATATAAAGCGAATTCGTTACAATTTTTTTAACATTTGTAGATACAAATATGATGATTTTCTATACTACAATGTTTTAGTTGTGGAATATTCCATTTTTATTTAAGTTAAGTGTGAAAAATATTTTTCTATCATTTTTTCATCAAAATATTTCACTTAAATACACAATTAAAAATATCCAACTTGTTGATAGTAAGGTGTAAAATAGAGAGTAAATTAAAGAAAGCGTTAGGTCTCCTTTTGTTTTACTTGATTTTGATAATATAAATTTTAATCCTCGAAAAAATATCCAATAAAGCATCGCTAGAAGTATAAAAACAGAAAACAAAAATATAATTTCTAATACAATTAAAAGAACAAAAATGAATATTGTCATTCCAATCCAAAGTAGTATTGAGATAATTATTCCTCCAATTTCATCTCCAATGGAAATATCGGGTAAGTTAGGTAATATATTAGATTGCGTAATCCAATTTTTTGTTTTAACGTTTTTAAATTTCGGAAAATTGTTAGTTAATCGAATTCCTTTGTAGAGTCCATAAGTCATGAAGAAAAAAAGAATAGTTCCAATTATTGATAATGAAATATATAAATTAGAAGTTACTGTTCGATTATAATTTTTTCCAGTAAGGTAAACAGTTAAAATAGTAATACCAATTACGAATAGTGAAATTATAAAAATAGATTTTCCCTTTAGATATGCTTGTTTGATCTTCAATTTTGTTTTTTTATATAATTAAAAACTAAGAATTATAGATTTTAATTAGTTGTGTAATTTTAAATTTAGTAGAACCATCAAGAATAATTTTTGAAAGAATAATATTTAATCCATTATTTTATTTAGATCCTAAAACTAAGAAAATGAATATATTGATAAAGTTTTTCAATATAATTATGTTTAACTTGTTTGCGTATATAACAAATTATATTCTTTATATTTACAAACGTAATCTATTCTTTTTAAACTCGCAATACGTATTTATATGTACTTGAACCCCTTTTTAAGTTAATGATTTATTGAGTAATTTTTGGTAGTGTAGAAAAGTGATTTGTTTTTGATTAAGTTTTAATGATTAATAATTGTCAGTTTAGTGACTATTTAAATTCTATTTTAAAAATAGAAAAAACTTCAAAATTCTAAACTAAATTTTCTATTTTTTTTCTATATTTGCATGCAATTTAACTACAAATTGCAAGATGAAAGCACACACTACTAAAATTATTGGAGAAGGATTAACTTATGATGATGTTCTTCTAATTCCAAATTACTCTCAAATACTTCCAAGAGAAGTTAGTATTCAATCAAAATTTTCAAGAAATATTACTTTAAATGTTCCTATTGCATCTGCTGCAATGGATACTGTTACTGAAAGTGCTATGGCAATTGCAATGGCTCAAGAAGGAGGAATTGGAGTGTTACATAAAAATATGTCAATTGAACGCCAAGCTGCAGAAGTACGCAAAGTAAAACGTGCTGAATCAGGAATGATCATCGATCCTGTAACATTGCCTTTAACTGCAACAGTAGGTGATGCGAAAAGAGCTATGAAAGAGCATAGTATAGGAGGAATTCCTGTAGTAGATGATAACATGACACTAAAAGGAATTGTTACGAATAGAGATTTACGTTTCGAAAAAATTAATGATAGACCCATTACAGAAGTAATGACTTCAAAGAATTTAGTAACAGCTACAGTAGGTACAACATTACAACAAGCAGAAGAAATACTACAAGATCATAAAATTGAAAAGCTATTAGTAGTTTCAGAAGGAAATAAACTAGCAGGGTTAATCACTTTTAGAGATATTACAAAATTAACGCAGAAGCCTATTGCAAATAAAGATACGTATGGACGTTTAAGAGTAGCAGCAGCTTTAGGAGTAACAGCAGATGCAGTAGAAAGAGCAAGTGCACTGGTAAATGCAGGTGTAGATGCTGTGATTATAGATACAGCACACGGACATACAAAAGGAGTGGTAGATGTATTAAAAGCTGTAAAAACAGCTTTCCCAAATCTTGATGTAATTGTTGGGAACATTGCAACACCTGAAGCGGCACAATATCTAGTAGATAATGGAGCTGATGGAGTAAAGGTAGGAATAGGACCAGGTTCAATTTGTACAACTCGTGTAGTAGCAGGAGTAGGTTTTCCTCAATTTTCCGCTGTTTTAGAGGTTGCAGCCGCTATAAAAGGAAGTGGAGTTCCTGTTATTGCAGATGGAGGAATTCGTTATACAGGAGATATTCCAAAAGCAATGGCAGCTGGAGCTGATTGTGTAATGCTAGGATCTTTATTAGCAGGAACAAAAGAATCGCCAGGAGAAACTATTATTTTTGAAGGAAGAAAATTTAAATCATATAGAGGAATGGGATCTGTTGAAGCGATGAAAGAAGGTTCAAAAGATCGTTATTTTCAAGATGTAGAAGACGATGTTAAAAAACTAGTTCCAGAAGGAATTGTAGGACGTGTTCCATACAAAGGAGAATTAGCAGAAAGTATGTTACAGTTTATTGGTGGACTTCGTGCAGGAATGGGGTATTGTGGTTCAAAAGATATCCCTACACTTCAAGAAACAGGTCGTTTTGTAAGAATTACGGCAAGTGGAATAGGGGAAAGTCATCCGCATAATGTAACCATTACTAAAGAAGCTCCTAATTATTCAAGATAATACTTTTTTAGTTTTTAGATTATAATGCGAAAAGCTATCTATTTAATGTAGATAGCTTTTTTTATTTTTAAATATCGAAATCAATAATTAATATTTCAAGAAATTATTAATTACTACAGTATTAGCTTTGATATCATGCATTAGATTATATAACCCAAAGAAGGTTCTGTTAATGTAAATAAAGTGCTTAGAACCTCTGTTACCATTCATATTTCTAATTTCTGTACTTTTAGAATAACGTTCACCTAATTCAGCAATTTTTCCAAAGAATGTTTCATCTGAAAAGTCAAAAATTTCATTATGAAAAGGTTGAGTAAATAGGCTTAACATTTCATGAAATAAAGTAGAAAAGAAAACTTTTTCTTCTTTTGTGTCTTCTGGTTTTAAAATTTCCAACTCATAGAGTTTTTCTTCAAAAAAAACAGGATTATTAATGTTCTCTTTTTTAGCCAATTCAAAATAAGGTGTATAAAAATCATCAGGTACAGTTTTCATACAACCAAAATCGAGAATAATTAGTTTTCCTTCATCAGATACTAAGAAATTTCCAGGATGCGGATCGGCATGTACTTTTTTAATAACGTGCATTTGATACATATAAAAATCCCAAAGAGCTTGACCTATAGTATTTGCTGTTTCTTGATTGGTATTTATAGCTGTAAATTCAGATAAATGTTTTCCTGACATCCAATCCATGGTAATGATTCGTTCAGATGACCATGCTTCATAATATTCTGGAAAAGATAAATTAGGCAAATGTTTACAAGCTGTTGCTATTTCTTTACTTTGTTTTACTTCGTTTATATAATCGGTTTCTTCAATTAATTTATTTTCTACTTCTTTAAAATATTTATCGGAGTCTTTCCCTTTGATATTAAACATTTTAATAGCTATTGGTTTAACTAATGCTAGATCTGAAGAAATACTATCTGCTACACCTGGATATTGAATTTTTACTGCTAATTTTTTGCCATTTAATTCGGCTTCATGTACCTGACCAATACTAGCTGCATTTATAGAAGTAGCATTAAATGTGTCAAAAATTTCATATGGACTTTTTCCGAAATAATTTTTAAAGGTTTTTATGACTAATGGAGCTGATAATGGTGGAACGAAAAACTGAGCTAATGAAAATTTTTCTACATAAGCTTTGGGTAGAATACTTTTTTCCATACTTAGCATTTGCGCTACTTTTAAAGCACTTCCTTTCATTTGTTTTAAACCATCATAAATATCTTCGGCATTTGAAAGGTTTAGGTTTTCTTTGGCTTCTTCTTCTGTTTTAGTCAGTTTATCACCATAATATTTTAAGTAATTAACACCAACTTTTGCTCCTGTTTGAATTAATTTTGAGGCACGTTGTATTTTTGAAGTAGGAATGCTATCTAATGTTTTCATAACTATACTTTTACTTTTTCGTTCCAAAGAAATTTTCCAAAATCAATGATGTTTTTTAATGGTGTTAAATCCATTAAATCAAAGCTAGCATGCACTGATTTTTCAATAAAAATATCAGTTTTTTGAAAAGAAGGTGAAGTGTCGTCTATCCAAAACTTTAAAGTCATGAGAAATTGAATCCAGGCCATTTCAGAAATGCTTTTTTGTTGGATTTTTTCAATAGATTCTTGTGGAATTTTAATAGGTTCGAGTGCTAGTTCTTCTATAAAATGCTTAAAATGTGAGCGTAAATCACTTAGTTTTTTTAAGTTTTTAAGTTGATTTTTATCTTCATGTAGTAAATAAATAATTAAACTTCTATTTGCTGTTAATTGTTCAAAATAAGTAAAATAGAAGCTTAATACTTTTGTTTTAGCATCATAAATATTGTATTCTTCACTGTCAGATAGTAACTTTATTGTACTTTCAAAAAAAGTAGTAAAAATAGACTGTTCAATTTGTTCTAAACTAGTGAAGAATTGATAAAATTGTGATTCTTCAACTTTGAGGTGTTGACAAAAAAGATAAATAGAACTTGGTCTTTTACCACTTTCTAAAATTATTTTTGAATATTCAGAAATAATACTTTGTTTGTTGAAATTGATTTTTTTAGCCATATCAATTGATTTTATCTCAAAGATACCGCTTTTTATAATCTGTATTATCTTAACATTAGTTAAACAAAATATAAATTAATGAAGTTGAAATACTTTTATAAATTATAGTTATTCTTCTTTATTTTTTATTTGTTGACTATCTCTAGTGTTCTTTTGTACTGTAATAGCACCAAATATGGCCAGAAGAAATGAAAAAGCATAAAACCCTTTTTCACTAGGTAGTAATGTTGCATTCCACAAGCCAATAACTAATAATGCAATTGATAATATTGTAGCAAACCAACAAATACCATAGTATAATTCTGTTACTGGAATATTTTCTAATCGATCTCTTACGCTTTTTTGTAATGATATTACAGCAAACAATCCAAACATTAGAATAGTAAAGTAATAGCCTTTTTCATTTAAAAGCATTTCAGCTCTAAATAACCCGATTAAGTATCCTGCCATTCCTGCTCCTAAAGCAATCCATGATGCTGCAATAAATGCATTTGACGGTTTTTGATTCATATTTTGTTATTTTATTTAGATAAATGTAAGATATTTTTTATTGATTTCTAAAATTTATTAACTCAATTTTAAGAAAGTTGAAAATAAAAATAAAACTTTAAAAATATAAAAGTGTTTTTTTAATCTACTTTTAAAATAGTTAATTTTTCTATCCATCGGATATCAGAATGATAAAAACGAAATAATTTTTTGTCTTTATGATCAAATCTTCCTTTTGAGTTTGTGAAATTTAATTGATATTTAGTGTTAATATCATTTTCTGCATCAGTGTAAAAGTGTATAATATTTTTAATTATTTTCCAAGTACCTTTTCCACAGCTGTTTTCATTAATACTTTGAGGTTGACCAATATTTCTAAAATAATGAAAGGTAAATGTACTATCTGCATTAATTTCTAGTTTGTATTGAAAAATTTCTCCTGTAATAGCTTTAATTTCCTTTTCATAATTGCCTATATAGTTGTTTTTTTGTGCTTTAGATACAATAGAGATTAGCAAAAAGGGTAGTAAGAGTATTATTGTTTTCATATTATTTTTTTAGTATTATTTCATATTTTTTCTTGCTAAAAGTGTCCTCAATATATAATTTAGTATTGGTTTCAGTAATTTTTATTTGGATGTTTTTCGACGTTATTTCTATATTATTTACTGTTTTGTCATTCTCAACTAATGTGGCTTGTTTTAGTATTAATTTTGTTAATGAATTGTTTTTAAGGTTTAGAATTAGGCATTTATTTTTAAAATCAAGAATGGTCTCTATATTATTTACAAGATAATGTAGCTCTTCACTTGCTACACTTATGTATTTATTTGGAATATTTAAAAAAGCGCTTTGATTTGTATTGATTTCAATTTTTGGTTGTAAAACATTATCAACTTGTTCAATAATATTATCATTAAAAAATTTCTTTATGTTTTCAAGTGATTTCTCATCTGATTTATCTTTAAAGAATGTTTTAAATAGAATAGGCATTAAATCTTCATCAAAATGATCATATAGTGCATTTGTTAAATTTTCTATTTTTTCATTCATTGTTAATGACTCATCTTCATTTAAAACCTCATCTAACGATAGTTTTAAATTTGAGTTTACTTGCTTGTTTATTTCGTTAATAACTAATGAATATCTATTATCAAAAGGATCTTTGTATAAATTATATAAAATTTCTCTTACTATATCTGTTTCGGTATAGTTATTTATTTCAGTAGCAAGAGTAAAATATGTATAAGGTGAAAAGGTTTCTTCATTTAAATCAAACTCATGATTATATGAAAGATATTGAAAATAGTAATTGACATAAAATAGATGTTCTTTTACAGGTTGTTTCGTTTTATAATCGAAAAATTCAATTGAAAAAGAATCTGTAAATGGAAGATTGAATTTTAAATTATTTTTTGACTTTATTTCAAACTGGTAACTAGAATGGTGTGAGTTATTACCTCCTGGAATTAAATTATAGATAAGTAAATCTGAACATATTTGTTCAATAAATGCTTTTGATTTTTCCATTTTAGAAGGAAAATTAGTATCTATATCATATAAATTTTTTAGCAGATTTTGTGAGTGACTAATAGTTGTGATAAAAAACAAGTATAGTATATATTTTAATTTCATTATATTCTTCTTTTATAATCAATATTAATCATTTTTTAGTTAATTTCTATAATTAAAAATAATCTATCATGTTTTTTCTACTTTTTATTGTAAGATTACTGCCTTATAAAAATCTAGTAATTCCATCATTTAGTTTATCAAATTCTTTGAGTATTCCAAAAGGTAATAGAAAACAAAAAGATTTCCCAAATTGTCTTGGATAAATGATATTATAATTTCAATTTTACGTGTTTAAAATTATGAATGTACTATAAATGTACTGAAAGGTTGTTGTAATTAAATTTTATAATATGAAGAATGATAAATATTTTAAACATCCAAATCAAACAATTTTTTTAATAATTCG
Source organism: Flavobacterium sp. 316 (assembly GCF_000967805.1). Taxonomy (NCBI): domain Bacteria; kingdom Pseudomonadati; phylum Bacteroidota; class Flavobacteriia; order Flavobacteriales; family Flavobacteriaceae; genus Flavobacterium; species Flavobacterium sp. 316. Next base: position 657,473 of record NZ_JYGZ01000001.1, read on the forward strand.
AGATTAGGATTAATACTTTTTAATTTTTCATATTTTTCAATAGGAGTAAAGGCATATTTTGTTTCTGTAGTTTCATTTACAATTACTTCAATAGTAATATCATGATTGTGTAATTTACCTCTTAAATAACCTAAAAGTTCATTGTTACCTGATAAAAATTCTTCTCTAGTGCTTTGGTTTGGTAATTCTAATTTAATAATTGTTCCTTCAAGTTTTGGATCATTCATTTGCATATAAGTTGCCATTAACCTTTTTCCTTGATTAGTTAAACGCTGTGCAAATTTATCCCAAATTAAACGCATATCGGTTTCTGTAAAAGCTTCTGTTGGTAATTCATCACGATGTTTCACATGATTCATTTGTTTAGCTTCTAATTCCTTTTTAGCCCTAATACTTGATAATGAAAGAGCGGAAATAGTGTTTTTAGAACCAATTTCAGTTTTTAAATTCTGAATAATAGGTTCAGGTTTAATTTCTACTGCTGGAAGAATAGTATTAGGTTTGTTCTCAGCAATAGTTTCTTTGTTTTCTGTAGGTTTTACTTCTGTTTTAGGATTATTTTGCTTTACTTCAGTAATAGAATAATCTGCATTTCTAAAATAAGTTGCTGGAATTATAAAGGACTTAACTTTTTTTTTTCTCCATCAAAAGTGATAGAGGCTAATTGCATTAAGCAAAGTTCTACCAAAAGACGCTGATTTTGACTGTTTTTATACTTTAAATCTGTTTCGTTTGCTAATTCAATACCTTTTAATAAAAAATCCTGTGTTGCTTTTTGCGATTGTTCAGCATATAAAGCCTGTGCTTTTTCACCAGCTTCTAAAAGTGATAATGTAGCAGGATTTTTACAAACTAATATATCTCTAAAATGAGAAGCTAAACCAGAAATAAAGTGATGTCCATCAAACCCTTTCGCTAAAATGTCATTGTAAGCAATTAATAAATCTGGAATCTTATTTTCTAAAATTAAATAGGTTATTTTAATATAATATTCAAAATCTAAAACGTTTAAGTTTTCTGTAACAGCTTGTCTTGTAAGGTTATTTCCACAATATGAAACCACTCTGTCAAAGATAGATAAAGCATCTCGCATAGCTCCATCTGCTTTTTGAGCAATAATATGTAATGCGTCATCTTCAAAAGTAACGCCTTGTTCTTTTGCTATTTCAGCTAAATGTTCTTTCGCATCATTAACTGTAATTCTTTTGAAATCAAATATTTGACAACGAGAGAGAATGGTAGGTATAATTTTATGCTTCTCAGTAGTTGCAAGAATAAAAATAGCATGTTTAGGTGGTTCTTCCAATGTTTTAAGAAAAGCATTAAAAGCGGCTTGAGATAGCATGTGCACCTCATCTATAATATAAACTTTGTATTTCCCGGTTTGTGGAGGTATTCTTACTTGATCAATAATACTTCTAATATCATCAACACCATTATTTGAAGCAGCATCTAATTCAAAAACATTAAAAGAAAAATCTTCATTAGGATCATCATAATCTTCTTGATTAATTTTTCGAGCTAAAATACGAGCACAAGTTGTTTTACCAACGCCTCTAGGACCAGTAAAAAGCAAAGCTTGTGCTAAATGATTGTTTTCAATAGCATTCAACAAAGTACTGGTAATCGCTTTTTGTCCTACAACATCTTTGAAAGTTTGTGGACGATATTTACGGGCTGATACAATAAACTGTTCCATACGAAAAATTGAATCACAAATATAGTTGTAAATATTACAATTGGCAAGTGTGAACCTTAAAAAGCATTAGTTTAATGACAATAATGAGAAGCACCATTTTTATCTAGTATAATATTGTTTATTTTTCCAAAACCAATATTAATATATTCCTCTTTTTTAGTAATAATTGAATTTGAAATATTAGCAGAATAGTTATTACTAGAACGAATATTTACTAGTCTAACAATCATTGTTGAAGAATTAATATCATATTTTTTAAAACGACGATGTTTTTCAATTGAAAACTTTTCATCGCAATTAATTAAATCTGTTCCGTTATAAATAGAGAGGTTATAATAGTAATCTAATAAATAATTATTTTGTTTTTGAAAGCTACACAAAATAGTGTGTTTTGTTTTATCAAATGTTCCTTTTTCTAAGCCAAAGTAACTATCAATTTCTTCTTCAGGCAAATTAAAATAGACATTTACAACTGCTTCATTTTTTAGTAAATTATTCTCTTTATAATTCTGAAATACTTTAACTGATATATATAGTAAAGCAATCAAAATAAGTACGAAATAGAAAAATTTCTTCATTTATTTTTTTTATTTCGCTAAAAATACTAAAAAATTACGAATGTTTTTTAATAGATAAATCTATTAAAACCTTACTAGCTTCAGAAATAGAATTAGCAGACGAACCTGTAACAAATACACCTTTCTCTCCAGATTTTGATTTTATTCCATAAACAAAAGCTTCATCATCAGGATTAGAATCTCCTTCATATCTATAAATATGAACAATTTCAAAATCTTTAGGGTTCTCCATTATTTCATTTTCATGGATATTATAATCATAAACAAAGCCTTTTTCTTTCAATAAAGTTAAAGCTTCAGAAACAGACGCATAATGATATATTTTTGACATGGTTTTAAGTTTAAATGTTCATTTCTATAAAGTTACGATTTTTATAAAGCTTTCTATAGAAAGTAATGTTAAAGTAGTCTTTAAAAGTCAGTTTTTAATTTTACAGTAGTGAATATCATTTTTTTTAAGTTATTTGTAAATAAGCTCATATCTGTTGAAGAATTAGGTCCTTCTAGAGATGCTATAAATTGGGCATAGACAGATTTATTCTGATGTAAATAAAAGCACATTTAATAACTTACAATTCGACTTAGGAATTATTTCAGATGCTTATGGATGTTTTTTTACTTCTACAGGATTGATAAACTTAAAATAAGTTAATGAAAACCCTCTATTCTTAAAAAATGAGATTGTATCATTAGAGATTCTATTGCATAAGGAAGGTTTAATACCTATATTTGCCTCGCAGACCGCCTTATCGTCGTCTTGGTAACAAGAAGGAGGAAAGTCCGGACACCAAAGAGTAGCATAATGGGTAACGCCCATCCGCTGAAAAGTGAGGACAAGTGCAACAGAAAGTATGTACAGATAATGCTGTAGTGAAACCAGGTAAACTCTATGCGGTGAAATGTCAAGTATATCAACAATTTTAGTTTAGGCTAAATAAGAATTACTCGTTCGATGTTGAAGGGTAGACAGCTTGAATTTTGCAGTAATGTAAAATCTAGATAAATGATAAGGGTTATGCTCTTGCATAATACAGAATCCGGCTTATAGGTCTGCATTTTTTTATATTAGATCTCCAAAATGTTATTTATTGGTTAAAAAATAAATATTTATTGTTTTAAAAATAAAATTTATTAACTTTAGTAAAAAACAATATTTATGGAAATTAAGGAGTTAAAAATAGAATTAATAAAAAAAATTTTAACAATTGATAGCGTTGAAATAATTGAAAGTATTACTTCTTTTGTTAATGATGAAATTGAGCTTGATTCAGGTTACAACAAAAACTTTATTGACAATGAAGATGAAGAAACTCAAAAAGGAATTGAAACAATTCTAAAAATGGTTAATGAGTTTAAATAAGTCTTTCAAAAAAGAAATAGATTTAAATAAACAGTATTTATTATTACTACTGTTTATTTAAATTATTATTGTGTAATATCATGAAAATTATAAATCATTTTCATTTTCCTCATCGCCTACTTCTTCATCATTTGATTCAAATTCAAAAAAAGAAAATACTGTTCCACCATAATGCTTGGCGAATGAAAAATTACTCAAATGGTTAAGTTTAGTGTGTTTTGAATGTTCAATAATTAACATACCTTCTTCTTCAATTATCCCTTTGTCAAATATTTGAATAGCTATTTTTTCAAAATTATCTTGTGATAAATCATAAGGAGGATCAGCAAAAATAATATCAAAAGACGAATTACAACGATCTAAATATGAAAAGACATCAGATTTTATGGCCGTAATGTCTAATTCTAATTCTGTAGCTGTTTTTTTTATAAAATTTACACAACCAAAATCAGCATCAACAGCAATTACACTTATATTTCCTCTTGAGCCAAATTCATAGCCTATATTCCCTGTTCCTGCAAACAATTCTAATACTTTTAAATCGCTAAAGTTGAAATAGTTATTAATAATATTAAATAGAGCTTCTTTAGCCATATCTGTAGTTGGTCTAACGGGCAATTTTTTTGGAGCAACTATTCTTCTTCCTTTGTGTTTTCCTGAAATGATTCTCATGAATGAAATAATATGAAGTTATTACGAATTTCAATATCTGTTTTACCAATTACATTTATTAATTTTTCTGTATTTAATAAATCACAATGTCTAATAAATTTATATGCGATTTTGAAATAATCACTAGATTTTTCTATGTTTCCTAGTAATTGTGTTGAAATTGTTTCCGGACTCAACTGTAATTGTTCATAGGTAAATAATAAATAATAAATAAAATCTTCAGGAGTTGAATATTCAAAAGAATTAAATAAAAATAATAACTGATTTTTTACAACAATTATTTGAAAACTATCAGGTTGAAAATGAACAAAAACTTGTTTATCATTATTTCCAATTGAAAGATCTAAAATCTTTTTTACTAAGATAGTGTTTACATTTTTGTAATCAAAACTACTAAATTGATCAAGTAAAAAATTATTGATATTTACGTATGGAACATAAACATTATTAATATTATAATTTTCAATACTATCATAATTGAATAAATCTGTTTCAAAAACTTTTACATTATACTGAAGATAACTTCCTATTTGATTCACATCAAAAAGAGCATCAGGAACAAAGGTGTTTAAATTATTATCGTGTAAAACAATAACTTCATCATAAGAATTAATCAAAATGGGATTATCAATAAAAACTTTCCAAAGTTGCTCTTCTATAACTTTATTTTTTTCAAACTCAATATTATTGTGAGTAATGACTTTTTTTGTAATTAAATCGAAAACACAAAAAGAAAGTCCACTCAGAGATACCTGAATGGACAATTTTTTATAATTTTTTTGTGTAATATCGTTAGTCGTTATTACCATATCTTTTTGGCCAGTTTCCAGTTAGTGTAATTTCTACTAAAGAACCTAGTGTTATTTTATCTCCATTAATTTCATTGATATCTTCTACTTTATTTTCTTGAGCTAATAAATCTTCATCTAAACCTTCAAGTAAAGCATTTTTATCGATTGTAGCTTGAAAAACAGGTAATTTAGTCTCATTTCTAATTACAAAACTTGTTTTCATTTCTACAGGAACTTCTATTTCTTTAAATTTAACAAGACCTAAATGTTTGTATCTATCATTATCTTTAAATAAAGAATCTTTTACAGTTACATATCCTAAAGTGTCTTTAATAATGATATCTTTATAGAAACCACCTTTACCAGTAGCATCAGTAATAATACCAAAAGCTTTATTTTTAACTACATCAATAACTGCAGTATCTTTTCTAGTTACAATTGCAAATTTATCAGTTTCAATAAATTTGACAAGCTTATCAAAAGAATCTGCATATTCACCATAAACCGTTTTGTAACCTAACTGCGCTTTTTTGATATCAATCATTTTTTGCACAGCTACTTTATAACGATCATTTTTAGCTTTATCAAATTCAATAGGTTTCATTATTGAATTGTAGATAAGATAACCTAAGAAAAATGTGGCAGCCCATAAAAGTATAGAAACTACAATTCTAGCACCACTAGGTAAAAATTTATCAATAAGTTTAACTAAGCCTACAGCAACAAGGCCAGTTATAATTACATAAAGGATTAATAGTAACATTTATATTAGTTTTTTAGTTAAAATGGTACGCAAATCTACAATTTTTTTTTCTACTCAAAAGAAAATCTTTAAAAAATCATCTGTATATTTGAAAAATTCTACAAGCCAATTTAAAAAAATAATGACTTCTGCACTGTTTTACAAAACGTTACGCGATAATTTTCCATTTGATCCAACTCTTAAACAAGACATTTTTTTTCAAAAAATTGCTGATTTTGTCTTAAAAAAAGAAAATGATGAAATATTTATTTTAAAAGGATATGCTGGAACAGGAAAAACTACAATTATTTCCACTTTAGTTAACTATCTTAAAAATGCAGATAAAAAGTATGTTTTACTTGCACCAACAGGAAGAGCTGCAAAAGTGATAAGTAACTATGCTCAAAAACCAGCATTCACAATACATAAAAGGATTTATTTCCCCAAAAAAAATAGTTCTGGAGCTGTCTCTTTCACTTTACAACAAAATAAGTTTAAAAACACAATTTTTATTGTTGATGAGTCTTCAATGATTTCAGATACTTCTCAAGAATCTAAATTATATGAAAATGGATCTCTTTTGGATGATTTAATATTTTATGTAGATTCTGGAGTTAATTGTAAATTAATATTCATAGGAGATACTGCTCAGTTGCCACCAGTTAATTTGGATGTAAGTCCAGCTCTGAATGGTGATTTATTATCATTACATTTTAATAAAGAAGTGCAACAAATTGAATTAGACGAAGTAATGCGTCAATCTGAATCTTCAGGAATTTTATTTAACGCAACTGAAATGAGAGAGTTATTAAAATCTCATTTTATAGATACATTTAAATTTCAACTACTTTCTTTTAAAGATATTGTTAGATTGCAAGATGGATATGAAATACAAGACGCTATTTATCAATCTTTTGAAGCAAATGGAGAAGAAGAAACAGCTTTTATTGTTCGCTCAAATAAAAGAGCAAATCAATATAATCAGCAAATAAGATCTAAAATTTTAGGTAGAGAAGGAGAGCTTTCCACTGGAGATTTAATGATGGTCGTAAAAAATAATTATTTTTGGCTAAAAGAAAGCTCAGATGCTGGTTTTATTGCGAATGGCGATATTATTGAAATTTTAAAAATTATTAATATTCAAGAATTATATGGATTTAAATTCGCTAATGTAAAAATTAGAATGATTGATTATCCAGATCAACCTGCATTTGAAACGGTTTTACTTTTAGATACTGTGAATAGCGAGTCGCCTTCATTAACTTATGATGAATCTAATAAATTATATCAAGAAGTAATGAAAGATTATGAAGAAGAAAAACAACAGTATAAAAAGTTTTTAAAAGTGAAAAATAATCCTCACTTTAACGCTTTACAAGTGAAGTTTTCTTATGCTATAACTTGTCATAAATCACAAGGTGGACAATGGAATACAGTTTTTATAGAACAACCGTACTTACCAAATGGAGTAGATCAAGATTATCTTCGTTGGTTGTATACAGCTGTAACCAGAGCAAAAGAAAAATTATATTTAATAGGTTTTAAAGATGAATCTTTTGAAAATTAACTGTTTATGATTGAAACAATTGTTAGTATTTGTTTAGGAATTGGTCTTGCTGCTTCAGCAGGATTTAGAGTTTTTGTACCTTTATTTGTATTAAGTATTGCTACACATTATGGGTATGTACCTGTTGGAAATTCTTTTTTATGGATAGGAAGTACAACTGCAATGATATGTTTAGGAATTGCAACGATTGTAGAAATCATTGCTTATTATATTCCGTATATTGACAATTTATTGGATACTATAGCAATTCCGTTAGCTACAATTGCAGGAACAATTGCTATGGCTTCTACAATGATAGATATTGATCCAATGTTAACTTGGGGATTAGCTATTATTGCTGGTGGTGGTTCTGCTGCTGCTATTTCTAGTGCTACAACTGCTACACGAGCTACATCAACTGTAACTACAGGAGGAATAGGAAATTCCGTTGTTTCTACAACAGAAACAGCTACAGCTTCTTTTGTCTCGGTGACAGCTATATTTTTACCAGTATTGGCTTTATTACTTGTTATTTTAATTGTTTTTATTGGAATTAAAGTATTTAGAAAATTTTTTAATAAGAATAAATAATAAAGCTGCATTTTTAAAATTAAACGTATTTTTGATTTATATAAAAAAGAACCAATGAAAATAATTGCAGTAATTCCTGCTCGATATGCATCTACACGTTTCCCAGCTAAATTAATGCAAGATTTAGGTGGGAAAACAGTAATTCTAAGAACTTATGAAGCCGCTATTAATACAAATTTGTTTGATGATGTTTTCGTAGTAACTGATTCGGAACTTATTTATAATGAAATAGTTAAAAATAATGGAAAAGCCATTATGAGTATTAAAGAGCATGAAAGTGGAAGTGATAGAATTGCAGAAGCGGTTGAAAATATGAATGTTGATATTGTTATTAATGTTCAAGGTGATGAACCTTTTATTAATGCAGAACCGCTTCAAAAAGTGATAGAAGTTTTTAAAAAAGATACTGAAAACAGAGTAGATTTAGCTTCATTAATGTTTGAAATAAAAAATAGAACAGATATTGAGAATCCAAATAATGTAAAAGTAATTGTAGATCAACAAAATTTTGCACTTTATTTTTCACGTTCTGTAATTCCATATCCTAGAGAAGAGAACGTAGGTGTTCGTTATATGAAACATATTGGTATTTATGCTTTTAGAAAACAAGCCTTGCTAGATTTTTATAGTTTACCAATGTTATCTTTAGAAGCATCAGAAAAATTAGAACAACTTCGCTATTTAGAATATGGAAAGCGTATAAAAATGGTAGAAACAACGCATGCAAGTATTGGAATTGACACTCCAGAAGATTTGGAAAAAGCAAGGCAAATGCTATAGAATATGCCAGATATGTTGAAAAAAGATTTTAGTTTAATAGGATTAGGAATCTGCTCTTGGATTGCTATAGTGAGTTTGGCATATACTTTACAAATTATATCTATAGATCTTTTTATTATAAATAATATAGATTATGATTATGCAAATGTAATTCAGCATTTTTTATACAATTTCATAATTGTTGTTTTATATTATATCTTTTTAAAATCTTTAAAAGATATACGATATTTAAACTATAAAAAAGTAATAAAATATTTGATTGTTAGCTTTGTTCTTATCCAAGTTTTACAATTTCTTTATGCATTTTATGTTGGAGATTATATTTATGAAAATTAGAATGAAAATTGGAAATCTTTTTATGATTCTAAAAATAAATTATTTTTAAGTATTTACGTGCCTATAATTGGAGAATTACTTAGATATATTTGCATTGCAATTGTATTCTATCAATTTTATAAAAATCAAGATTAATTTCTTTTTTCAATTAAAATTAATTGATTAAAATGTTCAACATTTGAAAAAGTTTTACAGTAATATTCTCCATTTTTAAAATGTTGCATAAAAATAGTATTTCTATTAATTACCTTTTCATCAAGTATCATTGTATTGAATAAAATGAATCCATTATTATTAAGTAATCTTTTAATATTATAAATAAAATCTTTTTCAAATAAAAAATTAGGCATTACAATATCTTCAAAAATATCAATAATAATTAAATCATATTTTTTGGAACTTTCTGTAACAAATTTAGAAGCATCAGCAATGATAGTCTTATAGTTTTTAATTTTATTTAATCCAAAATATTTATTTGCAATATCAATAATATTCTCATCAATTTCTACTCCTGTAATTTCTCCTTTAAATTTTATCTCATCGACTAATGTTTTTATTACGCTTCCACCAGCAACACCTAAAATTAGAATATCAGACATGGATTGAACCTTTTTAAATCCAATAGTAATTAATCCTTTTCTTAATACTTTTTGTAGACTCCCATAAGAATAATTAGTATTTTTAGAGTCTAAAACTAGTTTTCCATTATTCCAAGTCACTTCAATATTGTCACTGATAGCCGATCTTTTTTCAAAAATGGTAATAGGAAATAAGAAGCTCAATATTTGTTTAATCATGTAAAATACTTTCTATTTGTAAATATAATTTTAATTTTACACCAAATCATAACTAATGAAGCAAAAAATATATAGATTTATATTTTGTACTCTTTTTGGATGGAAAGTAGTAGGTGATATTGATCGAGAAATAAAAAAATGTATCCTAATTGCAGTTCCTCATACTAGTTGGTGGGATTTTTTCTTAGGTATTTTTTCCAGAGGTATTTTAAATATAGAAATTAATTTTTTAGCAAAAAAAGAATTATTTATTTTTCCGTTTAGCTATTTCTTTAAATGGGTAGGAGGAGCTCCATTAAATAGAGGTAAAAAAGAGAATAAAGTAGATGCTATAGCTAAAATTTTTAAAGAAAAAGAACTATTTAGATTAGCACTTGCTCCAGAAGGTACACGAAAAAAAGTAACACAATGGAAAACGGGTTTTTATTATATGGCATTGAAAGCTAATATTCCAATAATTCCAGTTGCATTTGATTATGGGAAAAAAGAAGTAGTTTATAATGAACCATTTTATCCAACAGGAAATATTGATGAAGATCTGAAAAAATTACAAGCTTATTATAAAGGAGTAATTGGTAAAATTCCTGAATATAGTTTTACACCTTAAAAAAAATTAAAACCAAAATTAAGTTTTAAACGTAAATATGTTTTTAATCAACTATTAAAACATAAATATTATGAGAAACTTAATTTTTTTAGGCATTTTTGCCTCATTGTCATTAACATCATGTTCTGATGATGATATTATTTCCGAAATTTTAACATCTGAACTAAAATTAGTTACTTCAAGTAATACTACAGGTAAAATTTCTTATACTAACTTACTTTCAGTAAATCCTACTGCTATTTCATTTTCTGTGAATGGAACAGATAATGATGGAATTTTTTATAATACAGATACGGATGAAATTATTTTAGCATCAAGGACAAATAATCGTTTGGAAACCTATTCAGGATTAAAAAATGCTGTTTCATCTAATATGGATAATTTGATGTTAGCTAATTTTAGTGCTAGTACAGATTTTAATAATGCTAGAGAAATTGCAGTATCAGGAGATAAAATTGTAGTAACGCAAGATCAAGCAGCAAGTAATGGAGATACTAATAAATTATTTGTATATCAAAAAAGCGTTACAGGTTATACCTTACTAAATCAATATACTTTAAACTTTAAAGTTTGGGGAATTCATGTAAATGGAAACGATTTATATGCTGTAGCTGATTTAACCAGTGATATTGTAGTTTTTAATAATTTCTTTTCTTTAGCTTCAGGAAGTATAATGCCTTCGAAAAGAGTTACAATTGAAAATTTAATAAGAACACATGGAATCACATATTCAGCAATGGATAATGTAATGATTCTAACAGATGTTGCTAGTGCTGCGGATGCAACAGATGGTGGTTTAGTTATTATTAATAATTTTTCTACTATTTTGAATTCAACAGCCAATATGGGAACAATTTCAACAACTAATCAAATTAGATTATATGGTTCTAATACAACCTTAGGAAATCCCGTTGATGTAGCCTATGATTATGATACAAATAGAATTTATGTTGCAGAAAGAGCAAATGGAGGTGGAAATGTTCTAACATTTAATTTTCCTTCAAGTTCAGGAAATATAGCACCTATATCTACAAGAGCAGAACCAGGAGTTGCAGCAGTATATTTAGTTAAAAAATAAAAATATTTGAGTTAGTTTTAAAAGCGTTCATTCTTAATTTAGAATGGCGCTTTTTTTATTGTCTAGAGTTATATTTCTTAAAAGTTCCATCTTTATAGAAAACGACTATGTATTCTATCAAATTATTTGCCGCTTCAAAATTTTGCATATTTGAAAAAATTTCTGAAGATTTTTCATTTATGGTTTTTTTTTCAACTGTTTCAATTTCACTAAATAGGTCAACATTATTTTTTAGACTGGTATCATTTTGAAAATTTTCATTTTGAAGAATAGGTGATATCTTTTCTTCTTCTTCATTATTTTTTTCTGATTTAGGAAAAGTTCCCTTACCATTTAATATCCAATATAAATCTACATCAGGAAAAACCTCAATGACTTTTAATATAAAATCAAGGCTTGGTTTATTCCTTCCAGAGAGTAGGTGTGATATACTAGAACGTTGTACATCTATCTTATCTGCAAAAGCGGAAGCTGATAAATTATAATATTCAAGTAATAATTCAAGTCGTTTAATGAAATCTTCAATGTTTACCATTGTAAACTAATTTTAAATAGATTATTGTTTACAAATGTAACGAAATGAATTCAAAACACCAAATATAGTACAATATTTTAATTAAAAATATAAATAAACACTTCATATAATGATATGTAATGAACTGATAAGCAGTAAATTGATACAATTAAGTAATTATCTATCAATATTAAGTATAAGGAATTGGTATTTATAAACAAAAAGCGTAATTCGATGTTAACATTTGTGAACTAATTCAAATCAAACACTGTTTACAAATGTAAATAATATCTTGTTTACATTTGTAACATAATATAAAGCAATGAATAATTTACAATTAGCAACAGAATATTTAGAGAAAAAAATAAGTGGAAGATATATCACAAATGAGCATATAGCTCCTTTATTGAAATCATTATCTAATAAATTTAAGATAGAAACAATAGGTAAATCTGTTTTAGATAAAGATATTTTTAGTGTCAAATTTGGTATTGGAAAAACAAAGGTTTTAATTTGGTCGCAGATGCATGGAAATGAATCTACAACAACCAAAGGTTTATTTGATTTTTTTAATTATTTATCATCAAATCATGAAAATGCTGAATTAATTTATAAAAATTATACACTATATAGTATTCCAATATTAAATCCTGATGGAGCAGAAGCTTATACAAGAGTAAATGCTAATAAAGTAGACTTAAATAGAGATGCTTTTGAGAATACTCAACCAGAAAGTGTTTTATTAAGAACAATTTTTGAAAATTTTAAACCTGATTTTTGTTATAACCTACACGACCAAAGAACAATTTTTGGAACAGAAGGCTTTAATTTACCCGCTACAGTCTCTTTTTTAGCACCAGCATATAATAAAACCAGAGATTTTAATGATGTAAGATACAAGGCTATTCAGGTTATTAATAAAATGAATGAGAATTTGCAAAAATTTATACCAAATCAAGTAGGTCGATTTGATGATTCATTTAATATTAATTGTATTGGAGATTATTTTACTTATAGGAATGTACCTACAGTGCTTTTTGAAGCAGGTCACTATAAAGATGATTATCAGCGTGATGAAGTAAGAAAATATATATTTTGTTCTCTTTTGTCTTCATTTAATTTATCACACGAAAGCCTTGTAGTAAACAGGGAATTAGACAATTATTTGCAGATTCCTCAAAATTCAAAGTGTTTTTATGATTTTCTTTATAAAAATGTTAGGTTTATTGACAATTCTGAAGAAAAAACCATTAACTTTGCAGCGCAATATGTTGAGACTTTGCAATCCAATACCATACATTTCGAAGCACAAGTTATTCAAATAAATGATTTAGAAAATCATAATGGGCATCTTGAATTTGATTTTAAAGATACTATTTTTAATACAAATGAGGTTAAAATCCCAGAAATAGGGGATAAATTGCCTGTTTTTTGATAAAAATAAGTTAAATTTAGTATTAGAAAGTAATAACAGCATTAGCATTACGTTGTATTAAATAAATTTTTATTATATACTTTTTATGAGTAAGTTTCGTTTAGATGAAGTTGATCATCAAATTTTAGACATGTTGATTGACAACACAAGAGTTCCTTTTACAGATATAGCAAAAAAGCTATTAATATCTGCGGGAACAGTTCATGTTAGGGTAAAAAAAATGGAAGATGCAGGGATTATACAGGGTTCATCTTTGACTTTAGATTATGAGAAATTAGGGTATTCTTTTATTGCTTATGTAGGGGTTTTTCTTCATAATACATCGCAAACTAAATTTGTTTTAGAAAGAATAAATCAAATACCTTATGTTACTGTAGCTCATATTACAACTGGTAAGTTTAATATTTTTTGTAAAATTAGAGCAAGAGATACAAAGCATGCAAAAGAAGTTATTTTCATGATTGATGATATTGATGGTGTATATAGAACTGAAACCATGATTTCACTTGAAGAGAGCATTAATGATAAGAAACGATTAATGCACACAATTTTTAAAGAGCTTTAATATTTAATCCCGATATGTTTATCGGGATTTTTTTATACTTAGAATATGGAATTAAATAAAAACGAATTTGCTCCCTATTATGCAACTTATATATCAAAATCAATCTTTTTCAAAGACATTGTTAAAAGTTTAAAAGAGCAAGAAGAAGAATTAGATGCTTTTTTTAGTAATATTCCTGTTGAGAAGCATGAATTTAGATATGAAGTAGGGAAATGGACTATTAAAGACATTTTATTGCATTTAATTGATGCTGAAAGGGTGTTTTCTTATAGAGCGCTTAGAATTTCTAGAAATGATAAAACTGAAATGCCAGGTTTTGAAGAAAATGATTATGTATTAAATGCAAGTGCAAACAACAGAACTATAGAAAACTTATTATTAGAATATAAATCGGTAAGAAGCGCAACAATTTCATTGTTTACTAGTTTTACTGAGGAACAAAAAATGAGAATAGGTACAGCTTCAAATTCTACAGTTTCAGTGAGAGCATTAGGTTATATCATTTTAGGTCATGAATTGCATCATGTATCAGTAATAAAGGAAAGGTATTTATAAAATAAAAAAGACATGTATTACATGTCTTTTTTATTTAATTTTCGTCAGAATCATCTGTTTCATCAGCGATTTCTAAATCATTTAATGATTCTAATGATTCGTCTACTACATCATCTTCATCGTCTTCATCATAGTTTTCAATTCTGTCAGCTAGCTTAGTACTTACCTTTACAAGGAAAATAGTGTCTTCCGTGCGTACTTCTACAGCTTCAACTGATTCATTTTTAGCGTTTTTAAAACGAATGATGTCAGATTCATCATAACCTTCTGGAAATTTATCGACTAATAAGGTCAAAATTTCGTTTGTTAATTTTGCGTAATCAACAATTACTCTTTTCATTTGGGTTCTTTTTAATCAGGTATTTTTGTCAAATGTAATATCCCTATTGTAATAATCAAATAGTTTTTTAATTTTTTTTTCAAAAAAATTACCATCCTAAAATGTAAGCAAAAATCAAAGGAACAACAATTGTTGCATCAGATTCAACTATGAATTTAGGAGTTGTTATATCTAGTTTTCCCCAAGTAATTTTTTCATTAGGTACCGCACCTGAATATGAACCATAACTTGTCGTAGAATCGGAAATTTGACAAAAATAACTCCAGAATGGGATATCATGCATTTCCATATCTTGATAAAGCATTGGTACAACACAAATAGGGAAGTCACCTGCAATTCCACCACCAACTTGGAAAAATCCAATTCCTTTTCCTGCACAGTTTTTAGGATACCAATCTGCTAACCATGTCATGTATTCAATTCCACTTTTGGTTGTAGATGCTTTAAATTCTCCTTTTATACAATAAGAAGCAAAAATATTCCCCATTGTACTATCTTCCCATCCAGGAACTACAATTGGTAAGTTTTTTTCTGCTGCCGCAACCATCCAAGAATCTTTAGGGTCAATTTCATAATATTGCTCTAAAACGCCTGAATTTATCATTTGATACATAAATTCATGAGGGAAATATCTTTCTCCTGATTTGTCTGCTTTGTTCCAAATATCAAATAAGTGAGATTGTAAGCGTCTAAATGCTTCTTCTTCTGGAATACAAGTATCTGTAACTCTGTTATAGTGATTTTCTAATAAATCCCATTCTTCTTGTGGGCTTAAATCTCTATAATTAGGTACTCTTTTATAAGAATTATGCGCTACTAAGTTCATAATGTCTTCTTCAAGATTAGCTCCTGTACATGAAATAATATGAATTTTGTCTTGACGAATCATTTCTGCTAATGATTTTCCAAGTTCTGCTGTACTCATAGCACCTGCAAGAGTAACCATCATTTTTCCATTATCTAATAAATGTTCTTCATATCCTTTTGCAGCATCAACTAATGCAGCAGCATTAAAGTGTAGATAATGCTTTTCTACAAATTGACTAATTGGTCCTTTATTCATCTCTTTTTGATATTATTTGTTTTTATTATAACCTAAAATGTTTAAAACATCATTTGCATTTTGTTGCTCTGAAAAAATTTCAGTTGCTAAAATTCCATTTTTATCACGATCAATTAGAATGTGTTTTGGTTGTGGAATTAAACAGTGATGTAATCCTCCAAATCCTCCAATTGTTTCTTGATAAGCACCTGTATTGAAGAATCCAATATATAATGGCTTTTCTTTGTTATATTTTGGTAAATAAACTGCATTCATATGTTGTTCTGAATTGTAATAATCATCACTATCACAAGTCATTCCACCTAGAAGTACTCTTTCGTAAGTGTCATTCCAGCGATTTACAGCTAACATTACAAATCGTTTGTTGATAGCCCAAGTATCTGGTAATGTTGTAATGAAAGAAGAGTCAATCATATTCCAATTTTCTCTATCATTTTGTTGCTTTTGATATAAAACTTCATAGATAGCACCTCCAGATTCACCAACCGTAAATGAACCAAATTCTGTATAAATATTCGGTACAGGAACTTCAGCTTCATCACAAGCAATTTTTATTTGATTCAGTATTTCATCAATCATATATTGATAATCATATTCAAAAGCTAATGAGTTTTTGATTGGAAAACCACCACCAATATTTAAACTGTCTAATGAAGGACATTCTTTTTTTAATGAAATGTATACTTTCATACATTTTAAAAGTTCATTCCAGTAATAAGCAGTATCTCGTATTCCTGTATTAATAAAAAAGTGAAGCATTTTTAGTTCTACTTTTTTATTTTCTTGAATTTGTTTTCTGTAGAATGGAACTATATTCTTATATCCAATACCTAATCTTGAAGTATAGAATTCAAATTTAGGTTCTTCTTCAGCAGCAATACGGATTCCAATCTTAATTTTACTTTTAATTTGTTCTTGTAAAAGATCTAATTCTTCGTAATTATCAATAATAGGAATAGTATTTTTATGACCATTATTAATTAATCGTGCAATGTTTTCAATGTATTGATCACGTTTAAATCCGTTACATATAACAAATGTGTTCTTGTTTATTTTTCCTTCTTCAATCAGTTTTTCTACAATATTTATATCAAAAGCAGATGAAGTTTCTATGTGAATGTTATTTTTTAGAGCTTCGTTTAAAACAAATTCAAAATGAGAACTTTTTGTACAATAGCAATAGAAATATTTAGCATCATAATCATGCTTTTCCATTGCATTTCTAAACCAAGTTTTAGCTCTTTTTATGTTTTTAGAAATTTTTGGTAAATAAGTAAATTTCAACGGTGTACCATATTCTTCAACTAATTTCATTAAGTCGATTCCGTGAAATTGAAGTGTATCTTTCTGTAATGTAAATTCTTCTTGTGGAAAATAAAATGTTTGATTTATTAAATCATAATATTTTGTATTCATTTGAATAATAATGTTTTAAGTGTTTTGAAAATTAGAATAATTGATCTGTAATTATATCTGCTCTTCAAACCCTAATATTTGCAAAAATGATAAGTAACTTTTCATTAAATGCTTTTAATAATTCAAATAAATGAATAAAAGAACTTGCTTTAGAATTTAATTTGCTATAAGATAGAGATGCTGAATAAACACCTCTTTGTTTTGTAATTATATTTAAAGATCTCTTTGTTTTTCTTTCTTTCATTATAGTACAAAGGTAAAAATATTTTTATGCTATTTTCAAACTATATTATTAAAAAAATATTATGATTTATAATTTTCAAAAGCTTTAAAAATCAATTCATTATAACTTTGTTCGTTAATTTTTATTTTTCCAATACCATTTAATAAGGCAAACTGAATGGTTCCAAATTCATTTTTTTTGTCATAAATCAATAAATCTATACAATTTTTGATATCAACTTCATTAAATTCTATAGGATCGTAGATATCACTAATTACATATTTTAATTCTTGATATTCTTCATCAGTTAACAGTCCTTTCTCTTTAGATATAAAACCTTCTAAAATCATTCCTATTGCAATAGCTTCTCCATGTAGTAAGTTTTGTTTTTCTGTATTTTCAAGAAAATAACTTTCAATTGCATGTCCTAATGTATGTCCAAAATTTAGTGATTTTCGAATTCCATTTTCAGTTATATCTTCAGAAACTATTTTGTTTTTTATCTCAACTGATTCATGAATTAAACTGTTTAAATCATTTGTATTTAAGGAAGATACATTTTTTAATTTATTCCAATATTCTCTGTTAAATATTAATCCATGTTTTAACATTTCTGCAAATCCAGAACGCATTTGATTTCCAGGTAATGTTTCTAAAAATAATGTATCAATAATTACGGCTTTGGGTTCTCTAATAATTCCTATTTGATTTTTTAGATTTCCTAAATCGACTCCATTTTTTCCACCTATTGATGCATCTACCATTGATAATAGAGTAGTGGGTATGTTTATAAAATCAATCCCTCTTTTGAAAGTACAAGCAATAAATCCACCAATATCTGTAATAACGCCTCCACCTAAATTAAGAATGATACTTTTTCTATCTCCTCCTAATTCAGTTAATGAATGCCAAATTTGTAAACACGTTTCTATGTTTTTATTTTCTTCTCCTGCTTCTAGCTCTATTATTTCGATTTCTACTTCTGTAGATAACATTGATAAAAATTTTGGTAGACAATGATTTGAAGTATTCTCATCAACTAGAATAAATATTTTCGAATAGTCTTTTGGAACTAGAATTTCAGATAAATATTGATATCCTTTTTCGTTAAAAAAAACGTGATAATTATTAGCTATAATAGTCTGCATTGTTTTTATTTTCAATTTATTGCAAAATAAGGCATTTTTTATTTAAAATTACAATGCTCTAAAGTATATTTGCATTCCAAATTAGTACTAAAAGATGGAAAAAATATTTAATAATACTGAGGTTGCTTTTTCATTAAAAAGTGATACTGAACTAGAAAGAGCTTATTTTTTATTTAAATTGATTGAGAGTCAGCCACTAGTTAGAATAGGAACTGCTGTTACAAATTTTGCTTTAAAAGCACATTTACCAGTTGAAGGTTTAATAAGAAGTACCGTTTTTGATCACTTTTGTGGTGGAATAAATGAGAATGATTGCCTTTCTGTTGTTGATAAGATGTTTACAAAAGGAGTTTCTTCAGTTTTGGATTATTCAGTAGAAGGTAAAGAAGAAGAAGCTCAGTTTGATGCTGCTTTAGATATGACATTAAAGACAATTGAATTTGCTAAAGAACGTTTAGCTATTCCTTTTGCTGTTTTTAAGCCAACAGGTTTTGGTCGTTTTGCATTATATGAAAAATTAGGAGAAGGTAAATCATTATCTCCAGAGGAGCAGATTGAATGGGATAGAGTAGTAGCTCGATTTGATAAAGTTTGTAGTGTTGCACATGAAAAAGATGTAGCCCTGTTAATTGATGGAGAAGAAAGTTGGATGCAAGATGCTGCTGATGATTTAGTGGCTGAAATGATGAGAAAGTATAATAAAGAGAAGGCTATTGTTTTTAATACTTTACAAATGTATCGATGGGATAGACTTGATTATCTTAAAAAACTATACACTTTAGCTAAAGTTGATGGTTTTTACATAGGAATGAAATTAGTTCGTGGTGCTTACATGGAGAAAGAAAACAAACGTGCAGAAGAAAAAGGCTATCCAACACCTATTTGTGCTAGTAAACAAGCTACAGATGAAAATTATGATGCAGCAGTTGTTTATATGTTAGAAAATATAGAGAAGATGGCTATTTTTGCAGGAACACATAATGAAAATAGTTCATATCGTTTGATGGAATTGATGGCCGAGAAAGGTATTGCTAAAAATGATGCTCGTATCTTTTTTGGACAATTATTTGGAATGAGTGATAATATTAGTTACAATTTAGCAGAGAGTGGTTATAATGTAGCAAAATACCTTCCTTTTGGTCCTGTAAGAGATGTTATGCCATATTTAATAAGAAGAGCAGAAGAAAACACTTCTGTTGCAGGACAAACAAGTAGAGAACTTGATTTGATTAAAAAAGAAAGAGCTAGAAGAAAGTTATAAAACTAAAAAATCCCTCATTTTGAGGGATTTTTTAGTTTATCATAAGAATTTATAATAGTTTTTAAAACTCTTTAAGTTTAATATCAATTCCATTTGGATATTACAACGTTTGTATGGTGTAGGCTGTCCTGTTAAATGGAGTTGATAAAAGGCATATTTGAAACTAAAAATATTTCAAAAGGCTTTATTATTAATGTGGAAATTCCTTTAGCTTAATTTATAAAATGATACCCTTTTTCTATTGCTTTTAAGATTAAATCAGGTGTTCTATTTACACCCATTTTTATCATCAATCTTTTTGTGTAATAATGAATTGTATTTAAACTTAAACCTAATTCGTAGGCAATTTCTTTTGCTGATTTAGCATTACAAATTAAAGTTAGTAACTGTTCTTCTCGTGGTGATAACTTTATTTTATCTCCCGATATATTGTATTCTAATAATATATCAGAAACACTACTACTAACTCTATTCTTTAAAGGAAACTCTATTAAATTTTGAAAAACTTCAATGATTTCATCCATGCTTTCATGTTTTGTAACATATCCATTTGCTTCATATTTAAAAGAATCTGAAATTATTTTTGGTTCAACAGATGAACTTAAAATAATTATTTTTAATTCTTCTTTATTGTATCTTTTTCTACATTCTTTTAATACATTAATTCCATTTTCATCGTTAATATACATGTCTAAAAATAAGAAATCTAATTTCTCATTTTGCAAAAGTGAAAACAATTTTTCTGAATTATTAAAAATATAAATTTTATCATATCCTAATTTCAAATTTAAATTTTCTTTTAACAATTCAGCAATTAAAGCATGGTCCTCTAAAATACCTATCTTCATTTTATTTTATCTTTAAATCTTTTCAATTTACATCTTTTTTTAATAAAAAAAATATTTTCAAAAATGTCTTATTCTCCTTTTAGGAGATTAACTTTTAAACTTCCTTATTTTGAGTATTTGCTAAAGTAATTTATATTCTTGTGTGAGAAGTGTTTTGATCTTGTATATTAGTTTCTAATTTGAATAAAATTTGTCTTTCATCTATTAATATTTCATTCATATGGTCTATGACTACTTTAGGCCTTACTGGATGATTATTATATTTAGATATTTACAATTATGCACCATAATGATTTGTAATTTGGTATTTTTTTATTATTATGAACTTTAAAATCTTAAAAATGTAAACTTTGGTTTTTTATAGAATCATTTTTAGTCATTATATTTTTTGAAGTATTTAAAACACAAAAATCTTTATTTTTATTTCAATAATTAGGATTTTTCTATTTTTAAAATTAATATAGTTTATTATATTAATTTTAATATAATATTACTAAAAAGCTTTAAGTTGAAGGTAAAAAAAAACACTCTAAATGGAGTGTTTTTTGTGGGCGATGAGGGGTTCGAACCCCCGACCCCCTCGGTGTAAACGAGGTGCTCTGAACCAGCTGAGCTAATCGCCCTAATAAATTGCAATGTTTAATTCCGTATTGCGAGTGCAAATATACAAGCTTTATTTATATCTGCAAGCTTTTTAATGAAAAAATTATTTTTTTTCTATTTTTTCTAAAAGTACTTTTGAACTGTAATTTATTACAGTAACGCTAATGTTTTCATCCTTAGTTGTTTTTCCTTCAATAAGGTATATTTTTCCATTTTTATAAGGTTTATTACTTTTTGAAAAATCTACATCTCCATATTGCAATGTTTTCTTTATATCTTCCAAGCTTATCCAATTTTCATTTAAAATTGTTTTTACTTCTGATGAATAATCTAATGGTTTATTTCTTAGTTCTTTTAAAACACGACAGTTTGGTAAGTAACAAAATTCAACTCCTTTAGCATCGGCTTTTGCTCCTAAAAACTTAATAACAAAAAATATTCCTAATAATAATCCAAATAAATAGTAGGCTAGGCGAAATTTTAATTTCATTTTATTTTATTTTTTGCAAATATAGTATTTTTTGAATCGGCATTGACTATAGAAATATTGTCCTTTTTATACAGGATTTACTAATTAACAAAATATTATGAAATACTTTTAGAATACAATAAGATTAATATCTCGATATTCAAGATTAAACCAATCTGCAATAGATTTATTAGTTAAAAGACCATGATAGAAATAAATTCCATTTTTGAGCCCTCTATTGCATCGAATAGCACTTTCAATTCCTCCATCTTCTGCTATTTGAAGTAAAAAAGGTGTAATAATATTACTTATTGACATTGATGCTGTTTTAGAATAGCGAGAAGGAATATTTGGAACACAATAGTGAATAATATTATTCTTTATAAATGTAGGTTTTTCATGAGTTGTAATTTCAGATGTTTCAAAACAGCCACCAGTATCAATACTTACATCAACTATAACAGCTCCTTTTTTCATGTGTTCAACCATAGTTTCAGTAACAACAATAGGAGTTCTATTTTTACCTCTCATTGCTCCAATAGCTACATCACATCGTCTTAATGCTTTTAGAAGTGCTTTTTCTTGAATGGTTGATGTAAAAATACGTTGGTGTAATGCATTCTGAAGTCGTCTAAGTTTTGTAATAGAATTGTCAAAAACTTTTACACTTGCACCTAATCCGATTGCTGTTCTAGCAGCATATTCTGCTACGGTTCCTGCTCCAAGAATTACAACTTCTGTAGGTGGAACACCTGTAATATTTCCAAATAAAAGTCCTTTTCCTATATTTTGATTAATCATTAATTCAGCAGCAATATGTATTGATGCAATTCCTGCAATTTCTGATAATGATTTTACTGCTGGATAAGATCCATCTTCATCTTTAATGAATTCAAATGCTAATGCTGTTATTCTTTTTGTAGCTAATGCTTCAAAATAAGCTTTCCTTTGAGTCTTTAATTGTATTGCAGAAATAATAATTGTTTGTGGGTTCATCATTTCGATTTCAGGTAGAGTAGCAGGTTCTACTTTTAAAATCATAGGACAACTGAAAACTTTTTTAGTATCGTTTGTAACTTCTGCTCCAGCTTCAGAATAATCTTTATCACTATAACTAGAACTTTCTCCTGCTCCAGCTTCAATCATAACTCTATGTCCATGAGAAGTCATAGAACTAACAGCATCTGGTGTTAAGCAAATGCGTCTTTCTTGATAAGCTGTCTCTTTGGGAATTCCAATAAATAAATCACTTTTATGGGTAATAATTTCCAATTTCTCTTCCTGAGGTAGCAACTGCATTTTTGAAAACGGACTGTATATTGACATGATAGGTTAATGTAAAGTTGAGCCAATTTAGGGATTTTTTTGATAAGAGAAAATAGATGATTAAGAAAAGAATCAATATTTTTATCAACTCTTTCATATTTCTATTTAATTCTTTAAAACTAATGTTCTAGATTTATCATTGTTTATCTTTAGATAAATCGCAGCATGATCTATAGGAATAAGATTTGGGGTTTTTTCTG
Source organism: Flavobacterium sp. 316 (assembly GCF_000967805.1). Taxonomy (NCBI): domain Bacteria; kingdom Pseudomonadati; phylum Bacteroidota; class Flavobacteriia; order Flavobacteriales; family Flavobacteriaceae; genus Flavobacterium; species Flavobacterium sp. 316. The sequence continues at coordinate 681,016 of NZ_JYGZ01000001.1, forward strand.
GCCATTCTATAAAACACCAATTTCCTGAATAAAAATATTCATCAATTCCCATATCATAAGCTTCTGCTTCACTATTTAATCTATATAAATCAAAATGATAAACTATTTCACCATTTTTAGTTTCATATTCGTTTACTAATGAAAATGTAGGGCTACTCGAATTAGATTGCACTCCTAATTCATTAACTAAAGCCTTAATTAGAGTAGTTTTTCCAACGCCCATTTCGGCATGAAAAGTAATTACTTTTTTTAATAAAGGTGTTTCTAGTATTTGTTTTGCAACATTCTGTATTTCTTCAAGAGTAAAGTTTATATTCATTTGTAGCTTGGTTTTAAATAAATAAAAAGGTTATTGTCAAAATTATTAAATAAGAGACAATTTACCTTTTTATTTACTAAATATTGTTATTTAGGTTCAAAAACTAAAAACGGAATAATCATTTCTTCTAAGGAAATTCCTCCATGTTGATAGGTATTTCTATAGTAACTTACATAATGATTATAGTTGTTTACATAAGCTAGAAATAAATCATTTTTTGCAAAAATAAAAGAACTGCTCATATTTAATGCTGGCAATCCTATTTTTTTAGGATCTTTCACTGCATAAACATCTTTATCTTCATAGGTTAAGCTTCTTCCTGTTTTATATCTTAGATTTAAACTTGTATTTTTATCTCCAATAACTTTTGAAGGGTTTTTACAATTTATAGTTCCATGATCTGTAGTTATAATTAGTTTAAAACCTTGTTTTTGTGCTTGTTGAATAATATCTAGTAATGGAGAATTTTTAAACCAACTTACAGTTAATGAACGATATGCTTTGTCGTCTGAGGCTAATTCTTTTACAACTTCCATTTCGGTTTTTGCATGAGATAGCATATCTACAAAGTTATACACAATTGTAGTTAAATCATTTCCTTTTAATCCTTTGAAGTTTTCTGCTAATTTTTTACCATCTTTAAAGTTAGTAATTTTATAATATTCTTGTTTAATATCTAACCCTAAACGTTTTAATTGTTCTGTTAAAAATTCACCTTCATATAAATTTTTCCCTCCATCATCAATATCGTTTTTCCAATATTGTGGAAACTTTTTTTCCATTTCTAAAGGTGTTAATCCTGAGAAAATAGCATTTCTAGCATATTGTGTTGCTGTTGGCAGAATAGAGTAGTAGCTTACTTCTTTTTCTAACTTATAATGATTATTTACAATGCCTTCAAAAGCTTTCCATTGGTCGTAGCGCAAATTGTCAATAACAATAAAAAGTATTGGCTTTTCTTTTTTTCTAATTTCAGGCGCAACTAATTCTCCAAATATTTTATGTGATAAAACGGGTTTATCATCAGTATTATCAAACCAATTTTCATAATTTCGTTCTATAAATTTTCCAAATTGGGTGTTAGCCTCAACTTTTTGACTTTCTAATATTTCAACCATACTTTGGTCTTCAATATTTTCAAGTTCCATTTCCCAATATACTAATCTTTTGTATAATTCAATCCAATCTTCAAATGAATTTACCATTGCCATATCCATTGCGATTTTTCTGAATTCTTTTTGATAATCTAATGTTGTTTTTTCAGAAATTAAGCGAGAATGATCTAAATTTTTCTTTAAACTTAACAGTATTTGATTTGGATTGACTGGCTTTATAAGGTAATCAGCTATTTTAGAACCAATAGCTTCTTCCATAATATATTCTTCTTCACTTTTAGTAATCATAATTACAGGTACAGAAGATTTTTTTTCCTTTATTTCAGAAAGGGTTTCTAAACCACTTAAACCAGGCATGTTTTCATCTAAAAATACAATGTCAAAATTGTTTTCTTCAAACATATCAATTGCATCTTGTCCATTATTGCATGTTGTTACTTCATAGTTTTTCTTCTCTAAAAATAATATATGTGGTTTTAATAAGTCGATTTCATCATCAACCCATAAGATTTTAATTTTATTCATTGTTATTCTATTTCTATGCAAGTTAATATATCTTCAACGAGAATGTATTAAAAATAGTATAAAGTTTTGTTTTTTTATCTTATTTGTAATTACAAGGTTAATGACTAACTTAACTAATTGTTTCATATTAAAAGAACTATGACTTACTATGTAATATTTAATTCCTACATTTGTTATCCTAAAATTTAAACTTGTGATTGAAACCAACAAATTAAAAATTTTTAATGATCCTATATATGGTTTTATAACCATCCCGAATACCTTAATATATGATTTAATACAGCATCCTTATTTTCAAAGGTTAAGGCGAATTTCTCAAATGGGAATGTCGTATTTAGTTTATCCAGGAGCACATCATACACGCTTTCATCATGCATTAGGCTGTTTACATATTATGCAAAAAGCCATTCAAACATTAAAATTTAAAGCCATAAAAATTTCTGAAGAAGAAGAAAACGCTTTATATATTGCTATTCTTTTACATGATATTGGACATGGACCATTTAGTCATGCAATGGAACATAGTATTGTTGAAGATGTTCATCATGAAGAGTTATCCTTATTATTTATGGAACAATTAAATAATGAGTTTGAAGGAAAATTATCTTTAGCTATACAAGTCTTTAAAGGAGAGTATCATAGAAAGTTTATGTTACAATTAATTTCTAGCCAATTAGATATGGATAGAATGGATTATTTACGTAGAGATAGTTTTTATAGTGGTGTTGCAGAAGGAAATATTAATAGTGAACGTTTAATTCAGATGATGAATGTTCAAGATGATATATTAGTTATTGAAGAAAAAGGAATTTATTCTGTTGAGAAATTTTTAGTAGCTCGTAGATTGATGTATTGGCAAGCTTATTTGCACAAAACTAGCGTTGTAGCAGAACTTACTCTGACTAAAATATTGAAAAGAGCAAAAGAATTAGCTCAAAAAAGTATTCCTTTAGAAGCTAGTAAACCTTTACAGTATTTTATGAATAATAAAGTATCTTTAACTGATTTTAATAAAGCTATTTTAAACACATTTTCTCAATTAGATGATTACGATGTACTAAGTGCTATAAAAGCTTGGCAATTTCATGACGATTATGTTTTATCAACTTTATGTAAAATGATTATTAATCGTGATTTATTAAAAATTAGGATGCTAGATGAAAAACCGAATAAAGAAATTTTAAATTCTTATAAGAATATTTTATTAAAATCGCATCCATTAACAGAAAAAGAAATTGACTATTTTGTATTTAAAGGAAAAGTCAAAAATCAGGCATATAGTAAAGAAAGTGAGCCTATTAGAATATTGAAAAAGGATAAAACTATTGAAGATGTTGTTCAAGCATCTGACCAATTAAATTTAAAAGCATTATCGAAACCAGTGACAAAATATTTTATATGTTTTCCAAAAGTAGTTTTAGAAGTATAAGTATTTAATTAAATTTTATATTTTTGTCAGAATGAATTAGAGTCAGCTCTATTTTTTAGGAAAAAATAGAAAGTATTTTTCCCTCTAAAAAAGGATAATTTTAAATAAAGTGAATGAAATTTACAGCAGAACAAATAGCAGGTATTTTAGAAGGAGAGGTTGTTGGTAATACTAATGCAGAAGTTTATAAATTAGCCAAAATAGAAGAAGGAACAGAAGGTTCTTTAACTTTTTTAGCAAATCCAAAATATATAAGCCATATATATACAACAAAGGCTACGATTACTATTGTTAATAAAACGTTTCAACCAGAACAAGAAATAAATACAACATTAATTAAGGTAGAAGATGCTTATAAGTCATTTTCAAAATTATTAGAATATTATAACCAAGTTAAATTAATGAAATCAGGAATTGAACAACCTTCAATGATTTCAGATAATGTGACGTATGGAGAAGGATTATATCTTGGAAGTTTTTGTTATATTGGGAAAAATGTTTCTATTGGAAAAAACGCAAAAATTTACCCCAATAGCTTTATAGGTGATAATGTCGTAATAGGTGATGATTGTGTATTTTTTGCAGGAGTTCGTATTTATTCGGAAACAATTATTGGAAACAATTGTACAGTGCATTCAGGATCAATAGTTGGTTCTGATGGATTTGGTTTTGCTCCACAAGAAGATGGAACTTATCAAAAAGTACCACAAATAGGTAATGTTATTATTGAAGATAATGTTGAGATTGGGGCTTGTACTACGATTGACAGAGCCACTTTAGGATCAACAATTATTAGAAAAGGAGTAAAATTAGATAATCAGATTCAAATTGCACACAATGTTGAAATTGGAGAAAATACAGTAATTGCCTCTCAAACAGGTGTTGCTGGGTCAACTAAAATTGGTAAAAATTGTATGATTGGCGGTCAAGTGGGAATTGTAGGTCATATTACTATAGGAGATAATGTTAAAATTCAAGCCCAATCTGGAATAGGAAAAAGTTTACAAGATGGAGAAGTAGTTCAAGGAAGTCCTGCTTTTAATTATGCTGATTTCTCTAAATCATACGTGCATTTTAGAAATCTTCCAAAAATAGTCTCTGATTTAGAAAAAATAAAAAAGAATAACTAAATTTTACAATAATCATGGTTAAACAAAAAACCATCGCTAGCGAAATTTCATTAACTGGAGTAGGTCTTCACACTGGTCAAGAAGTAACAATGACATTTAAACCAGCACCTATTAATAACGGCTATACTTTTGTAAGAGTTGATCTAGAAGGTCAACCTATTATTGAAGCAGATGCCAATTATGTAGTGAATACACAAAGAGGAACAAACCTAGAAAAAAGAGGTGTTAAAATTCAAACATCTGAGCATGTATTAGCTGCTTTTGTAGGATGTGATGTAGACAATGTAATCATTGAATTAAATGCATCTGAACCACCAATTATGGATGGTTCATCTAAATACTTTGTAGAAGCAATTGAAAAAGCAGGTATAGTTGAGCAAGATGCCGAACGTAAAGTATTTGTTATAAAAGATGTTATTTCTTATACAGATGAAGTTACAGGTAGTGAGATTACAATTATTCCAAGTGATAACTACAGCGTTACTGCTATGGTAGACTTTGGAACAAAAGTATTAGGAACTCAAAACGCTAGTATTAAAAATATTAGTGAATTCAAATCTGAAATTTCTAATAGTAGAACATTTAGTTTTCTACATGAATTAGAAATGTTATTAAATAATGGTTTAATAAAAGGAGGAGATTTAAATAATGCAATTGTGTATGTAGATAAAGACATCTCTACAGAAACAATGGAAAATCTAAAAAAAGCTTTTAATAAAGAATCAATATCTGTAAAACAAAATGGAATTTTAGACAATCTAACATTACATCATCCTAATGAAGCTGCAAGGCATAAACTTTTAGATGTAATAGGTGATTTAGCATTAATTGGTACAAGAATACAAGGAAAGGTTATTGCTAATAAACCAGGTCATTTTGTAAATACTCAATTTGCGAAAAAATTATCTAAAATTATTAAAATCGAAGAAAGAAATCAAGTTCCAGTTTATGATTTAAACAAAGAACCTTTGATGGATATTCATCAAATAATGAAAATGTTGCCACATAGACCACCATTTTTATTAATTGATAAAATTTTAGAATTGACAGATAATGGAGTAGTTGGTTTAAAAAATGTTACAATGAATGAGCCATTCTTTGTAGGACACTTTCCAGATGCACCAGTGATGCCAGGTGTTTTAATAGTTGAAGCTATGGCTCAAACAGGAGGAATTTTAGTTTTAAGTACAGTTCCAGATCCAGAGAATTATTTAACATATTTCATGAAAATTGATAATGTTAAATTTAAACAAAAAGTATTACCTGGAGATACTTTAATTTTTAAATGTGATTTAATTACTTCTATAAGAAGGGGAATTTGTCACATGCAAGCAAATGCTTATGCAAACGGAAAATTGGTTGCAGAAGCAGAATTAATGGCACAAATAGTTAAAAAACAACAATAAGATTATGAATCAACCACTAGCATACGTTCATCCTGGAGCAAAAATTGCAAGAAATGTAGTTATAGATCCATTTACAACTATTCATAATAATGTAGTAATTGGAGAAGGAACATGGATAGGATCAAATGTAACTATCATGGAAGGTGCAAGAATTGGTAAAAACTGTAATATTTTTCCTGGAGCTGTAATTTCTGCTGTACCACAAGATTTAAAATTTGGAGGAGAAGATTCACTAGCTATTATTGGTGATAATACAACTATTAGAGAATGTGTTACTATTAATAGAGGTACAATTGCATCTGGTCAAACAAAAATAGGAGATAATTGTTTAATTATGGCAACAGCACATATTGCTCATGATTGTCAAATAGGAAATAACGCAATTATTGTAAATGGTGTAGCATTAGCAGGACACGTAACTGTTGGTAATTATGCAATTATAGGTGGATTAGCTGCTATTCATCAATTTATATCAGTAGGTGAACATGCAATGGTTTCTGGAGGTTCTTTAGTAAGAAAAGATGTACCACCATTCACAAAAGCAGCAAAAGAACCGTTATCTTATGTAGGTATTAATTCTGTAGGATTAAGAAGAAGAGGGTTTTCAACTGAAAAAATTAGAGAAATTCAAGATATTTATAGAATTTTATATCAAAAGAATTTTAATACAACACAAGCTTTAAGTATTATTGAAGCAGAAATGGAAGCAACACCAGAAAGAGATGATATTATTCAATTTATCAGAAACTCATCTCGAGGAGTAATGAAGGGTTATACTGGTAGCACAATTTAAAATTAAAAAAATAAACATAAAAAAATAAAATGGCAAGTACATCAGATATCAGAAACGGACTTTGTATCAAACACAATCACGACATTTATAAAATTATTGAATTTTTACATGTTAAACCAGGAAAAGGACCTGCTTTTGTGAGAACAAAGTTGAAATCATTAACAAACGGTAAAGTATTAGATAATACCTTTTCTGCTGGACATAAAATTGATATTGTTCGTGTAGAAACACATACTTTTCAATATTTATATGCTGAAGGTCAGGATTTTCATTTTATGAATACTGAAAGTTTTGAACAAATTACTTTAAATAGAGATGTATTAGACGCTCCAGATTTATTAAAAGAAGGTGAAAACGTAATGATTCAAATCAATACAGAAACTGATTTACCATTATCAGTAGATATGGCTGCTTCAGTTATTTTAGAAGTTACATATACTGAGCCAGGTGTTAAAGGAAATACAGCAACAAATGCTACTAAACCTGCTACAGTTGAAACAGGAGCTTCTGTAAATGTACCATTATTTATAAATGAAGGAGACAAAATTAAAATTGATACTGCTTCAGGTAAATACATGGAACGTGTATAAAAAAATATAATAGTAAAAGTGATTAATTTGTATACAGTTAATCACTTTTTACTAATCACTAATCACTCTTTATGAAGTTTAACAGGGAATATAACCTAAAAGAAATTGCGACATTAATAGATGCTAAGTTTGTTGGTGATGAAAATTTTTCTGTTCTAGGGATGAATGAAATTCACGTAGTTGAATCTGGAGATATTGTATTTGTAGATCACCCTAAATATTATGATAAAGCATTAGAATCGGCTGCAACTATTATTTTGATAAATAAAGAAGTTGAATGTCCAAAAGGAAAAGCATTATTAATATCAGATGACCCTTTTCGCGATTTTAATAAATTAACAAGGCATTTTAGACCTTTTAAACATACAAATACTTCAATATCTGATTCTGCTATAATTGGAAAAAATACTATAATTCAACCGAATTGTTTTATTGGAAATAACGTTCAAATAGGTAACGATTGTATTATACATTCAAATGTATCTATTTATGACAATACAATTATAGGAAACAATGTTATAATTAGTGCAGGAACTATATTAGGTGCTGATGCTTTTTATTATAAAAAGCGTCCTGAAGGATTTGATCAATTATTATCATCTGGAAGAGTAGTAGTGGAAGATAATGTAGGAATTGGAGCATTATGTACAATTGATAAAGGAGTAACAGGTGATACAACCATAGGAGAAGGTACAAAAATTGATAATCAAGTACATGTCGGACATGATACAATTATTGGTAAAAAATGCTTAATTGCAGCTCAAACAGGTATTGCAGGTTGTGTAATTATTGAAGACGAAGTTACATTATGGGGACAAGTAGGAACAACTAGTGGAATAACTATTGGATCTAAAGCTGTTGTAATGGGACAAACTGGAGTTACTAAATCAATTGATGGAGGGAAAACCTATTTTGGAACACCTATTGAAGAGTCACGTGAAAAACTGAAGCAATTAGCTAATATAAAAAAGATACCTCAAATTTTAGATAAATTAAAAGGTAATGAAAAATAAAGAACTTATAAATATATTATACCTTCAAGACGGTATTAGAGATGCTAAAATTCTAAAGCAACTACTTAATGATGAAGTTGTATTAGAATGGATTAGTTCTGATGGTATTTTAATTTTTAAAAAGGATGATATTATTACGCTAGCAAATGAGTTAAAGGCAAATTATAAAAAATCAATTATAGAAATAACTCATCAAGTTGAAGAAGGAAATCAAATAGCCATAAAATACGACCATAAAGTATCAACTATTGAAAATCCTGACGAAATAATGTTAATCGCTAAGTTCTTTGTTATTTGGGAATTTAAAGAGAATAAACTTTTTAAAGGCTCTCAAATAAGTCAACCTGTATAAAGTTGAAAAATAAAATCAAAAAAGTTCCTGTTTTTTTTACAAAAAACTTACTTTTGCAACACAATTTAAAAAATAATATAATAATCATATCATGAGTGTTTTAGTAAATAAAGATTCAAAAATAATAGTTCAAGGATTTACAGGAAGCGAAGGAACTTTTCATGCTTCTCAAATGATTGAATACGGTACAAATGTTGTTGGAGGTGTTACACCAGGTAAAGGAGGAACGACTCATTTAGACAGACCTGTTTTTAATACAGTAGAAGAAGCTGTAGTTAAAGCAGAAGCAAATACTTCAATTATTTTTGTACCACCTGCATTTGCTGCAGATGCAATTATGGAAGCTGCTGATGCAGGAATAAAAGTAATTATTTGTATTACAGAAGGAATTCCTGTTGCAGATATGATTAAAGCTTATGATTATATCAAATCAAGAGATTGTCGTTTAGTAGGACCAAACTGTCCAGGAGTTATTACACCAGAAGAAGCAAAAGTTGGAATTATGCCAGGTTTTGTATTCAAAAAAGGAAAAGTTGGAATTGTTTCTAAATCAGGAACATTAACTTATGAAGCAGCTGACCAAGTTGTAAAACAAGGTTTAGGTATTACTACAGCCATCGGAATTGGTGGAGATCCAATTATTGGAACAACTACAAAAGAAGCAGTTGAATTATTAATGAATGATCCAGAAACAGAATGTATCATCATGATTGGTGAAATCGGTGGACAATTAGAAGCAGATGCTGCTCGTTGGGTAAAAGCTGATGGTAACCGTAAGCCAGTTGTTGGTTTTATCGCTGGAGAAACAGCGCCTAAAGGAAGAACAATGGGACATGCTGGTGCAATTGTAGGTGGTGCTGATGATACTGCGGAAGCTAAAAAACGTATCATGAGAGAAAATGGAATTCACGTTGTAGATTCCCCTGCTGAAATTGGTAAAAAAGTGAAAGAAGTTTTAGGATAATTATAAAACTGATTTTAAATATAAAAAAAACCTGTTTATAAACAGGTTTTTTTTATGTCTAATTTTATCCCTTATATGTTTTAAGAACTAAAAAGCAAATTAAATATATCATTATCATAACATAAAAAGATTAAGTGTTAACTATTTCATTATTCTGTTTTATAAACTTTAAATTATTAATATATTTGGCTTTCATTAATAACAAACTAAAATGAGACTATTAGAAGGAAAAGTAGTTATAATTACTGGTGCTAGTCGTGGTATTGGTAAAGGAATAGCAGAAATTTTTGCTAAGAATGGTGCAAATGTAGCTTTTACATATAGTTCTTCAGCTTCATCAGCGCAAGAACTAGAAAATGAATTAACCTCTTTAGGTGTTAAAGCAAAAGGGTATCAATCAAATGCTGCAAATTTTGATGAATCACAAAAATTAGTTGAAGATGTTCTAACAGATTTTGGAACAATCGATATTTTGATTAATAATGCAGGTATCACAAAAGATAACCTGTTAATGAGAATGAGCGAAGAAGATTTCGATAAAGTAGTTGAAATCAACTTAAAATCTGTTTTTAATATGACAAAAGCTGTTCAAAAAACAATGTTAAAAAATAGAGCAGGTTCTATCATAAATATGAGTAGTGTTGTAGGAGTAAAAGGAAATGCAGGTCAAGCAAACTATGCTGCTTCAAAAGCAGGTATGATTGGTTTTACTAAATCTATTGCTCTAGAATTAGGCTCTCGTAATATTCGTTGTAATGCAATTGCTCCTGGATTTATTGAAACAGAAATGACAGCTAAATTAAACGAAGATGTTGTTAAAGGTTGGAGAGAATCAATTCCATTAAAAAGAGGTGGTTCGCCTGAAGATGTTGCAAATGTATGTGTATTTTTAGCATCAGATATGAGTGCTTACGTAACAGGGCAAGTTATTAATGTAGATGGAGGAATGTTAACATAAAAGTTAGACTCTACAATAATAGAAACATTATATGACCACAAGCACTATTTTACTTCTTATTTTATCAGTATTTATAGCTGCTGGTTTGTCTTATTTCCAATATTATTATAAAGCTAGAAATAAATCAAAATTGAGTTTATTTCTAGCTTTTTTACGTTTTTTAGCCTTATTTGGAGTTCTTTTACTATTGATAAATCCAATTATAACTAGAAAATCGTTTGAAATTAAAAAAACACCATTACCCATTGTTATTGATAATTCTGAATCAATAAAAGAATTGAATGATTCTAATCTTAAAACTGATTTTTATACTAAGATAAGTGAAGATAAAGCCTTAAATCAAAAATATGATATTCAATTATATTCTTTTGATGAAGAATTTAAAAACTTAGAAAAATTAGATTTTTTAGGAAAGCAAACTTACATTGATAATGTGGCTAAAAATCTAAAACAACTTTACAGAAACACAAATTATCCAGTAATTTTATTCACCGATGGAAATCAAACAAAAGGGAATGATTATGTATATAGTTTTCAAGATAATTCATCTGTTTTCCCTGTTGTTTTAGGAGATACAACTTCTGTTTTTGACTTAAAAATCAATCAAATCAATGTAAATAAGTATGCATTTTTAAAAAATAAATTTCCTGTAGAAGTATTTCTACAATATAATGGAAATGAATCCTTAACAACAACTTTTTCAATTCAAAATGGAAACCAAATTATACATAAACAAAATGTTTCCTTTTCAGCTAAAGAAAAAGCAAAATCAATTCAAGTATTATTAGATGCTTCAAGTATTGGAGTTCAAAAATATAAAGCATCAATAACTTCATCAATACAAGAAAAAAACAAAATTAATAACAGTAAAAATTTTGCTGTAGAAATCATTGATCAAAGAACTGAAATCGCTATTATATCAGATAATAATCATCCTGATTTAGGAACTTTAAAAAGAAGTATAGAAGTTAATGAACAACGTAAGGTAAACATACTTAAACCTAACGAAATTAAAAGTTTACTAGATTATAATATCTTGATTTTATACCAACCCAATTCTACTTTTAAAGGAATTATTGAGCAAAATAAATCCGTTCAATTAAGTACATTTATTATAACAGGAACAAATACAGATTTTAATTTTTTAAACCAAAATCAATCTGATTTTACTTATAAAATGTTAAGGAAAAAAGAAAACTATTTTGCCAAATACAATTCTGGATTTAATCTTTTTTCACAAGATAATATTGGTTTTAGCTCTTTTTCACCACTAGAAAATAGTTTTGGAACGATTACTCCAAAAACAACAATTACAACTTTTTTAGATGCAACTATTCGAAATATTGAAACAGGAAACCCATTATTAGCCTTTGTTGAAAACGGAAAACAAAGAAAAGCATATTTGTTTGGTGAAAATATTTGGAAATGGAGAATGGAAACATATCTGAAGAAAAAATCTTTTAATGATTTTGATTTATTTATAGATAAATTAATTCAATATTTAAACTCAAATTCATCCAAAAAATCCTTGGTTGTTGACTATGAAAGTTTTTATAATTCAGGTGAATTAATAGAAATAACAGCTCAATATTTCAATAAAAATTATGAATTAGATGAAAATGCTCAATTAACAATACAACTTACTAATAAAGAAACGAAAGCTACAAAATCATATAATTTTTTAAAATCAAACTTAGATTACAAAGTAGCATTTGATAATTTAGAAAAAGGAACTTATAATTTCACTGTTAAAGAAAAAGAATCAAATAGCTCTTTTTCAGGTAGTTTCGAAATATTAGAATTTGATTTTGAAAAACAATTTGTAAACCCTGATAAAACAAGACTAGAACAATTGGCTATAAATACAGCAGGAAAAGTCTATTACCCAAATCAATTAGATACGCTAATTAAATCATTAAAAGATACTGATAAGTATCTACCTATTGAAAAAGAAATAATTAAAAAAACACCATTAATTGATTGGAAATGGTTATTAATTTTTATTGTAGCTTTACTTTCAATAGAATGGTTTACGAGAAAATATAACGGATTGTTATAATTCTTGATACAGTTTGTTTTTTAATGAATAAGTTGCAGTTTGATAAAAAGAAGTACATTCTTTAATTAAATTATTATTGCTAGATTTCATTAATTTCTCTTCATAATATATATTATAATTTGAAGAAACTTTAGAATTCTCAAGTTGTTTTAAGCTAAATTGTTTAGATTGTTTTACAGGAGAAATAATAGTTAAAACATCATTCTTTATATAACCTAAATCCTGACAAGTTGCAATAAAAGTAATTAAACCAATACTAATGAAACAACTCGATAAGATTCCATTATATTTCCAATTACAGTATTAGTATAAATTGAATAATCTACTGCAATAAAATTATAACGCACACCTAATTTATTCCAAAAGAAAAATTAACTAACCGTATTTTGAATCATTATTAAAACAAATAGTTATTGAATTTAAAATTTGATAAAAATAATAAGTACAACCATAGAAAAATCCTCAAGATAAAATTAATTATTAAATAAAGTATAAGAAGATTTTTAAATGGTGTAAGATATTTATACATAGTAATTTAAATATAGATTCAAATTTATTATTGTATTTTTATAACTATCTTAAGAGTCACTTAATACATTCTTAAGTTTCGCTTAATTTATGTTTTTCAAAGCAACAAAGTCTTAAAAAAAGAGTTTAATTTGTGTAAATAAATTATAGTATATGAAAAAGATAGTATTAATTTTAATCATGCTTATTTCAAGTTTTAGTTTTTCTCAAGATTGGAAGTATAATTTTGAAGAAGCAAAAAAAATTGCTGAAACTGAAGGTAAAGATATTGTAATGGTATTTTCAGGATCAGACTGGTGTGCTCCTTGTATAAAACTAGATAAGCAAATATGGCAATCTGAAGAATTTAAAAAAGAATCTTCTGAAAAATGGATTTTAGTAAAGGTAAATTTCCCAAGAAAAACAGCAAATAAATTATCTGAGGAACAAATGAATCATAATAGAGAATTAGCTCAAAAGTATAATAACGAAGGAAGTTTCCCACTAGTAATTTTATTAAACTCAAAAGGGAAAGTTTTAGGAAAGGTAGGATATAAAAATGTAAGTCCAAATGAATATATTAAAATAATTGAATCCTTAAAATAAATTATAGTATTGATTTCTTTTTATCATTTTTAATGCTTTACACAAAATATGGATACAATACGAGGCAACCTTAAAAGTAAAACTATTTTTTTATTCTTAATTCTCATTTCTAACTACTTGAGTGGACAAATAGTGCATAAAAAGAAAGCTTCTCTATTAGGAAGTCCTTTTGAAATTATTGTAGTTGCAATGGACTCCGTTGAAGGAAATCAATACTGTGATTTAGCTATTAACGAAGTTAAAAGAATTGAAAATTTAATTTCAGATTGGATTCCATCATCTCAAATATCAAGAGTAAATCAAAATGCAGGAATACAACCTATTAAAGTTGACAATGAAGTCTATGATTTAGTTGAAAGAGCAGTAAAAGTTTCTAAACTAACAAACGGTGCCTTTGACATAAGTTATGCCTCAATGGATAAAATTTGGAAATTTGATGGAACAATGAAAGAAATGCCTATAAGTGACGAAATAAAGAAATCAGTTGAACGTGTAGGATATCATAAAATCATTTTAGATAATAACCATAAAACTATCTTTTTGAAAGATAAAGGCATGAAATTAGGACTTGGTGGAATAGGTCAAGGTTATATCGCTGATAAAATTAAATTTTTACTACAAGAAAAAGGATGTACATCTGGAATTGTAAATGTTTCTGGAGACATTAATACTTGGGGGCATCAATTAGATGGAAAACCATGGACTGTAGCTATTGTGAATCCTTTAAACAAAAATAAAGTTTTTGCTACTTTTCCTCTCATTGATAGCGCAGTAGAGACCTCTGGAAATTATGAAAAATATGTTACCTTTAATAAGAAAAGATACTCGCATATTATAGATCCAAGAACAGGTTATCCAGCTTCAGGAATTATAAGTGTATCCGTTTTTGCAAAGCAAACTGAAATAGCTGATGCAATTGCAACGGGAGTTTTTGTTCTAGGAGTAGAAGTAGGCTTAAACCTAATTAATCAAATTAATGGAATTGAATGTATCATTATAGATGATCAAGGAAACATACATTATTCAAAAAACATTGATTTAAAACAACAATAAAAATGAAAAAGATAATAATCATTATAATTTTTGGAATATCTAGTTATTCATGTAACACAGTCAAAGAATATGATAAACAATATATCAATGACCCAGATATGAAACTGTCAGCAAAAATAACCGAAAGATTTGAAACTAACTTTCAAGTATATCGTGAAGCTGCGGCTGGAGCCAATGGAGGAAAAACAGGTGGAGGTTGTGGATGTAATTAATAACACATATGAAAAATAAAATTGTATTATTTTTGTGCTTAATCAGCTTATTTTCTTTTTCGCAAGAAAAAGACTCTACTGAAATAACTTATAAAAAACGAGTATTAGAAAGTATTGAAGTTGATTTCTTAGCTAGCTATTATAAGCAAGATGGAATACATTCGGCTGTTTCTGGAGGAAAAGGTATGGAAGATTTAACAGATATTACTCCTACAATTGTAGTAGCTATTCCATTAAATGATGATGATGTCTTAACTGTCGATGTAGGAATCTCTGCTTATTCATCAGCATCTTCAGGAAATATTAACCCTTTTGATAGTAATACACCTAGTCCATGGCAAGCTTCCTCAGGAGCATCTGCGCAAGACGCTCTAACTACATTGGTTCTTAATTATAGCCATAGCTCAGATGATAGGAATACTATTTGGAATGGACATATTTCAGGTTCTATTGAATATGATTATTCATCAATAGGTTTTGGAGGTGGATTAACTAAACTTTTTAATGATAAAAATACAGAAGTAAATCTATCTGCAAATGTTTATTTAGATACATGGAGTCCAATTTATCCAAAAGAACTACAAGATTTTGTATCAAACGGAAATAATTTAAATGGCGGGATTTTTAATAATTTTACTATTACAGGGAACACTATTTATAATCCAGAAAAATTCTCATTTCATGAAAAGAAAAACAGAAATTCTTATGCAGTTTCACTAAGTTTCTCTCAAATATTAACCAGAAAACTCCAATTTTCATTATTTTTGGATGTATTACAGCAGCAAGGATTATTATCAACACCATATCAAAGAATTTATTTTTCAGATATTGCCGATTCTTTTATAAATGAATTTCAATTAGCCGATGACATTGAACGCTTACCAGATACTCGTTTTAAACTACCAATAGGAACAAGATTAAATTATTATATTAATGAGCGTTTGGTTATCCGAACATATTATCGTTATTATACAGACAATTGGGATATAAAATCACATACCGCATCTATAGAATTACCAGTTAAATTGTCAGATAGATTTACAGTGTTTCCAATGTATCGCTATTACACACAAAATCAATCTAAATATTTTGCACCTTATGAAGCACATTTATCAACAGAAAAATATTATACTTCTGATTATGATTTATCTACTTTTGATGCTAATCAATATGGATTTGGAGTAAACTATACAGACATTTTTACAAGCGCTAAAATTTGGAAATTTGGAATTAAAAATATCGATTTGAGATATAATTATTATAAAAGAAGTGATGGTTTAGATGCTAATATTATTTCTTTTGGGATAAAATTTGTTCAATAATAACTTTTATATGCATATTTTAATCATTGAAGACGAAAAAGGAATTGTTAATTTTCTAAAGCAAGGTTTAGAAGAAGAAGATTATACTGTTTCTTACGCAATGAATGGGAAAGAGGGACTTGAAAAAGCACTTTCTTTACCAGTTGATCTAATTCTTTTAGATTGGATGTTGCCAATGATGAACGGAATTGATGTTTGCAAAGCAATACGTATTGAAAATTCAACAGTACCAATTATTTTTTTAACAGCAAAAGATACAGTTCAAGAAACAATAGAAGGTTTAAAATCAGGAGCTAATGATTATATTAAAAAACCATTTAGTTTTGAAGAACTATTAGAAAGAATTAAAATTCATTTTAGAGATAAAAAAGAACTTAAAAATCTTACTCTCGGAAATATTACATTAAATAAGAATAAATTTCAGGTTTTTGTTGATAATACAGAAGTGTATTTAACCCAAAGAGAATTTGAATTATTAGAATATTTAATTAAAAATAAAGGAACTGTTTGTGCTAGAAATAAAATTATAGAAGATGTTTGGAACATCCATTTTGAATATGATACTGGAGTTATAGATGTTTTTATGAATGCTATTCGTAAAAAACTAAACCTTACTAAAGATCAAGAACTTATAAAAACAATTAGAGGTGTTGGATATATAGCAAATGAATAATATTTTTCCTTTTTCTTTTAAAAATAGAATAGCCTTTAATTATTTAGTAAGTGGCTCTTTTTTAATTGCAATTGTTTTTCTGTTTATTTATTCTATAGTAAGATATAGTGTAAACCAACATATAAATGATGAAATTAAGGACGAACTCTATAAACATTTAGATGACGTTAAAATAGATATTAATAATACTTACTTAATACAAGTTGATCAATGGAGAGCTCGCGAACATAACTCTATTAAAGTTAATCCCGTTTTTGTTGAATTCTATGATAATAATAAACAAGTGATTGATAAATCACCAAATCTCAATAATTCAAACCTTAAACTTTTAAACGAATCATTTAATGACCAATTTATAAACTCTTCTTTAAATGGAGTTCCTTTAAGACAAACACAAAAAGAAATATTAAACAAAAATGAAAAAGTAGGATATATTGTTATTGCAATGTCTTTAGAAGACTTTGAAATTGTTGAAATTCTTAAAGATATTTTACTCATTTCATTTCCTATAATTCTTATAGTTCTGTTCTTAATTGCACGATTTTTTGCAGGAAAAAGTATAAAACCAGTAAGCGCAATCATTAAAACTTCAAAAGAAATAACAAAAGATAATTTAAAAACAAGAATACCATTACCTCAAAATAAAGATGAATTATACATACTTTCTGAAGACATTAATAACCTATTAGATCGAATTGAAAATGCAGTTGAACGAGAAAAACAATTTACTTCAGATGCATCTCATGAATTGAGAACACCTTTAGCTGTTATAAAAGGAACCATGGAAGTTTTAATTCGAAAACCTAGAAATCAAAGTGAATATGAATCAAAAATTAATTTTTGCATTTCAGAAGTTGATCGATTAAATCACATGGTAGATCAATTATTACTTTTAGCCCGATTTGAAAATCAAAAACAAAATTTAAAAGTAGAAAAAATCTACCTTAATGCGCTGGTTTTAGATATTTTATCACGATTTTCAGACGATATCAAAGAAAAAGATATCTCAATTAAGACAAAATTTAAAGAAAATTTCTATATAAAATCAGATAGTTATTCATTAGATATTATTTTTAGTAATTTAATCTCAAATGCAATCAAATATTCACCAAAAAAGTCTAATTTGGAGATTCTTTTATTAAAAGAAAACAACACTATAAATTGTGTTATTAATGATTCTGGAATAGGAATAGATGAAACAGATTTAGATAAAATTTATAACTCATTCTATAGAGCTAATGCAACATCACATCCTGAAATAAAAGGAACTGGTATTGGTCTTTCAATTGTAAAAAGATTATGCGATTTATTAAATATTAAAATTACAATTAGCAGTAAAAAAAATATTGGAACATCAATTATATTAACATTTATAAAATAAAAATATGAATCAAGCACATTTACACATGTTATTCAATCATTTTCCTATAATTGGATTATTTTTTGGAATTGGAATTTTAACTTATGGAATTATTAAAAAACAAACTATACTGATTAATACTGCTTATGTCATTTTTATTATTTGTATGATAATGGGAAAAGCAACAATGATGACAGGTGAAGGAGCTGAAGATATTGTAGAAGAATTAGGTATTTCACATAAAATTATCCATGAACACGAAGAACTAGCTGAAGGATTTATGAAAGTACTTTATGGATTAGGATTATTCTCAATTGTAGGTTTAGTTTTAAATAAAAGAAAACATCCAAAAACAATTTATATTACATATATAGTACTTGTTCTATCAATAATTGCAGCTTTTTTGTCAAAATCTGTTGGAACTTCTGGAGGAGAAATTCGTCATACCGAAATTCGTGAAAATAATACTAATGATAACAATGAATAAATCTAAAGACGATTACCTAGATAATCATTACATTCATAGAAGTAATTGGCTTAGAGCTGCTGTTTTAGGAGCCAATGATGGTATTTTATCAACTTCAAGCATAGCAATAGGTATCGCAGCAGCTAGTACAACAAGAGAGTCTATTATTTTAGCAACCTTAGCAGGTTTAGTAGCTGGAGCTTTGTCAATGTCCGCAGGTGAATATGTATCTGTTTGTTCTCAAACAGACGTTGAAAAAGCAGATATTGAAAGAGAAAAATTAGAGTTAAAAGAAATGCCTGAAGAAGAATTACAAAGACTTGCAGAAATTTATCAAAATAGAGGATTAAAAAAAGAAACAGCATTACTTGTAGCTAAAGAATTAACAGAGTATGATGCATTAGGGACTCATGTTAGGGATGAATTAGGTATTAATGAAATCAATCAGGCAAATCCATTACAAGCAGCATTAGCTTCTGGTGCAGCTTTCACTTTAGGAGGTATTTTACCCTTCTTAGTAACACTTTTTCTCCCTTTAAAAGGTATGGAATATTATCTCTATGGTTTTGCAATATTTTTCTTAATTATTTTAGGAGCTTTGTCAGCAAAAACAGGTGGATCAAGTATTACTAAAGCTGTTTTAAGAGTCACTTTTTGGGGAACAATTGCAATGGGATTAACAGCAATGGTTGGATATTTATTTGGTGTAAATTTAGCATAAAGCTCATTTTAAATTATACCAATTAAAATAAAAATTTTATAAAACGCTTGTTTTTAATAAATTAATGTCTTTATATTTGCACTGTTATAAAACAACAAAAATGTTTACAAATAAATTACATCATCATCATCATTTAAACCACGCTCGAGCGAGGCAATGATGATTTTGTAATAATTCAAAATAATTATAAACCCGTTTGAGTATATCAAACGGGTTTTTTATTTCAAAAAGCAATAGTACGATATACTCAAATTATTTAAAAACAAACCATGAGTATCTTAAAAATTGCAATTCAAAAATCAGGTAGACTTTACGAAGAAAGTATCCAACTCTTAAGAGATTCAGGAATCTCTATTTACAATGGCAATGACCAACTAAAAGTAACGGCTTCAAACTTTCCTCTTGAAGTTTATTTTCTACGAAATTCTGATATTCCTCAATATTTAATAGATGGAGTAGTAGATGTTGCTATTGTAGGTGATAATTTATTAGTTGAAAAAGCAAAAAACATTAAAGTAGCTGAAAGATTAGGATTTTCAAAATGCAAAGTTTCTGTTGCAGTTCCTAAATCGTTTAATTATCAATCAATTAATGATTTAAACGGATTAAGAGTTGCAACTTCATATCCAAATACAGTAATCGATTATTTTAATGATAAAGGATTAAATGTAGATATACACCAAATCTCTGGTTCTGTCGAAATTGCTCCAAACATTGGTTTGTCTGATGCAATTGTAGACATTGTTTCAAGTGGAAGTACTTTATTTAAAAATGGATTAAAAGAAGTAGAAATTATTCTTAAAAGTGAGGCTGTTTTAGCCATTTCACCAGAAATATCATTTGAAGCGTCACAATTATTAAATAAACTACAATTTAGAATTCAAGCTGTATTAAGATCAAGAAAATCAAAATATATTTTGATGAATGTGCCAAATAATAGAATAGAAAAAGTAAGTTCTATTTTACCTGTTTTAAAAAGTCCAACAATTATGCCTTTAAGTGAAGAAGGTTGGAGTAGTCTTCATTCCGTTATTGAAGAAGATACTTTTTGGGAAGTAATCGATCAATTAAAAGAAGCTGGGGCGGAAGGAATACTAGTTTGTCCAATAGAAAAAATGGTACTTTAAAAATATTAAAAACTTAAAAATAATGAATAAAATATACAATCCACAACCTGAAACTTGGTCATCAATATTAAAAAGACCAACTCAAACATTTGATGATATTGAAACAACTGTCAAAGGAATTTTTAAAGAAGTTCAACAAAAAGGAGATCAAGCCGTTCTAAAATATACATCGCTTTTTGATGGTATTGTTTTAGAAAACAATATTGTAACTAATGAAGAAATAGAAAATAGTTTAAATCTAGTTTCAGAAGACTTAAAAGAAGCTATTAAGTTAGCAAAATCTAATATTGAAAAATTTCATACAGCTCAAATATCAAGTAAAATCGAAATAGAAACAACAGAAGGAGTAATTTGTTGGCAAGAAAAAAGACCTATACAAAAAGTAGGATTATACATTCCTGGTGGTTCAGCACCATTGTTTTCAACTGTATTAATGTTAGCAATTCCTGCAAAAATAGCAGGTTGCAAAGAAATTATTTTATGCACTCCTCCTGATAAACAAGGAAAAATTAATCCAGCTATTTTATTTGCTGCTCAATTATGTGGTGTTACTAAAATATATAAAATAGGAGGCATACAAGCCATTGCAGCAATGACTTTTGGAACCAAATCTGTAGACAAAGTCTATAAAATTTTTGGACCAGGAAATCAATTTGTAACTATTGCAAAACAATATGCTACACAACTTGGCGTTGCTATAGATATGCCAGCCGGACCAAGTGAATTGTTAGTCTTTGCAGATGATTCAGCAGTGCCAAGTTTTGTGGCATCAGATTTATTAAGTCAGGCCGAACATGGAAAAGACAGTCAAGTTATTTTAGTTACAACATCACAAAATATTTTAAATGAAGTAGAAAAAGAAATATATAAACAATTAAAAAAATTACCTAGAAAAGAAATTGCAGAAATTGCAATAAATAATTCTGTACTAATTTTTTTAGGTTCTGATAAAAATGCCTTAGATTTAATAAATGAATATAGTCCAGAACATTTTATCATTTGCTCAAATAATGAAGATTACTTTATAAATGGTATAGAAAATGCAGGATCTATTTTTATAGGCAATTATACACCAGAAAGTGCAGGAGATTATGCTTCAGGAACCAATCATACATTACCTACTAATGGATATTCAAAAAGTTATAGTGGTGTAAATTTGGATAGTTTCTTAAAAGCAATGACTTTTCAAAAAATTACTGAAAAAGGGATAAGTAATATAGGGAAAAGTATAGAAATAATGGCAGAAGCAGAAGGACTACTAGCACATAAAATGGCTGTAAATCTAAGATTGAACAAACAAAAAACAAACAAATATCAACCTTAAATTTCAATTAAATGAATTTAGAAAATCTTGTTAGAAATAACATTAAGAGTATGAAACCATATTCATCTGCCAGACATGAATTTAATGATGTAAAAGACAATTTAATCTTTTTAGACGCAAATGAAAACCCTTTTGAGAATGGAATGAATCGTTATCCAGATCCTAATCAGAGTATTTTAAAAAAAATATTATCCAAAATTAAAAATATCGATTCAAAAAACATCCTTATTGGTAATGGTAGTGATGAAGTATTAGACTTATTATTCAGAGCTTTTTGTGAACCTAATATAGATAATGTAATTACATTACCACCAACGTATGGAATGTATGGTGTTTTAGCCAATTTAAATGCAATTGAAAATAAAAAAATAATACTAGATGACTGTTTTCAACCCAATGTAAGTTCCATTTTAAATAGAGTAAATAAAAACTCAAAGATAATTTTTCTTTGTTCACCAAATAACCCAACAGGTAATACTTTTTCAGATGAAAGCATCTACACATTACTCAAAGAATTTAAAGGATTGGTAGTAATTGATGAAGCTTATATTGAATTTTCAGAAAAAGAAAGTTGGTTAAATCGTCTCTCTAAATTTCCAAACTTAGTTATTGTTCAAACGTTGTCTAAAGCCTATGGAATGGCAGGTTTAAGGCTAGGATTATTATATGCTTCTACAGAAATTATTGCTGTTTTAGAAAAAATAAAACCACCTTATAATATAAATATCGCTTCACAAAATTTAGCCATTGAAACCTTATTAAGTCCAAAATTTGAAGAAAGACTATCCATTATAAAATCAGAAAGAGAAAAAATAATGAAAGCGCTTGTTCGCTGCAAAATTGTTACTGAAATATTACCATCAGAAACCAACTTCATTTTGTTCAAAGTTGATAATGCGGCTTTTCAATACAATCAATTTTTAGAGAATGGAATTGTTGTCAGAAACAGATCTAGTGAATCATTATGTAGAAACTGTTTAAGAATTACCATTGGAACAGAAAAAGAAAATAAAAAAGTAATAGAGTTATTAAAAAATCTAAAAAATGTCTAAAAAAGTATTATTTATTGATAGAGATGGAACAATTATAAAAGAAACAATAGATGAACAAATTGATTCTTTTGAAAAAATGATTTTTTATCCTAAATGTATTCCTTATTTAAGTAAAATAGCAAAAGAATTAGATTATGAATTAGTCATGATTACAAATCAAGATGGATTAGGAACTTCCACATTTCCAGAAGATACATTTTGGCCTGTTCATAATTTTATTATGAAAACCTATGAAAATGAAGGTGTTATATTTAAAAAGGTGTTTTTAGATAAAACATTTCCTTATGAAAATGCAAATACTCGAAAACCAGGAATAGGATTGTTAACAGACTATTTTTCAAAAGAATATGATTTAGTAAACTCATTCGTAATTGGAGATCGCCTAACAGATGTAGAATTAGCTAAAAATTTAGGATCTAAAGCAATCTTTATAAATGATAATACAAATCTTGGCGTAGGAGAAATTTCTGTAAAAAGAGAAGAATTAGATCAGGTAATAGCTTTAGAAACAAATGATTGGCAGAAAATTTATGAGTTTTTAAAATTAGAAAACAGAACAGCTTCAATTACACGTAAAACAAATGAAACTAATATTTCAATCTATTTAAACTTAGATGGAACAGGTAAGAGTCAAAATAATACGGGTTTACCCTTTTTTGATCACATGTTAGATCAAATTGCTCGTCATGGCCAAATGGATTTAACTATCAATGTAACAGGAGATTTAGAAGTTGATGAACATCATACAATTGAAGATACAGCAATAGTATTAGGAGAAGTTTTTGCAAAAGCACTAGGGAATAAATTAGGTATTGAAAGATATGGATTCTGTTTACCAATGGATGATTGTTTAGCACAAGTAGCAATTGATTTTGGTGGACGAAATTGGATAGTTTGGGATGCTAAATTTAAACGTGAAAAAATAGGAGAAATGCCTACTGAAATGTTTTTTCATTTTTTCAAATCATTTACAGATGGTGCAAAAGCTAATTTAAACATTAGAGCAGAAGGAACAAATGAACATCATAAGATTGAAGCTATTTTTAAAGCATTTGCAAAAGCAATAAAAGCAGCAGTAAAACAAGATACTGAAAAAATGATATTACCAAGTACTAAAGGAATGTTATAAAATAATACTAGAAATAAGTAGATAGTTTTTGCTTATTTCTAGTACAAAAAAAGAAATCATGAAAATAGCCATTATAGATTATGGTGCTGGAAACCTTCAAAGCATTCTTTTTGCAATAGAAAGAATAGGATTTACTGCATTTGTAACAAAAGATTGGAATTTAATAAAAACAGCAGATAAAGTTATTTTTCCAGGAGTAGGAGAAGCAAGTAGCGCTATGGAAAAATTAAAAGAAAGCGGACTTCATATCTTAATCCCTACATTAAAACAACCTGTTTTAGGAATTTGTTTAGGCATGCAGTTAATGTGTAGAACTTCAGAAGAAGGAAATACAACAGGATTAGGAATTTTTGATGTAGATATTATAAAATTTTCAAAAGAAGTAAAAGTACCACAAATGGGTTGGAATACAATTTACAATCTAAAAACAACTCTTTTTCAAGGAATTAAAGAAAAAGAATATATGTATTTAGTTCATAGTTTTTACGCTTCAAAATGCTCAAATACTATTGCAAATACTGATTATGATACTGAGTATTCTTCAGCATTACGAAAAGATAATTTTTATGGAGTACAATTTCATCCTGAAAAAAGTGGCGTTTTTGGAGAAAAAATTTTACTTAATTTTTTAAATCTATAACTCTCTCAATTTTTTAAAATATAAAAACAATGCGAATTATTCCAGCAATAGATATTATAGAAGGAAAATGTGTACGTCTTTCCAAAGGAGATTATAATACAAAAAAAATATACAATGAAAACCCTTTAGAAGTTGCGAAATCATTTGAAAATCATGGTATTCAGTATTTACACCTAGTAGATTTAGATGGTGCAAAATCTAACAGAATTATAAATTATAAGATTTTAGAACAGATTGCAACTAAAACTTCTTTAAAAATTGATTTTGGAGGTGGTTTAAAATCTAATGATGATTTACGAATTGCTTTTGAAAATGGAGCTAATCAAGTAACAGGAGGAAGTATTGCAATTAAAAATGCTGAACTTTTTAAAAGTTGGATCCATCAATATGGAACTGATAGAATTATTCTTGGTGCTGATACTACTAATAAAAAAATAGCTATTTCTGGCTGGTTAGAAGAAAGTGAAGAAGAAGTAATTCCATTTATTCAAAATTATCAAAAAGAAGGTATTTCCTATATCATCTGTACAGATATTGCAAAAGATGGCATGCTTGAAGGACCAAGTTTTGAATTATACCAAGATATTTTATCAAAATGTACTACTTCCAATGAAGTTGGAAAAATAAAATTAATAGCTTCCGGAGGAATTTCAACTTTTGAAGAACTACCAAAATTAGCTAAAATGGGATGTGAAGGAACCATTATAGGAAAAGCTATTTATGAAGGTAGAATCGCTCTAAAACAAATAGAAAACTATATAAGTAACTTGTAAAATGAGATGTTATTACTTAGACTTCTTTAAATAACTAAAAAAATGCTTACAAAACGGATAATTCCTTGTTTAGATATAAAAAATGGACGTACAGTAAAAGGGATAAACTTTATCGATTTAAAAGATGCTGGTGATCCAGTAGAATTAGCCCAAAAATATTCAAGAGAAGGAGCTGATGAATTGGTTTTCTTAGATATTTCTGCTACAGAAGAAAGAAGAAAAACATTAATTGAACTTGTTCGAAAAGTTGCACAAACTATTAATATTCCATTTACAGTAGGAGGAGGAATAGCTTCTATTGAGGATGTAGCTACATTATTAAAAAACGGAGCAGATAAAATTTCAATTAATTCATCTGCTGTAAAGCAACCTGAATTAATAAATGAATTAGCCTTAAAATTTGGAAGTCAATGCATCGTTGTAGCTATTGATGCAAAACAAATTAATGGAAAATGGATCGTTCACTTAGTAGGTGGAAAAGTTCCTACAGAAATTTGTTTATTTGACTGGGCAAAAGAAGTAGAAAAAAGAGGTGCTGGAGAAATTCTATTTACTTCAATGGATAATGATGGTACAAAAAACGGATTTGCAAATGAAGCTTTATCTAAATTATCAACTTTAGTAAATATTCCAATAATTGCCTCTGGTGGAGCTGGTTCAATACAACATTTTACAGATGCATTTATTCAAGGAAAAGCAGATGCTGCACTTGCTGCTAGTGTTTTTCATTTCAAAGAAATTGAGATTATAGCATTAAAGGAAGAATTAAAAAAGAATCATATTCCAATACGATTATAGAATGTTAACAAAAATTAAATTGCAAAACAATGAAACTGAATATTAAAGGACTAATTCCAGCCATAATACAAGATAATGAAACCAAAAATGTGCTAATGTTAGGTTATATGAATCAAGAAGCATTAGATAAAACATTAGAATTAAATAAAGTTACTTTCTTTAGTCGTTCTAAAAATAGATTATGGACAAAAGGAGAGGAGAGTGGTCATTTTTTAAATTTAGTTTCTATTAAAAATGATTGCGATAATGATACACTTTTAATTAAAGTAAATCCTGTTGGCTCAACTTGTCATACAGGTTTAGATACATGTTGGCAAGAACTTAACAATCAAGAGTTTGGGTTTATTTCGAAATTAGAAGAGACTATTAAAGATAGAAAAGAAAACGCTGATTCAAATAAAAGTTATGTAGCTAGTTTATTTGCCAAAGGAATCAATAAAATAGCCCAAAAAGTAGGAGAGGAAGCTGTAGAAGTTGTTATAGAAGCAAAAGACACTAATGATGATTTATTTCTGTCCGAAAGTGCTGATTTATTATTTCATTATTTGATTCTATTACAGGCAAAAGGCTATCAATTAAATGATGTAGTAAATATTTTAAAAAGTAGGGAGAAATAAACTATTTAATAAAAGTGCTTTTAAATTTTCTAATCTTTTGTACCTTTAAAAATAAAAATGATTACACAAAATACTTTCGATTTTCTCAATCAACTTAACGAAAATAACAATAGAGATTGGTTTGCAGATCATAAAAGTGAATTTCAAAAAATAGATAAAGAAGCAAAATCTTTTTTCAATGAAATATATACCGATTTTCAAAAAGATGATAGTTTAGAAAAAATACAATTTTATCGTATTTATAGAGATGTACGATTTTCAAAAGATAAAACACCTTATAACAAACATTTAAGTGCTTCTTACGCTAGAACAAAACCAATGTTAAGAGGTGGTTATTATATTCGAATTGAAAATAATGCTAGTTTTGTAGGTGGTGGATTTTGGGAACCCAATACAGAAGATTTACTTAGAATTAGAAAAGAAATTGAATTAGATGCTTCAGAACTAAGAGAAATAATAAACGAATCTACTTTTAAACATTTTTTTGGAAAACTTGAAGGTGAAGAACTAAAGTCAGCTCCTAGAAATTTTGATAAAAACCATCCTGATATCGATTTGATTCGAAAAAAACAGTTTTTAGTATCGAGAAGCTTTACGAATGAAGAGGTTTTAGCTTCTAATTTTAAAGAAGAAATTATTGCTACTTTTAAAGCTATGCGACCTTTTTTTAATTATATGAGTGATGTATTAACTACCAATTTAAATGGTGAAAGTATTATTTAGTATACATTTCTTTTAATTTGTGAATATCTAAATCATTTGTAATAAATGAAAAGTAGTTTTTTTGCCAAGATTGTGTTTTTTCTGCTTGTTTACTTGTAACATTTTCCCAAGGAGGATAAACTCTAAAAGCTCTTTTTCCTTCTTTTTCTCCATTTGAAATAATTTTTTTTTGGATTAAGATTGATTTTGGAAAAACAAACTGACCAAAATGTTCTTTATTGTAAGAATTAACAACAAAAAAATCAAACATATCATTTTCATGATAAGGTATAATCGGACCTAAATCACTTCTTTTCCAAAAAGTAACAAATTGTCCAACTTTTTTAGGAGTTATTTTAGATTTCCTAAAAATAATTTTACTTTCATTTAAATGAAAAGAACAAGCTAAATATTCTACACTTTCATTATGAACTTCAATAGTATCAATTTGAAATAAACATTTATTATAAATTTGTTCTTTTAAAAACAATAATTCAGATTCAATCATTTAATAAATTTTAAACCTCATATAATTGAATTTGGCTTTTAAGGCGTTCAATTAATAAGTTCATCATTCTTTTATTTAAGTTTGATGAATTAAGAATATACTCATTATATTCTGTAATTGTAAACATTCCAATAATTATACCTTTTAAAGAGTTTCTAAACTTAATATCACGCTGAATTGCATTTTCAATATAGTGCATTTTTTTTTCAGGTGAAAGTGTGAAGAATACACCTTTTTGTTTAGTAGCATAATTTCGGAAAACTTCGATACATAAATCATTTTGAAATTTAAGAATTGGTCTCAAAGTTAAATTTTGAAACTTTTCTTCATTACTAGAGCTTTCAGTTACTATTCCAATTGACTCACCTCTAATTTCAAGAATTGCTTCATCTTTAGTTTTCATAACAGTAATTTTAGTAGTTAAATATAAAGTTAAAGAAAATAGTACATTAATAATTACTAGATAGCTATAAGTTATTAAGATAGATTTGTTAATTACTATCCAAACTATTTAATTAATATACACGCTATTTTTTCCTTATTTTTGCATTAAATTAAATAACCATGAATTTTAATACTCGAAAATGGGTAAAACCAGAAGATCTTAATCCTAATGAATCACTATTTGGAGGAAAATTATTAGCTTGGATTGATGAAGAAGCAGCACTTTATACCATTATTCAACTTGAAAACCCTAGAGTAGTTACCAAACACATGACGGAGATAAATTTTATGAGTTCTGCTAAACAAGGAGATATAATTGAACTAGGAATTGAGGTTATAAAATTTGGAAGAACATCTTTAGTCTTAAAATGCGAAGCTAGAAATAAAATGACTAGAGAAACTATCCTTACAATTGATTCTATTACAATGGTAAATCTTGATGAGAATGGAAAGCCAAAACCACATGGAAAAACTAAAATAGAATATGTACAAGATAGAATTAAAAGAGATTAATTTTCACTAGTAATAACACTTTCTAATTCAAATAATTCTAAATCAAAATATTGCACAGATGAAATAATATGATCAAATATATCGGCCATAATGTATTCATAATTTGTCCAAGTTTTGTCTCTGGAAAAGCAATAAACTTCTAAAGGGATACCTTTTTCTGTAGGTTGTAAATGTCTTACCATTAATAACATATCTTTATTTACGCCTGAATGGTTTTGAATATATTTTTCAATATACTTTCTAAATAACCCTAAATTAGTTAGATTTCTACCATTAACAATTAAAGATTTATCAATATTATTTTGAGTATTATATTTAATAATATCATTTTGACGATGATCAATATAACTATCTAAATGATGTATTTTTTTATAGTAACTTAACTCTTCATCTTTTAAAAACTTAACTGATTTAGACTTTATTAAAATATGTCTTTTAATTCTTCTACCATCAGATTTCAACATCCCTCTCCAGTTTTTAAAACTATCAGAAATTAAACTATATGTTGGAATTGTTGTAGTCGTATTGTCAAAATTTCTAACTTTTACTGTAGCCAAATTAATTTCAATCACATCTCCATCGGCTCCGAATTTCTCCATAGTAATCCAATCTCCAATACGAACCATATCATTAACTGAAACTGAAATACTAGCTACAAAACCTAAGATAGTATCTCTAAAAACTAAAATAACAACTGCTGAAATAGAACCAAGAGCTGTTAAAAATACAGGTCTACTAATTTCAAAAAGAATAGAAAAAAATGAAAAAGCACCAAATCCCCAAAGGAAAATCATAATTACTTGAATGTAACTATCAATTGGCTTATCACTATATCTAGGCTTATTTTTTAAGTAGTCCTTTAATGAATTAAAAACACTTCTTATTATCCAAAGCGATAAAATTATAATATAAATTTTGACACCTTTTTCAAAGAAATTTTCCCAAGAAGTAAAATCTATTAAAATAACAGGAACTGTTTTGTATATAAAGATTAATGGGACTAAATGTGCAATGTATTTTGCAGTTTTATTTGCTACTAAAAAATCATCAAAAGTTGATTTAGTTCGAGCTGCAATAATTGCTAAAATAATAATCAATATTTTCTTGAAAATATAATCTAATAGATAAGCAACAATACTAAGTACAATAATATTTACAAAAAGATTAATGTATTGCGAAAGACTTTCATTAAAATCTAGATTTTTAAGTATGTTGTATACCCAATTAAATATTTTCATTAAATATTATATTTTATAAATATTTTTTTTCAACATAGAAAGTTCCAAAAGGTATTATTGAAGCTACACAAATGATTAAAAACTTTTTCATTTCCCATTTTTGCTCTATTTTCAATACTACAGCTAATGCAATGTATAAAAGAAATAATATTCCGTGTGCCATTCCTACATGTTTAACAAATACTGGATTGTTAAAAATATATTTCATAGGCATAGCAAAAAATAATAATGCTAATAGCGATACACCTTCTAATAAGGCAATAGTTTTAAAAAATTTTATCATGATAAAGCAGAGTAAATTGCATATCCATATATAACAAAGCGAAATACACGTAATGATGCAAAAATATAGAATTGTTTTTGAGGAAATTTAATCATACCGGCTGCCAAACAAGCCATTGCAAAGGGTAATGGAAGTAATGCTCCTACAGCAATTAAAAATCCGCCCCATTTTTGCATATTTTTAATATGCTTAGTCATTTTTCCTTCTAAATAATTGTTTATTTTAGGAACCAATAACAAAGTTCTTCCTTTATAATAAGAAAAAACACCACCAGCATAAGATAATACGGCTAAGATTGCTAAATAGAGAAGAGGAGAGTCCGTATTTTTTGTCCATGCAATAAAAATATCTGGAGGTAAGAGTCCTAAAAAGCTTTCAGAAACTAAAAATAATGAGAAAATTGAAAAATCACTAAAATTTTTAGTGACATACAGTAACATATCATTAATACTCATCACTTTATAATTAATATAAAGTAATATCCCAATAATTATTGCAAGTGGCAATAAAGCTTTTTTAGTATTGTCCCATATAAATGAGTAAAAACCAGTATACTTATAGTATTGATGAAGTAATTTAACCCTAGATTTTTTTTGTTTTTGCATGAAATTAATAGATTATAGGAATGCAAATTTACTAAGAAATTTATACCTTTATTGTTAAAGTATAGATAAAAAAATCGGTATTATTATAAATACCGATTTTATATTATGTAAAATAGAAATGAACTAAAACTTAAAAAGCTAAAAATGCTTTATTATATTCTTTCAAATCTAATAAATTGTTCTTTTTAGTTAAATCAAACAATATTGATAAGAAATATTCAAAACTTTCTATATCATTTTCTTCAGAGACATTTTTGGTTGATTCACTTTCAGATTCTAAAGGTTCATCATCAGGAATTCCAATTAAAAAAGCATTATTATTTTCCAAATGCTCATAAGCCAAACGTAATGATTTTGTAACCACAGGATTTTGCTCTTCAAGAGAATATTCTCTAATCTTCTTTAAATCAGTTATAATTGAAGCTAATTCAAATTTATCTTGTAGAATTTCTTTTTGAATTTTTTCAATTAATTTTTGTGCATATTTATTTTCCATCTGAATGATATAATTAAGGTTCGCAAATCTATGATTTTATTCAGTTTTATACAATTATTTAAAGAGATATAATAAATAAAGTTATAATCATATACTTTTGTTTTATAGTAATTATATCTAGATTATTAAGTTGTAATAGATTTTTGAATACTTTTAATGTGTATTTTTTGAACTATAATTTATATTATGTAAAATAGAAAATATTAAACTATGTTTAACTCTATTTAGTCATTAATTCGTATGCATAAAAAAAAGCTAGAAACCACTCTAGCTTTTTACTCTAAAAAACAAACTAAATTAAAACATTTCTACTCAAAAAATGTACCGTGAAATACTGTATATCAAACTGTATTAAATTTTCTATAGACTAATCCTGCAATTATTCCTCCAGATAAAGGTGCTAACCAAAAAAGCCATAATTGTTCAAGTGGCCAAATTAAATCTGTAAAAATTGCTTGCGATGTGCTTCTAGCAGGATTTACTGATGTATTCGTTATTGGAATGCTAACTAAATGTATTAAGGTTAGCGATAATCCTATTATTAATCCAGATAAATTCGAATTCTTAGTTTTTAATGTAACTCTCAAAAATATAAATACAAAAAAAAATGTCATTATAAATTCTGTTATAAAACATGCTATAACTCCAAATCCTAATGGTGAATGCTTTCCAAAACCATTTGAAGCAAAACTTCCTATTTCCATAAATTCATTATCTGTCACAATTAAGTATAATATTCCAGCTCCTAAAGTTGCTCCTAATAACTGAAAAGCAATATATTTTATTCCTTCATTAATACCTGTTCTCTTGGCTGCAATAGCTCCTATTGTTACTGCTGGATTCAAATGACAACCTAAAACACCTCCAACGGCATAATATATTGTTAAAATGGAAAACCCAAATGCTAATGCAACTCCAACATAACTAATTCCAAATTCAGGAAAAGCTACTGTTATTATTGAACTTCCACAACCCGTAAATATTAACCAAAATGTTCCTATTAACTCAACTATATATCTTTTCATAATTATTCTTAAATACTTTTATTGAGTTAGATTATAAAAAGCATTTATTTTATTTAAACTATTAAACAAATATATCATGAAGTAATAATATATATTGTGGTTAATACACACACGCCATGTAGAACTTTATCTACATAGTATGCATTAAAAATGAAGTATTATTTGTGGTAATTTAAGATTTATAGATAATCTTATATATAGATATATAGAATATATAAGCCCAATTTTAAAAATAAACTATGAATATATTATTCACTATCTCCATATAAGTTAAAAAGTTCAATTAATGAAGGTAGATTATTAATTTCAAGTTTTTGAAAAATTCTATTTTTTAATGTACTAATGGTATTCTGCTTGATATTAAGCATATATGATATTTCTAAATTGCCATATCCTTTAACTAATAAAATGGCAACTTCCATTTCTCTATCTGATAATCCTTCTAGCGGGTTCAATGGCTTTTTTGAAATAAAAGATTCTAAAATTTTATCCTGTATACTTTGTGAAATATGTTTTCCTTTTATAATAATATTATTAATGGCTAATTTAATTTCTTCTTCACTACTTAACTTATTTAAATATCCAGAAGCTCCTGCTTTTATATATCTTAATGCATAAAACTCTTCATCATACGCTGTGAAGATTAACACTTTAGTTTTAGGTTTAATTTTAATTATTTCACTTATTATACTTAGGCTATTTCCTTCTGGAAAACTAATATCTAAAATTAACACATCAACATTTAAATTGGAAACAAGAGAGAATGTTTCGGTAAGATTATTAGCATGATTAACAGTTGCATTTAAAAATAATTCTTTTATAATTATTTCTAAACCTTGTCTAATTATACTATGATCATCTGCTAATAAAAAAAGAAGTTTATCTTGTGTTTTTTCCATGAATTGTTTACTTATTTAAATGAAGATACAGATTAAAATTAACATTTGTTCCTTTATTAACTTCGCTATCTATCATGATTTTTCCATTAAACAATTCTACTATTTCTTTGCAAAGATTTAATCCTAATCCTGCTCCTAAATTTTCCACTTCTTCTGATAGAATTCCTTGATAATATGGATTAAAAATATTTTTTAAATCACTTTTAGATATTCCTATTCCTGTATCTTTTACATCTACAATAAAATCTAATTTATTATCTTTTAATAACTTAACTTGTGTTGTTACTTCAATAATTCCATTATTTGTAAATTTATTTGCATTGCCAATTATATTTAAAAATAATTGATGAATTTTTATATTATCTGTAAATACTGTATAATCATCACTTATATCATTTGTTATTTTAAAATTATTTCCTTTACTTTCAACATAAGGTTTAATTGCATTAAAAATATGATCTAATTCATTTTTTAAATTAAAAGTCTTATGCTTTAATTCTGGTTTTTTATCTTGGTCTTTAGTATATTCTAAAATTTGATTTGCTTGTAATAATAGTGAATTAGAGGTAAATTGTATTGCATTCAAACTTTCCTTAATAGATGAATCTTGAGTCGATTTTATTATTTTATTAGTAAAGATTGTTATAATATTCAATGGTGATCTTAATTCATGACTAAGCATACCTAAAACTCTATTTTTAAAATTTAAGTTTTGTTCAATCTGTAGGTTTGCAGTTTTTAATTTTTCCTCATAATCAAATGCAAATCGGGTTAAATATAATATAGCAATTGAAATTAAAATCATCAATACAACTAATCCTATAACTGAAAAATTTCTAATAGATTTATTAGTAGAATATTGATTTTTAAAGTTATTTTCTAAATCGGAATGAAAATCATTAATAGCTTGCTCATAATTATTTAAAATTGAATTACAATATAATATAAGCTCTAGATTTTTTTTAATAAAAGCACTTTCTCTATCTTTAATAAATAATAAATTCTTTTTAATATTTGAAAATTCATCTAAATAGTAATTATTTGTGTTTTTAAAAGCATTTGCAAGTTGTTCTTCAATATTTCCTTTTGTTACTTTTTTGCCATACTTCATCGTAACAATTACATTTAATTTCTCTTTTTGTACATCAACTTTTCCTGAAATTGCATCACCTAATCTTGAGAAAAGACCTTTACGTGCCACACTGTCAACTAATATATATGATTCAATATCAATACTATTTAAAACATTTTTATAGTTATATTGATTTACAGTTATAAAATCTAAATCATTTTTAGCTGTTGGTATTAATGATTGTGAATTTAAAAGAGAATCTATTTTATATCTTAATTTTTCATCATTAATCTCCGAAGAATTTTGAGTTCTAACATGATTTTTAAAATTAGCGTTAGAATCTGAAAATGATTGGATTGAATCAAAACTATCTATCATTTGCTTTAATGAACTAGTATAATTTTGAAGAGATAAATCTTCTTTTGATATTATAAAATTTTGAAAATTATTTTGTGCATTTATAAATTCTAACTGTGCTAATCTTGAATGCAATTTCATGTTTTTGCTTTTAGCAATTTCATTTTCAATTTCATCTAATTTAGCCTCATTAAAAATTTCATTATAAAAGAAAATAATTAATAAAATTTGAAGAAAAAAAGCGCTTGCCAAAAGTGTATAGTGAACTATTTTTCTATACTTAAAGTCAAGATTTTTAATATTATAAATTTTCAATCTCAAGATATTTTTTATTAAATTATAGAATATAAATTTTAAAACTAACATCTAGTTTTAAAATGCTATTTTATGCTTTTAATAATTTAAATTTTAGGGCTTGATTTAAAATTATTAATATAAAATTGATGCAAAAATATGGATATTTAATGAAACCTCATGTAGGTTTATATCTACAATTATGTAGATATAAATCTACAAAAATTATATCAATTTTTGTACTAAAAAAATATATATAATTTTAATTTTTTTTGACTATTTTATAGATTAAAATTGCAATATTTTTTAATTAAAAAATGTTTTGAATAATCTATTTATTTGTAAATTCGTTGTAATTATCATTAATAATGAAGAATCCTATTGCAGAACGTATTTCAGACTTTTTAAAGCGATATCATCCGTTTACAAGTATAAAACATAGTGATTTATTTGAAATTGCTAAGAATATACATGTTCTTTATCTTGAAAAAAATGATTATTTATTTAAAGTAAATGATCAAACTCATGATACTTTCTATGTAGTTGCTTCTGGAGCAATAGGACTTACTATTACATCTGATTCTGATGATATTTTGGTTGACAAATGTGATGAAGGAGATATTTTAGGATTAAGGCCCTTTTTTGCAAAAGATAATTATCTAATGAATGCCAAAGCTAGAGAAGAAAGTATTGTATATTCAATCCCTATTGCTGTTTTTAAGCCAATAGCAATGCAAAACACAAATGTTTTAAATTTTTTGCTTCAAAGTTTTGCTTCAAATACAAGAAATCCATTAGATAAGAATCATAAAGGAAAACTGCTATCCGAAAATGTGATTTATAGTGAAGGAACAAATGAAATTCAATATTATCAACCTATTCATTATACTAAAAATCCAATAATAACAACTTCTACAGACATTGTTAAACATGTTGCTCAAATGATGTCTAGTAGAAAAATTGGTAGTATTCTTGTGCATGAAAATCGTTTACCCATTGGTATTATAACAGATAAAGATTTACGATCAAAAATTGCAACAGGCCTATTTACAATAGATACTCCTATAAATAAAATTATGTCATCTCCAGTAATAACTGTAGCCGAAAACATTTCAATTGTTGAAGCTCAAATGATGATGTTAAAATATAATATAGGTCATTTATGTGTCACTAAAGACGGAACAACATTATCTGAAATAACAGGTATAATATCAGAGCATGATATTGTTGTAGCACAAGCAAATAATCCTGGAGTATTATTAAAACAAACAAAACGAGCACAAAATACACGTGATTTAAAGATTGTCAGAGAAAAAGTTTCAAATTTAATTCAACATTCTATTGATAAAAATATTCCTATTAAACATATTTGTTCCATTGTTGGAGAAATTAATATTGCCATAACTAAAAGAGCAATTGAACAAGCAATTGAAAAAATAGGTACTCCTCCTCCGTCGTCGTTTTCTTGGATTAATATTGGTAGTCAAGGAAGAAAAGAACAATTATTATTATCTGATCAGGATAATGCAATTATTTTTGAAGATGTTAGTGACGAAAGATATGATGAAGTAAAAAAATACTTTTTAGTATTAGGTAAAATAGTCACAAATAAATTAAATAAAATTGGCTACGAATATTGTAAAGATGATATGATGGCTAATAATCCTTTATGGTGTAAATCTTTAACCGATTGGAAAAACCAATTTAAAAGTTGGATATTAAATCCTAGAGAGAAAAAGGCCGTAATAAGCACTGTCTTTTTTGATTATGATTTTGTATATGGAGATGAAAATTTAATTCACGATATAACGGATACTATTTTTGAAAATATTATTGACAATCAATTATTTTTAGCCTATTTAGGAGCTGATGCTTTGAAAAATCCGCCTCCATTAGGGTTTTTTAGGCAATTTTTAGTAGAAAGTGATGGTGAACATAAAGACACTTTTGATATTAAAAGTAGAGCTTTATTACAGCTTATTGATGCTGCTCGAATAATGATTTTAAGTCATGGTATACGAAATATAAATAATACCGCTTCTCGATTTGCTAAATTAGCAGAAATTGAACCTGCAAATGCTAGTATTTATGAGGCTTGCGAAGAAGCGTTCTTAGAATTAATTAAATTTAGAACAGAAGAAGGATTATTATATAATTCAGATGGTAATTATCTTAATTTGAAAGATTTATCAAAACTAGATAAAGTAAAACTCAA
Source organism: Flavobacterium sp. 316 (assembly GCF_000967805.1). Lineage (NCBI taxonomy): Bacteria > Pseudomonadati > Bacteroidota > Flavobacteriia > Flavobacteriales > Flavobacteriaceae > Flavobacterium > Flavobacterium sp. 316. The sequence continues at coordinate 718,700 of NZ_JYGZ01000001.1, forward strand.
AAACTCTTTTCAACCTATAACTCATGTTCAAGAGCTTATAAAAAATAAATTTAAACTCACTTATTTTACTTAATTAGTAATGGAAATTCCTTTTTTTAAAAATATGCTAAAAGATTATCCTAAATTCTGGGAAGAATACCTTTCGCATTTTGAAAATAAGCAAGATTTAAATAGATATGTTATTTTTGATTTAGAAATTACAGGTTTAGATGTAGAAAATGATAGAATTTTATCTATAAGTGCAATTGGAGCTAATGAAAATACTGTACTAATAAGCGATTTTATAGAATTGTTTATAGAACAAAGTATTTTTAATCCTGAAAGTGTTCCATATCATGGTATTTTAAAAGAAGGTAAAGAAGAAAAAGTAGTTGAAGCTGAAGCTATTATTCAATTTTTAAATTTTATCAAAAATGCAACACTCGTTGGTCATAATATTGATTCTGATATAGAAATGATAAATCATGCTCTTGGCAGATTAAATGTTGGAAAGCTTAAAAATCAATACATGGATATAAATATCATGTATCAAAAATTAAAAGATTTACCTGAAAATCATTATACTTCACTTGATGAACTATGTGATATCTATAAAATTAGAAAAACAGAAAGACACACTTCTAGTGGAGATAGCTATATAATGTCTTTGATTTTTTTAAAATTGAAAAGAAAATTAGGTATCTAAATATTTTAAAAATTGTATAAAAAAAATGGATGTGTATTTAACACATCCATTTTTTATGTTTATTCTTTTTGTTAATTATCTTAATACAAAACTTGTTTTAGATACATTTTCTCCATTAGGACTAAATATATTTACAAAATAAGTTCCTGCTTCAAAGTTTTCACCTGCAAGTTCTTGATTCACTTGAACAGATTTATTTTCATATTTTACAGTTGAAACAAAACTATATGTTAATGATTGTCCTTCAGTTCCCATATCAATAGTTGTTTTTTCTCCTAAAATATTATTTTTACTATCAATTATTTGAACGTAATATTTTCTATCTCCAGACTGAGCAATTTGGTTTTCAGCAATTAAGAAACTAACTTTTAATTTATTAGCTCTACTTGCTTTACTTGTTTCAACTTGTTTTCCTGAACTTCTTTCTTTTAATGCTAAAACATTTAAATTTAAAACTGCAAGTTTAGAAGCTTTTTCAATAGTTTTAGTCAAGTTATTGTTTTGAACTAAAAGAGTGTCTGTAAATTTTCTTGACTCATCTAAAGCAGTACTTGTACTGTCTAAGCTAGATGTTAAAGAAACATTTTGTTCTTTTAATAACTTATTTTCTGCAACAAGATTATCCATTTCTCTTTTTAAACGAAAATATTCATTTTTATATCTAGTCATGGCAGCTACATCACCTTTAGATTTTTCTAACTCATCTAAAAGTTTTGTCATTTCTTCTTTTTGAGCATCAATATCCCCTTTTAAAGCTGTATTTTCACTAGACATGCTTTCTAACTCAGCAATTCTAGATCTAATATCATCTTCTAATGATGCTTTTTCTGTTGTTAATAATGTTAACTGTTCTTTATTATCTGAGGATAATTTATAGATATAACCTATACTTCCCAATAATAATAATGCTAATACAACGATTGCTGCTTTTAAACCTGAATTATTTCCCTTATTTTCCATAAATGTTTGTTTACTTTTTTAATTTATTTTAACAAATGTACAATTTCTAAAGTATTTTACAATGTAACAACGAAAGTTATTTTAAAATAGTATTTTTGGAGTGAAATTTTTTAAGAAATGGAAAACATTAAATTATTAACTATTAAAGATTTGGCTGAAATTACAAACCATAGAAGTGGTGAAGTAAAGTTTGGAGAGAAGGTATTAACAGTTCCAGTAGGTGAAAATGCTATTGACTTTATGACTTCATGTGATGCCAATTTTGTTATTTTTGGTATTCCAGAAGATATTGGTGTTAAAGCAAATTTAGGAAGAGCTGGTACGGCTTCCGCTTATGAAAGCGCATTAAAAAGTCTTGTAAATATTCAACATAATAAGTTTTGTAAAGGAACTAACTTATTAATATTAGGACAACTCGATGTCATTAAAGAAATGAATGAAGCAAGAGAGTTGAAACCATCTATTAAAGATCACAAAAAAAGGCTTTTCCAAATTGTTGAAAAAATTGATAAAGAAGTATCTCACATAATTCATCAAATAATTAAAGCAGGAAAAACACCTATAATTATTGGTGGTGGACATAATAATGCTTACGGAAATATAAAAGGATTAGCTCTTGCAAAAGGAAAACCTGTAAATGCTATAAATTTTGATGCGCATACCGATTTTAGAATTTTAGAGGGAAGACATTCTGGAAATGGCTTTAGTTATGCTTTTGAAGAAGGATTTTTAAAAAAATATTTTGTTTTTGGTTTGCATGAAAATTTTGTATCAAAAAGCGTCTTTAATACCTTAAAAGAGTTAGATTCTAGAGTAAAATATGTATCTTACGAAGAAATTGAGGTTAGAAAACAAAAAACTTTTTCTTCACAATTAGAAGAAGCATTCCAATTTATAAAGCAAGATCCATACGGAATAGAGTTAGATTTAGATGCTATTCCAAATATTTATTCAAGTGCTATGACATTAAGTGGTTTTAGTGTTCAACAAGCTCGTGAATATGTTCATTTTTTTGGAAAGCATAAAAACGCTTCATACTTACATATATGCGAAGGTGCTCCTGAATTAGATTTAACAAACAACAGCCATTTAACTGGCAAATTAATTGCTTATTTAATAACCGATTTTATTAAAAGCAAAACATTATAATTTAAAAAATCATCTGAAACAGATAATTATGACATTTAAAGACCTACATTTAATTAGCAATATACAAGAAGCTCTAAAAGAAGAAGGATATGAAAACCCAACACCTATTCAAGAGCAAGCTATTCCTGAAATATTAGCAGAACAAGATTTAGTTGCTTGTGCGCAAACAGGAACAGGAAAAACAGCCGCTTTTGCGATACCAATTATACAGTTAATACACAAAATTGTTGGTTCAGCAAAAAAAGTAAAAAGAATTAGAACTTTAGTTATTACACCTACTCGTGAATTAGCTATACAAATAGGAGAAAGTTTTAATACTTATGGAAAATATACTAATATAAAGTCTTTAGTTATTTTTGGTGGTGTTAATCAAATTCCTCAAGTTGATCAATTAAAAAAAGGTGTAGATATTTTAATAGCTACTCCAGGAAGATTATTAGATTTATACAAGCAAGGATTTATAGATTTAAATCACATGCATCAATTAGTTTTAGATGAAGCAGATCAAATGCTTGATATGGGATTTATTAATGATGTAAAAAAGATAATTAAACTTACTCCTGATAATAGACAAACATTATTATTTTCTGCAACAATGCCTTTTGCAATAAGAGAATTAGCAGATAGTTTTTTAACTAATCCTAAGTATGTTTCAGTAGCTCCAATTTCTAGTACAGCAGAAAATGTTAGTCAAAAAGTATATTTTGTTGATAAATCTGATAAAAGAAACTTACTCTATTATTTAATTAGAAATGATGAAATTAAAAACGTGTTAGTATTTACAAGAACAAAGCATGGTGCTGACAATGTTGTTAAAGCTTTAAAAAAGAACGGTGTTGAATCTGGAGCTATTCATGGAGATAAATCTCAAAATGCAAGACAACGTGTTTTAGAAAGCTTTAAAAATCAAGAAATTCCTGTTTTAGTTGCTACAGATATTGCGGCTCGTGGAATTGATATTGAAAATTTACCTTTTGTAATTAACTTTGATATTCCAAATATATCTGAAACTTATGTTCATAGAATTGGACGAACAGGAAGAGCTGGAAACTCTGGTTTAGCCATTTCTTTTTGTGGAAAAGATGAAAAAGCATATTGGCAAGATATTGAAAAGCTAATTAGAATGAAAATCAAAGTGGTTGAAGATCATCCATATCCTTGGAAAGAAGAAGAAAAAAAGGAAGGTCAGAAACCTGATTTGAGAAATAAAAATAAATCTTCTAATAATAAATCTAGAAAATCAGATAATTCTAAAAAGAACAAGAAACGTTGGTATTAAAATACTAATTTATTTTGATCTAATATTTATATTTAATTTTATCATTTGAAATAATTGCTTTGCATCAAAGGGTTTTGCAATGATATCGTTTATACCTGAACTTTTTGCTTTTTCTTCAACTTCTTCTTTTTCAAAAGCAGTTACAGCAATTATAGGTAATGTATACCCTTTTTGTCTGATGAGTTTTGTAGTTTCAAATCCATTAATTTTTGGCATATTAATATCCATTAATATAATGTCAAATTTTTGATGCTCTAATAATTCTAATGCTACAAAGCCATCTTCAGCAATTTGACAAGCTAGTTTATAATTTTCAAGTAGTTTTTTTGTTACAATTTGATTGATTTTATTGTCTTCAACAATTAAAACATTATAAATCTTAGGTTGGCTTAAATCAACATTAATATTTTTTATGAATTCATTTTTCTCTTTTTCACCAGATTCAAATGGAATTGTGAATGTAAATGTAGTTCCAATATTTTCTTCACTTTCTAATTTTATTTCTCCTTTAAATAAGTCTATAAGTCTTTTAACAATCGTAAGTCCTAAACCTGTTCCTTGATAATCATCTTCTCTCCTATCGATTTGAACAAATTTTTCAAAAACTTTATCTTGATACTTTTTAGGAATTCCTATACCTGTATCAATTACTTTAAATTCAATATAAAATACATCTTCAACAACTTTAGCTAATTGAGCCTTAATTTCTATTTTTCCATTATTTGTAAACTTTAAAGAATTACTCATTAAGTTTATAATAATTTGTGATAATCTTATACTATCTCCTATTATATATTCAGGTATTTTTTCATCTACACTAATTATAATTTTATTATTGTGTTTTAATGCAATATTATTAATTGAATCTTTAATTGTCTCTAATCTATCTTGTAAGTGAAATAAATTATTTTCTAAAAAAACTTGATTTTCTTCAAACTTATAAACCTTTAAAATATCATTTACAAGCGACAATAAATATTTTGCAGAAAATTTTAATGCTCTTAAATGTTGGCTGTTTTCTAATTCTTTATGCTCTAGTTCGATTATATCGGTAATACCAATAACTCCATATAAAGGTGTTCTTAATTCATGGCTTACAGTTGATACAAACTGAGATTTTAATTTTGAAGCTTCTTCTGCTTTTTCTTTAGCAATTTTTAATTCTTCATTTGCTTTTTTAAGTTCAATATTTGATTTTGTTCGAATCTTATTAATCTTAAATTGTGAGTATAAAATGATTAATGTAGCTAAAAAAATTAAACAGATAAGAATTATAAAAATTTTAATATTTAGAAGTTTTTGATCTTGAATTTTTTTCTCTGCTTCTACTTTTAATAATTCTCTTTCTATTTCTTCCTGCTCTATTTGCTGACCTAAAAGTTTAACTTTTCTGTTTTTACTATCATCATAATTTACTTCTTTTAATGAATCAGAAATATTTAAATAATAATAGGCTTTTTCATACTGTTTCAGTTTAGAATAAAAATCTGAAAGACTTTCATTTATGTCAATTTCATGTTGAATGTAAAAATCTTTAGGTTTTGGTGAACAAATACTCAATGCCTTTAAATAATTTTGTTCTGCAAGTTTTAAATTATTTTTCTCCAAATAATAATCTGCATTTAAACTATAATATAAAAATTGTGCTTCATACTCTTTTTTCAAAGGAGTAATATCTAATTTTATACTATTTAAATATTTTTTCCCTTTTTCAAACTCATTAATTTCAAAATAAGTACCTGCAATATTAATTTTATTATAGGTCAGTTCAACAATACTAACTTTTTTAGCATATTTTAATGATAATAAATAATATTTAATAGCTTTTTCATATTCGTTCTTATTGTAAGAATATAAATTTCCTAAATTATTATATATCCAACTTTTTATAGTATCATTTTTTGTTTTATTAGCATAAAAAATACCTTTTTTGAAATATTCAATCGCTTTTTCATAATCACTATGTTCTACAATATTTAAACCTATATAATTATATGATTTAGCTATTGATACGTTATCTTCAATATTTATAGCAAGTGCAAGTGCTTTTTTAGCATTTTGCAATGATAAATCCGTTTCTAATGTATTTAATTGTTTTCCAGCAGTTTGTAGGAGTTTGTGAATTTCTTTATTTGAAGAGATTGTATCTTGAGAAAAAACTACAATTGAAAAAACTAAACTGAAGAATATAAGTATAGTTTTTAAATAGTTTTTCATTTGAGAAGATTTTTAAGATACTTAACTGCTTATTTTTTATTTAAATATAATAAATATCATACTAATATCTATATTCAAAAATAAAAAAACCATCAATTACTGTTTAAATAACTAGATTGATGGCTTTTTTTATCATTTTAAATATTAGTTTCGTATTAACTTTTTATATTTAATTCTTGTAGGTGTAACTTCTTTACCTAATCGCTTTTTCTTATTTTCTTCATAATCAGAAAAACTTCCTTCGAAATAATACACTTGTGATTCTCCTTCAAAAGCTAAAATATGTGTACATACTCTATCTAAAAACCATCTATCGTGAGAGATTATTACAGCACAACCAGCAAAATTTTCTAAACCTTCTTCTAAAGCTCTTAAAGTATTAATGTCCAAATCATTTGTTGGCTCATCTAATAATAAAACATTACCTTCTTCTTTTAGTGTCATGGCTAAATGTAAACGATTTCGTTCACCTCCAGAAAGTGTTGCTACTTTTTTATTTTGATCACTTCCTCCGAAATTAAAACGTGATAAGTAAGCTCTAGAGTTCACTTGCCTTCCTCCCATCATCATTAATTCTTGTCCATCACAAAAGTTTTCATAAATTGATTTATCTGGGTCAATATCGGAATGTGATTGATCTACGTAAGCTATTTTAACTGTATCACCAATTAAAAATTCTCCTCCATCTGGTTGTTGTTCTCCCATAATCATTTTAAAAATAGTAGATTTACCAGCTCCATTTGGCCCTATGATTCCAACAATTCCAGCTTGAGGAAGTGTAAAATTTAAATCATCATACAATAATTTATCTCCAAATGCTTTAGCTACATTTTTTGCTTCTATTACATTTGTTCCTAAACGAGGTCCATTTGGTATGTAAATTTCTAATTTCTCATCTAATACTTTTTGATCTTCATTTAAAAGTTTATCATAGTTTTGAAGACGAGCTTTTTGTTTTGTTTGTCTTCCTTTTGCACCTTGTCGAACCCAATCTAATTCTCGTTCTAGTGTTTTTCTACGTTTTGAAGCTGTTTTTTCTTCTTGCTCCATTCTTTTTGATTTTTGATCTAACCAAGAAGAATAGTTTCCTTTCCATGGAATACCTTCACCTCTATCTAATTCCAATATCCATCCAGCAACATTATCTAAGAAATATCTATCGTGAGTTACTGCAATTACTGTTCCTGCATATTGTTGTAAATGTTGCTCTAACCAAAGTACTGATTCCGCATCTAAGTGGTTAGTTGGCTCATCTAATAGTAATACATCTGGTTGTTGTAATAACAGCCTACATAAAGCCACACGACGTTTTTCTCCTCCTGAAAGAACATTAATTGGTGTATCACTATCAGGTGTTCGAAGCGCATCCATTGCTACTTCTAGTTTATTATCAATTTCCCATGCTCCTGCTGCATCAATCTTATCTTGTAGTTCTGCTTGACGATCCATAAGCTTCTGCATTTTATCAGCATCTTCATAAACTTCTGGTAAGCCAAAACTATCATTAATTTTATTAAATTCGTCTAAAAGCGCATAAATTTCTGCGGCTCCTTCTCTAACAATCTCAATTACTGTTTTTGTTTCATCTAATTGTGGTTCTTGTTCTAAATAACCAACAGTATAGTTTGGAGCAAATACAACATCTCCTTGATAATTTTTATCTAAACCTGCTATAATTTTTAATAACGAAGATTTTCCAGATCCATTTAGACCAAGAATACCTATTTTAGCTCCATAAAAAAAGCTTAAATAAATATCTTTTAAAACTTGTTTATTAGTACTAGAGTAAATTTTGTTTACTTTAGACATTGAAAAAATCACTTTTTTATCGTCTGACATTGTTTTTTTATTAATTTAAAATATTAATATGAGTGTTCTTTTAAATTAAGATATTTAATAAAAATTAGAATCATCCTCAACTATTTAAAAAATACTTAATACGTGTACAAATATAGGCTTAAAATTTAAAAAAATCAATGGCTATATTGCGTTAAATTTAGAGCAAAACGAAGAAGATGCCTGAAAAAACAGACATCTTCTTTTTGAATAGTAAACGTTATTATTCGTTTAAAATAATTGAATTTAGAATCGCTTTATGAAATTAATCTGATCTAAAACTATTTCTATTTTTTTATAATAATTTTTTTATTGATAGTAGTTCCATCTCTGAATTTAATTTTAGCGATATATATACCTGCGTCTTCTTTAGATAAATCTATATTAACAGAAGTTGTTTGTGGCTTAATCAATTTAACTAATCCATTATTAGTCAAGTTATCAATAGTAATACTTTCAATCAATACTTCATTATTAGATTGAATCGTAAATATTCCTGTATTTGGGTTTGGGAATAATTGAACATCATCATTTTTAAATAATTCTTCAATGTTTTTTTCTTTCAATTCTTCTGGGAATGGATTATAATCTTTAATTTTTGTTTTAGTTGAAATTATGTTTTCTACTTCATTTGTTGATAATTTATCCTTTTCATACCATTTACCAATACAGAAATCGAAACATTTTGTACACTTAACACCACTCTTTAAAGTTAATGTCATACATATTGTATAGTTACCTGGTGTTCCAATATAGCTGATTGGTAATCCATTATATACACTTGAACCATTTTTGATTATATTCATAGTAACTACACCACCTAAAGGAATTGGATCTGATTGAACTGTTATGGCTGTATCTCCTCCTCCTTGTTCGCTTAAACCAATTTTAAACTTAATAGCACAAGGTTCTGGAGTTACATCACAAATAATTAATCTTTTAAGAGTTAATTCTACAACAGGCATTGTACTTGAATATGGATAAATCCATAAATTATCGAAATTATTTGTAGCTGTAAAAGTATATGTATAAGAATTTGTACTTGGAGGTCCTGTTGCATTCCAATTTTCATTAGCTATTAGTTGATTTGGTGAAGGTAAAGCTGGTAGAGCTGTGTCTCCACCACCTATAACATCACCTTGAGTGGCAATCATTTTAAAATATGCATTAGGATCGGCTAAACCTCCTCCTCTGACAACTGTTGTTGCTACTATTGTTATGCAATATTGACGACCTGCAACAAAATTATAGGAATGATAGTTGATTCCTTCTCCAATTCCGTTTGCAGACCACATCCATGCATTATTTGGACTCACAGATGGTGTTCCATGCGACGCTTGCCAATCGGCATTACTCACAAAATAAGCATTAGGTTCAAAATCCATATTTGCAGTGCTACAATCTCCATTTGCACACTGAGAGAAACTTACTTGTTGCACAAAAAGGAACAAGATTAAAAAGGTTGATAATTTTTTCATTTTTATTATTTGTTTGTTTACCCTACTCTATTTTTAAATTGGCTTTTCAGGATACTCCATTTAGATCGATCTACTGATATGTATTCGATTCTAAAATTCATTACCCAATAAAACAACACATATAATTAAAAAAATCATTTTAAAAACTCTCCTCTTAGCTATTAAAATAAAAAAGTCGGTTATTTATAACCGACTTCATATTTGTTTCTCTAAAAAATTATACTCTTCCCTTTAAGGCATTAAATACCCATGCTATGGCAAAAAAGCCTACTCCCACAGCAGAAAAACCCCAACCTGCAATATCAGCATATCTATAAATACCTAACCCTATTAAAAGTAATCCCATTAAAATCATTATAAAGGTTGCCCAAGCTAATACCGTATTTTTATTCATTCCCATAATTTAAGTTTAAAAATTTGAGTAAAGCAAATATACAAATTCTATTAATATTTTAGGAGTAGACTTATTCTTTCATTAAGAGTTTTAAAAATGAAGGTTATTAATTTTAAAATAATGTGTTTGTATACAATAATAATATTAAGAATATTGTTATTAAATTAATGTTCTAATAGTAAATTTATTATAAATTAATTAAAAAATTAACTTTAATTATAATAAAAGTGTAAATGTTTTAACATAAAAATACGTAAATTTACATATCAAGAACAAACAAAACTAATAAAAGAGCTTATGTCAGATAGGTTTAGTATAATTATTTTAATAATAAATATTTCAAACCTTGTTAGGCATTTTTTTTACCTTTTTCTTATAAAGGACAACTCTATTTTTTATTAACTTAAACAATATTTTTTTATGGAAAATTTTTACTTCAAAAATTGTTTTGAAAAATGGAAAGTTATTGCGCTGCTTTTTTTTCTGATTAAATTTAGCTATTCTGAAGCTCAAACTTTAGTTTACGCTCAATCAATTATTTCAGAAAGTGAAGTTGACAATAGTGGAAATGCTGCTGACTTAGACCAAACTACATTTGCAGTAGTAAGAGCAAGTACAGGAATTGCAGTAGGAATAGGAAGTTACTCGGGGCACCTTGAACTTGAATTCCCAACTACTTTACCTGCAAACACAACATCTTATGTGAAAATTGAATCAGATGACAACTTGCTAGAAGTTCTTTTAGGAGGAAGTTTAGGAAATATTCTTTCTGATGTGCTTGGAATTGTATTAATTGGTAATCAAGAATTTACTATTCAGGCAAAAATGAACAATTCTATTATTAACGTAGGATCTGGAAGTTCTCAAATACCAAATGCTTTTGCTACACCTAGTTTAAGAGTTGTAATTAATGAATTAGGTGAGTACTTTCTTGCAGTTACACCCAATCAACCTTATAATAGAATTCGATTAACTAATAGAGTTGGATCACTCTTAGGATTAAATAACACTAAAAATTTAAAAGTTTATAGTGCTCATTATATATCACAATCCAATGAATGTGGAAATACTTTATATACTTCATTTAATGGAAGTGGATTAACAGTAGATCTTATTGAATTAGGCGGTGCGGGTGTAAATAACCCAGAAAATGTAATTGATTCTGATTTAAATTCATATTCTGAATTAAGTTTAGGAATTTTAAATGTAGCAGCATCAATTGAACAAACAGTATATTTTGATGGATTATCAAATCCAAATGATGTTTTTAATATAAGGTTAAGATTAGATCCATCTTTAGTTACTCTTGGAGTTGCTAATAATATAACTATTAGTTCATACAATGGAGCCAATGTAGCTAATTCAATATCACTAAATGGATTACTAAATTTAGACTTACTAACTCTTTTACAAAATAATGAGATTGTAAGCATACCATATTCTCCAGGAATGGCAGTGGATAGAATCACTATTCAATATTCTGCTTTATTAAATGTTTCTGCTTTTCAAAAATTAGACTTATTTGATATTACAAGAACGCCTCCAGCACCTACTATTGATGTTAGTTCTCAAAACTTAGTTGTTTGTTCTGGTAGTTCAGCTAGTTTAATTGCACATGCTGATCCTTCAACTTTACAAATTTACTGGTATGATGTGCCTTCTGGAGGAACTCCAATAGGAATGGTTAATTCTGGAGAAGCATTTATTACTCCAGCAATTACAACAGCCACAACTTTTTATGCTGCTGCAAAAAATCCAAACTGTCCGGATGAATCTGTAAGAACTGAAGTGACTGTAAATGTTAATACAGCACCTACAGGAAATAATTTATCTGTAACAGGAAATGAAAATCCAATATGCGCAATTAATAGTGTTGTAATAACTCCTTCTTCAAGTACAATTACAGGAACTTTTCATTGGTATTTTGATGCAAATGCAACAAATGAAATTACTGACGGATTGATTAATGGAAATATTACATATTCTATCGATTCAAATGGTGTTCTAACTATAAACGGATTGACAACTAATGATAGTCCTGTTTCTTATTATTTAAGTATTACTGATTCTAACACCCAATGTTCAAATAACCCTGG
>NZ_JYGZ01000001.1:732473-787447 GCF_000967805.1 Flavobacterium sp. 316
ATAGATGGAGAAACAGCAAATATTTGTTTTAGTAATGAATATACATATACTACTGAACCCAATATGACTAATTATCAATGGTCTGTTACAGGAGGTTTAATTACTTCTGGAGGTGACTCTTCATCAAATTTTGTTACCATAGAGTGGAATGAAGTAACAACAGGAAATATTAATGTAACATATTCAGGGGCTACTCTTTGTAGTGCTACAGCTTCTGCTTCATTAGATATTCCAATTACTGTTTGTTCAGACCTTACAATTACAAAAGTTGCAAATGTTTCGCAAATTGCAGTTGGAGAAACTATTGTCTTCACAATTACTGTTTCAAATAATGGAACATCAGACATCCAAAATATTGAAGTACTTGAAGATTTGCCATCAGGATATAACTATGTTTCTAATACGACTACTATAGGAACTTATGATTCATCAACAAATCTTTGGTTAATTAGTCAATTATTAGCAGGGCAAAGTGCCACTTTACAAATTACTGTAACGATAAATGCTTCAGGAAACTTTACAAATACAGCTACAATATTAAACTCTGATCCAGTAGATAGTAATCCTGATAATAATGTAGCTATCGCAGAAGTAATGGTTATTTGCTTAACGGTTTATAATGAATTTTCACCAAATAATGATGGAGAGAACGAATTTTTCATAATTGATTGTATTGAAAATTACCCAAATAACAAATTAGAAATATTCAATAGATATGGAAATATGGTTTATGAAACAAAATCATATCAGAACACATGGAATGGAATATCAAATGTTAATGGTGTAATAAAACAAGGCGAATCAGTACCAGTTGGAACTTATTTTTATTCATTAAAAGTTGATGAATTAAATATATCAAAATCTGGATGGATATACGTTGCTAAATAATTCAAAGTAAACTATTTTAAGTATGAAAAAAACAAACAATATATTAAGAAAATTTCTTCTCGTAATTTTAATAACATTTTGTACAAATAGTCTACTTGGTCAACAACAACCACAGTATACACAGTATATGTACAATACTATGAGTATTAATCCAGGTTATACAGGTACAAACGGAAGACTTGAAGCAATTTTACTTCATCGATCGCAATGGATTGGAATCGATGGAGCTCCAGTAACTCAATCTTTAGGCGTTCATGGTAAATTAGGTGAATACACAGGTCTAGGATTAAGTGTTATCAATGATAAAATTGGACCACAAAGTCAACAATATTTTAATGGGAATTTTGCATATCATATAAAAATGAGTGAAAAAACAATTTTATCACTTGGTATTAATGCAGGTTTCAATTTATTAAATATTGATTGGTCTAAAGGAACTTATAGAAGTCAAACAGACAATGCTTTTAATGAAAATTTAAACAATAATACAAGATTAATAATAGGCACAGGAGGATTTTTATATGGTGAAAATTGGTATCTAGGTTTATCAATTCCAAATTTTATAATCACAGAATCGTATGATGATATAAAAGAATCTATAATTAGGAGAAAAACACATTATTACTTACAAGGAGGCTATGTTTTTGATCTTTCCCCTAGTTTAAAATTTAAACCTACTTTCTTAGCAAAACTAGTTGAAGGAGCACCTGTTACCTATGATGCATCTGCAAACTTTATGATAAACGAAAAATTTGTAATAGGTGCTGGATATCGATTTACAGATGCGTTTTCTGCTCTGGCAGGATTTCAAATAACAAATTCAATATTTGTAGGATATGCGTACGATCATTCTATTACTGATTTACAAAAATATAATGATGGTTCACATGAAATCATTTTAAAATTTAATTTAAATGACAAAGCAAAACTAGCTCGTTCACCTAGATTCTTTTAATCCTTTATTACTATGAAAAAAATTATACAAACAGCAATATTTCTATTTAGTATTAGCCTATTTTCACAATCCAGTTTAGATAAAGCAACTAAATATTATAAGACAATGCAATATAAAAAAGCAGTTGAAATGTATGAAAAAGCCATTGAAGATAAAGGTGCAAATAGTCAGGAAACCGTTTTTAGAATTGCTAATAGTTACTTTTATATAAATGATTATATAAATGCGAAAAAATGGTTTGATAAAGTCTATGAAGCAGAACAAGGCAGTATGGCTGAAGTAAACTTTATTAAATACATTGAATCTTTAAAATCAAACAGAGACTATGATACTGCTAATAATTTATTAAAGGAGTACTACAAAAATAATCCTGCCAAACTAAAGATGTTGGCATATCAAAAGAAAGAATTAGATAGTTTAAATAAAAAGAAAACGTTATATACAATTACAAATCTTTCTATTAACACACCAATGTCCGATTTTGGAGCTGTAAAATATGGTCCTAATAAAATAATATTTTATTCATCAAGAGATACTTCTAAATTTAATAATAAAATATACTCTTGGAATGAACAACCTTATTTAAACACATATATAGCCGAAAAAAATATTGGTACAGGAAATGTAGATAATGTAAAACTGTTTTTAAATAATTTGAACTCTGATTATCATGATGCAACTGTTGCTTTTTCAAACGATTTAGAAAAAGTATATTTTACTTCTAATTACTTAAAAAGACGTAAAATAAAAACAAACAAAAGCGGTTTATCTAATATGGAAATTTTAAGAGGATCAATTGTAGATAACAAAATAGTTGATATTGAAACTCTAAAATTTAATGATGAAAACTATTCTTGTGCTCATCCTTCGCTATGTGATAAAGGAAAATATTTATTCTTTGTTTCAGACATGCCTGGTGGTTATGGTTGTACTGATATTTATTATGCTGAAATATTTGAAGATGGGTCTATAAACACACCTATTAATGCAGGACCTTCTGTTAATACTGCTGGAAGAGAAATGTTTCCCTATTTTGTAAATAATACATTATATTTCTCATCAGATGGACATTATGGAATTGGTGGATTAGATATTTTTGAATCAAAACTTGAAAGTAAAAACTCATTTTCAACTCCTACAAATCTAGGGTCTCCTATTAATAGTAATATGGATGATTTCTCATTTACATACTACAAAGAAACTGGCGATGGTTATTTTTCATCAAATAGAACAATGGGAAAAGGAGATGATGATATCTATTCTTTCGTAAAAACAAAAGAAGTTATCTTTCAAAATTATTCTGGAAATGTTTTAGATGAAGCAACTAAAAAACCTATTCCTTATGCTAATATTAAAGTTATAGATAATTTTGGAGATACTGTTCAAAACGTAAAATCGGATAGTTTAGGATATTATAATGTGCAATTACCCTGTAATAGTGAGCATAATTTAAATTTTTCTAAACCTAATTATAGTTCTAAAAATGTTCAGGTAAAAACAGATGACGGAGCGAAAGATATTAAAAACAATATCGTTTATTTAAATAGCTTTGAAAGTTTAGTCGTTAAAGAAGATAATGTTGAAAAAATAAAAGTAAACCCTATTTATTTTGATTTAGACAAATTTGCAATAACTCCTCAAGCAGAAAGTGAACTAGAAAAAGTATATTATGTTATGACTGAGTTCCCTAAAGTAGTTATAAAAATAGAATCACACACCGATTCTAGAGGTTCAGATTCACATAATTTAAAACTTTCTGATAATAGAGCAAAAGCTACTCAAACTTATTTAATAGCAAGAGGAATAAGTCCTGAACGTATTGAAAGTGCTATTGGTTATGGAGAAACTAGACTAAAAGAAAATTGTCCAAATGGTGTAAAATGCACAGAAGAACGACATTCAATTAATAGGCGTTCCGATTTTATTATAGTCAGTAAATAAAACATTAAAAGAGAGAGACTTAAAACCTCTCTCTTTTAGTATTAATTAAATATGTTAATCAACATTTCTTTTAATAAATCGTGTTGCGAAATATTTGCTCCTACACCTTTACTTTTAACATCAATTCCTCTTAAAGTAGAAACAATTGCACTTACTTTTTTCATTGGATAATTTCGAATAGCAACATCATAATCAGATACAAAATAAGGATTCACTTTTAAAACTTTAGCCACATTTGCTTTAGATTTATCTTTTAAACCATGATATTGAAGTAATTGAGAGAAAAAACCAAAAACAAGTCCAGTAGTTACAACAATAGGATTATCTTTTGGGTTTTGCGCAAAATAATTAATTATTTTATATGCTTTCAATTGATCCTTCTCTCCTATTGCTTTACGCAGTTCAAAATTATTATAATCTTTACTTATTCCTATATTTTCTTCAACATCTTTTGCCGAAATTGTATGTCCTTTTGGTAATATAATTTTCAATTTGTCTAATTCATTACTTATTTTAGACAAATCTGTTCCTAAAAACTCTACTAACATTGCAGCAGCTTTTGGTTCAATATTATAATTTTGACCTGATAAAACACGTCTTATCCAATCGCCAACCTGGTTTTCATATAATTTTTTACTTTCATATAAAATACCTGACTTTCCTAATAATTTAGTTACCTTTTTTCTTTTATCTAACGTTTTATATTTATATGCAAAAACAAGGATTGTTGTAGGTTGAGGATTTTCAATATAAGATTCTAATTTATCAATAGTTCTAGATAATTCTTGCGCTTCTTTTACTATAACAACTTGTCTTTCGGCCATCATAGGATATCGCTTTGCATTTGAAACAATATCTTCAATTGTAGTATCTCTACCATATAAAACAACTTGATTAAATCCTTTTTCCTCTTCGCTCAGAACATTTTTCTCAATATATTCAGTAAGTTTATCAATATAATAAGATTCCTCACCCATAAAAAAATAAATAGGTTTAAAATTTCCTGCTTTGATATCTTTAGTAATTTGAATGACTTCGTCCAAAATATGTGGATTTGTTAATTTGTATATTCGTAAAATTGATTATAGATTTGCTCTATGCAAAAATTGAATTTTCCAACGTATTCGTTTCGGTTCAAAAATAGTGAAAATAAACCCTATATTTTTGATGAAATAAGAAAAAAATTTATTGTTCTTACTCCAGAAGAATGGGTTCGTCAACACACTATTCAATATTTAATTCAAGAAAAGAAATATCCTAAATCTTATATAAACGTTGAAAAATTAGTTAAAGTAAATGATATAAATAAGCGCTATGATATTGTTGTTTTTAATTCTAGTGGCAGCATTAATCTTTTAATAGAATGCAAAGCACCAGAAGTGACCATAAAACAGCAAACATTTGATCAAATTGCACAATATAATTTAGTATTAAAAGCAGAGTATTTAATGGTTACTAACGGACTTAATCACTACTTTTGTATAATGGATTTTGAAAATGAAAAATATACTTTTTTAAAAGAATTACCCGATTTTAAAAAAACTGAAAAAAATTGAAAAAAATAGCTGTTGTCATACTAAATTGGAATGGAGTTTCATTATTAAAACAATTCCTTCCATCAGTAATTCAATATTCAGATGAAGCTTCAATATATGTTATTGATAATAATTCAACTGATGATTCAATAAATACTTTAAAAGAAGATTTTCCTTCTGTTAACATAATAGAAAATTCAGGCAATTTTGGATTTGCAAAAGGATATAATGAAGGTTTAAAGACAATAAAAGAGCCTTATCTTGCGTTAGTAAATAGTGACATTGAAGTTACTGAAAACTGGTTACAACCTATAATTGATATTTTTGATGCTGAACCGAAGACTGCTATAATTCAACCAAAAATCTTAGATTTTAAAAATAAAACCCATTTTGAATACGCTGGAGCTGCTGGTGGTTTTATTGATAAATATGGTTTTCCTTTTTGTAGAGGACGAATTTTTGAAACCTTAGAGAAAGATAATAATCAATATAATGATGTTATAAATATTTTTTGGGCTTCAGGTGCTTGTTTCTTTATTAAAAATGACATTTATAAAGAACTAAATGGTTTTGATGAAGACTTCTTTGCACATCAGGAAGAAATTGATTTATGTTGGAGAGCTTTAAATAATAATCATATTATCAAATATTGCGGTTTATCAACTGTTTATCATGTAGGTGGAGCCACATTAAGCATCCAAAATCCTAAAAAAACATATTTAAATTTTAGAAATTCATTATGTATGCTAACAAAAAATTTGCCTAAAAATAAGTTATTCATTATCTTGTTCATAAGACTAATTCTTGATGGAATTGCAGGAATACGTTTTTTATTACAAGGAAAGTTTACTCACGTTTTAGCAATAATAAAAGCACACTTCTCTTTCTATAGAATGCTTCCTAAATATATTAAAAAGAGAAGATCAATAAAGAATAAAGAATATTATATAACGAACTCAATTATATATCAATACTTTATTTTAAAGAAGCATTTCTTTAAAGAAATTTTTAATAATAATTAACTTTATTTTAGAACTAAGGTTGATTATACTATTATGATTTCAACTACATTTGTATAACTAAAAAAAATGAAAAAAAATGAAAAAAATCGTTCTGTCATTATCCGTGTTGGCTTTATTGATGACGTCTTGTGTTTCTAAAAAGAAATTCACTGAGTTGGAAGCGAAAAATAAAGAAATACAAGATTTACTAAATTCAGCAACTGTTAAATTAAATAATTGTTTAACCGAAAAATCAGCAATAACAAGTCAATTAGAATATCTTAAAAAGAATAATTCTGATTTAATAAATAGCTCAAAAGAACTAACTGTTTTAACTACTAAAGGAGCTGAGAATTTAGAAAAATCTTTAGAGAGTTTAAAAGAAAAGGATCTGAAAATTTCAAGATTACAAGATGCTTTAACTAAAAAAGATAGTGTAACACTTGCTTTAGTTACTAGCTTGAAAAAAGAAGTTGGTTTAAATGATCCAGATATTAATATAAACGTTGAAAAAGGAGTAGTATTTATTTCTATTGCTGATAATTTATTATTCAAATCGGGAAGTTATGAAGTAAGTAATGGAGCAAAAGATGTTTTAGCTAAAGTGGCTAAAGTTATCAATAGCAAACCTGATTTTGAATGTATGGTAGAAGGACATACTGATAATGTGCCAATTAAAAACAATGTACTATTAGACAATTGGGATTTATCTGTTAAAAGAGCTACTTCAATAGTAAGAGTATTACAAAACCAATTAGGAGTTGATCCAAAACAATTAATTCCAGCAGGTAGAAGTTCATATATTCCATTAGTAGAAAATGATACACCAGCAAATAGAGCAAAAAATAGAAGAACAAAAATTATCATTTTACCTAAAATTGATCAATTCTATGATATGATTGAAAAGGAAATGAAAACATTAAGTGAAAAGAAATAATCCTAATTAAATTTAGTCTTTATAGAACTTATATCCATATAAAATTGGAATTTGGCTTTAAGAAATACTGTTAGATAAAACTTTAAAGCCACGACTTTTAGGAGGATAATATTGAAACACTTTAAAAACTAAAAAAACACTTCAATTACTTGAGGTGTTTTTTTTTTATAAAATTTAACAAGAATATTAAACTGAAACACAACTTATTTTTGTTAAAAAAAGAATTATTCTTTAATAATACATCAAAATTAAGGTATTTTTTTTGTTAAATATTTTTTTTTACTACCTTTAAATCCAATTTTTAATAAAATATGAAAAAAACACTTTTACTAACTGCACTATTTATTTCTTCAATACTTTTTTCACAGTCACATGTTGAAATAGACGGAATTAAAATTGAAAAATCAATTAAAGTTAAAGACGGAAATGACAAAACAAAATTGTCATTGAATGGATACGGAATTAGAGATAAAATGTGGATTAATTTATATGTACAAGCTCTTTACTTAGAAAAAAAGACTGATAATGCAGATGAAATTTTAAACTCTAAAAATACCATTGCAACTCGTTTATACATTACTTCAACTTTAGTTACTAGACAAAAACTAATAAAAGCGATTGAAGAAGGAATGGAAAAATCATATAAAGGTGATTTAGATCCTTTAAGAGATCGATTAAACAAGTTTATGTCCTTTTTTGAAAATGAATTAAAAGCTGAAGGATATGTAGAATTTGTCTATTCTCAGAATGATGAAAAAACCTATGTTTTTCTTAACGATGATATAATAGGAGAAATTGAAGGTTTAGACTTTAGAAAAGCATTATTTGGAATTTGGCTTGAAGAAAGAGCTGTAGATAAAACTTTAAAAAGAAGACTTCTAGGAAAATAAAATAAACAACAAAAAACACTTCAATTTCTTGAAGTGTTTTTTGTTATAAACCATAATTTGATGGTAATAAATCGCCTACTTTTCTTTTAGTAATATCTCCAGAAAAATAAATTTTATCATAGTCTGTAAATAATCCAAATATATCGATAGAAAATTTAGACGTATAAAAAAATATTTTCGATTGTTCTTTTTGATCATATAAAATACTAAATTCAGCAATAAATCCTTTTTTACGCAATGATCTGTCTTGTTTTTCCACAAAAACTTCACTCATGTTTTTACTACTATCTTTTTCTATTTTAAAATGCTCTTTAGAATTTACCATAAAAGAACCTTCAAATAATAAAAATTCATCTTTTGACCATTTTTCTTGAGCTAAATTTCTAAACAAATGTAAAAAAGAACCTTTATATGCTTTCTCTCTTCTCTTTGATATTTTACTAGATAATTCTGTTTCTTTAAAAACCGAATACCCTCCAAATGAACTGCTTATTGCATCATTTATATTTATACTTGATTTATAAAATGTAGTACTAAATTCTAAAAGTGTATATTCAATTTTATATCCTAAATATGGATTATCAATAAGTAATGGTTTGTCTGAAAATGCAGTTAATACAAAATTATCATTATTATAATCAAAATAAATTTCATCTTCATTTGTAATTATAGCATTTTTACCTGCTTTTGTAGTACCTAAAAAGTTCTTTCTAAAAATATCGAGCATTTGTTTTCTCGAAAATTTATTTTGACTCAATACAACCTCTTTTAACTCAGTAACATTTTGTTTTAGAACAATATTTAATTTAAAACTATTTTTTTGAATTACTGAATAAGTTGTTTTATACCCAATATAACTGGTAATTATTTCTGTATTTAATTCACTAGGAATATGCAATATAAAATCACCTTTTGAATCGGTCATAGTTCCTATAGTTGTTCCATTTACATAAACAGAAGCACCATATATTGGCATATTATCTTCGTCTGTAACTTTTCCTTCAACAACTATTTGTGCGATAATTGGACTATTAAAAAGAATAAAAAAAAATAAAAATATCTTCATGATTCTAAAAGCCTTAAAGAATATCTAAACTTCCTTTTCCTTCTCTTATTACCTCTGGTTCATAACCTGATAAATCAATTATCGTTGATGCAATATTATCGCCATAACCACCATCAATAACTAAATCTACTTTATTTTGCCATTTTTCAAAGATTAATTCTGGATCTGTAGAATATTCTATAACTTCATCTTCATCATGAATAGATGTAGAAACAATGGGGTTTCCTAACATTTGAACTATTTGTAATGCAATATTATTATTTGGAACACGAATACCTACTGTTTTCTTTTTTCTAAATTCTTTTGGTAAATCATTATTTCCAGGTAAAATAAAAGTATAAGGTCCTGGTAAAGCGCGTTTTAATATTTTAAACGTTGACGTATCAATTTGTTTTATATAATCTGATATATTACTTAAATCACTACATATAAAAGAGAAATTAGCCTTTTCAAGCTTAATTCCTTTAATTTTTGCAATGCGTTCTAACGCCTTTGTGTTTGTAATATCGCACCCAAGACCATAAACTGTATCAGTTGGATAAATAATTAAACCCCCATTACGTAAAACATTTACTACTTTTTTAATAGCTGCTTCACTTGGTTTGTCTTCGTATATTTTTATGAATTCTGCCATTTCTATGGAATTTTCCTCAAATTACGAAAATTCCACAGAAATAAAGAAGTCTTTTACTTCTTATTTTAAATATAAAAATGGATCTATTAACTGATATTTTGGACTTCTCTTCATAAAATTATTAAAATAAGCCGTATGTGTTGCTCCCATCAATATAAAAACTCGGTCACCAGGCTTGAAATCAATCTGATTTAAATTAGAATACATTCTGATATTTCTATGATAGAATTTTGCAGCTTCATCCGCTCCTTCAAATTTATCTTTAGTAGAAACATGAGTCAAAATATCAGCATTAATGTTAATTAAAAAATCTAAATATTGTGGATTATTATCTATTTTTAACTTTTCTAATAATGAAAGATTATCATAATTCAATTTTTTTTCTTCTTTATTTATTAATTGAAAATACCTTTCGTAGGTTTGATCATTTACTTTATTCGGAATATAATTTGGAATATTATAATTATACCCCATATGATGATCAATTCCATAAATACGAGTTGCACTACTCAAACGACCTACTTCATAAGCTAAAAGTTCAATTTCAGAAGGATTTTTAAATTTCATTTTGGGATTTTTGAGATATTCAGCATATTCTTTCTGTAATGTTTCATTAAAATCGGGTGTAGTTTCTACAATGATGATAGTAGGTTTAAATTCTGCAATCATTTTTGCTATTTTATGCACTTCTTTTTGATTTTTTTTATCGTTTTCATCAAAATCTACAGAATTAGCGTCAGAAGTGAATCCCATATGAAATGTTCCGAAATTCAATACTGGAATAGCATCATCAAATTTATCTTTAAAGATATTTTGCTGTGCTTTAACATTTGAAATTACTAAAAATGTGATAAAGAAAATGACTTTGTTCATGATATTATTTTTTAATGTTTAAATCAAAGTTGAAGATTATTTAAACCCTATACTTCATTTTTTCGATGAACACCTTATTTTATTCTGTCAACACTTTTTTATTTAAAAAAAGCTCCTGTACTTTTACAAAGTAAAATGTAAAAATAAAATGAAACTCTTTTCAAAACAAAAAGAAATTATAATTCACTCCATATATTGGTTGGTTTTTCTATCTAGCTACCTTGTCAAATTAAAGCCAGAGAATGAATTTATCTTTAGTCTTAACGAAATTACCTATTTTGAATTAACTTATCTCTTTATTACTATTTCTACTTTTTATCTAAATTATCTTTTCATCTTAAAAAAATTTTTTGACATTAAGATGACAGTCAAATTTTTAGTAGGATTGATTCTAATTTTTGCTTATTTTATAATTGTTCGTTATATCATAGAAGAAATTATTTCTCCTCATGTCATTGGAACTGGAAATTATTTTGAAGGAACTCATTTTACTTATTATATTTTTGACAATTTACATTGGGCATCAAAGCCTATTATTACAAGTACTATTATTTGGCTAGTGATTAATTTCATAAGAACTTTACAGAATGAAGTACAACTGAACGAAGAAAAGAAAAAAGCGGAAATTCAGTTTTTAAAATCACAAATTAATCCACATTTTATTTTTAATACACTGAATAATATCTATTCAATGGTTTTTACAAAATCTGAGCAAGCCTTACCAGCTATAGAAAAACTGAGTGAGATTATGCGATTTACTACTTATGAAACTCAAAAAGAAAAAATTCCTATAGAAAGTGAATTGAAATATATTGAGAGCTATATTGAATTGGAAAAAATTAGAAATACTAAAACCATTTATATTAAACTAGATTTAGTAGAAGTCAAAAACAAAAATCAGATCATTCCTCCTTATTTATTACTTCCGTTTATTGAAAATTGTGTAAAACATGGTGTTTTAGATGATGTAAAAAATCCAGTTCTTTTTTCTATTAAATCTAATAGTAAAAAACTCATTATTGAAACTGAAAATCATATAAATAACAAACTTAAAGATGTACATTCTGGCATCGGGATTTCTAATCTGAAAAAACGTTTGAAATATTATTATCCCAATAAGCATATATTTAAGGTAAAAAATGATGGAATTATATTTAAAAGTTATCTTGAAATACAATTATAATCATGAAAAAAATTAAGTGCATCATCTTAGACGACGAACCATTAGCAGTGGATCTCTTAAAAAATTATGCCGATAAGCAATTACAACTGGAAGTTGTTTTAGCAACAACTGATGTTTTTGAAGTAATCGAACAACTTCAAAAACAAACTGTTGATTTAATTTTTATTGACATTCAAATGCCTGAACTATCCGGAATTCAACTAATGCAAATGTTCAATAAAGATAATTACTTTATAATTACGACTGCTTATGCAGATTATGCCTTAGAAAGTTATGATTATCGTGTAATTGATTATTTACTAAAACCTATCAGTTTTGATAAATTTCATAAATCAATACAAAAATTTACCAATTTTGTGATTTTAGAAACTATGAAAAACAATCATTTATTTGTAAAAGTAGACGGACGGCAAATAAAAATCAATCCAAAAGAGATTATTTTAATAGAAGGTTTAAGTGATTATATTCGAATACATCTGTTAAATGAGCGTTTGATAGTTTTAGATAATTTAAAAGATTTTATCCATAAACTTCCACTAAATGAGTTTATGAGGGTTCATAAATCTTATATTATTCAACTTGATAAAATAAAATCAATTGATGGAAATATGATCTATCATGATCTTGGCACTACTCCTATTGGTGAAACTTATAAGCATAAGATAAAAAAATGGATTGGCAATAAAGAATGAATTTTAAAATGTATTAAAGCTTAAATCTTCTATAAAACCAAACAATCTAAATAGTCAAAAATAAAAATTTATCTTATCTGAAAATGATAAATTACTTTTTATCCTATTACTTCCAGTTTTGCAAATTTTAATAAAAGTTTTTTCAATCCTCCTACATCAAATCTAATTTCTGCTTTTCTATCTGCTCCTACTCCTTCTATGCTTATGATTTCTCCTTTTCCAAAACGCTCATGCATTACAATATTTCCAGCAACTAATTTACTATCAAACAAATTAGGAGCACTTTGCGTTTTTATTCCAGAGACAGGTTTTAGTTTACGAATATTAAGTTTATTATTTTCTTCTGTTTTTAAATAAGCAGGTGGTTTACTCGCAATAGGTTTTGCTAATCGCAATTTAGATTTATCTATATCGCCAAAAACATCAATATCCATTAAAGGTTTATAGCGATAATTTCCGTTATCTACTGGATTTAAATATTCTAAATAATTATCATCTATTTCTTCAATAAAACGAGATGGCTCGCTATCTACTAATTTTCCCCATCGATATCTAGATTGCGCATAAGTTAAATAAGCTTGATGTTCAGCTCTTGTTAAAGCTACATAAAATAAACGTCGTTCTTCTTCTAATTCACTTCTTGTATTCATACTCATTCCACTTGGAAATAAGTCTTCTTCTAAACCTACAATAAAGACATGCTGAAACTCTAATCCTTTGGCTAAGTGAATAGTCATAAGCGCTACTCTATCATCGTCGCCTGTATCTTTATCTAAATCAGTTGCTAAAGCAACATCTTCTAAGAATTCGGCTAATGCTCCACGAGCTCCATCAATTTCTTTCTGTCCTTCAGTAAAGTCTTTTATACCATTTAATAATTCTTCAATATTTTCAATACGAGTAATACCTTCTGGTGTTCCGTCTTTTTTTAGCTCTTGAACTAAACCTGTTTTTTTTGTAACATGTTCTGTTAAGTAAAAAGCATCTTGGTTTTCATTGATAATTTGAAAACTCTTAATCATGGTTACAAAATCTTGCAATTTTGTTTTAGTTCCTGAGTTTAGTTTTAAATCAATTTTATCAATATGTTCCATTACTTCAAAAATGGAACGTTTATAATGATTAGCAGCAACAGTTAATTTTTCAATAGTTGTATTTCCTATTCCACGAGCAGGATAATTTATTACTCTTATTAATGCTTCTTCATCTTTAGGATTTATAACTAATCGAAGATATGCTAATACATCTTTTATTTCTTTACGTTGATAGAAAGATAAACCACCATAAATTCTATATGGAATATCACGTTTACGCAAAGCATCCTCTATAGAACGTGACTGAGCATTTGTACGATATAAAACAGCAAAACTTCCATTTGGTAATTGATTTTGCATTTTTTGTTCAAAAATAGTAGAGGCTACAAATCGACCTTCTTCTCCATCTGTTAAACTTCTATGTACTTTTATTTTTGGTCCATCGTCATTTGCTGTCCAAACTACTTTATCTAGTTTTGTTTTATTTTTATCAATTACATTATTTGCTGCTTCTACAATGTTTTTTGACGAACGATAATTTTGTTCCAAACGATACATTTTAACATTATCGTAATCTTTCTGGAAATTCAAAATATTATTAATGTTTGCTCCACGAAAAGCGTAAATACTTTGTGCATCATCTCCTACTACACAAATATTCTGAAATCTATCTGATAACGCACGAACAATTAAATATTGCGAGTGATTTGTATCTTGATACTCATCTACCAATATGTAACGAAAACGATCTTGATATTTTGCCAATACATCTGGAAAGCGATTTAATAATTCATTTGTTTTTAATAATAAATCATCAAAATCCATTGCTCCTGATTTAAAGCAACGTTCTACATATTGTTGATAAATTTCCCCCATTCGAGGTTTTTTACTCATAGCATCTGCTTCTTGTAAATCTTGATTATTAAAATAAGCCTTTACTGTAATCAATGAATTTTTATAAGATGATATTCTGCCTAATACTTGTTTTGGCTTATATACATCTTTATCTAATTGCATTTCTTTTATAATAGAACCTATTAATCTCACAGAATCTTGAGTGTCATAAATAGAAAAATTTGTAGGATAACCTAATTTTTCAGCTTCAATACGCAAAATTTTAGCAAATACTGAGTGAAATGTTCCCATCCAAAGATTTTTAGCTTCATTATTTCCTACAATATCTGCAATACGTTTTTTCATTTCACGTGCTGCTTTGTTTGTAAATGTTAAAGCTAGTATATTAAAAGCATCTACACCTTGACTCATAAGGTTAGCAATTCGCACAGTTAGCACTCTTGTTTTACCAGAACCTGCACCTGCAATTACAATCATAGGACCGTCTTTTTGTATTACTGGTGCTTGTTGTGCCTCGTTAAGTTGGGAAATTATATGTTGCATTTTAATTTTATGACAAATGAGTAAACTAATCTACAAAAATACACTTCTGTATTTGTTATTACAAATGAAGTTATTAACCATTTTTTTGTAATGATTTAAATCCTAAATCTAAACTGATATTTGGAAATTGTTAAAGTTTAGTTTTACTTTGCGATTATTAACATAGCCCTGATAGAGCTGATATCCTTTTTTGTAGTGATAGCGAAAAAAAGATAAAGGCGAAAGCAGGAAAAAGCTTCTAAAAACAATTATG
Organism: Flavobacterium sp. 316; assembly: GCF_000967805.1. NCBI lineage: Bacteria > Pseudomonadati > Bacteroidota > Flavobacteriia > Flavobacteriales > Flavobacteriaceae > Flavobacterium > Flavobacterium sp. 316. Next base: position 747,754 of record NZ_JYGZ01000001.1, read on the forward strand.
GACGGTACAAAAATTATTGAATTAGCTTCTTATACTCTACCAGCATTGATTACAGGTGGTGTTGCTTATTTTTTATTTCATTCTTTTTTTAAAAATGAAGAAAACAGAAGACGTTTTGAACTTTTAAAAGAAAATCAAAAACAAGCATTACCTATACGATTACAAGCTTATGAGCGTATTGTTTTGTTATTGGAGAGAATAAATCCTACTCAATTGCTATTACGTGTTTCTCCCATAAGTAATGATAAAAATGACTATGCTACATTATTAATTCATACTATTCAAACGGAATTTGAACATAATTTAACGCAACAAGTGTATTTGACTAGTGCAACTTGGGATATTATTAATAAAGCAAAAAATTCTACCATTCAGTTAATTCGTCAAACATCTATTGAAGAAGATGTGCTTAATGCAGAAAAATTGCGTGAAGCTATTTTAATTAGTTTGACCGAGAATGAAGCACCTAGCGCAATTGCTATAAGCTATTTAAAAGAGGAATTAAAAACAGTTTTTTAAATAAATAAAATCCCAAGTTTACACTTGGGATTTTAAATTTTACTTCTTTTTTTTTAGAATTAATTATCTCTAATTACATGTATTACTCCTGTAATAGTATGAGTTACATTAGAATTATCCTCATATGTACCACTAAAAGTAATATCAATATAGCCTCCTATTGCACCTATTTGACTCACATTGCAAATAACATTATTTGTTACACCATTTTGAATGATTACTTCACTATTTTCAATTAAGAAATTTGCTGTTGTATAACTTCCTGTTGCAAAAATGCTACCATAGAAATAAAAACTTGAAGTTCCTGTTGCTCCTTGTAGAGAAACGTTTAAACCATTTGGAGAAGAAGATGCTGAAATATTTCCAATGAAATAATCTACAGGTTCATTATCAATTTGATAAGTGATATATTCTGTTACAGCATTACAAGTAAGTAAATTCCCTATGTTTGTTACTGGTGTTACAAATGTATAATTAATTACACCTGATGTTTGCAAGCTTGCATAATCATATCCTTCTAAAGTAAATGTTGTATTCGCATTACATACTAAGGTATTAAAGCTAAAACTTCCATTTGTTACATTAGAAACGAATCTTTGGTTTCCATAGTTTAATAAAACATAACCATCTGTAACATTTGAGTTATTACATTGTGCCAATGTTCCTGTAACAGTTGTTGAAGAAACCATTCCAGAAGTTGCAATAACATTAGGCAATACTGTATTTGAAGAAAATGGTCCTATTTGAGAAGTACTGATTACATTTCCACAATTATCTAATACATTCATTGTGATTGTCTGATTTGATGGAATTAATCCGCAAATCTCTCCATTACTATCACTTGTTCCTGTTCTAGGATATGTTTGATTATTAGGAGCTAATTCTACTTGAACATTAGAAAGAGGGGTATTATTCGAGTCAACAACTGTTAAACACAAATAAACAGTTGGAAATTGTGCATCGCAATTCCACCATGAAAAATGTGAAACCGAACCTACGTATTTATTTCCTACTTTTGTTGCACTACCTTCTTCTACCCAATACCCTTTTACATCATCAAAATGCCATAATGGAATTGTATTTGGAGATGACCCCATTTGACCTATAGCAATAGGCATTTCAATTGTTGCAGCACTTGCTAATTGTAATTTTTCACCACTAGATCCTAATAATTCAACATTTATCATACCAAAAGTTTCCAATACTTTGGCTTCTCCATTAGTATCTGAAGCCAATAACATTCCTGGCATTTTTGCTTCTACATTAGCATCTTCCGGATCTAAATGATGCATGATTACACTTACTGAACCTGAATATGAAGAACCGTCTTCTTTTTTGAAATTTCCATCAAAATCTACTTTAGTTCCATTAGGCAAAGTAACATTTCCTGAAGTTCCAGAGTTTACTGTTCCTACAACTGTAGCACTTAACATCATTATTTTAACATTATTTTCTCCTGAGGTAGGAATAACTGATCGTGAACCTTGTAAATATCCTGCTTTTGTTGCTGTGATATAAGCAAAATTTGATTTTACACTAGCATTTTTAATTATAAAAATACCATTGCTATCTGTTTGAGAAGAATTGTTTCCTATAAAAACGGTTGCATTTTGAATAGGATCATTATTTTCATCAACTATTTGCCCAATAAAGTCTCTTGAAACGGTTGAACCAAAATTGTAATTAATTGAAGAATCTTGATTTTCATCTAAATTTAAACTGTCATCATTTGTATCACAACTTGTAAAAAGAAGGGAACTGATGACTAGTGTTGCTAAAATAAATTTTAATTTTTTCATAACTGAATATATTTATGTTTCCTATATATCAACACTAAATATATTTTGTTACCCTTATTTTTAATTTTTTATTCTTCTACTGGTATTTCTTGAGTATCTATTTCTTTACTTTTTGCATAATCATACCCAATTTTCCACCATTCTTTCATTTGTCCTTTATTAAAAACTAATGAATTTGTAGTTAATAATGTAGGTGTATAATAAAAATTGATCGTTGCATTTTTAAATTTAGCTTCATACTTACCTATTTTAATATTCTGATATTCAATCCTATCCATCATGAAAGAGAATAGGTTTGTAAGTAAATTAAAAGGACTTCTTGCTGGTAATCTATTATATAATGATGTTTCAGTATGCAAAATTATGGCATCTACATGAGTGGCTCCTCTTTTTATTGCTTCTTCTATTGGAACCATAGATGCAAATCCTCCATCGGCATATTCGCAACCATTTTTCCGTACTAATGACATAAATGGAATATAATTACATGAAATCCATACCCAATCGCAAAAATCATCATAATCAAAATCGTTAATAGATTTATATTCAACAGTATTTAATGATAAATTTGAAACGGTTACAATAATTTCTTTTGGACCATTCTTTAATTCTTCAAATTCTTCAACAGTAAAAATCTGTTTGATTAATCTTTTTAAATTTTTACTTTCTCCAAATGTTTTTGATCCACTTATAAAGTTACGTAATACTTTAAAATGATTTATAGCAATAGTATCTTCTCCAAAACGTTTCCTAATTACAAAAGGACAATTACTAAAAATACTATTCTGATTTACAGATGTATATATTTCTTTTATTTTTTCAACTTTGTTTAATGCTAAATGAGAAACTAACAAACTACCTGTGGAAGTTCCCATAAACAAATCATATTCTTTATGTAAATCTTCAATTAAATATTGAGTAACTCCACCTGCAAAGGCTCCTTTACTTCCTCCTCCTGATATTACTAGTGCTCGCATTATTCTGTTTCTTTTAAAAAATATTTTATTCTATCGGATTGATTTTTAGCCAACTTTGTCTCAATATTAATGAATTGTTTTCTTATCTCTTCGCTTGATATTAATTTTCTAATATTGTCTTTTCCAAACTTTACAAATTGCCATTTATGATGTAGTGAAGCATTTATTAATTCTTCAATAACTGTATCTGTAATGATTCCTAATTCTACAAACGTTTGTAGAGCTGCTTCTCTTACAGATGCTTCAAATGGAAGCTTTGTATATTCTTCTAATTCAGTGATTGCATTTTGTCTTCTATCTAAATTATCATTCGACCCTACAATTTGAAGTGTTAAATTAGCAATTTTTAAATTATAATTAACTCCAATCCAGTTTTTCGACATTTCAATTAGCTTTTCCCTATCATCTTTAAAGTTTGTCCAAAGTCTAAATAATGCTATTTCTCTTGTAATATAAGATTTATCTTGTAATAAAGTTTCAAACTCTGGTTTAAACTCAATAGGAATTCTATTTAAAACTTCTGCAACTGCTTGGCGAATTTTTATATCATTGGTTTGTAATCCTAATCGTAATAGATCTAATTGTTCTTCTACTGATACATTTTGAGATTGATATATAACTTCTCTCTTAACCGTATAATATACATCCGATTCTAATATGGTTTTAAATCTTTCAAATAATTTATCTTGATTTAAATTATTATTCTCATTAAAACGAATAAGTTCTTTTACGGAATTATTTTTAATTAAATAAAGAAGAGCATCTTTAAAATTGAATTTTGGATTTTCTAACCAATCCTCTTTAAATTGTGCTACATTGTATTTTGAAACTTTTTTTATTTCTTTCAAAAAATCATTAGTATCGACATTCTTATATGCGTATTTTTTTAAATAGCGTTTAACTGCTTTTCTAAAGTTATCCTCTCCTATATCAGTTCTCAGTACATGCAAAGCCCAAGCTCCTTTTTTATAAAAAGTAAGAGAACTTGCCTTTTCATTTAAAATAGGAATAGTATCATATTCACTTGCTTGTTGTAATAATTGTGCCGATTCATACAATTGATTATAGAAATAATCGTCTCCAAAAACTTCTTTTTCAGCTAATAAAGCATAATAAGTAGCAAAACCTTCATGTAGCCAATGATGCTTACTTTCTTTTGCTGTTATTAAATCGCCAAACCATTGATGTGCTAATTCATGAGCATTTACATTTACATAGTTTTTATCATTAAAACCTATTGAATCTACTACAAAATCTTGCGAAAAAATAGTAGAAGTAGTGTTTTCCATTCCAGCATACAAAAAATCTCTCACAGGAATTTGTTTATAAATTACCCAAGGATACTTCACTCCTATTTCATCTTCTAAAAACTCAAACATTTGTTTAGAATAACGATAAGTTGGTTCAAATTTGTCAATATCTCTTCTATCAAGAACAAATTCTAAAATCGTTCCAGAATTAGTGCTTTCATACATTTTTTCAAATTTTCCAATAGCAATCATCACAAGATAAGAAGACATTGGTTTTTGCATTGAATAATAAATATTTCTATCTATATTTATTCCTACTCCATTCGAATAAATTGCATAATTAGAGTTAAAATCAATTGCAATATTAAAAATCACTTTTTCATTTACATCATCAAAACTTGGTAACCAATGACTTGTATATTTTCCTTGCCCTTGCGTCCAAATTTGTAAATCTTCTCCTTCTCCACTAAAGTATAAGGTTTGTTTAGGTTTTGCAGAATACTCAAACGAAACACTGTTTTTACCTTTTTTATATCCTTCAAACAACAATAATGCTTTACCTGAATTTTTAAAATTTACTTTTTTATCATTTAGATAAACATCTTTAAAATCCATATTAATAGCATCAATTTTTATAGTATCACTATCTTTTAACAACTTAAATTCATAAGTAACTCTTCCTGAAATTGATTTATCTTCAGGAATTGGCTTTATTATAGCATGACAAGTAGTAAAATCAACCTTTTTGGTTTGTTGAGAAAAAAGATGTAATGAAAATAAAAGGGTACAAATTAAAAAGTGCTTCATGTTAAAAATATATTGTTCCAAATTTACAAAGCTTAGTCAAATAATAAGCCAAATTTTGTAAGTTTACTTCAAAATTATAATCAAAATTGAAAAAGAAAGCACTTTTTAACTGGAGTAGCGGAAAAGATTCTGCCTTAGCCTTATATAAAATATTACAACAAAATGAATATGAAATTCTAACACTATTAACTAGTGTAAATAAGCAATTTCAACGTATTTCAATGCATGGTATTCGTGTTGAACTTTTAGAAAAACAAGCCGAAAGTATTGGACTACCATTAACCAAAATGATAATTCCTGAAATGCCAACTATGGAAATTTATGATGAAATAATGAAAAACACACTTTCAGAATTTCAAAAAGAAGGAATTACTCATTCTATTTTTGGTGATATTTTTCTTGAAGATTTGCGAAAATACAGAGAAGATAAACTTGCTTCTGTAAATTTTAAAGGCGTTTTTCCATTGTGGAAACAAAACACAACAACTCTTTTGCAAGAATTCTTATCTTTAGGTTTCAAAACAATAGTAGTTTGTGTTAATGAAAAATATTTAGATAAAAGTTTTGTTGGAAGAATTATAGATGAAAACTTTATTAAGGATTTACCTGAAAATGTAGATGTTTGTGGAGAAAATGGAGAATTTCATACTTTTACTTTTGATGGACCTATTTTTTCAAAACCAATTCCTTTTGAGATAGGTGAAATTGTTTATAGAAAGTATGAAAAACCAAAAACAACAGAATCAAATACAGTATGCAATAGTGATGATATAACACCTAGTTATGGCTTTTGGTATTGTGATTTAATTTAGAATTTATTTATGGAAGAAAATGCAATCATTATAAAAATCACAACCTTTTTAAAAGAAATTGGAATTTCAATTATTGAAGAAGAATTACCAAATGATACTTTTTTACCAGGATTGTCCCTTTCAAATAAAGGTATTTTAGTCGATTTTAAAAAATTACTTTATCCCGGAGATATTTTACATGAAGCAGGACACATTGCAGTAACAACTGCTAAAGAACGAAAACTTATTGGCACTGAAAAAATGCCAAAAGAATGGCCAACGCAAGGTGATGAAATTGGAGCAATGTTATGGTCTTTTGCAGCAGCACGATACTTAAAAATACCACTAGAAGTTGTGTTTCATTCAAATGGTTATAAAGGAAGTTATAATTGGTTAATCAATTCATACAATAGTGATATTTACATTGGTTTACCTTTTTTAGAATGGTGTGGTTTAACATTAAGCCAAGAAAAGGCAGAAAAACAAAATGAAAAACCTTTCCCTCACATGATAAAATGGTTAAGAGATTAATATGGAAAATCTAATTCGATTTATAAAATTCCCCATTACATTTAATATTGAACGTTTACAAAAGGATGTTCAAAAAATACTAAGTAAAAAATGGATTAATCATTATAACACAAATGATTATACTGGAAATTGGTCCTCTATTTCTTTATATTCTGAAGGAGGAAAATCGGAAAATATTAATGCATATAATAAGGGAACAGAAAAAGTAACTTATACTGAAATAATTGAATCTTGTGATTACTTTAAAGAAATAATAGATCAATTTTTATTTGAAAAAACTACCGTTAGGCTATTAAGATTGGCTGTTGGTGCTGAAATAAAACCACATGTAGACAATTGTTTAGGATATGAAGACAACTGCTTTAGAATTCACATTCCAATTATTACAAATAAAGATGTTATTTTTATTTTAGACAACCAAAGACTTATAATGAACGAAGGAGAATGTTGGTATATAAATGCCAATTTCACTCATTCTGTTGTTAATCATGGAAAAGAAGACAGAATCCATTTAGTAATTGACGGAATAAGAAATGAATGGACAGATGAGTTATTCTTTAAAGAAGCTAATGAACAACAATTTTTAAAACCTGAGAAGAAAATGAGTGATAATGAAAAAGAATTAATTATTGAAGAATTAAAGAGAATGAACTCAAATACTGCAAATGAATTAATTTCTAAGATCCAAAACAAATAGTTTCTAACTATTGTATTTGGGGAAAAATACCCATCAAAAAACCATAATTTACCTTCTATTTTTTATTCATAATTACATCACCTTTGTGTAACTATAAACAAGATATTTCAATTTTAAATATCAAAATAAAAAATTATGTTTAAAAATTTAGATGTTATAAAAATTTTAGGCTATGGTATTTCAGGGTTTAGTTTTTTATTAGTATTACTAACCTTTTTATTATTAAGAGCTGAACAAAATAAAGACCGAGAACCTAGACCACTTATTATTACTATGATTTGGAGATTCATGCTAATGACCATTTTTATGGTTATTCTTAATGGTTTTATTTCACTTCCTCTTTTTAATAGAAATGTTGAGCTTCAAGAAAGTGTTACACAATTATCAAATAAAAATAACTTTGAAATTGTAAAAGGACTTGATGAAAATAATGACAAAATAGATCAAATTATTAATGTTAATGATTCACAAACTAATAATGACTCTATAAAAATGGCAATGCAAGATATTATTGACAAGCAAAATAAGGCATTAGATAGTATAAAAGCAACGCTTACAATTGCAAATTCTAAACCTGAAAGAATAGCTGAAATTGAAAATTTAAAAAAGGAAATGGCTATTAATTATAAAATAATTTTAGATTCTAACTCCAATAAAAAATTAAGATTTTCAGCAAATGAAAAAATAAAGTCATTAAACTATGCTGTAAAAAGAGTTGCCATTACTAATAAATAATTTAGTTTATTACTAAATTCTGTTTTCTTTTCCATGATTAATAACAGAATGAGTTTATAAATATTCCTATATATACCATCTAGTTGAATGAAATGTTTTGTTTAGCACAGATATTTTTTAATTTTTAAATTATACAGTATCTTCGCTTTGCAGAAAACAAATTAATGAGTCTACTAGAAACACCTATTGAGTATCTTAAAGGAGTTGGCCCAAACAGGGGTGAATTGCTACGCAAAGAATTAAGTATTCATAAATATGGTGATTTACTTAACTTATTCCCTAATCGATATATTGACAGAACACGTTACTTTAAAATCAATCAATTACAAAATAATAACTCTGAAGTTCAAATCATTGGAAAAATAATCAATATAAAAACTATTGAACAAAAGAGAGGAAAACGATTAGTAGCTACTTTTGTTGATGACACTGGAGAAATGGAACTAGTCTGGTTTCAAGGTCATAAATGGATAAGAGAAGGCTTAAAAATAAATGAAGTATATGTAATATTTGGAAAAGTAAGCCAATTTGGTAGTACATTCAATATGGCTCATCCTGATATGGAATTATTAGCGGAACACAAAGCTAATTTTCGTTCTGCAATGCAACCTGTTTATCCAAGTACAGAAAAACTTAATACTAAAGGAATTTCAAATAGAGTTCTCAATAAATTAATGCAACAATTATTTCTAGAAACTCATACCTTATTTTCTGAAACACTGCCAAATTATTTAATTGAAGAATTAAAATTAATTACGAAAAGTGAAGCCTTATTTAATATTCACTTTCCAAAAAACCAAGATCTACTTTCCAAAGCACAATTTCGCTTAAAGTTTGAAGAATTGTTTTTTATTCAATTGCAATTAATTACCAAAAATCTCATTCGAAAGCATAAAATAAAAGGACATCCATTTGAAAAAGTAGGTGAAAACTTTAATAATTTTTATAAAAACTATTTACCATTTGACCTAACAAATGCACAAAAAAGAGTAATAAAAGAAATCCGAAATGACTTAGGAAGTAATGCACAAATGAATCGCTTACTTCAAGGAGATGTTGGCTCAGGAAAAACAATAGTAGCATTATTAGCAATGCTAATAGCAAAAGATAATGATTTCCAAAGTTGTTTAATGGCACCTACAGAAATACTAGCAACACAACACTTTAATGGAGTTACAAATTTAGCTAAAGAACTGAATATAAACATAAAAATACTAACTGGTTCAACAAAAACTTCAGATAGAAAAATAATTTATGAAGAACTAGAAAATGGTAGTTTAGACATTTTAATAGGAACACATGCATTATTAGAAGATAAAGTACAATTTAAAAATCTAGGATTAGCCATTATAGATGAACAACATAGATTTGGAGTTGAACAAAGAAGTAAACTCTGGAAAAAAAACGAGATTCCTCCACATATTCTAGTGATGACTGCTACTCCAATTCCAAGAACTTTAGCCATGAGTTTATATGGTGATTTAGATATTTCTGTGATCGATGAACTACCAGCTGGAAGAAAACCAATACAAACTGTTCATAGATACGATAGTAACCGTTTAAAAGTTTGGAAATTTTTAAAAGATGAAATTGCAAAAGGCAGACAAGTTTACATCGTTTATCCATTAATTCAGGAATCTGAAAAAATGGATTACAAAGACTTAATGGATGGTTATGAAAGTATTTCTAGAGATTTTCCACTACCACACTATTCTATTTCAATTGTTCATGGACAAATGAAACCGGCAGACAAAGATGAAGAAATGAGACGTTTTTCAGAAGGAAAAACAAACATCATGATTGCCACAACAGTAATTGAAGTAGGTGTAAATGTTCCCAATGCATCTGTAATGGTTATTGAAAGTGCTGAACGCTTTGGATTATCACAATTGCATCAATTAAGAGGTCGTGTAGGTCGTGGTGCAGAACAAAGTTATTGTATTTTAATGACCGGATTTAAGCTAAGTGAAGATAGTAAAACTCGAATGGAAACTATGGTGAGAACAAACGACGGTTTTGAAATATCAGAAGTTGATTTAAAATTAAGAGGACCTGGAGACATAATGGGAAAACAACAAAGTGGTGTGCTAAATCTACAAATCGCAGATATTATTAAAGATAAAGATATTCTTCAACTAGCAAGACATCATGCTATAAAACTATTAAAAAATGATGCTCCTATGGAAAAGCCAGAACATACAACTCTCCGAAAAGTTTTCATAGAATTAAGCAAGAAAAAAAATATATGGAATTATATTAGCTAACCTATTATAAATCTACATAATAACACTTACATCACTTACTTATTTTTAGTAGAATAGATTTACAAACAAACAGAAACAAGTAGGTCTAGTTAAAATTTATCATCCAATAATCAAATAAAACTTAAAAATACACTCCAAGTCTAAAATGAATTTAGGATGATAAATTTTTAGGCTATTTAAATAATTTACTTTTTTATATCACAAAAAAGCATTCTATAATTTTAAAACTTAATTTCAAGTGTTGCATAAAATACTCTTGGTTCTGATGGAATAATTCCTGGTCCTGGATATCCTGTAGCTCTTCTTGTAAAATACCAATTATTTAACACATTGTTTATTCCTGTTTCTAATTTAAAATTTTTATACTTATAAGAAGCTGAAAAATCTAAAACGCTATAAGATGGAATTGCTCCAAAAATACCATAAGTATTGTCATTTATATCTATAGGATTATTCTCTGCATTTGTGTATTGTGAAGACACATAGCTAAATTGAATACTTGTGAGAAAGTTTTTATAGCCTATTCCTGTTCCTAATTTCAAATTATAATTTGGTACAAATTCTACTTTATTTCCTTTTATATTTTTAGTATCTGATTTTAAATATTCTGAATCTGTTATTGCAATATTTGAGAATAAACTCCAAATAAAATCTTCATTTTCTCTAAAGAATGTTTTGTTTATATTCCAATCTATTAAAGATTCAAAACCATAAGTCAATGCTGTTCCCACATTATCTCTATATCTTACAACCGCAGCAGTGTTTGGTGCTTCTGTAAGATACTCACCTATTTTATAATTATAATATAATGCATATACACTAGTATCAAATGAAAGATTATCTAAAATTTTCCCTCTCATACCTATATCAGACGTGTATCCTTTTTCATCAGTAATATTTTCATCAATTACAGCACTTGGATTTACTGTACGAATATCATTAAAAGTTACAGAACGATAATTTTGAGATGCATTTGCATACAATTCTATTCCATTTTTCATCTTATAACTTAGTCCTAGTCCAAGAAGGAAAAAGTCTCTTTCTTTTACATTTTCTTCATTAACTGTTTCATCTGAAATGACATTTCCTGCTAAATCATTATTAATCCTTCTATAAAACCCGTTTGCTTGGGTTTTTATATTTTCATACCTAAACCCTGGCGTGATAGAGAATGCTTGCGATATTTTAAATATATTTTCTCCAAAAATTGAAATATTTAAATTTGGAAATTCATAATTAGACTGGGTTCTATAATTTGGAAATTCATCAGTTGCTAAATTAAAATTAGCATTGTTCCCTGAGCTTCCTGGTCCTTGTATTCCTGCATTTTTAGCTTGATAATATTTAGCTCCTATCAAGAAAGCATTATCTTGACCGAAGAACTTGTACTTTTTTAAATAACGTGCTTCTGCTCCCCAATTTACAAAATCACCTAAGATCAAATCTCTTTCTGTTCCTAACACATCTGGATTAGAAACTCTATTAGATCGATATCCTAAGGCTTTTCTTGAAGCATCTAAACCAAATAATTGCAATGAAAAATCGGCATTGTGTTGAAAATGATGTTTAAAGCGTAAGGCAAAAAGGTTCCAATCTACATCAAACCAATTTCGTGTACGATTACTTTGTTCTGGATTTTGATTAAACATAAAATCGGTTAATCCTCCTGGTTGTTGCGCCAAATAACTAAAGTGGGTATAATCAAAATGTAGTGATGTGTTTTCTGTAAACTGGTAATTTAAATTAGTAAAAAATGATTTTGAATCAAATTTTGAATTAGGTCTAAATCCATCACCTTGTTTGTAATTATAATACGTATAGTAACTAAATTTACCTTTTGTTCCACTTAGACTTGTAAAATTGGTAAACAAATTAAAAGATCCTAGTGTATTTCTTGTAATTAGCTCAATAGGTTTTGTACTTGGCTTTTTAATTTTAAAATTAATCATTCCTCCAAATTGTGTTCCATATTGTAATGATGCAGCTCCACGAACAATTTGTATCGATTCTAAAGCTTCTGTAGGTGTTGCGTAATAACTTTCCGGATAACCTAATACATCTGCGCTAATATCATAATCATTTTGTCTTGTATTAAAATTTGAGGTCCTATTTGGATCTAATCCTCTTCCTCCTATTGATAATTGTAATCCTCCATCATTACTTTCATTAATTGTTAATCCAACTACTTGTGCATATACTTGACGAGCATTGTTTGTGGCTTTGTTTGCTGTAATTTTATCTAATGTAATTACTTCTGTCTTTTTACCTGCATAAATTGCGGTTTCTTCAATATCTTTAAGTTTATTTAATGCAAACTGTTTTTCTTTTTCTTTCATAACAACTACTTCTGAAAGTGTTGTTGTTAATTCTTCCAAAGTAATTTTGATATTTACATTATTTTCTTGTGAATTGAAGGTTCTTTCTTCTACTTTATATCCTTCAATAAAGAAAACAATAACATTATTTCCTGTGCTCAATGATTTAATCTCAAACTGTCCGCTAGCATTTGAATTAAAAGATTGGTAATTTGTTTTATTGTAGATTTCTACGTTTTCTAGTGCCTTTCCTGCTTTGTTGATTACAATTCCTTTAACGCTATTTTGTGCGAAAAAAGTAGTAGTAATTAAAAGAAATAAAATATTAAAAGCCTTTAATTTCATCGTTAAATGGTAAAATCCAAGTTTTGTGTTGGAATGATTCATATTCTTTTGCTAAATCTATATTTGGGTCAATGTATCGTTTGCTTAATCTTCCGTTTAAAGCTACATAACTATCTACTTTTACAATTGGTTCATTTATTCCTGTTTCCTTATAATAATCATGTAGATAATGAGCATATTGCAGTATAAAATCAGGTTGAAAAGACATTTGTTTTTCTTGAAATGGTGTCAAAAAGCGACTGTTATCAATGTACGTTTTTCTTTTTGTTTTAGAATCAATAACATAAAATTGAGCATAACCTGCCTTTTCCATTAGCATTACTCTCCATGAAAATCTAAATCCTTCTTCTGTCCAAAATAATTCATCAGGATATAACATATATCGAAACGGGAAAATTAACTGAAATACCATAAATAAGGCTAAAAAAGTCAGTTTGATTTTTGTAGAAAGTCGATTTGTGTCTACTTTAAAAGATAAACCATTACTAAATTGTGTAAAATCAACTTGAATTATTTTTAAAATGAAATCCATACATTTTTTATGTAAGGAAGCATCAAAAAAGATTAAGGTACTAATTATCATTACATAAGGAAATACTCCTATTGGAAATAATATTTTAGTTAGTATATGAAAAATTACAACTAAAAAGAAGGCAAAATTTCTAGTTCGTTTATTGTATAATAGAAATGGAATACTTAAATCGTATATGGCTCCTGTCCAACTAAATGCATATTGTATCCATGTTTCATGCAAAAAACTTCCAATTAATGGAATGTTTGATTGGTTTGGTAGCCAAATTTTTAGTGGCATAGCTTCAATAAGCCAATCTGAATTTAATTTTGCTAATCCTGCATAAAAATAAACTATAGCTAGCATTAACTTTAGAATATCAATTGTCCAACTTGGCACTTCTTGAAATCTTATCTTTGTATTTTTATATGCATCTACTGAATGTGTAGCATTTGCTGGCAAGAAAATAAGGATAAAACTTATTACAGATATAAAGTAATAATGGTTTAAATAGGTAGTTTTATCCATTAATTCAATATAAGTAAAACTTAAAAAGAAAGTAATAATTGCTATTTTATATTTGTAACCAATAGCGACAAAGAAAGCCGATAATCCACAAATAATAAATAATAAATAAGTATAAATCCCTATTGGTTTTACCCATTCAAATCCATAATATGTAAAATGAAATTTCGGTTGAATGTAGAATTTGTCAACCCATCCATAACTAATGAACCTAATGATACTAAATAGCATCATTAAACCAAACGCTAGCCTAAAAAAAGCTAGCGTTATGGACTGTGATTTTTTATTTAAATAGTTTTTAAACAATTTTAATACGTATAAAATTAATCTCCATCATTATCAACATAATCAACTGTTATATTTAAAGCACTCATCATATCAATTTTAAAATAAACAACATTTCTCTGTAACTCATCATAACTTGCAAACATTACAGAATTATTTGTAGTTACTTGATTTGAAAAACTATCACTTAAAAGTGCATTTGTCGAATTGATTGTTGCAAATTGGTTGTTAATTATATCGCTTAAATTTTGACCATCTCTAACTGCATTTAAATAATCTAAATATGATTTTAAGCTTTTACCATTTGTATTACTATTGAAATATTTTCCATTAAAAAAATCTTGCGTTGCTTTTATCGATTCGTTTAAAAGAATTTTTGAAACATCATTTTTATAATATGCTTCTACTTTTTCTGGAAAGATTGAATTACCGAACTTACCTGCTGGATATCCTACTTTACCAAGTCTAATATCTTTCTCATAGTATTTTACAAAACTATTTATCGTTTTATTAACCGAACTACTAATTGCATTACCATTACTGGCAATATAAGCTGTTCTGTAAGACGTATTCCAATCTGTAACTACTGCATCAATATTTGTTTTTAATTGATTTGATAAATCGTTTAAATATTGCTTATATCCTGTAGCATTAGCATTTGACACATAGAAATCTATGATTTCAGCATCTGTAACTGCTAAACCGTTTAACATATAATCTAATGCTGGGAAACCTTGTCTGTCATATTGAGATAACAATGAAAAATTATAAGCACCACTTGCAATATTTGATTCTATACCTACTGTATTTGTTGGATAAATGTTAGTAGTACTATTCAAATTAATTTCTTCTGCTTTTCCTATATTAAATGCTCCTACATATTGGTAAGCTGTATATGCTTCTAACCATGATGCTCTTAATATATCTAAATTAGTTTGATTAGGTGTTGTTGTAAAAGTAGAAGCATCTGTTTTCAATGTTTCCACTTTCGTTTGATAATTTGTTAGTCTAGGAATAATTAAATTATCTGCCCAATCTGTCAACAACTCTGTTCTGTTGTAATCATCACCACTTGTATTGGTATTATTATCGTCTCCAGAACATGAAGCTAGAACGAATATTGGAACGATTAAAAAAAGAAATTTCTTCATCATATTTTTTTTGCAAAATTAATTTAAAATAGTTGCAATAACAATTTAGTAACTATTATTTTTTAGTTAACTGTTTCAGCTTGTGCAACAGTAAACCCAAAACGTGTTGCAATTTTTGTAGCAATAATATCTAAGTGGATATTTAGATAATCTACATCCCATAATCCATTTGTACCAGCTATTAATTCTGCTAATAAGTCATCAACTTCTTGTTTTGTGAAATATGGCGCATTTGTTTCAGGATTATTTGTATAACGTAATGACATTATGAAACCATAAGCTTCAGAAATCGCATGAAATGCTTTTGCTCCATTATCTGTAACTAAGTTTGTTTTACCATTTTTTAAATAGTATACCGCTCTTACTGCTGGTACTTTTGCCAAATTACTTTTTATAATTGCAATTTGCTCATCTCTTAAAGTGTAGTTATTTGCTACAATAGCTGCTCTTCCTTTTCTAAATGCTACTTCAATATTTTCTTTTACTGAACTAAAATCTGCATCAGCAGCCACTTGATTAATATAACTATCCCAATATTTTCCTCCACCTGCTCCATAAATGTAACCATAAGCTTCATCCCATTTATGTTCCATGTTTGTGTAGCTCTTTCCTGATACTAATACCTTATTAGTATTATCATCTCTACTTGTAGATTCGTCTAAAACAGCAAGACTTAAATAGTTATTTACAACTTGATCTATAAAACAAGCTCCCATCATTCCTTTTAATAAAACTTGTTGTGGTTCTAATCCATTTGCAGCAAAAAGACGTGTAGAAGATCCATCAACGTAAAATCCTGGAACACTTGCTGATGCAGTATTACCTTGACTTGCAGCATTTGCATCATCGAACTGTGCTTCAAAATAACTTCTGACAGAATCTTGCTCTACTGAAGAACCACCTCCTCCAAAGTTTACAAAATAATCTCTTGAAGCTGCCGTTTTGTTTCTTAATTGTTTTCCTGATTCATTTAAATCTGTTGTTGAAAACGGATTATTTGTATTAGTATACATATTATTCAATACTGTAGCATCTACAATTGCATTTGCAGCAGCTTGATCTTTAATATAGTTACCCATTTCTTGTAACATTAACAATCTGCTTGATTGACCTTCAAAATCTACTGTTGTAGTTCCATTTCTTTCAAATGTATAAGTTTGAGGAATTGAAATACCTGTTTCTTCTATGGTACTATCATCATCTGAACATGATGTAAATGTGAATAAAGCTAGCGAAAGTGATCCTAAAATGTACTTATTAAAACGCATTTTGTTGTTTATTTAGATTTATTTAAAATAATTTATATTGCAAAAATATAAAGTAAAAAGTAATTTACAAACTTTATTTAGAATAAATTAAAATTGGAAAGCATAAAAAAGACTAAATAATTTATAATCAATTATTTAAAACAAAATTTTAATAAAACAGGCTAAGGCACAAGAAAAAAAGATATACATTCCTATTAAACCTGAGACCATAGTTACACCCATACTTGTTTTATCTTTCACCGCAGCATCTAATGCCTTAAAAGAAACCAGATGAAGCGCAAAAAATACAAGGATATAAATAGCAAGTGTAATCCAAAAAAAAGATGTATAAAAAAGTAAAGCTCCTAATGCTAAAGAGCCAATAATCGGTATATAAAAAGTATAATTTACAAACATTTCATTAGGCCCTTTATATTTACAAAAGATTATAATAAAGTAAAGAGATATAAAAATGAATAAAAATAAAGGGATAAAAACAGTATATAATCCTAAGTATTTCAAATAAGGGGTGAAATCAATCATTTTAATGGTAACTATTAAAAATTTTTAGTGCTTCATTATAAGAACTTTCAAAACTAATTGCATGACAATTCGTTTCAATTTTATTTGAAGTAAAATAAGATAACATTTTTTCTGTTGGCATATTTCCTGTCAAGTCATCTTTTGCCATTGGACATCCTCCATATCCTTTTATAGCTCCATCAAACCTTATACAACCTGCTTTGTATGCGGCATCAATTTTTTCAAACCAAGAATCTGGTGTTGTGTGTAGATGTGCTCCAAATTCAATTTCTTTATATTTTGGGATTAAATTTGAAAATAAATAATCTATTACTTCTGGTGTTGAACTTCCAATGGTATCAGATAATGATAAAATTTTAACTCCCATATTGGCTAATTTCTCCGTCCATTCGCCTACAATATCAACATTCCAAGGATCTCCATAAGGATTACCAAATCCCATTGAAATATAAGTTACTACTTCTTTATTTGTACTATTTGCTATTTCTAAAATCTCTTGAAGAGTAACGATTGATTCTGCAATTGTTTTATGCGTGTTTCTCATCTGAAAATTTTCAGAAATTGAAAAAGGAAAACCTAAATATTGTATTTCATTATAAACAGAAGCTAGCTCTGCTCCTTTTGTATTAGCTACAATTGCTAATAATTTACTTTTTGTTTGTGATAAATCTAATTTAGATAAAACTTCAGCAGTGTCTTGCATTTGCGGAATTGCTTTTGGGGAAACAAAACTACCAAAATCAATTGTATCGAAGCCTACTCTCAAAAGAGATTGAATATATTGTACTTTTTTTTCAGTTGGAATAAAGTCCTTTATACCTTGCATGGCATCTCGTGGACATTCTATAATTTTTACTTTTTTCATTGGATACCAAAGATAAAAAAGAATTGCGTTTTACGAAATCGTTTTAGCACTTAAAATTGCTTTATTAATATCTTTAATTAATTTTGGTCCTTCATATATAAATCCTGTATAGAGTTGCACCAAACTTGCTCCTGCTTCTAGTTTTTCTAAAGCATCTTTTGCAGTATGAATTCCTCCTACTCCAATTATTGGAAATGCTTTATTACTTTTTTCTGAAAGAAATCGGATTACTTCTGTAGAGCGATTAGTTAAAGGCTTTCCTGACAATCCTCCTACTTCTTTTTTATTTTCTGATTGTAAACCATCTCGTGAAATTGTTGTATTTGTAGCAATTACTCCTGCAATTTTTGTATCATTGATTATATCAATAATATCTAATAATTGCTCATTTGTTAAATCTGGAGCTATTTTTAAAAGTATTGGTTTTGGCTCTGACTTTACTTCATTTTTATTTTGTAATGTTTGTAATAACTCTGTAAGTGGTTTTTTATCTTGAAGTTCTCGTAGATTTGGTGTATTTGGTGAACTTACATTAACTACAAAATAATCAACATAAGGAAATAGGGCTTCAAAGCAAATTTCATAGTCTTTTACTGCTTCATCATTTGGAGTTACTTTGTTTTTTCCTATATTTCCTCCTATAAGTACTCCATTATTTTTTTTCAACCTTTCGACTGCTTCTAACACTCCTCCATTATTAAAGCCCATTCTATTAATAATAGCACTATCTTCTTTTAAGCGAAAAAGTCTTTTTTTAGGGTTTCCTTCTTGTCCTTTTGGTGTTAAAGTACCTATTTCTATAAAACCAAAACCTAAACTTGAAAGTTCCTTATACAATTTGGCATCTTTATCGAAACCAGCAGCTAATCCTACTGGATTTTTAAATTTTAATCCGAAAACTTCTCTTTCTAAACGAGTATCTTTTACTTCATAAATACTTTTAAAAATTGTATTAAATCCTATAGAATTAAGAAATTTAATTAAAGAGAAAGTGAAATAATGTATTTTTTCAGGATCAAATAAGAAAAAAATAGGTCTAATAAATATCTTGTACATAATAGTGTGTTGTGTTGTGCAAAAATAGAAATTACTGTGCAATAAAAAAGCTCCGATATGGAGCTTTTTTATTTATTTTTCTACTCTTTGTTTTTCATACAGAATAGTTTCTACTGTTTCAAAATCTGTTGGCTCATTATCATTATAAAAATATTTTACCAAAATTTGTCCCCAAAGATTTCCATTTGAAAACTCTGCAATAATCCATCTATGGTTTAATATTTTAGCTTTATTTACAATAAAATTTTTATTATCAATAGGTTCATAAGGAATTAAAGGGTTTCCTTTTTCATTAGTATTCAAAGTAACTAAATCTTCATTTACTTTTTCCATTACTTTAACATAATCAAGATTTCTTGAATAAAAATATTCTTGAGCATCTTGATCTTTTTGAATATCAAAATAATCATTATACTGAATTGAATCAATTGATTTTTTAACAACTTCTAGTTTTTCCTTTGTAGAAACTACTTCTTTTTCTTTGGCATCTAATATTTTATTAGAATTTACATATTGAAAAATATTAACTAGTAAAGAAAAAATAAATAGGTATAAAAAAGTATTCTTCATAATATTATATTGAAATTTCTAAATTGTCATAGGCTAAAAACACATTTTTAGGTAATTTTTTTTGAACTTCCTCATGAAATCCTAAAAGATGACTTATATGTGTTAAATATGCTTTTTTTGGTTGTACCAAAGATATAAAATCTAAAGCTTCTTCTAAATTAAAATGTGTATTATGAGGTTCTTCTCTTAAACAATTAACTACTAACACTTTACATTTTTTTATTTTTTCAATTTCAGTCTGATCTACTTTTTTAACATCTGTTAAGTAAACAAAATCTCTGATTTTATATCCAAAAACCTGTAAATTACCATGCCAAACATTAATAGGTTCTATTATTTGGTTTTTAATTTTAAAGCTTTCATTTTCTTTAACTTCAATAGGAATAACAGATGGAGCACCAGGATACTTATTTTCAGATTCAAAAATATAATCAAATCGTTTTGCTAAATTTTTAAGGACTCTAGTATGTGCATAAATTGAAATATCACCTTGTTTAAAGTAAAAAGGACGAATATCATCTAATCCAGCAGTATGATCTGCATGTTCATGAGTAATTAATAATGAATCTATATACTGACATTTTGAAGTTAACATTTGTTGTCTAAAATCGGGACCGCAATCTATAACTATTGAAAAATCATCTGAATAGACCCATACAGCCACTCTTAATCGCTTGTCTTTTTTATCTTTACTTAAACACACCGAATGATTACTTCCAATAACAGGAATACCTTGAGAAGTGCCAGTTCCTAAAAAATATACTTTTATATCATTCATACTTCACAAAAATAAGAATATTTGTAGTAGTTTTTATCATTTTAATTAACTTTGCATAAAGTAAGAATCAACCACTGCAAATACCAATAAAAAAACACTTTAATGAAAAGTATAATTACAGACATAAAAGTAAGAGGAGATAAAGTTATTGAACAAATTCCTTCTATAAAAGATAAAGCCTTACGAATCAATTTAAATGAGAGCATATATGGAACCTTCGCAGAGATTGGTGCAGGCCAAGAAACGGTTCGTCATTTTTTTAGAGCAGGTGCTTCATCAGGAACTATAGCTAAGGCTATGTCTGCTTATGACAAAGACTTTAGTGATGCTATTTATGGTGTTGAAGATGATGGAAGATATGTTACTGAAAGTAGGCTAAAAAAAATGTTAGCACATGAAAATCAGTTAACAGAAGAGCGTTTAAAAAGAGACAAACATCCAAATAAAATATTTTTTAGTTATGCAAACACTGTTGCTACAATAGATTTTGCAAAACAATATAAAGGACATGGATGGGTTGGTATTAAATATCAAGTTGAACCAGATGAAGATTATAACGAAATAACACTTCACATTCGTTTTAAAGAAACAGATGCTAAACTTCAACAAGAAACATTAGGTATTTTAGGAGTTAACCTAATATATGGTGCTTTTTATAAATATAATGATCCTAAAAAATTATTACGTTATTTATACGATCATTTAGATAAAGATCAATTAGAAATTGATACTATTAATTTTTCTGGTCCTCGTTTTGCTGATGTAGACAATAGACTTATGAGTCTGCAATTAGTTAAAAATGGAATGACCGATGCCGTAATGTTTGGTCCAGATGGTCATAATATATTACCTGCTGCTGTTTTATATAAAAAAAATATATTAGCACTAAGAGGTAGTTTTAGACCTGTAACTAAAGTAAACATGAATATGTACAAAAAGTCATATAATATGTTTATTGAAGAAAAGAAAGTAGATCCTGAAAATACATTTGTAGTTTTTGAAATTACACTTTCAAATTTAAAAGCAGAAGGAGAAATTGACGAAAGAGACTTCTTAGATAGAGCAGAATTATTATGTTCATTAGGACAAACTGTTATGATTTCTAATTTCCAAGAATATTTTAAAGTAGTTGAATATTTCTCTAATTATACAAAAGCAAGAATGGGACTTGCAATGGGTGTAAACAATTTAGTAGACATATTTGATGAAAAATATTATCGCCATTTATCTGGTGGAATACTTGAAGCGTTTGGTAAACTATTCTATCGTGATTTAAAGGTTTATTTATATCCAATGAAAGAAGATGATGGAACTATTGTAAATTCTGACAACTTAAAAGTACATCCTAGAATGAAAGAATTATACAAATTCTTTAAATTCAATGGAAAAGTAGTTGATATAACCGATTTCGATGAAAAAAATTTAGATATTTTCTCAAGACAAGTACTAAAAATGATTGGAAATGGAGAGCCAGGTTGGGAAGAAATGCTTCCAGAAGGAATTCCTAATTTAATAAAAACACATCAATTATTTGGTTATCAACCAGTAAAAGATAAAATAAAGTAAAACTAAAAAGTGCCAAGTAAAAACTTGGCACTTTTTTTATTTCAATATTTGAGCTGCATGCTCTTTTGTCTTCACTTTTTCTATAACTTCATCAATAATTCCTTTTTCATCAATTATAAAAGTAGTTCTATGAATTCCATCATATTCTCTTCCCATGAATTTTTTTGGTCCCCAAACTCCAAATGCTTCAATAACTGATTTATTTTCATCTGCTAATAAAGGAAAAGGCAATTCATGCTTTTCAATAAACTTTGTTTGTGCTTTTGCACTATCTGCACTAACTCCTAATAATGCATAATTATTAGCCTTAAAACGCTCAAAATTATCTCTCAAATCACACGCCTCTGCCGTACAACCTGGTGTACTTGCTTTGGGATAAAAGAAAACGACTAACTTTTTACCTATATAATCTTCTAAAGTATGTTTTTTTCCATTTTGATCTAACCCTGAAAAACTAGGAGCTTTATCCCCTTTTTTTAATGTTGTCATTCTATTTTGTTTAAAGTGTTTAAAGTTTAACTTTGTGTAAAGTTTATTAAACTATAAAAATACAAAAATGACGAAGACTGAGAAAATAACGTTTGTTATAAATACGTTAAACGAATTATATCCTGAAATTCCTATTCCACTTGACCATAAAGATCCTTATACATTATTAATTGCGGTTTTACTTTCTGCTCAATGTACTGATGTAAGAGTAAATCAGATAACACCTTTATTATTTGAAAAAGCAGATAACCCTTATGATATGGTGAAAATGAGCATAGAAGAAATTAAAGAAATTATACGTCCTTGTGGCTTATCACCTATGAAATCAAAAGGGATACATGGTTTATCTGAAATATTAATTGAAAAATATAATGGAAAAGTTCCTCAAAGTTTTGAAGCACTAGAAAGTTTACCCGCAGTTGGTCATAAAACCGCTAGTGTAGTTATGAGTCAAGCATTTGGAGTTCCTGCTTTTCCAGTAGATACTCATATACATCGTTTAATGTATCGTTGGAATTTAACAAATGGAAAAAATGTTCAGCAAACCGAAAAAGATGCAAAACGAATTTTCCCAAAAGACCATTGGAATGATTTACACTTACAAATTATTTGGTATGGAAGAGAATATTCTCCAGCTCGTGGTTGGGATTTAGAAAAAGATATTATCACCAAAACCATTGGACGAAAATCAGTTTTAGATGAATATAAAAAGAAAAAGGCTTCATAAAAGAAGCCTTTTTCTTTAATTTGCTATAATTTCAAATGAAATTTTATTGATTTTAACAATACTTAATGATCTTGAATAATTAAGTAGAAATGAAATCGTTTCTTTTTTTGGTAACATACCTTTAGATTTTGATTTCTCTTTTGAGTAAAGTTTTGCCATAGGAAATAATAATTGTTTTCATCTATAACGCAACAAAAAATCAAATATTGTTTTAGGCAGTTAAAATAATTTGGTTCTTTTCAATAACTTTTCTCAAATTCATTATTGCATATCTCATTCTACCTAATGCAGTGTTAATGCTTACACCTGTTGAATCTGCAATTTCTTTAAAACTCAAATCTTGATAAATACGCATTATTAAAACCTCTTTTTGATCTTCAGGAAGTTCATCTATTAGTTTGTTTAAATCATTTTCAATTTGTTCGGTTATAATTCTGTTTTCTACATTTAAACTAGAATCAGACAAAAAAGAAAATACTGAGAATTCTTTCGAATCTCTTTGCATAGGCATTCTTTTAGATTTTCTAAAATAGTCAATTACTAAATTGTGAGCAATTCGCATAACCCATGGTAAAAACTTCCCTTCTTCATTATATGATTTTGTTTTTAAAGTCTTTATAACTTTAATAAAAGTATCTTGAAATATATCATCACAAATATCTCTATCTTGAATTTTGGTATAAATAAAGCCGTAGATTTTTGATTGATGACGTTCTATTAGAACTGACAAAGATGATTCATCACCTTCAATATATTTTTTAACAAGAATTGCATCAGAAAGTGCAAGATTATCCATAATAAATAACTTTTAGTTAAATTGCATTAGTATCTCTAAAAGTATTTTTTTGCTATAGGCTAATCTTTTTGGTTAAAGTGGTTATTTCGGTTCAAAAATAAAGCATTTATTCTCTACTTACCAAATTATTTTTAACTTTTATTCTAATTTATTACATAAAACTCAAAAAAAACATGATAATGAGGCTATTATGTTAATCATATTATTACTTTATTACATAAAAAACTAACTATTTCTTAATTATTTTATTCTGAATTAATGGTATATATAAAAACACACAACTACATTATAATATTGGCTAATGTTCTTAATTTATGTAAGTTTGCAAATCTTACAAAATAACAATGCAAACAACTGACTTTTCAAAACTTGAGCCTAAAAAAAATATTTTAATAAAAGGTGCACAATTGCATAACCTTAAAAATATTGATGTTGCTATTCCACGGAATAAACTTGTTGTTGTTACAGGATTATCTGGTTCAGGAAAATCGAGCTTAGCATTCGACACTTTATATGCAGAAGGACAAAGACGTTATGTGGAAAGTTTGTCTTCTTATGCAAGACAATTTTTAGGTCGTTTAGATAAACCTAAAGTTGAATATATAAAAGGAATTGCTCCTGCAATTGCAATAGAACAAAAAGTAAATACTACTAATGCTCGTTCTACCGTAGGAACTTCTACAGAAATTTATGATTATCTTAAATTATTATTTGCAAGAATTGGAAAAACATATTCTCCAGTTTCAGGAAAAGAAGTAAAAAAAGATACTGTTTCAGATGTTATCTTAGAAATAAAAAAATTCGAACAAAATAGCAAATGGTTACTCTTATCTCCTATTCATTTAGAAGAAGGTAGACTATTAGAAGATAAATTAAAAGTATTATTACAACAGGGTTTTTCTCGTATTTTGATAAATAATGAAATGGTTCGTCTTGATGAAATTGACCAACATTCATTAGATAATAAAGACATTTTATTAGTTATTGATAGAATTATTGTAAAAGAAGAAGAAGAATTTTTTAATCGTTTAGCAGATGCTATTCAGACTGCTTTTTATGAAGGTAAAGGAGAATGTTTTTTACAAGAATTAAATACAGAAGTAAGACATCATTTTAGCACTAATTTTGAACTTGATGGTATTACCTTTTTAGAGCCTAATGTCCATTTATTTAGTTTCAATAATCCTTATGGAGCTTGTCCAAAATGTGAAGGCTATGGAAATATTATTGGTATTGATGAAGAATTAGTAATTCCAAATACTGCACTTTCCGTATATGAGAATGCTATTTTTCCTTGGAGAGGAGATACATTAAGTTGGTATAAAGAGCAATTAGTTAATAATGCTTATAAGTTTGATTTTCCTATTCATAAGCCTTTTTTTGAGTTAACTAATGAACAAAAACAATTAATTTGGGACGGAAATAAATACTTTACAGGTTTACATGATTTTTTTACTGAATTAGAAGAAAAAAATTATAAAATACAAAACAGAGTTTTACTTTCTAGATATAGAGGAAAAACGAAATGTACTGTTTGTAAAGGAAAAAGACTTAGACCTGAAGCAAATTATATTAAAATTGCAAATAAAACAATTACAGAACTTGTTGATTTGCCTATTATAAAATTAATTACATTTTTTAAAGATTTAGAATTAAACGAATATGATGCAAAAGTTGCAAAAAGACTTTTAATTGAAATAAATAATCGTTTATCTTTCCTTTCTAATGTAGGATTAAGTTATTTAACTCTAAATAGAAATTCCGCAACGCTTTCAGGAGGAGAATCACAACGTATTAATTTAGCCACTTCACTAGGTAGTAGTTTAGTTGGTTCAATGTATATATTAGATGAGCCTAGTATTGGTCTGCATCCAAAAGATACTGAGCAACTAATAGAAGTATTGAAAAACCTACGTGATTTAGGAAATACTGTAATTGTAGTAGAACATGATGAAGACATCATGAAAGCAGCAGACATGATCATTGATATAGGTCCTGAAGCTGGAACAAATGGCGGATATTTAGTTGCACAAGGAACTTATGAAGAAATATTAAAAGCCGATTCGTTAACTGCTAAATATTTAAATGGACAAGAAAAAATTGAAGTTCCTAAAAACAGAAGGAAATTCAAAAATCATGTAGATGTAATTGGAGCAAGAGAAAATAATTTACAAAACCAAGATTTTACTTTTCCATTAGATTGTTTAACCGTAATTACGGGTGTTTCTGGTAGTGGAAAAAGTACATTAGTAAAAAAAATATTATTTCCAGCTATTCAAAAAAAGCTAGAAGGTGTTGGAGATAAACCAGGTCAATTTACAGAATTATCGGGTAATTTTTCAAATATAAAACACATTGAATATGTAGATCAGAATCCTATTGGAAGAAGTTCTCGTTCAAATCCTGTTACTTATATCAAAGCTTATGACGATATTCGTGATTTATTTTCTAAACAAAACATATCAAAATTAAGAGCTTATCAACCTAAACATTTTTCATTTAATGTGGATGGAGGTCGTTGCGAAACCTGCAAAGGAGACGGACAAGTAACTATTGAAATGCAATTTATGGCCGATGTACATTTAGAATGTGAAACATGTAATGGTAAACGCTTCAAAAAAGAAATTTTAGAAGTTACATTTGAAGGAAAAAACATAGATGATGTTTTAAAAATGACAATTGATGAAGCTTTAGCATTCTTCAAAGAGCATAATCAAACAAAAATTACGCAAAAATTACAGCCTTTACAAGACGTTGGGCTAGGCTATGTACAATTAGGTCAATCTTCTTCTACTCTATCAGGTGGTGAAGCACAACGTATTAAACTAGCTTCGTTTTTAGTAAAAGGAACGATAAAAGACAAAGCACTATTCGTTTTTGATGAACCTACAACTGGTTTGCATTTTCACGATATTAAAAAACTATTAAAATCATTTGATGCTTTAATTGAAAAAGGACATTCTATTATTGTTATTGAACACAATTTAGATTTAATAAAATGTGCTGATTATATTATAGATATAGGCCCAGAAGGTGGTGAATATGGTGGAAAATTAATGGCTTTTGGTACTCCAGAAGAAGTAGCAAATAATAAAAATTCAGTTACTGGGAAGTATTTAGCTGAGAAGCTATAGATTGTAGATTTGAAAATGAAAACTATTTTGAAAAAACCTTTTTTTATTTTTTGGATTTTTGTCCCAATAATTTTAATTATTGGATTTTTAAACACTAAAAAAAATATTGAAGTAAATATTCATGACACGTATTATATCACAACCTTTAAAACACTTTCGTTTATTGTTAGTCTTTATTTTTGTTTAATTGGTTTGGTATATTTTTTATTTAATCATTTTCAAATTAATTTAATTTCTTTTTTAACTAAAACACATCTATTGATTTCATTGATAACATTTCCTACAATTTATTTAGTAAGTTTGTTCTATAAAAATGAAATTAGTTATGATATTTTTACCATTTTAAAGAATGATGAATTCAATGATAAAATAACATATACAATGATTGGTGTTTTAATTTTATTCATTTTAAGCCAATTACTTTTTGTTTTCAATCTTTTTTTCTCACTTATAAAAAAATGAACATAAAACTACTCACTATAGGAAAAACAGACAATAAAAACTTGCAATCATTAATAGATGAATACACAAAACGTTTGTCTTTTTATGTCAAGTTTGATGTAGAAATTATTCCAGACATTAAAAACGTAAAGAATTTAAGTGAAGCCCAACAAAAAGAAAAAGAAGGTGAATTAATTCTTTCAAAAATTACATCTACTGATCATCTTATTCTTTTAGATGAAAATGGAAAAACATTTTCAAGCATTGGCTTTTCAGAATTTCTTCAAAAAAAAATGAATGCTGGTATTAAAACATTAGTTTTTGTAATTGGTGGTCCTTATGGGTTTAGTGAAACTGTTTATAAGAATGCAATAGGTAAAATTTCGCTTTCAGAAATGACATTTTCACATCAAATGGTACGCTTGTTTATTATTGAACAAATTTACCGTGGCTTTACTATATTAAGGAATGAGCCTTATCATCATCAATAAACTAAATTAATTTTAGTTTTTACTTTCATTTTTTTTTGTTATTCTTATTTTTTAGTATATTTTTAACAAAAATTAACACTAAAAACACTTACTAAATTTTAAATTTTATGAAAAAAATTATTTTTGCATTGTCCCTATTTGCCTCATGTGTGTCTTTTTCTCAAATTAAAGTTATTGAAACTACTCCAATTATTAGATTAGGAGCTATTAATCAAAATGATATGTTTATCCAAAATGAGGGTGATCAGTACATTTTTACATATAAAAATATTGAGAAAGAAGAAGAAACAAGTACAAGAACTTTTTCTTTTAAAGATTTAAACAATGATTACAATAATTTATATGATATAATTGTAAACGGATTTAATGCAGATCCTTTACTGGATATAAAACTAGAATTACCAAAAGAATTTGTATGGTTGCATTTTTCTAAAAATTTAGATCGTACTTATGTTCAATTCATGTGTAAAAACAAAACAAATGAAGTTACAGGTGTTTCTAAAGCATTTAGTTTAGATCAAATTACTAAACTTTTCCAAAAGAATAAAATCTAAAACAATATTGTTTAAATAGTAAAAGGCTTGATTTTATATAGAATCAAGCCTTTTTTATTTATAATTTACAACCGCATTCGGGTAATTTATCTAAATCATAAATAAACTCATAAGAAGACAATTGAATCGTATTTGACGTTAATTGCCATGCTAAAATTTTATCTTGAATATAATGGTCAAAACTTAAACGCTTATCAAAATTTAAATGAATAATTGTTATTTTTCCATCACTCATAAAATCAGAAAAGTCTTTAATAAAATCAACTAATTCTTCTCTTGAAATATCATTTCCATCAACAGTAATTTTATTTTCATGATTAAAATTAATAGTCAAATTATTATAAGCTGAATATAAATCGGCATGTTCTTTAATATAAAACTTAGAAAAATTATTATCATATTTATATTGCACTTCTGTAAATGGTAAAAAAGCTAAATTTTGCTTTGTACTATCAGCATAAGAAAAAACATTTATAGCGGCTTCGTTTTTGTGTGATGCTTGCTTTTTTTTCTTTTGTAAATATTTAACTTCAGGAATAACTAAATCTAATGGTAATCGTTTATCAATATTAAAAATCCAATTTGTTGTACTAATACTATTTTTTGCATTAACTTCTGCTATAGTATCATTATCCTCTACTCTAAAGAACATATAAATAGGTGAATGATCTAAAATTTCAGTCATCACTGAAGCATTCGTTTTGGGTAATTGAACATCTTCTTTTTTACAAGAAATAAAAAGTAGAACTAAAATTACTAGACTCAATTTTCTCATTATAATAATATTTATTTTCATTTTTATGGTTGCTTCAATTTAATTAGCATTTAATACACTATTTATTTTAATACATTCTACTGCTTCTTTCACATCATGAACTCTTAAAATATTAGCTCCCTTTTGTAAAGCAATTGTGTTTAAAATAGTGGTTCCGTTTAATGCTTCTTCAGGAGTGTTTTCTAATACTTTATAAATCATTGATTTTCTAGATATTCCTACTAAAACTGGCAACTCTAAAATAGAGAAAAAATCCAATTTTTGCATTATTTCATAATTATGTTCTATTGTTTTTGCAAAGCCAAAGCCCGGATCAATAATAATATCATTCAAACCAAAACTTCTTGCTTTATTTATTCGTTCTGAAAAATAAAACATCATTTCTTTTACAACATCTTCATAATTTGCTAAGGATTGCATCGTTTCAGGATTTCCTTTCATGTGCATCATAATATAAGGAACTTGTAATTTCGAGATTGTTTCTATCATTTTTTCGTCTAACAAACCTGCCGAAATATCATTAATAATTGCTGCTCCATTTTCAATACACTTCTTGGCTACTTCACTTCTAAAAGTATCAATAGAAAGTAAAATTTCAGGAAACTTTAATAGAATTAATTCTAAAACAGGAAGCAATCTGGCTAATTCTTCCTCTTCTGAAACAAACTCTGCTCCTGGTTTTGAAGAATAAGCACCAATATCAATGAAAGAAGCACCATCATTAAGCATTTTTTCAACTCGATTCAAAATTGTCGACTCATCTTTATATTTTCCTCCATCAAAAAAAGAATTTGGTGTAATATTTAAGATTCCCATTACTTTAGGAGTAGATAAATCGATTAAATTTCCTTTACAATTTATTGTCATATCAATTTCATTTTTTTCTCTTTTCCGTTTCGTCTTTGTTCTTTCTTCTTATTTAATTACTTTTGAAAAAATTTACTACAAAGATATCTAAATAATGAAGAATACTTCACAACAATATGATGCTATTATAGCAATTTGTCGCGATTTGTTTGCTAAAAAAACAAAAGACTATGGCACAGCTTGGAGAATACTACGTTTGCCATCATTAACAGATCAAATTTTTATAAAAGCGCAACGCATTCGCAGTCTTCAAGAAAATGAAGTTCGAAAAGTAGATGAAGATGAAACTTCCGAATTTATTGGAATTATTAACTACTGCATTATGGCTCTTGTACAAATTGATAAAGGAATTGCTACACAACCAGATTTAGAATATGACGAAGCAATACAACTGTATGATGAAAAAGTAGCTTTAACCAAAGAATTAATGGAAAACAAAAATCATGATTATGGTGAAGCATGGCGCGATATGAGAGTGAGTAGCTTAACGGATTTAATTTTGCAAAAATTACTTCGTGTGAAACAAATTGAAGATAATAAAGGAAAAACTTTAGTTTCAGAAGGAATTGATGCCAATTATCAAGATATGATTAACTATTCCATTTTCGCTCTAATTTTAATGGAAAATAATCATTAACATCAAATTAACAAATCATTTACAATTAGTAGCATTATAAAAAAGTATTTTTGAGAAAATAGAATTTATGAGAAATATTATTACACAATTTTCACGCGTATTTGTTGGTCTTTTATTTATTTTTTCGGGTTTAATAAAACTAAATGATCCTGTAGGATTTTCATATAAACTTGAAGAATATTTCAATGCTAATGTTTTAAATATGGAATTTCTAATTCCATTTGCTTTAGTAATTGCTTGTTTTGTAGTTATATTTGAAGTTGTACTTGGCGTGATGTTATTAATAGGTTTTAAACCCAAATTTACTGTTTGGAGTTTATTAGCTATGATTGTGTTTTTTACTTTCTTAACTTTTTACTCCGCTTATTTTAATAAAGTCACAGATTGTGGATGTTTTGGAGATGCTTTAAAACTAACACCTTGGGAATCATTTTATAAAGATATAACACTTCTTTTCTTTATTTTAATCTTATTCTTTAATCAAAAATTCATTAATCCATTATTAGGAAAAACACCTATGAATTTAACCGTTTTTGCTGTGTATTCACTTTGTCTGTTTATGGCATATTATGTATTACAACATTTACCTATTAAAGACTTTAGAGCATATAAAGTAGGAACTAATATTAGAAAAGGAATGGAAATACCAGAAGGAGCTCAAAAAAGTGAGTATGAGATGGTATTTATTTATAAAGTAAATGGTGTTGACACTGAAATTAGTTACAAAGATGTTATGGATAATAAAGTTCCTGAAGGAGCTGAATTTATCGATAGAAAAGATAAATTATTAAAACAAGGATACGTTCCTCCTATTCATGATTTCTCAATAGAAAAAGATGGATCTGACTATATCGATAGTGTTTTAGATGAACCAAAAGTAATTATGTTCATTTCTTATGATTTAAATAAATCTAAACAAAAAGGAATGAAAAAATTAGAAGAGTTTCATTTAAAAGCAGCAGAAAAAGGATATTTAGTAATTGGAATGACAGCATCAGACGTTGAAACAATAGAAAAATATAAAAAGGAATACGGACACACTTTTGATTATTATTTTTGCGATGCTACAACTCTAAAAACAATTGAAAGAGCAAATCCTAGTATTGTAGTTTTAGAAAAAGGAACTATTATTCAAAAAGCGCATTTTAATGATATAGACAACGTTAAACTGAAATAATGCGTTTGATTAAATGTTTCATAATTACAATAGTTCTTTTATTTATAAGTTGTAATGATATAACAGATTGTCTCTTTGATATTAAACCAAATATAGTAGATAATGGTTTTGTTGATGGAATTGTTTCCCAAAATTATGAAGATTACATTACTGTAGACATACAAAATGCTAACTCTTCAAATTATGAAATTGATAATGTTGAAATTGAAGGGAATTTACCTAGTGGTATTACATCTTTCTTTAATGGCAGAAAGGTATATTTTGAAGGAATTCCAACTGCAATAGGGACCTATGATTTTAATATAAAAATTACAGTTTTATATGTAAATGATTATGACAATGAAAACAATGATGATCATTTATGTGGAAATACTACTAGTAAATCATATAGCATTAAAATATACTAACGTTGGTATTTAAGTCAGAATTCTAACGAAATTTTGTATTTTACATTTAATTAAGAAATTTAAAATTTAGAAAACGTAAATTTGATTACACAAAAAAAACATAAAATGAAAAAAATAATAACATTATTAGCATTTACATTTTCAATATTATCTTGTACAAATGCTCAACAAACAGAATTTAAGAAAGAAGCTTTAGAGAATGTAATGACTACTACAGATAATACGTCTATTACTTTTCAAGACATTCTAAATAAATATAAAGGAAAAACAATTGTAATTGATGTTTGGGCTTCATGGTGTTCAGATTGTATAAAAGGAATGCCAAAAGTAAAAACCTTACAAGAGCAATATCCTGATGTAACATACTTATTCATTTCAATGGATAAAAATTATGATGCATGGATAAAAGGAATTACAAAATATGATGTAAAAGGAGAGCATTATTTAACTTCTGATGGAATGAAGGGTGTTTTTGGAAAATCTATAAACTTAGATTGGATTCCTAGATATATGGTTGTTGATAAAGAAGGGAAAATAGCCTTATTCAAAGTTATTGAAGCAGATGATAACAAATTAATAGAAACCTTAAACAAACTAAAATAATGAGAAAGCATATTGTTGCAGGAAACTGGAAAATGCACAAAACGCATACTGAAACTTTAGCATTATTAGACGAGATCCTCTCTAAGAAACAAAATTCTGATACAGAAATTATTGTAGCACCTACATTTATTAATCTTAAAGCTGCAAATGATGAAGTAGCTGGAAAAGGAATTACAGTAGCCGCTCAAAACATGCATCAAGCTGAAGGTGGAGCGTTTACTGGTGAAATAGCTGCAAATATGCTAACTGATATTAACGTAAACACCGTTATCCTAGGACACAGTGAAAGACGTGCTTATTTCCATGAATCTGATGGATTACTTGCAAATAAAGTAGATACTGCTTTAAAACACAATATGAGAGTTATTTTTTGTTTTGGTGAAGAGTTAAAAGATCGTCAAAAAAACAATCACTTTAATATTGTAGAATATCAATTAAGAGATGCTTTATTTCACTTAGAAAAAAAAGACTGGAAAAATATTGTATTAGCTTATGAACCTGTTTGGGCTATTGGAACTGGAGAAACAGCTTCACCAGAACAAGCACAAGAAATGCATAAATTTATAAGAAGTATTATTGAAAAAGTGTACGGTTCTGATATTGCTAACGATGTAAGTATTTTATATGGTGGAAGTGTAAAACCAAGCAATGCAAAAGAAATTTTTTCAAAACCTGATGTAGATGGTGGATTAATTGGAGGTGCAGCATTACACGCTGATGATTTCTTAGCTATTGTTAATGCATTTTAATTAAAACGTCAATACCTAATAAAAAACACATTTTATAATCCTAAAGAAATAGAGTTATAAAATGTGTTTTCTTTTAACGCACTCTTATTTTCTTACATCATATTTTTCCGTAATACATTGCTTTCACTATTCCATCTGAAAGACCTATTTTAGGAACATAAATTTGCCTTGCTCCACTCCATTTCATTGCATTTAAATAAATACGAGTTGCAGGAATAATAACATCAGCCCGATCTGGATTAAGTCCTAATTCTGCAATACGTTGTTCGTATGTCATATTATTCAACTTTTGATATTGCGAACTTAAATACACATAAGACAATGGTTTATCTTGATGTTTTTCAGATAGTTTAAATAATTTATTTATATTTCCACCAGAACCTATCAAAGTAATTTCTTCATAAGGAGCAGTATTCGTTTTAATCCATTTTTCAATTTCTGTCCAAACAATATCGTTTACCATATTATTCAATAATCGAACAGTTCCATTTTTAAATGATTTAGATATAATCATTTTACCTTGCGAGAAAATAGAAAATTCAGTACTTCCACCACCTACATCAACATATAAGAACGTTTTATCTGAATTAATAAAATGCTTTAAATCTGAACCAGCAATTATTGAAGCTTCTTTTTTTCCATCAATAATATCAATTCTAATATCTGCCTTTTTCTTAATTAAATCTGATATTTCTTTTCCATTATAAGCTTCTCGCATTGCAGATGTTGCACAAGCTTTATACTTTTCAACTTTATGAACTTTCATCAAAAGACTAAATGCTTTCATCGCATCTAACATTCGTTGTATATTTTCATCTGAAATTTCTCCTACAGTAAAGGCATCTTGTCCTAAACGAATAGGCACACGTACTAGTGAACTCTTATTAAATTGTGTTGGTTTCCCTTTTTGTTCCACAATATTAGTAATCAAAAGTCTCATAGCATTTGATCCCACATCTATTGCAGCATATTTTTTTAATGTAATCATGTATATTCTTTTTAAGAAAAGTGTATAATTAAAGTTTGGAAGTAGTAACTTCTAGCATATTTCTGTAATAATTATACATTTCTAATTGAGCTCTATATGGTTTTTCATCCCCTCTTTTTCTATATTTATTTTTCAAATCTTCCGAATGTAATCGGGCTTTTACATTTGCTCTCCAGCCTATTTCGAAAGTTTCAATTAATTCTTCTTTAATATTTTTATCATAAATAGGACAAGTTACTTCCACTCTAGCATCAATATTTCTTGTCATAAAATCTGCAGAAGAAATATAAACTTCTGGATTTCCTTGATTACCAAAAATATAAAGTCTTGAATGTTCTAAATAATTATCTACAATACTTATAGCTTCAATATTTTCACTCATTCCTTTAACTCCAGGAATTAAACAACAAATTCCTCTAATAATTAATTTTATTTTTACTCCTGCATTACTAGCTTCATATAATTTATCAATCATTTTAAAATCTGAAAGACTGTTCATTTTCAGTTTAATAAAAGCTTTTTTTCCTAATTGAGCACTTACAATTTCTCTATCAATAAGCTTTACAAACTTAGAACGGGTATAATGAGGTGATACAAACAAATGCTTGTAACGATGAATTTTATAATTTATTTCAAAGAAATCAAATACTTTTGAAACATCCTTTAAAATAGACGTATTTGCAGTAAATAAGGTTATATCAGTATATATTCTGGCAGAATTTTCATTAAAATTTCCTGTTGAAATAAATCCATAACGTTTTACTTTCTTCTCTTCTACTCGTTCAATCACACAAATTTTACTGTGTACTTTTAATCCTTTCATACCAAAAATGAGATCAATACCTTCTGTTTGCATTTGCTCTGCATAAGATATATTGCTAGCTTCATCAAAACGGGCTTGCAATTCTATTTGAACGGTTACTTTTTTACCATTTTTAGCTGCATTTATTAATGAGCTTACAATTTGAGAATTTTTAGCTAAACGATATAGTGTAATTTTTATTGAAACTACTTTTGGGTCTAAAGCTGCTTCACGCAAGAATTTAATAATATATGAAAAAGATTGATAAGGAGCATTTAATAAATAATCCTTTTGTTTTATTTTCTCTAAGATACTTCCTTCAAGATCTAATCCTGGAATAGATAATGGTGGATTTTGTTTATACAATAAATCATACCTTCCTAAATTAGGAAAACTCATATAATCTCTTCGATTATGATATCTTCCACCTGGAATAATACTATCCGAGCTATCAATTTCCATTCGATTTAGAAAAAAAGCTAACGTATCATCTTCAATGGCTTGGTCATAAACGAAACGAACAGGCTCTCCTACTCTACGTTCTTTAACACTATCAGATACTTTTTCTATAAAACTTTTGCTTAAATCACTATCGAAATCTAACTGTGCATCACGAGTAATTTTTATCATGTGAGCCGACATGCTCTTGTAATCAAAAATATTGAAAATATAATTAAGATTTAGCCTAATTACATCATCAAGTAAAATAATATATTGTTTTTCTGAATTTGAAGGTAATACAACGAAACGGTTAATAGTACTCGGTATTTCTACAACAGCATAACGGATTTTATCTTCTTCATTTACATTATTATTTAATGCTTCACTTGAAGTAT
Source organism: Flavobacterium sp. 316 (assembly GCF_000967805.1). Classification (NCBI taxonomy): domain Bacteria; kingdom Pseudomonadati; phylum Bacteroidota; class Flavobacteriia; order Flavobacteriales; family Flavobacteriaceae; genus Flavobacterium; species Flavobacterium sp. 316. The sequence goes on from NZ_JYGZ01000001.1 coordinate 784,354, forward strand.
TCATAACTAATTTTACTGCCAAATAACCCGATGTGTCCTTTAATAAAGGAAAACTATCCAAATTATTTAACATAATTGTTACAACTGCTGGACTGACTTTTTGAATAAAAAAATCACGTATAAAATTTCCTTGCTCTCTTGAAATTTGTTTTTCATTTAGAATATAAATATTCTCTTTCTCGAGTTTTTGTTCTATTTCACTTAGAATACGTAAACTTTCTGATTGATGTTCAATTACTATCTCTGTAATTTCTTTCAATAACTTATCAGCAGTAATTCCTCCTAAAATTTTTTCATCATCTATATTTTCAAACCTCATTCTACGAATTGCCGCATAACGAACTCTAAAAAATTCATCCAAATTATTTGAAAATATACCTAAGAAACGTAATCTATCTAATAATGGAACTGATTCATCTGCTGCTTCTTGTAATACTCTAGCATTAAATGTCAACCAACTCTTCTCTCTATCAATGTATTTTGTTTGTGATATGTTGTTCATTTTTATAATGACTTGGAAAAAGCGTTTTAATTGTTTGTCCTTTTTCTAGACTTTTCCATTCATCAATATTAAATTGTAAAGAAACAACTCCAGATGTTGGGACATTATCTATTAAAAGGTTTCCAAATTTATTAACAAAATTTGTAATAGCTTCATTATGTCCGAAAAGAATTAGACTATCATACCTATTTTCACATTTTTTTATGATTTCTTCTAATCTATATTCATCAAAAGTATACAACTCTTCCTTAATCATAATATTATCAAACGGAAAATTTAAATTTTCCGAATAAATAATAGCAGATTCTTTAGCTCTTCTTGCTATACTACACCACACTATGAACGATTTTGGTAAAATAGCATTAATTTGAGATGAAATTAAATGTGCATCATTAACTCCTCTCTTTGATAATGGTCTATCAATATCTTTCAAGGGAGTTTCCCAACTAGATTTTGAGTGACGAATGAGAATCAAATTTTTCATAAGTTCATATTTTTAAGTGTTCCATTATAAAGTACGTGAAAAAAAATTAAAAAATCTAAGAATATATTATAAAAAAGAAGATAATTCATAGATTATTTTAAACCGTTTATCGAAAATAGTTATGTTTATATGCAATCTTTAAATTTAATTTCTAAATTAGTATATGATTTAGTGACGGGATACTCTTTTATGAGTTCAATTTTACTCTAACCAAGTAAATTATTTTTTACAATATGCTATTAATTGTTTAACCAAAAATTATTATTTTTTATTCCTGATTTTAAACAACTACTAATTTCTTTCAGATATTTTAATTTGCTATATTAAAATTTTCTGTTTTTGATTTCTTATTCTATCAAAATAAGTAGAGTTTTTTGTTATAATATGCTATTAACCAAACAAGTGAAGTTTTTCTACACTCCCTCCATATTATATCAAACAATTGAATGTTAAGCCTTTATTGTTTTATAAATCAATAAAATGCTTTGTGTTGCAAGTTTATTTTACTTCTAAACTAGTAAAAATGAATTGTATATAATATTTACTAAATTAATTATATCAGGTAAAACCCTATTTCCGAACTTTATTTTACTCTAACCAGGTAAAAGATTTATGTTATACTGCCTATTAACTGTTTAACTTTCTTTTAAAATTAAATTTCAAAAATTACCTCTTAACTAGATGTCATTAGAAATTATGTAAAGTAATTCCTAATAAATGCCGGCTATTATTCTAAATACAATTTAGAATAAATTATTATTTATTTTTTAATAAAAAAATGTAGAAGTTATGAGAGCAAAAATTACGCTATTAATACTTTATGCTTTTATTGGGATAAACTCAGTTTATTCTCAATTTACTGCTGATAAACCCGATTTAAGATTATGTGGTTCTCCTCCAAATTATTATACAGATTATTTTAACTGTACATCAAACAATTACACATTAAATAATGTTTTTTTAAGTCTAACTAACATAAACGGTGTACCTTTAGATAATACAACTTGTATTCCTGGAACAACACAAACTATGTATATTATGTTGAATTATACATCTAATTCAAATAGTGATATATATCATGCAAGAATATTTGCAGACCTTATTATAGATGGAATAACAACTCCTCTAAATGTTAATTTTGGTACTGTTGCTCCTGGTTCAGGTCAAAGATTATTATATGGCCCTTTTAATTGGACTTGTGGTCAAGAATTATTACTTGACAAAATATTAATAGTTTGGAAAACTAGTGGAAACGGAAACGAATTAGTACCTTATAATTGTAATTCATATACAAAATCACAATGTGAATTACCTGGCGGAACTAAAATTTCAGCTCCTTTAGCTGTTCAGTTTACGTATACAGGATGTACTTCTGGAACATCTTCATCTATTAATTTTCAATCTACAACTAATGGTGGAACACCACCATATACTTACGAATGGGATTTTGATTCCAATGGTACAGTTGATTCAACAATTGAAAACCCTAGTCATACATATGATAATTCAATTCCTTATTCAGCTGAACTAAAAGTTACAGATTCGAATGGATTAACGAATGTATACATTGTACCTATCAATTATCCATCTGAAATCATTATCAATGCAAATATTGAAGAGTTAGATTGTAATATAGGATCTACTGCTTCAATAGATTTATCCATTTCTGGAGGAAGTCCACCATATTCTTTTCTTTGGAATACTGGTGCAACTACTGAAGATTTAACCAATTTAGGAGTAGGAACTTATAGTGTAACTGTAACTGATAATCTTGGCTGTACTAAAAATTATAGTACTACAATATCTCCTATTGTCTGTTGCTCTTTCAATGTTATATGTCCAACTTTTTCAATGACAAGTTTACAATGTTATGATGAACTCCCTACACAAGTTAATTATACAATACAAGAATTTGAAGCATTAGGAAATGGTGATGGAGATATTGGAGATACACCTTGTGGTATTATTCAAATTACAGCTTCAAATAGTGCATATTTAGGATGTAATACAAATGTTACTAGGACATATAATATTACAGAATATGAAGATTCAAACAATAATGGAATTCGAGATTTAGGAGAAAATACAATTCTAAACACTACGAATTG
>NZ_JYGZ01000002.1:0-270813 GCF_000967805.1 Flavobacterium sp. 316
CCCTATTATGAAAAATATTATGAATGGTATTATAAGCCTAATGCTTTTATGAATCATAAAATTRCCTTACCAAAAGAGAAAGAATTTTATAGTGTAGAAGTTATTCCTATCTATGATAATAGAGAAATATATTTTCCCATATTCAAATGTAAAAAAGAAGATTTACAAGGSTATGAAATATACATACCAGAAAATATTCCGTATAAAATAATTTTTAAAGATGTTAATAATAAAAGACTATGATTATATTATTGACCATAGGTTATGAAAGAACTTCAGATGAAATTGTAGATTATTTTTTATTCTATAATAAAAAATATATTCGCATAAACTGTGATACTTTAAAAGACAGCAATTCTTTTTATTTCGGTTACAAATTAAATGAAAACCTATCAAAAATTAAAGTCAATTCTAAAGAGATTAATTTAGATGAGAAAAAAGTTATTTGGAATAGAAGAATATCAAGAAGAACATTTATAGATCGATTTTTAGATAAAAAAATTGATTTTGAAAATTCAAGATTATTTTCACAATTTGTATTTAAAGATTGGGAATCATTTTTAAAAATTTTTGTCAATAGATTGTCAAAAAATACATTTTGGTTTGATTACCCTTTTGTAAAAGAAGACAAAATAGACGTTTTATTACTCGCTCAAAAAAATGGGTTAACCATTCCAGAAACTATAATTACAAATTCTTTAGAAGAAATAAACTATAAAGAATATATAACAAAACCATTATCTAGCACAACAGGTTTTAAACATGGAAATAAATTTTATTCAACATATACAACTATTGTAAAAAAAGTAAAACACAAGTTTTTACCATCACTGCTACAAAAAAGAATAGATAAAAGGTATGAAGTAAGAACATTCTATTTAGATGGAGAATGCTATAGTATGGCTATTTTTTCTCAAAACGATAAACAAACAGAAGTAGATTTTAGAAGATATAACTATAAAAAACCAAATAGAAATATCCCCTATAAATTACCACATTATATGGAAGATAATATTAGAAAGCTAATGAACGACTTAGATTTAAAAACAGGTTCAATAGATATTATCAAAGGAAAAGATGATATATATTATTTTTTAGAAGTAAATCCTGTTGGACAATTTGGAATGACTTCAAAACCATGTAACTACAACTTAGAAAAAAAAGTATTTGAAAAACTAATTCAATATGAACAAAATTTTTAATAAAATCATTTCTCCACTAACATTGCTTTTAACAAAAGGAGAAAAAATTAATGAAATGAAATCTACAGTAGAAATTAATATATGTAAAGGATCTGCTAAAGTTGAAAGCACAGAAATGGCAGTAATTAAACATTATAAGCCAATAATTAAAATGGAATTATGACAACATATAAACTTTTTTCAAATTGTATTGCTAGTAAAGGATATAGCAAAAGTATAATTATTGACCTACAAAGAAATAGTTATAAAAACATACCCAATTCATTATATGAAATCCTTAAACAAAATAAAATATTAGATTTTGATAAATTAAAAGTTGAATTTAATAATACTACTATAATTAATGAATATAAGAAGTTTCTAATTGAAAATGAGTTTGTTTTTGAGTGTTCTAGTAAAGAAAGTGAAAGGTTCCCTGATATAGATACTACTTTTGAAAAACCTTATAAAATTACTAACGCAGTTATAGAGTATTCTAAAGATACTTTTCTAAATTTAAGTGCAATAAAAGACACCTTTGATAATTTAGGAATACAAGATTGTTTTTTAATTTTCTATAACGACAACCATGAAGAACTATTACGGTTTTTAGAGATTTTTAATGATAGTAGATTACTTTCTGTGCAATTATTGTCTAAATATAACCCTAAAATTAATTATTCAAAATTAAGTTCTAAATACCCAAGATTGACAAATATTATTTTACATTCTTCATTAAAAAGCATCAAAAAAGGTATTATAACATATAGTAAGAAAGAAATTATAGATTTTAATTTTTGCGGTGCTATTAATGGTTATTTTGTAGCAAATATTGATACATTCATGGAAGGACTAAGCCACAACTCCTGCCTAAATAAAAAAATTGCCATAGATAAAGACGGTAACATAAAAAATTGTCCAGCAATTTCTCAAAGCTTTGGTAACATCAAAAACACCACACTAGAAGAAGCATTGCAACACAAAGACTTTAAAAAATATTGGAACATTACCAAAGATCAAATAGACATTTGCAAAGATTGTGAATTTCGTCATATTTGCACCGATTGTCGTGCTTATATAGAAGATACTGAAAACCAATATTCCAAACCCCTAAAATGTGGCTATGACCCATATACAAATCAGTGGGAAGAATGGAGTACTAATCCATTAAAACAAAAAGCAATTCAATACTATGGAATGCAAGAACTAATCAGTAAAACAGACTAAAAAGATAAATATATCTCTCGTTAAAAATAATCTTAACCTATTGAAAAATTATTAAAAACGGCAATCGTAGTGTTTTTTGTGCAGTAAAACGAGAATCATTTTTAATAAAATTTCCCTTGTCTTTGATACAATTCGCTATTTAAAAACACTCCAACTGACAAAAAAATATCAAAATTGATTACACCTAACGGGTTCAAGCATAATAAAAGAAGTAATTTTCATTTAAGAAAATATTGTAATAGTAGCAACAATTACTATTAGTTTAAAAATATTGTTATAACGATAGTCAAAAACTACAATTGACTTTAAATGCTTGTAGTATTTGCAATAAATAAATAATTTAATAAGTATGAAACTAGAAAGTTTAAAAGAAACAAAATTTAAAGACGCTGTCTTAAAAAAAGAACAAATGTTTACACTAAATGGTGGTGGAACTCAAACGCCAGCAGGACATGGATGTGGAACTGGAACTTTAGGATCAAATCCAAATGCAGTATTAGACTATGATTATGGTTACGATGTAGATAGAGGAAATGGTGTTAGAACTTATCACAACAGAACAAATGTTAAAGAAATATCTGCTGCAGAATGTAATGAACTTACAGGTAGGTAACTAAACTTTATTAAAAAAAGTGAGGTTATTGCACTTTACTTTTTAGTAGACCTAAATTAATTACAATTTAGGTCTACTTAATATTTTTTATTTTTGAGTATATCTTAAAGTTAAGTTTTAATATTATAGACCTCTCTAAAAAAGAACACGCATAACAAAACAGACAAGTATCAACAATCCTTATAATGAAAAAAACAATTTTAATACTATTCCTTTTCACTCTAAATATTTTAACTATTCCTGCTGTTAATGGGCAAAATACTAGGCTCAAGAGCAAGTATAGTCAACGCGATTTTGAAATAAACAAAATTCATGACCAAACCTATAACCTATGGCAATATAAAAATAGATTCATTTCTAAAAAAAATGATACGTTGCCACACTCTTATTTTGTTGACGATAGGAATTACAAAGGATTGATTAATTATGGTGTAAGTTTTCGAAGTAAAGATTTTAGAAATTTTCATTTTTCAGAAAATCTTCACATGTTTTTTTTAAAAGTTGATTTCGAAAAGGTGCTATTCAATCCAAATGATAGCATCATAGAGATTGAAGGATATATATCTGGCGGATGGGATAACCTAGCAAAGAAAAAACAAACAGAGAATAGTGTAGAAAACAGAATTGATGTATTTTTAGGAGAAATAACAGATACCATTAAAAATTGCTATTACAGTAAAATTGTTAATGAGGAGGCTATTGAAGTAAAATTGAACAATAGCAAAGTTGATGAAACTACAATTCTGGATACATTTCCTGCTTTTTATTTTAAAAACTATTCGTATTACAGAACATCACTTAGAGGAAGGCGTTCTTTTAAAATTAAGGGAAAAATTACAAATAATACCCTGTTAGCCTTTGGAGAAAAAAATTGTTACTCAGAAATTTTCGATTTGAGTGCTATGGTATATTCTCCTAAAAAAAATAAACGAAAAAAAATAAAAAAGAGAGAAAATTCAGCATACAGAACCATTATGATTAACAATGAACTTGTTGCAGATATTGAAAAACAAAAAGCAAAAAACAAGGAAATCAATTACTATACCTATACAGAAAAAGCTGAAGATTACATCTTAAAAAGACAATATGCAAAAGCAAAAGAGCAATACCTACTTTTAGATAAGGAATATCCTCTATTATTTGCAAGAGATCTGCATAATGCAGTGAGGTGTGCTGTTTTATCTAGAGATTATAAAAACGCTTTTTATTTTGGTGAAAAATTAGCAAAAAAAGGAGTTGATATAAAATATTTTAATACATCAGTATTAAACCCTTTAAAAAGAAATCCAAGTTGGAACAATTTTACCGTGCGTTATGATTCTATTTATAAGGAAAGTTTAGAAAAATTCAATACAAATTTAAAAACGCAAATAGAAGCTTTAAAAGATGAAGATCAAGCTGATTATGGGCTAACTAATAGAAAAGAGCCTAAAGTGTTATATGAAACAACAGAAAGAGTTACCAATAAATTAATAGAACTACTAAAAAAAGAAGGCTATCCCTCAGAAGAAAAAACAGGAATTTATACTAAGAACGATACTGTTATAAATCCTTTTCCTGAATATCATGTATTGATAAAACATGCTACACAACAAAAAGCAAAAAATTTAGAAACGCTAAACAAATTACTTGAAAAAAGCATTAAAAATTTTGAATATGATAGCAAGAGAAGTACTAATAATGTTTTTTACCATAATTCTTGTTTTCACATTTACAAAGGCAATTTATACATTTCAAAGTCATGCGGGTCAAATGAAATAATGGTTAGAAAAATGAAATTTATTTTTAACAATCCTTATGGTTTCTTTATACACAATGATAATTATATTGTAACAGAATACAACAAAGAAAACCCAGAAGAATATGATAAATATTACAAAGAAAATTACAATTTTGTAATGAAGCTTACCGATGATTGGTTCTTTTATGAAAAATAATGTAATATGGTGTTAATTTACAGTAAAGATGTTGATGATTTTGTAAATCAAGTTATTGATTGTTTAGATACAGAATTTATTCGGTTTAGTGAAAGTGATAAAATAGAAATTGATAAAATGGAATTTAGCAACGAAATCAATTCCTATTTAATTAACACAATGTATCAAAAAGACATTGAGTTTGAAAAATTAAAAAGTATATGGTTTAATGGCGGTGGGCTTATTTCTTATGGAGATCAATATGAAGACAATTGTTATGAAGTCTTAAATGATGCCTATTTATTGCAAAAACCAGTATATAAATTAGGTAAAAGGACATCTGAGTTCGAATTCAATCGTTTAGATGTTATGCTAGAAGCGAAACAACAAGGTTTTAAGATTCCTCATACTTTAATTACGGGAAATAAAGAAAAACTTAAAAATTTCTTTGATTTATATCGATCTAAAAATGGAATAATATCTAAAAGAATACTCGATAACTATTTATATTCTGATGAGGAACACAACTATAACTTTAATTTAACCTTTCCAATAACACAAGAAATTTTAGATGAAGTTCCAAATGAATTTGCAATTTCATTATTTCAAGAAAGAATCATTGCTGATTTTGAAATTAGGGTAATCTATATTGATGGAATTTTTTATGCAGCCTGTATTTACAATTTTGATAATGACATTGATTACAGAACAAAGTTGAGAAGCATGGAAAATTTAAGAATTATTCCTTTTCAATTACCTTCGAGTATTGAAAATATGCTAGATAAAGTTTTTAAAAAATTTAATATGAATTATGGTTCTGCGGATTTAATGTATAGTAATGACGAGTATTATTTTTTAGAAATAAATCCAACAGGTCAGGTCAGTTTTATAAATAATGCTTGTAACTTTTATATTGAAAAAACATTAGCAGCAAAACTAAAAGATGGAAAATAAAAAACCTATAAATGTGTTTAATGGGCTTAAGGTCAAAACTCAAAATGAGACCCAAAATAAGATTCAAGAAAAACCAAAAAGCAAGCTAGTCGCTATAAATGCTTATCAAAATTCTAGAAATATAACAAAACCCTTTGTAAAACCAATTTCTAAAATTATTTAATTTGAAAACATCCAACTTTATTCTTTTTTCAGATTGTATTCCTGTAAAAGGCTTTAATAGAAGTATTATTTGTGATACAAAAAATAATACCTATTTTTTTATTCCAAATGGATTATATGATATCCTAGATAAATATAACGGAAAAACTATTGATACTATTAAAAATGATTTCAATTATGAATATGATGAAATAATTGATGATTATTTTGATTTTTTGGTTGAAAACAAATTAGTTTTTTTTAATTCAAATCCTAATTTATTTCCTAAAATAAATACAAATTGGCAATCTCCTTCTTTAATAACTAATGCAATCATCGATTTTGATGAAACAACACATGATTATAAAGAAGTAATAAAACAATTGGAAACATTAAAATGCTCTTATATTCAGATGCGTTTCTTTAAAACAATTCATCTTGATTTTGTAAAAAAAATTATTCAATATCTTTATAGTGAAAAATCTAGAATTGTATCTATAGACTTTATTATACCTTATTATGAGACTTTTAATATAGAAGAATTAACCGAATTGATAACACAAAACAGTAGAATTCATGCTCTAATTATTTATAATTCACCTATTACAAAAAGTTATAATTCTATAAATAGAAATATGGGTTATATTTTACAGGTCGAAAGGAATATACTTAATGAAAAACATTGCGGAATAATTAGTACAGAATCTTTTTATTCAAATATCAATTTATTTAGCGAATCCCAACATCACAACTCCTGCCTAAATAAAAAAATCGCCATAGACAAAGACGGTAACATAAAAAATTGTCCAGCAATTTCTCAAAGCTTTGGTAACATCAAAAACACCACACTAGAAGAAGCATTGCAACACAAAGATTTTAAAAAATATTGGAACATTACCAAAGACCAAATAGACATTTGCAAAGATTGTGAATTTCGTCATATCTGCACCGATTGCCGTGCTTATATAGAAAATCCTGAAAACCAATATTCCAAACCCCTAAAATGTGGCTATGACCCATATACAAATCAGTGGGAAGAATGGAGTACTAATCCATTAAAACAAAAAGCAATTCAATACTATGGAATGCAAGAACTAATCAGTAAAACAGACTAAAAAGATAAATATATCTTTCGTTAAAAATAGTCTTAGCCTAAGGACAATCGTAGTGTTTTTTGTGCAGTAAAACGAGAATCATTTTTAATAAAATTTCCCTTGTCTTTGATACAATTTTCTATCGAAAACATTGATAAAAACACTTCATCAAAAAATGATTATACTTAGCGGTAGTCTTAATGTGTTATTTGTGTTTAACAGGTTAATTTTATTAATATAAATCATGTTTAAATGTTAAAATTGTAATAAAAAACTAACAAAATTAAAATAATGCTTCTTTTTTCTCGTTAATGTTTTTTAATTAAAAAGTAAAAATTATGGCATCAACCTCAGAAGTAGGGCACGCAAGAAACATTGCAAACCTCAATTTATTAAACACAAACATTGAAGCATTAGGAGCACTATATAATCCTAGTAATCCTAAACTACACTTATCAAACCTTCAAGCCATTTACACAAATGCATTTGAAAAACAAGAAAATGTAAACAAATTAGTAGCACCATATTCCACTGCTGTAGACGAAAGAGAAGCACTCTTTAAACCTCTAAGTACACAACTTACAAAGCTAAGGAAAGCCTACAAAGCAACAGAAGGAGTAACAGATGCAGATCTAGAAAACTTTATGACAGCAGTTCGCAAACTAAAAGGAGTAAAAAAAACACCTACTAAAAAAAATAACAATCCAGAAGAAGAACAAATCAGTCACTCCACTTCACAAATGAGTTACGACCAGCGAACCAATAATTTAGACGCATTAATTTCCATATTAGAAAACACCCCAAATTATACTCCAAATGAAACAGAGTATCAAATAGCAACCTATCAAGCTAAAAAAATAGAAATGCTCCAGAAAACACAAGCTGTTGCTGATGCATTCATACCATTAAACAGTGCGAGAGGAGAAAGAAACCAAATAGTATATGACGATTTAGATAATCTAGTAGATATAGCCAGTAAAGCAAAAGACTATATTGCTACTATATTAAACACAAAGTCTGTTCAATACAAAGCCATTGCAAAAATAAAATTTAAAAGGAGATAAATAAATAAAGCTTTGTCCAAAACAAACAAGCTCTTGGCACAACCAAACAAAGCATGGGTGCAATCGAACAAGGCATTGGCGCAACCAAACAAAGCATGGGCGCAATCGAACAAGGCATTGGCGTAATAAAAACAAGTAGTTTTAAAAACAAAACCTCAAGAATAAAACTTGAGGTTTTGTTTTTATAGAGTATAATTGAGAAAAGCTTAAATAAAGAGAGTATTTATCTTATGATAAATAAAAAATAGCAAATCAAGAATCATTCTATTAAAACTACTTTTTCATGTTGTTCCCTAAAAGAAATATTCTATTCAGGATTTGCAATCGTTTTAAACAAGGAAACAGTAGCATTTAAATAAGCATTTGTTAATGAAATATTAGACAATTGTGCACTCACAAGAGTATTTTCTCTAGAATTAATCAAAAATAAAGAACTTTCACCCATAGTAAACAATCGTTCCTCAGCATTTAGCATCTGCTCATAGTTGGAAACCAATTCAGAATTTATAGAACGTTGCTTTTTAAAAGAATTAATCTCCTGTTTTTGAGCCTCAATCTTATTCATTAAGCTCTCTCTTTCATAAGACAAACTTAATTCTGTGTCTTGCACTTTTAGTTTCGCTAGTTTTAAATTAGCCCTTTCTTTTCTAAGAAATAAAGGAAAAGAAAAATGAACACCTATTTTATAATCTTCAAATCTATAATCTTCAAAAGCACTAGGCTCAGAAAGATAATTATAGCTAACATTTAATTTAGGTAAAATGCTATTTGCTTGCAACTTTCGGTCTATAGTAAGAATAGCTATCTTAGATTGCAGTGCATTTAGTTTCGGGTGATTTTCAATCGTAATTTCTGTAAATTCCGTTAAATTTAATGTCTCCAAAATAGTTTTTTCAATATTCTTATCTGGTAATAAAGAATCAGTTAATTCTAATGGAATAGTATTTTCAGTCCAAATATAATTAGACAAGTCTAGTTTAGATTTCATTAATTTCAATTCAGCATTTTCAAGATTTAACCTTCTTGTTTTCACTGTAATTCCAGCTTCTATACTATCAATTGCAGCCTTGTCACCTTGCTCAATAAGTTTAAGAACACCATCATAGCGAACACTAGCATTTTTCAAATAATTACGATACAATTCCACTTCATCATAACTCCTTTTCCAGTTAATATAACTTACAATAGCATCATAAAGAATGTTTGTAACCTGAATATTACGTTCAGCTTCATTTAATTTTTGATACGTTTTTGCTTTTCTTAAATCGGACATTCTTTCATTAATCCATAAACCCTGACCTAAAGGAATTGAAATACCAAGAGAAGTAAGCCCATTATTAGGAACCGTATTTTCAGGATTTAAATAAATACCTTCATTATTATCAAAAGCAGCTTTGACCTCTATTCCATACCAAGTAGGAATCTTGAAACTACCATTAAAAAGCGAATAATAGTTTTTATCGCCATATTCTTTCTTTGAAAAATCCGCTTCAAGCTTTGGATCAAAAGCCCCTCTTGCTTTCATAAGTTTTGCTTGAGCTTCTGAAATTTTTAAATCAGCTTGTTTTACTAGCGGATGAAATTTTTTCACATAACCCAAATATTCCTCTAAAGTAAACTCTTTTAAGTCGCTTTCTTGCGCTTTCATAGAAAAGTTAAGAAGCATAAAAAAAAGTATAATTTTTATTTTCATCTGTGTTTTTAGTTTTAATAAACAGTAAAAAGGATTTGTCTACTACTTTTTTTGATCTTTTTCAGCATTTTGAGGCTGATAAAAATTAGGAGGAAACCCATTTAATGTTCTCCAAATTTCAAACCAAATAGGAACACTTTTTAATAAAGCAATAGATTGTGTTCCAGCACCAATACTCAATTGTTCTGGCCAGTTCTTATCTTCTTTGTCTGGCGCAATAAGTACTCTGTATTTCCCATTTTGACTTATGAAATTTTCTTTAGCAACAATAACACCTCCAAAAGTTCCATAAGAAGCACCAGGCCAACCACTAAATACTATAGTAGGCCAACCGTCAAACCAAACTCTTACTTTTTGTCCTCTATTGATTAATGGAAAATCAACAGGATCTATATACGTTTCAACAGCAATTTCAAATTTTGAAGGCATAATACTAACTATCGATGTGCCTTCTTTGATTGTTTCACCAATTCCCGATTGTATAGCTCTATTAACATAACCATCTTGTGGAGCAGTTATATAATAAAGACCATTTCTAATTTGATAATTAGTATATTGGTTTTTTAATTTTCCTACTTGAGCTTCAGTGTCAAATTGAGAACTTAAAGCAGTTTGTTTATCACTACTAGCTTTTGCACTTTTTTCAGCATACTCAGCAGAAATTCGATTCAATTCCATTGTAGCATTAAGAATTTCATTTTGGCTAGCTAAATATTTATTCTCTTGTGTAATAATTTTAGCCTCCATTTCCTGTAGCTTAACTCTCTTTTCTTCAACATCAGTTAGAGGTTTTAAGCCTTCCTTGTTTAAATTGATAGCTCTGTTAAATTGAGTTTCAGCAATTTTTAACTGTGTTTTTACAGCTTGTAAATCTATACTATCACTTTTCACCTTTAAATAAGCTTGTTTTAATTTATTCTGAGCTTGTTTATATTTCAAGTTTTTTTCACTCTCAATAGCATACATCTGACTTTCTAATGCTTTCACCTTTGAAGCGTAAGAAGTAGCAGCATTCTCTTTTGCGATCACTTGGTTTCCTGTGTTTTCTACCAAATTTGGATCTAAATAATCTTCTTTTACCTCAGAAATGAATAAAATAGTATCTCCTTTTTTTACAAAATCACCTTCGCTCACATACCATTTTTCTATTCGTCCAGCAATTGCAGTTTGAATATTTTGAGGTCTTTGATCAGGTTTTAAAGTAGTAACAAATCCAGAGCCAGAAATATTTTGTGTCCATGGAAGAAATAGAAATAAGAAAGTTAAAATAGCAATTCCTATAATTATCTTTCGTATAACTAAGTACCCTTTGTTATCTGCAAAAACAGCACTCGATTTATATTTTGAAAAATCAAATGTGCTATCAATTTTATTTTTTGTTATGTTTAGCATTTTGTTTATTTAATAGTTTAAACAATTTGACCATTTTCTAATGTTATAATTTTTGTAGCTTGTTTTTCCCATTCACTATTTCCAGTTGTAATAACAAGTGTCCAAGGATGAGATTTATCCATTAAATAATCAATTATCTTTTTAGCCTGATTTTCGTCTACTTTTGTTAATGGATCTTCTAATAAAATTATTTCAGGGTTAGATAAAATACAACGTGCTAATACTATTTTTTGAACTACAGATGAACTTATTTGTTTACCATCAGTGAACAACGGAGTATCTAAACCTAGAGGCAATGATTTTATAAATTTAGACAACTTTACTTTGTCTAAAACTTTATTAATTTCATTAATATTAATCGATTTGTTTTGACAAATAATATTATCTAAAATGCTACCTTCAAAAGTAGTATCATTAACACTAATAAGACCTATTTTTGATCTATAATCATTAATATTAACTTTGTTGATATTGACATCGTTTACAAACATCGTTCCAGAAGTAGGATCTATAATTTTAGCTAATAATCGAATTAAAGTTGTTTTACCAGAACCATTTTTACCTTTAATTACGACTCTGTCTTTTGGATGTATTGTTAAATTAATATTGTTTAAAATACAGGTTTCAGAATCAGGATATTTATAATTTAAATTCTTAGCCTTTAGTGTTATAGCGTCATTGTTGTTAATCATGAAATTTTGAGGAGTATCATTTTTCTCTATATCTAAATCAGCAACATTTCCTAGTTTTTCCAATGATGTAAGAACATCATAGAACAATTCTAATCCAGCAAATAACTTTTCAACAGCCGTTATAATTGAAATAATTATAATTTCTGCCGCAACAAATTGTCCGATATTCATCTGTTGATTCAATACTAATATTCCACCTATAATTAATAATCCAGCAGTGATAATAGTTTTAAATCCTACTAAATGGATAAATTGTCTTTTTAAAATTCTAAAATGATCTTCTCTATAATTTAAATAATCACTTACTAATTGATCATTCTTGTTTAATGAAAATTCAAATAAATTCAAATTTCTGAAACTTAAATGATTTCTTGCGATTTCTTGTATCCAATGTGCCACTTTATATTTATATTTTGATTCTTTTAAGCTAGTTTCCAGTCCTTTTGTGAAATTAGCTCTAAAAATTATGTACAACATTCCTAAAAGAATGAACCCAAATAGAATAAAAAAAGAATGATATAAAGAGAGTAATATTATACCAAATAGAATTTGAAGAATTGCAGTTGAAATATCGAGTAATAGTTTAGAAAAACCTTTTTGAACCGTTAACGTATCAAAAAAACGATTAGCAAGTTCTGGTGGATATTCATTATATAATTGATCAAACTTTATTTTTGGAAACCGATAAGCAAAATCAAAAGAAGAACGCACAAATATTTTTTGCTGTAAATTTTCAGTAATACGATATTGCATGATTTTAAATACACCTACAAGCACAACTCCTACTACAACTATAATAACAAGAACTATCCACGAAGTAGAAACTTTACCAGCTTGAAGAAAATTAATAATTGATTGTATTCCAAGAGGCAATGTAAGACTAATTAATCCTCCGAAAAGCGAGTATAATAATATTTGATAAATATCTCTTTTATCAATTATAATTAAGTTTTTAAATCTTTCTAATGGTGTCATACAAGTACTTTTTTTATTAAATCGATATAGAAATCCGACAAACAATTTGAGTCAGATAAATTTGTGATAGTTTTAAAATGATCTTTTAAATAATGTTGGTGTAACGAACCTTCTATAATAGATGAAGCAAGTGTTTTGGAAAACATATAATTTGGATTCACTTCTTCAATTATAGTTGTTAATCTATTAATTACACTTTTATACACAATAAAAAAGCCTTCTTTATTCTCTTCATCTACTTCTTTTGTTAGAAATGTTTTCGTAAACTCACTAATAACAATTTGACTTAGAGTGCCTTTGTTTATATACTCTGTTGATAAATCATTTTTTATTTCTTCTGTAACTACTGTTATGGCTTTAATAAGTTTGTCTAAAGGATTCGAAATATTTGTAGTAGAAAAAACGAGTTTGTATTCTATCCAAGACCAATACCAAGAACATAAATATAGTAATAATTTATGTTTATTCTCAAAATATCTATAAATGGAACTCTCATTTGAGTTTATTCTTTCACCTAATTTTTTAAAAGTAAAAGCTTCAAAACCTATTTCATGAATTAAGATTATACTATGTTGAATGATTTTTTTTCCTAAATCTGAAGTCTCAGGAGCTTTTACATACAGTTTTTTATTAACTGTTATATTTAGATTAGCTAATAGGTTTTTCATAGGATTGAAATTTATGAACGCAAATATAATAGTAACACTATCAATTATTGAAAGTTTAACTTTTAATTAATAATTGTATATAAAAAAATCCCGAATAGTTCGGGATTATATTTTATTCAGTATATATATGTTTATAAGGTTTGTTTGAAACAATCTTAAAAATATCTTCTTCTAAACTTTCAACAGGCGATTCAACAATTCTATTAATTTCAAAGTCCTTTTTATAAAAAATAAAGGTTGGTACATTAGTAATATTTAATCCTTCTTCAAAAATCTCAGGAGTTGTTTTGTCTCTAGTCATTGTTATTAGGTTTACTTTTCTTAGAGGAAAATCTAATTGGTTTAAAATTTTAAAAAATTTAGGTACCTGATTCTGGCTATCTTCACACCATGTTCCCATAAAAACAGTAATGGAATAATCTGAAATGTATTTTTTAATCCCTTTTATAATCTCTTCATTAGGTTTATATTCGTTGTAACCTATTGAATACCATTCGTTGAAAGGTTCTTGTTGTAAGTTGGTAATTTTAGTTTTACCTATTAAAATACCATCAGTAATTTCTTTTGACTCTATAATTATCTTTCCCCTATTTTCTTCAGGTTTTCCATCTGTTCCTTTTGTGTAAAGTGAGCAATTCGTCATAAGAGATAATACGTTATTATTACTGTTTTCATATTTATAGTAAAGATTTACATATCATGGATTTTGGTTGTTCAATTCCTATTAAATCTAAAATAGTAGGAGCAATGTCTCCCAAAACACCATTGTTTATATTTTTTAGATCATTATCAATTAATATTAAAGGAACAGGATTCGTTGTGTGAGCTGTATTCGGACTTCCATCAGGGTTAATCATTGTTTCGCAATTTCCATGATCGGCAATTAAAAGAGTTGTGTACCCATTTTCTAAAGCAGTTTCAACAACTTCTTTTACGCAAATATCAACTGCTTCACAAGCTTTTATTGCAGCTTCCATTACTCCAGTATGTCCAACCATATCTCCATTAGCAAAATTTAAACATACAAAATCAACCTCACCTTTTTTAAGCTCAGGGATTAATGCATCTTTAAGTTCGTAAGCACTCATTTCGGGTTGCAAATCATAAGTAGCAACTTTTGGTGAGTTTTTTAAAATACGAGATTCTCCAACGAATGGCTCTTCTCTTCCTCCAGAGAAAAAGAAAGTTACATGCGGATATTTTTCTGTTTCTGCAATTCTAATTTGCTTTTTATGATGTTTTTCTAATACTTCACCAAGTGTTTCAGTTATATTATCCTTATCATAAATTACATGAACATTTGAGTATGTTTCATCATAATTTGTCATAGTAACATAATACAGATTTAGTTTGTGCATGTTTTGCTCATGAAAATCTTTCTGAGATAGTGCTTCGGTTAATTCTCTTCCTCTATCTGTTCTAAAATTAAAGAAAATAACAACATCATCATCTTTTATTGTTGAAATTGGATTTTCGTTTGCATCTACAATAGAAATAGGTTTAATAAATTCATCAGTAATAGCGTTAGAATAACTTTCTAAAACACTTAGTGATCCTTTTTTTGATTTTGTACCAATTCCATTTACGATTAAATCATAAGCAAGTTTTACACGTTCCCAACGTTTATCTCTATCCATTGCATAGTAGCGACCGATTATTGAAGCTAGTTTTGCATTGGTGTTTTCTAAATAGTTCTCTAAGTTTTCAATATAATTTGCTCCTGATTTTGGATCAACATCTCTACCATCTGTAAAAGCATGAACAAACATATTTTGTACACCCATTTCCTGAGCGACATCTATTAAACCTTTTAAATGTGAAGTGTGAGAATGTACACCGCCATCTGAAACTAAGCCTAAGAAATGAACCGATTTGTTGTTTTTTTTAGCGTAATCAAGAGCATCCATTAATGATTTTTCTTGATTCATAGTTTTGTTGGCTACTGCTAAATTTATTTTTGCTAAGTCTTGATATACTATTCGTCCAGCACCTAAATTCATGTGGCCTACTTCACTGTTTCCCATTTGACCTTCAGGAAGCCCAACATTTAATCCGTCTGTTCTTAATTGTGCATTTGGATATTTAGAATATAATGAATCTATAAATGGAGTGTAAGCATTGTCTATAGCAGATACTTTTGGATCGGGAGATTTACCCCAACCGTCTAATATCATTAGGATAACTTTCTTGTTCATCATCTTTAATAATTTATAACATTACAACAAAGATAATAAAGCAATACAAAGACTATGCTTTTTTAAACCAATTTTTAGTTTGATTATAATCAATGAAGTAACGAATACTTATTGAGAAAACATGATTTAGGTTATCTGAGAATAATGTATCTAAATTCTTATTGAAATTCTTGTTAATATCGTTAGTTGAGTTTGTAGCATTATTCCTGTATAAAATAGTAGCTTGGCTTCCAGGAGCAAACCACCATGAGTAAGATAAGTCTAAATTCCAAGTACTAAAACTAGAGTTTTTGTTTTCAGTATAATCTGTTTTTTCAATAAGCCTTCCAGTTTCTTGTAACGAGAAAAAAGCATTGTTTTCAGCAATAGACCAATAATGTCTAACGGATAAATTAAAATTCATTTGGCTATTAATAGAAAACTTACTCGTTAAATTATTATTTAAAGTAGTTCTGTTTCTTTGAGCCATAATAATTTCATTACTACTATCAATATAATCAATAAAACCAATATTGTCTTTTTGTGTATAAGGGTTTATCTCATAAATTAATGAAAATTGGTCACTGAATCGATATCTTGGTTTAATACTAAAATCAAAGTCAGATCTCCCATTTTGATCAAAATCAACGTATTCAATATTTAAATCTAATGCAAATTTATTGTTATAGTTTGAAGAAATGCTAAACCAAAAATTTTGAAGCTTAGGAGTAATTAAGAACCGATCCGTAATTCTAGGTTCGTAATAATCATACCTTTCATAAGGTTTTATATTATAACCCATTCCTACATAATGATTTTTTCTTGATGTAGTATTTATATCTATACCAAAGTTGTTTTGTTGAATTTCGTTGGTAAGATTATTAAATTCAATATATGAGCTAAGCAGTACTCTAAAAGAGTTAAATATTTTAGTAGGATTTAATATTCTATAGCTAGTATTTGTGTAAAAACTATAGTAATTAGTTTGAAAATTAATACCTAAATCATTATTGTCGAAATCTTTAGAAATGTATTCAGCGCCTATTCCAAATCTGTATTTTCCAGATGTTTCACCTATGGCTAAAGAAGAGTTTATTCCATTAGTGTTTTTCTCATCATAAACACTACTAAGATTTGCTTTTCCACTAAGATTAAATGTGTTTTTTTTAGTATTCAAATCGAAGACAATTCCTGAAACGTTGGCATCTCTAAAACTACCATTTCTAGTAACGTTTGTGTTTATAAATGTTACAGATGAATTTTTATTAAATCTTTGATCGAAAACAGTTACATTGTAATTTGTTAGAGGAGATACTACCTTTCTTCTAGAGCTTCCGTCTTCTGTATTTCGTATTGTAACAGTTGTTTCTTCGGTTATAGCATTAAGAAAACCTATTCCAAGACCGTCATCATTACGTCCAGATATTTTTAGAGCATTAAGAAGATTTGTTGTGCTTGGAAATTCATCAACTCTTTCGTTTGCACCTAATTTAGGTTTGAAAATGGGAGAAGCGCCTATTCGTCTAGTGTATAATAAATCTCCTTTGTTAAATAAATCAGTTCCTTCAGTAAAAAAAGGTCTATTTTCATTGAATTCTTGTTCAAATGGACCTAAATTTAATTCTACATTATCAAATTTGGTTTGCCCAAAATCTGGAATTAAAATAGCATCAAGAGTAAAAGCATCATTTATACCATATTTAATATCTAAACCACCTTTTAATGTTAACTCTGTGTCTTCTTTATTGGAATTTAAATAAGAAGAAGCATAAGGAATTAGAAATAATCGAGTAGGAGTTGATATGTTTTCAATTCCATTTAAAATTCCTGCTTGTTGAGAAAATGTTCCTACATTATTATTAATATGTGACCAAGTATATTTTTGTCGGGTTCTTTTTATTTCCCTAAAAAAATTAATTCCCCATGTTTGAATATTTGAACTAGGGAAACGCAAAGCCGCATAAGGAATTTTAATTTCTACAATCCAACCAATGTCTGTTATTTTTGTTTTACTTTCCCAAATAGCATTCCATGAATAATCTTCTCCGTTCTGAGAAGTAAAATTACAGTCTGACTGACCATTTGCAGCAGAAACATAAAATTGGAAGTCTTGCTGACCATCATTATACCCATTTATAAAAACACCAAAAGAATCGGCAGTACCAAATCGATCTCTTTCTGTTATTTCTTTTAAAATTTTTGAAGGATCATTGTCGTAAAGTAAAGCTCCAATATAAATTGCATCGTTATCATAAAGAACTTTAACCTCAGTTCTTAGCTCTTTTGGAACAAGGGTTCCGTTATTAGGCTCAAAAGTGTAGAAGTTGTCTGCAACGGATGCATTTAGCCAATCATCTTCATTTAAAATCCCATCAATAATAACATTATTTGTTTTTTTTTCTGCTTTCAAACTTTTTTTTATGCTGTCTGTTTTTTGCGAAAATATTTTTTGTGTAGTTAATAGCAATAAAACGCAGATAATGAAGTTATTATACATGAAACTTTTTTCGCAAATTTAAAATTATTCGATTTTGTGTGAAATAAATTATAATATCTTTAACGTTTTGTATGGAAAACCGATAAAAAGCATTTTTTTTCGACTAATGGTGTAAAAAAATTTGTTTCTTAGTTTTTTTTAAATATATTTGGAACCGCTTAACAATATAATAACTACTAGACTTACAATGAATTACCGATTAATCCCCCTTTTTGCCCTAAGTTTTTTATTATTTAGCTTTACTACTTTCAAAGGTATTGAAAGGGTAGAAATTAATAAAAGTACAGATCCAAAATTAGTAGCAGCAAACTTAAAATTAGCATTAGAGATAAAATGTAAGTCATTTTATAGCAATATAACATCCAATGAATATAAGTTGCCTAATTTTGATAGTTTCTTTAAAGCTTTTGAAGGATATAACAATTTAAAAGAACAAGGTTTAATAGAAAAAGAATATTTAACAATTGTTGATTTTAGCCTGTCTTCAAACGAAGAAAGAATGTGGGTGATTAATATGGAAACTAAAGAAATTGTTTTGCAGTCATTAGTAGCTCATGGAAGAAATTCAGGAGAATTATTTGCAAGCGATTTTTCAAATAGATCAGAATCATATCAAAGTAGTTTAGGGTTTTACACTACAGGTGAAACATACATAGGTAAACATGGTCTTTCATTACGTTTAGATGGTTTAGAATATGGGATAAATGATAAAGCAAGAGATAGAGCTGTTGTAATTCATGGTGCTGACTATGTTTCTGAAAAGTTTATAAAATCAAATGGGCGTTTAGGAAGAAGTCAAGGTTGTCCTGCTGTTCCAAATGAAATTTCAGCTAAATTGATAGAATTGATTAAAGACAAGACATGTTTGTTCATTTACCATCCATCTAGAAGCTATTCAAAAAAATCTAAATTAACTTCTTAGAGAATTGTATAATTTTTTGTCTAGATTGTAAATGTCATCTCGGAATTGTAAGCTACCATCTTTATCTAGCCAATTAGTCCAATATAAAATATAAACATTAATCTCATTTTTAATAGGAATGGTTTTAATGTTTTTCTTTTTTATAATAGTATCAATTTCTTTTTTTGTCCAACCTCTTTCTTCATTATCAAGAATTTTTTCTGATAAATCTAAAGGATTTTCAACTCTAACACATCCAGAACTAAGGGCTCTGTATTCTCTTGAAAAATAATCTCTATGATTTGTGTCATGTAGATAAACTAAATGACGATTAGGGAAATTAAATTTAACTAAGCCTAAAGAATTATTATATCCAGATGTTTGTACATATCTATAAGATCTTGATTTTTCAGGATCCCATTCTTCAGGGGCTATTTTGTTTCCTGTTGAGTCATAAATAGTCATTCTGGTTCTTGTAAAATAAGAAATATTCTTTTTAGCAGAAGGTGTTAAATCTTCTTTTATAATTGTAGGAGGAACTGTCCATGTTGGGTTGAATACTAAGTTTGATAATTTTGAAATTAGAATCGGTGTTTTTCTTTTTGGAGTCCCTACAACAATATTATGTTCTGAAAGCGTGTCTCTTTTTGCCACATAAGTAATTTTATAGTCGGGTAAATTTGTAATTAAATAATTATCGCCAAAATCCCTTGGAAACCATTTCCATCTTTCCAAATTAGCTATTATTTGGTGTATTCTTTCTTCTTTGGAGAAATTAAGAGCCTTTATCGTACCTTTTCCTATTACTCCATCCGATTTAAGACCATTTCTGGCTTGAAATTTCTTTACAGCATTAAATGTGATGGAATCATAAATTGCAGTTGTTATACTATCATTTCGAGTGTAATCTTTCCAGTAAGCTAATTTGTGTTTGATGGTTATAATTTCATCAGTTGTATCATTTAATTCAATCTTGTCTTTAGCTTCACTCTTTTTAAAATCATATTCAGGATATTTTTCTAGTATAGTTAAACTTTTTTTAATTTGATTGTATATGAAATGTTGAGGTTTTAATTCTTTAAAAACATTCGAAATTTCTTTAGACTTAATTCCTTTTTCTAAGTATGGAGATAATGCTAATGATTTAGGTTTTAAATCCCAGTCAGAATATACTTTTTTAGGGTCTAATTTCCCTTTGTAAAGATGTAATGCTAGTTTTTCAAATGTACTAGTCAATAAAATATCGTAGTCAAAAATAGCCTTATCATTTAACGAGTCTCTTTCTTTTTCTAATTTTAAGATTTCCTTTAAATTATAATCATTTGGATCTAAACCATCTTGATGGCAATTTTTAACTTCATTAATCAAAGCAATTCTATTTGTTTTATTAAACCAAATCTCATGATTGTTTAGTTTGTTGTAAAACAATTTAATGCTATCTTTCAATGTTTCAATTAGTTCAGTAGGAATAGGCTTGCTAATTTCTTCTATAGGTTCTTCATTAGCAGAAATACTTGCTTTATCAGAACTTTCTTTGCAACTGATGAGTAAGAAAATTAAAGAGAATATAATGAGTATATTTTTTACCATATATTTTTAATGTTTTTTAAAAGAAAAACCTGTTTATTAATGTTAATTCTTAATTGCTTATATTATGAATTTCTATGATTTGACAAAATTAAGTTGCCAGCTTATTTAAACACTCACTATAAATAGTGATTTTGAAAATTAAATTATGTTTGATATTTTATAAACTAAACAGATGATAAATCTGTTGTTAGTATATTATCTAAAAACATGCCAAAAATAAATTAGTAGTAATGTCATTATTTTCATCAAAAAAGTAAATTTCTATTATTTTTTTACTTTTTAAAACAAGATGTTTAATAATGTGCGTTTCGTTTGTAGTATTTTTTTAAATTTCTATTATTTTTTAAACTTCTCATTTATAATATTTTAGAGTGTTTTGTTTTGTAGAAATGTTGGGATTACAAATGTAAGTGTAATTTTTTTTAAAAAAAACTTGCAAGTAAAAATAAAAATAAAGTATATTTGCACCCACAAAAGCGGAAGTAGCTCAGTTGGTAGAGCTCCAGCCTTCCAAGCTGGTTGTCGCGAGTTCGAGCCTCGTCTTCCGCTCAAAAACTTTAGATGAAAGTTTTAAAAGAATCATCATTTGCGGAAGTAGCTCAGTTGGTAGAGCTCCAGCCTTCCAAGCTGGTTGTCGCGAGTTCGAGCCTCGTCTTCCGCTCAAAAAAAGTCTCAAACTAATGTTTGAGACTTTTTTGTTTTTATAAATTATTTAATTCTGTTTCAGGGTCAATTTCAATAGGCTCTTGATTTCGTTTAAATAATCGAGCTGTTAAGTTTCCTTTTAATTTTACAGAATTATTACGAACTTCTAACCAGCTTCCTTCTCTTAATCCAATTACTGGTTGCGGATTGTAAGCATGAAATTCTTTAATTCTAGTTTCTCTAGTTTCTCCCATGTGGGTTGAGTCTATTTCTGGATCAAGATAATGAGGATTAATGTTGAAAGAAACTAAACCTAATGTTCTAAAACTTGGAGGATAAACAATGGGCATGTCGTTTGTGGTATTCATAGTAAGTCCACAGATATTACTTCCTGCGCTTGTGCCTAAATATGGAGTGCCATTTTTAATTACCTCTTCTAAAGTGTTTAAAACATTGTTGCGATATAATTCGTTTACTAAAACAAAAGTATTTCCTCCACCTGTAAAAATAGCTTCAGCATTTTTTATAGCTTCAATTGGATTTTCAAATTCATGAATTCCTTTAACTTTTTTATTAATAAGAATAAAAGCCTTTTTTACTTTTGAGGTATATTCATCATGAGAAATTCCACTAGGTCTTGCATAAGGAATAAATAAAATAGTAGAAACTTCTTTGAAATGATCTTCTAAAGTTGGTAACAAATAATCAAGATAACTCCCATTGTGTAAAGTGGAAGTACTTGCTATAATTAAATTTTTCATGATTTTTTTTTCAAAAATAATATTTTCAATTAACAAAAGTTTATAATCTTGTTAGTATTTAATTGGCACTAAACTCATTTATTTTTACAGAATACTTAAAAAAACAACATTAATGAAAGAAAAAATACTCTTATTTTTATTGTTTCCTCTTTTTATATGGGCTCAAAATGACTCTATTTTTAAAGGAAAGATTGTTTCTGAATCAAATTTTTTAGATGAAATTCATGTTATAAATGTTTCTAAAAATATAGGGGTAGTTTCAGAACGTGGAGGTTACTTCACAATAAAAGCAAAAGTTAATGACACATTAATGTTTAGTGCAGTACATTTAAAAGGATATCAAAGAGTAGTTGTGCAAAAAGATTTTGATCAAGATTTAGTATTTGTTCCAATGGAAGCATTAGTTAATCAATTAACAGAAGTAACACTTATTAAATATAAAAATATAAATGCAGAATCTTTGGGAATTGTACCAAAAGGGCAAAAAGTATATACACCAGCAGAAAGAAGACTGCAATCAGCAGAAGAATTTAAATGGTATAGTCCGTTGTTAATTCCTTTAGGAGGAATGAGTGTTGATGGTTTAATAAACGCAATTAGTGGAAGAACCAAAATACTTAAAAAAGAATTGAAAATAGAGAAAAAAGAAATGCTTCAAGAAGAAACTAGCGATTATTATCAAAAGGAGTATATTATAAATACTTTAAAAATTCCAGAAGAGTATGTAGATGGTTTTTTATTTTATGTAGTAGAAGATGAAAGATATGTTGATGCTATGAAAAATGAAAATAAAACAATGGCTACTTTTATTTTAGGGCAATTAGCATCAGAATATATTGAAATTAAGGGTATTGGTAAAAAAGAAAAAGATAATGGGAAAGATTAGTTTTGTTCTATTATTGTTGTTTTCACAATTTTTCTTCTCGCAAAATATCCCAAGAGAAAGAGAAGTAATACGAGGTAGAATTATAGCCGATTCTATGGAAGTAGCCGAAATTACAATTTTTAATGTAAGTTCAAATATAGGAGCAATTTCTGATGTTGATGGTAGATTTTCTATTACTGCAAAAGCAAAAGATACATTATATTTTCAAGGATTATCATTTGTTTCCCAGAAATATGTTCTTACAGAAAAAGACTTTTGGACAGAAGAGTTAGAAATTCGTTTAAAAGTAAAAATAAACGAACTCGATGAAGTTGTAGTCACACCTTATACTTTGACAGGTGATTTAGAAGTAGATACGAAAAAGATAAAAACATATGGTGGTTTTTCAGGGATTGATATGAATGTAACTAAAAATTATGGAGATGAGAGATTTAATAAAGGTAATAAAATAACAACTTCACCAGATCATTTTGCTCCTAATGGATCTAATATTGATTTTCTAGCTATCGGAAGAGGAATTGGAAGATTATTAGGAATTAAAAAAAACTCAAAAAAAAATGCTTCTTTGGTTCTCGAAGAAAGACGATTGAGAGACATTCAGTCAAAATCATTTGCAGAACATATTAATGAGCGTTTTTCACATCATTTTTTTATATCTACATTGAAAATTAAAAATGAGGAAATTGTTCCTTTTTTAGCGTATGCGGAAATGTCAAGTTATGATTTAGTAGAATTTTTAAAAGTAGAGAATGAATTAAAACTGATAGAATATTTAATAGATAAATCAAAGGCGTTTAAAAAAGAAAATGAAGAATTATTACATTTGTCAGATGAAAAATAAGATTAAAATAATATCCTTTTTATTTCTGTTCCTTATTGTAAGTTCTTTTACAATACATAAGTTTTATGTCTCTGTAACTCAAATTGATTATGTAGACAAAAAAGGTAGAGTAGAAATAACATCAAGAATTTTTATTGATGATTTAAACAAAGCTTTAGAAAAGAGATATAATAAAAAAATTTATTTGGCATCAAATAGAGAAATTGAAGGTGCTGAAAACTTTGTTGAGAAATATTTAAATGAAAAAATAAGGATAAATATTAATAACAAGCTAAGTGAAATTCATTTTTTAGGAACTGAAATTGATAATGATGTGTTAATTTGTTACTTAAAAGTGAATTTTTCTGAAAAAATTACTACTTTCGAAATCGAAAATTCAGTTTTGACTGAAATTTTTAAAGAACAACAAAATTTGTTACATACAGATATAAATAATAAAAAAAGTAGTTTTTTGTTAACCAATACTGACCAAACTGCTTTGTTAAAATTTTGAAAACTAATTAACCTACCATGAAAAATAGAATTTTATTTTCTTCGATTTTGGTTTTAATTACTTCTTTTTTTGCGATAGCTCAGGAAGTGAAAACCGAAGATAAAGGAAGAGAGCCAGGTCATTATAACGAAAATAAATTTCGTCAAATGTATGACTTAATGGCTACGCCAAATATGTTTAGAACAGCTTCGGGAGCGCCTGGTCCAGCGTATTATCAACAAAGAGCTGATTATAAAATGAACCTTGAGTTAGATGATAAAAATAAAAAACTATTAGGTTCGGAAACGATTACATATTATAATAATTCACCAGAACCATTAGAATACTTATGGGTGCAACTGGATCAGAATGTTCGTTCAGCAGATTCAAAATCACCATTAGTGGATAATGAAAGAGTTGATCCAGGATTAGCTCCAGATAAATTTGCTAAAAAATTCATGGAAGAGCCTTTTCAAGGAGGATTTCATATAGAATATGTAAAAGACAAATCAGGTAAAGACATAAGTTACACCATCAATCAAACAATGATGCGTATAAACCTTGCAAAACCTTTACAATCAAAAGGTAAATTTACTTTTTCAATTAAATGGTGGTATAATATTAATAATTATCAAGTTGATGGAGGTCGTTCAGGTTACGAAGAGTTTGAAGATGGAAATCGTTTATATGTAATTGCTCAGTTTTATCCTAGAATGGCGGTTTATAGCGATGTTGAAGGTTGGCAGAATATGCAATTTTGGGGAAGAGGAGAATTTGCTCTAACTTTCGGAAATTACGATGTAAATATTACTGTGCCTTCTGATCACATATTAGAAGCAACTGGAGCACATCAAAATAGAAAAGATGTGTTTACTGAAGAACAAATGAAAAGATGGGAATTAGCAGAAAACACTTTCGATAAACCAGTTTTAATTGTAACTCAAGAAGAAGCTGAAAAAGCTGAAAAAGGATTTTCTGATAAAAAGAGTACTTGGAAATTTAAAGCTGAAAATGTTCGTGATTTCGGATTTTCATCATCTAGGAAATTTATGTTAGACGCAATGGCTGTTCAGTTGGAAAAAAATAAACCAATGGCTATTTCAATTTACCCGAAAGAGGCTAATCCACTTTGGGGAGAATATTCTACAAGAGCGGTTGCACAAACTTTAAAAACATATTCAAGACATACATTTGATTATCCATATCCAAAAGCAGTTTCTGTTTCTGCACAAGATCAAGGAATGGAATATCCTATGATTTGTTGGAATTTTGGACGACCTGATAAAGATGGAAAATATTCTGATAGAGTTAAATACGGAATGTTAGGTGTAATTATTCATGAAGTAGGGCATAATTTCTTTCCAATGATTGTAAATTCAGATGAGAGACAATGGACATGGATGGATGAAGGATTGAATACTTTTTTAGAATATTTAACAGAATTGGAATTTGACCCTAATTTCCCAACAGATAGAGGTCCAGCAGATAAAATAGTTCCTTATATGAAAGGAAATCAAAAATATTTAGAGCCAATAATGTCTAACTCTGAAAACATATATAATTTTGGAGCAAACGCTTATGGAAAACCAGCAACAGGATTAAATATTCTTCGTGAAACTATAATGGGTAGAGAGCTTTTTGATCATGCATTTAAAACGTATGCTCAAAGATGGAAGTTTAAACACCCAACACCAGAAGACTTTTTTAGAACAATGGAAGATGCTTCAGCAGTAGATTTAGATTGGTTTTGGAGAGGATGGTTTTATTCTACGGATTATGTTGATATTGGCATTAAAGAAGTAAAACAGTATTATGTTTCATCAGAGCCTACTGAAGAAATGAAGAATTTCGTAGCGAGAAGAGGAAGGTCTTTAAGAGATATGGGTCCATTTATTTATTTAGTTGATGAGACACATAAAGAGTTTAATCCAAAGACAAAAAAAGCATTTGAAGTAAAAGATGTTCAAGTTCTCGAAGATTATGTGTCTAAAAATTATACTTCTGAAGAGAAGGCTGCATTAAAAAATCCTAAATATTTTTATGAAGTTGAGTTTGAAAAACCAGGAGGATTAATGATGCCAATTATTGTAGAACTTCAATATGAAGATGGAACTAAAGAGGATTATAAGTTTCCGGTTCAAATTTGGAGAAAGAATAATGACACAGCAAAAAGAGTATTTGCTACAAATAAAAAAATAGTTAAAATTCAATTAGATCCAAAATTAGAAACCGCTGATATTGACACGGTAAATAATGTGTGGCCAAGTGAAGCAGTGATATCTAAATTTGATGAATTAGATAAGAAATAATTTTTTTAAGATATATGAAAAAATAGTTAAACCTAATGTCAAAATTATAAAGATTGACATTAGGTTATTTTTTTCTTTGTAACTTTGTTCACTATAATTTAATAAAGAAACAATGTTTGGCATAGGTGGAGGCGAACTTATCATAATAATATTAATTGCAATTATGATTTTTGGTTCAAAAGGAATTCCTGATGTAGCTAGATTTATGGGTAAAACTATGGCTCAATTAAAAAATGCTACTAATGAAATTAAAAACGAAATTCAAAATAGCACAACAGATTCGGGTATAGATTTGAATTCTATAACTGGCGGTATTTCAGATGAAATAAATAAAGCAAAAGAAGGAATAAATAATACAGTTAATCCATTGAAGGATATAACTACGGATATACAAAACCCAATTCAGGAAGTTAAAGAAGATATTGAAAACTTATCTGGACCTATCAAAAGACAATTTTAATCTTGGAACAAATTATTACACTAGATAAAGAACTATTAGTATTTCTTAACGGTTTAGGCTCAGAATCCTTTGATACCTTTTGGTTACAAATAACAAAGCAGCTCAATTGGACGCCTTATTTTGTTATTTTGTTATTAATTCTACAAAAGAAAATTGGCTGGAAAAATCTAGGAATAGTATTATTATTTATAGCTTTATTAATTACTTTTACAGATCAAATTACAAATCTTTTTAAATACTCTTTTCAACGCTTAAGACCATGTAATGATCCTGAAATTAATACCATTATTAGAGTTGTTAAAACAAGTAATTCGTATAGTTTCTTTTCAGGACATGCTTCAAATTCTACAGCAACTATGACTTTTATTTTCTTGATTTTAAGACAATACTATAAGTATGCTTTTGTTGTATTCTTTTTCCCTTTAATCTTTGCTTATAGTAGAATATATCTTGGACTGCATTTTCCTATTGATATCTTAACAGGTTACTTTTTTGGAGCTTTATTTGGAACTGTTTTTTATAAAGGATATTCAATATATTTAAAAAGAAGTAGAAAATAAAATGAGAATAGTTAGTAGAAATTATAGAACTCTACTAACTGTTAACCCATCTCTAATTGGTAATAAAACGGATTCTACTCTAATATCATTGTTTAGTAGTTCATTATACTCAACAAGTATCTTGGTGCTAATATCTTTAGGATCTAGTTCTTCAATTACTTTTCCGCTCCAAAGTACATTGTCAGATAAAATAATTCCGCCTTTATTCATCATTGGGATTATTATATTAAAATAATTAATGTAATTTTCTTTATCCGCATCAATAAAAACTAAGTCAAATTTTTTATTTAGATTAGGAATAATATCTAATGCATTTCCCAGATGTTGAAATATTTGATTTTTCCATTCCGAAGCATCAAAATACTTTTTTTGAAAATCAAAAAGTTCTTCATTAACATCAATAGTATCAATGGTTCCTTCTTTTTTTAAACCTTCAGCTAAACATAGAGTAGCATAACCTGTATAAGTACCAATCTCTAAAATGGAATTAGGATTAATAATTTTAGATAACATACTTAATACTCTACCTTGAAAATGTCCACTTAACATTCTAGGTTGTAAAATTTTTTGATATGTTTCTCTATTGAGTTTTGCTAACAGTTCTGGCTCGTTCTGGCTATGATTAGCAACATAATTTTCTAAATCTTCTGATATAAAATGCATCTTAATTTTGAGTTTTAAAATATCATTCAAAGTTATCAAAATATTTTTTGTAGTTTTCAATAAATTTCAAGATTATAGATGAGTAAACCAATTTATATAATAGGAACAGGACTTTCCCATAACGGTTCGGCTGTCTTGTTAAAAAAACGGTCATGTATGTGTAGCTATAGAAAAAGAAAGAATTGCTAGAATAAAGCATGATGGAGGAAATGATTCGCAAGCCGTTCAATATTGTTTAGATGCAGAAGGAATAACGTTAAAGGATATTGATTTAGTAGTACAGTGCGAAAACTTTAATATACCAAAACGTGATTATTTTAAAGAGAAAAGACTTTTTTTAAATACAGAAGAACCAAAAATTGCAACAGGTGGAAGCACTTGTTTTGGTAAAAAAATAGTCAAAAAGGAATAGATGATTTTAGTAGATAAAACAAAAAAAGAACACCTTAATAGTTTGAAAAATGTAACGCACTGTAATGGATCTGCAAGAGTACAAACCGTTGATGGAACTTGGAATCCTAGATTTTCAAAATTATTAGTAGCATTCCACAAAGAAAGTGAAATTGCAGTGTTGTTAAATACAAGTTTAAACAGAAAAGGGATGCCTATTGTAGAAACACCTCAAGAAGCATTACAACTATTCAAAGAAACAGCCTTAGATATATTAGTATTAGAAAATACTGTTTTGAAGAAGAAATAGCTTAAATTTTTATACCAATTTGAAAAATATTTATCCATAATTTTCTTTTACCTTTGCACCATGCAAACGACGAAAAAAGACATAAGAGCTTTAACTAAAGAGCAATTACGAGATTTCTTTGTCTCTAATGATGATAAAGCATTTAGAGGAAATCAAGTATATGAATGGTTGTGGAGTAAAAGAGCACATTCTTTTGAAGATATGACAAATATTTCAAAAGAAACTAGAAACATGCTTGAGGCTAATTTTGTAATCAATCATATAAAAGTTGATACAATGCAACGCAGTGAAGATGGAACCGTTAAAAATGCTGTCCGTTTGCACGATGATTTAATTGTAGAATCAGTTCTAATTCCAACAAAAACAAGAACAACAGCATGTGTTTCTAGTCAAGTAGGTTGTAGTTTAGATTGTAATTTTTGTGCAACAGCTCGTTTAAAAAGAATGAGAAACCTTGAGCCAGGAGAAATTTACGATCAAGTAGCAGCAATTGATAATGAAAGTAGATTGTATTATGATAGACCATTATCTAATATTGTTTTTATGGGAATGGGAGAGCCATTGATGAATTACCCAAACGTAATGAAAGCAATAGACATGATAACTTCTCCTGAAGGATTAGGGATGTCTCCAAAACGAATTACTGTTTCTACTTCTGGTGTTTCCAAAATGATAAAAAAAATGGCAGATGATGAAGTGAAATTCAAATTGGCTGTTTCGCTTCATTCTGCAATTGAAGAAACCAGGAATAATATAATGCCTTTTACAAAGAGCTTTCCTTTAACAGATTTAAGAGAAGCATTAGAATATTGGTATAAAAAAACAAAGAGTAAAGTAACTTATGAATATGTGGTTTGGAAAGGAATAAATGATGATAAAAAATCAATTGATGCCTTAGTGAAATTTTGCAAATATGTACCTTGTAAAGTAAACCTTATTGAATATAATCCTATTGATGATGGAGAATTTCAACAAGCTTCAGAACAAGCAACCGAAAACTATATTGAAGCACTAGAAAAAAATGATATTATAGTTAAAGTTAGGAGAAGTAGAGGAAAAGATATTGATGCTGCTTGTGGACAATTGGCAAATAAAACTTAAGATAATTAATTTTCTTGGAGATAATTTTATAATATCAAACGTGGTTATTGTAAAACAAAAGAGAATGTCACTTCCATCTAGATGAAACAAATAGAGAAGGCTTTGTTTTAAAACAAAGTTTTAGCTATTTTTGGAGCATAAATGAAAATCGTAGAGCAAATAAAACAACCTATTTTTGTAGAAATGGAACTTTTCGAAAAAAAGTTCCGTGAATCAATGTCTTCAAAAGTAGCGCTACTTAATAGAATTACTCATTATATAGTAAACCGAAAAGGAAAACAAATGCGACCAATGTTTGTTTTCTTAACCGCAAAAATGGTTGCTAATAATAATGATGTAAATGAACGCACATATCGTGGTGCTTCAGTGATCGAACTTATCCATACAGCAACTTTAGTTCATGATGATGTTGTAGATGATAGTAATAAACGTAGAGGTTTTTTCTCAATAAATGCACTCTGGAAAAATAAAATTGCAGTATTAGTTGGTGATTATTTATTGTCAAAAGGCTTATTGCTTTCCATAGATAATAACGATTTTGATTTATTGAAAATAATTTCAGTAGCTGTTCGTGAAATGAGCGAAGGAGAATTATTGCAAATTGAAAAAGCACGTAGATTAGATATAACAGAAGATGTTTATTATGAAATAATCCGTCAAAAAACAGCCACACTTATTGCCGCTTGTTGTTCACTTGGAGCATGTTCAGTAGTTCCAGAAAACGGAGAACTAGTAGAAAAAATGCGAAAATTTGGCGAACTAATTGGAATGGCTTTTCAAATAAAAGATGACTTATTTGACTATACAGATGATGCAATTGGTAAACCAACAGGAATTGATATTAAGGAACAAAAAATGACACTTCCTTTGATTTATGCATTAAATAATTGTACTACTAAAGAAAAAAACTGGGTAATTAATTCAGTAAAAAATCATAATAAAGACAAAAAGAGAGTTCGAGAAGTAATTCAATTTGTAAAAGACAAAAACGGATTAGCTTATGCTGAACAAAAAATGATTCAATTCCAACAAGAAGCATTATTGCTTATTCAAAACTTCCCTTCATCACCATATAAAGATTCTCTTATTTTAATGGTGAATTATGTTATTGAACGTAAAAAATAATTTTTTTAAATAATTTTTTAGTTTCTATACAACCTTTTAAAAAAACATCTCGTCTATATAAATAGAAAGCGGTTCTAAAATCAGAATTTAATTTCTAAAAAATAAATGAAGGTAATAGACTTACATAGAGAAGAAAAACAAGTAATAGAGCAAGCGGTCTTAAATAACAGACAAGCGCAACATCAATTGTATACTAAGTTTTCTCCTAAGATGTTAGGTGTGTGTCGTCAATATATTAAAGACATTCATCATGCTGAAGATGTAATGATTACAGCTTTTATGAAAGTATTTACCAATCTGAAAAAGTTTGAACACAAAGGTAGTTTTGAAGGTTGGATGAGAAAAATAATGGTCAATGAGTGTATTGATTTTATTAGAGTAAAGAAGAACGTGTTTAATCATCAAGAAATAGAAAATATTATTTTATCTGAGAATGAAGATAGCTTTGAAATAGACGCTTTTTCAGCAGATGATATTCAAATGTTAATTGATAATTTACCTGATGGTTATCGAATGATATTTAACCTTTACGCAATAGAAGGTTATAAGCACAATGAGATTGCAAAAATGCTCAGGATAAGTGAAGGTACATCAAAATCACAATTATCACATGCTAGAAAAATGCTTCAAGAACAAGTTAATCTATTAAAAAGAAAACAAAATGGCACCAAATAAAATAGAACATAAAATAAAAGAAAAATTAAGTTCAAGAGAAATAAAACCATCAGAACAAGCTTGGGATAGATTGGATGCAATGCTTTCTGTTAAAGAAAATAAGAAAAAAAAGAGTTTTTCATGGTTGTATATTGCCGCTACATCTTTAGTTTTTTTAACAATCGGATTTTGGCTTTATGATCAAAACAATACAACTGTAACTACTAATGATATAAAAATTGTAACTAATGAAAAAGATATTGATACAGTTAAAGATGAAACAAAACAAATAATAGATAACATCTTAATAAAAGAAAAAGAAGCTTTAGCAGAAATAAATAATGATAAACAATCTCAAAAATTTATTACTAAAGAAAATAGAAGTAAAAACGAAAGCCAAGTAGAGGAAATAGTAAAAATAGAAGAAGCAAAAATTGTTCAAAATGACAAAATAGAGCAAATTAATCAAGATGAGGTAAAGCGAATCAATGTCAAAAATAAATACATAAGTGGTGAAACCTTGCTGGCAAGTGTAGAAAATAGAAAAGTTGAAATAAAACAACAACCTCAAACTAATAAAAATATTGAATCTAACTTAAAAGTAGATGCATCATTGTTACTCACATCAACAGAGAAAGAACTGAATGAAGAATATAAAGAAACAACTTTAGATAGACTGACAAGAAATTTTAAACAAGTAAAAACAGCTGTAGCTAATAGAAACTACGAATAAATCATCATTAAAAATCATCAATCAAAAAGCGAAAAATTATGCAAAAAATTATTTTTTACACAGTAATCACGTTAGTTGCTTTTGTAACTAATTTAAAAGCTCAAACAGCAGACATATCTAAAAATTCAGAAGATTGGTCTTATAGAGAAACAGTTGATGGAAGTTATCGAATGGGTTCTGATACAAGTACCGAATTTAGCAATCAAAATGTTTTAACAATTAAGTCAATTAAAAAAGATATTAAAGGCTTTGGAAACATAATGCAAACAATTCAACCAGATTTATATCTAGGAAAGACAATTAAAATGTCTGGTTATGTTAAAAGTGAAGATGTGAAATCTTGGGCTGGACTTTGGATGCGTGTAGATTTTTACAAAGAAAAAGTTTTGGCTTTTGATAATATGCAAAATAGAGCTATTAAAGGAACAACAGATTGGATAAAATATGAGGTTGTTTTATTTGTTCCCAATGATGCAACTTCAATTTCTTATGGTGTTTTGTTGCATGGAAAAGGACAAATATGGTTTAAAGATGTGATAATTGAGGTTGTTGAAGAAATTGTTCAAGAGACTGGTACAATTAAAGGTAGGGAGCAAAAGCCTATTTCATTTGAAATTCGAGCAAAACAAATTGGAGATCAAATTGCTTCGATAACTAATGAAGAAAAAAACGCTTTAAAAGTTGAAATAGATAAAATAGACAATCAGGTTAGTGAAGGAACTCTTTCTAAAAATGAAGCAGATGAACTAAAATTAAAAAAAGCCAAAGAAAGAGCAAAAAATATTGAATCTAAAGTAGCTGTTCAAGAAGAAAAATTAAATCAATTAATTCAAGATAAAATTGACGGAAAAATTTCTGATAATAATGAAAAGTCAAAAAGAGGAGGTACAAGTATTGTCTTTGGGTCAAGCCCAGATAGTATAGGTGAATTCCACAGACAAATAAACCTTTCTTCTATGAAAGTTTATAATGGTGCAGATGATTTTATAAAAAAACAATCTAAAAGAACTACATCTCAATTTGTATTTGCTTTAGGGTTAAATAATTTAATCACTGAAGGAGAAAATATTGAAAATTCAGATTTTCGTGTTGCAGGTTCACATTTTTATGAATGGGGTTTGACGTACAACACTAGAATTCTTAAAAATGCTAATTTATTACATGTAAAATATGGATTGTCAGTAATGTATAATAATCTTCGTCCAACAAATAACAGGTTCTTTGTTAAAAATGGTAATCAAACAGAATTGCAAATTGCAGCAGTTGATTTAAAAGAATCAAGGTTGCGAAATGTACAATTGGTTTTTCCACTACATTTAGAATTTGATTTTACACCTAAAAAACTTTCAGAAGACGGAAAGACTTATTTCAGAACACATAACTCTTTTAGGGTTGGTCTAGGAGGTTATGGAGGTTTTAATATTAAGTCAAAACAAATTACCAAATATGAATTAGACGGTGATAAAATTAAAGATAAGCAAAAAGGAGATTTTAATACATCAAACTTCGTGTACGGGTTGAGTACTTATGTTGGATATAAAGCTACTAGTCTTTATGTTAAATACGATATCAATCCACTATTTAAAAATAATACAGTAGATCAAAATAATATTTCTTTAGGAATTCGTTTTGATTTTAATTAAAACAAAAAGGAAGTTTAAAGTTTAAACATCTTTAATACAATAAATTTGGGTTAGTTGTATGCGTTAAATGCTTCTTATGTGTAAGAGGCATTTTTTATTAATGATAAATTGATATAATAATCTGTATAATAACAATTTCATAATCTCATAGGAAGATTCTGATAAAGCTAGAATGATAGCTTTGAAGAACTAAAAAAAACAAACTGCTATGAGAAAGAATATACTATTAACAGGACTTTTAATAAGTACATTTTTAAGCTTTTCTCAATCTAACTTTGGAATTATAACCAAAGACAATTGGATAGAAAGCTGGACAAATTTCAACCCTAAAAAACAAGAATATAAAGAAACTAATAAAACATTAGCTGGAACAATCACAGAAAACACAACACTTTCAAATAGATACACATATTTATTACATGGAGTTGTATATGTAACGAATAATGCAGTTTTAACAATAGAACCTGGAACCGTAATAAGAGGAGATTACGAAACGTGTGGAACATTAGTAATTACTAAAGGAGCAAAAATAGAAGCAAACGGATCACCAGGATTTCCAATAGTATTTACAACAAATAAAGATACATACACAAGAAGACCAGGAGATTGGGGAGGCATAATAGTAATGGGAGATGCACCTGTGAATAATTTTGGAGGAATAGGAATTTTAAAATTCGATTTAAATCCTCAATACAATGTTTATGGAGGAAAGAACACAGAAAGCGATTCAGGAGTGTTAAATTATGTAAGAATTGAATATTCAGGAAGAAAATTGAGTGCAAAAAAAGAACTAAATGGACTTTCGTTTGCAGGAGTAGGAAACAAAACAATCATAAAAAACATTCAAGTAAGTTACTGCAATGATGATTCATTCGAATTCTATGGAGGAAACGTTACGCTAGAAAAATTAATCTCATTTAGAGCAACAGATGATGATTTTGATTTTACTCAAGGTGTACAATCAAAAATAAATAATAGTATTGCAATTCGCAATCCGTATTCTTCCGATTTTCAAGGATCTAGATGTTTCGAAATTGATTCTTATGACGATTATGATCGATTTGACCCTAATGCAAATAAAACAAAAATTCAAGCCGAAAACATAACATTAGTAAATTTAGAGGATAATGCTCAAGGATTAATTAAAGAATCTATTTTCTTAAATAAAGACAGCTATTTAACGTTTACAAATAGTATTGTATATGGATTTGAAGATTTCTTAGTAGTTAAAAACCAATTAGTAACAGAAGAATTTGAAGAGCTTGTAAAACTTAAAAATATAATAATTGCACATTGTAAAAATACTTTTGCAACTCAAAATGAAAGAAAAATAGAAGATGTAGAAAACAGATATAACCTTTCAAAAAACAATATAAAAGTTGTTGATGGAGGAATTAATGAGTTTTTTAGAAATGTAGATGTAGACGGAGAACCTGATTTTAAGTTTATAAAAATAGAGAAAAGTACTGAAAATGTGGTAACAAAGTAATTAGGTATAATACAGAATAAGAATTAAGGCATTTTTTTTATTAAAAGTGCCTTTTTTTGCAGTTTACAAGTTTGTATCTTTGACCACTAAATAAAAAACTTTGATATCAAAATCTACCATAGAAAATGTATTTGAAACAGCTCGTGTAGAGGAGGTTATAGGTGATTTTGTACAATTAAAACGCTCAGGAAGTAATCTTAAAGGATTAAGCCCATTTGTAGATGAAAAGTCACCCTCATTTATGGTTTCTCCAGTAAAACAAATTTGGAAAGATTTTTCATCAGGAAAAGGAGGAAATGTAGTAACATTTTTAATGGAACACGAACATTTTACATATCCTGAAGCTATAAAATTTTTAGCAAAAAAATATAACATTGAAGTTGAAGAAACAGTTCAAACTAATGAAGATTTGGCTGTGGCTAATGAAAAAGAAAGTATGTATTTGGTTTCCGAATTTGCAAATAAATTTCTTAATCATACACTATTAGAAACGGATGAAGGAAAAGCAATAGGATTAACATACTTTAAAGAGAGAGGGTTTACATTAGAAACTATTAAAAAATTTAGTTTAGGATATTCACCAAACTCTTGGGATGCTTTTACAAAAGAAGCTTTAGGGAAAGGATATAAATTAGAATTCCTTGAAAAAACAGGATTAACTATTGTAAAAGAAGATAAACAATTTGATCGCTTTAAAGGCAGAGTAATGTTTCCTATTCAAAGCATGAGTGGTCGTGTTTTAGGATTTGGAGGACGAATTTTAACTAATGATAAAAAAGCAGCGAAATATGTTAATTCACCAGAAAGTGAAATTTATCATAAAAGCAAAGTGCTTTATGGAATTTATCATGCAAAACAAGCAATTGCCAAACAAGATAATTGTTATTTAGTTGAAGGATACACAGATGTAATTCAATTTAACCAAGCAGGAATTGAAAACGTAGTAGCTTCTTCTGGAACAGCTTTAACGCCAGATCAAATACGATTAATAAGTCGTTTAACAAAAAATATTACTGTTCTTTTTGATGGAGATGCAGCAGGATTAAGGGCTTCAATTAGAGGAATAGATTTAATATTAGAAGCAGGTGTAAATGTGAGAGTTTGTGCTTTCCCAGATGGAGAAGATCCAGATAGTTTTGCAAAGAAAACACCTTACGATAAATTAGTGTTATTCTTAGAAGAAAATGCTAAAGATTTTATTCAGTTTAAAGCTTCATTGTTAATGAAAGAAGCTAAAAACGATCCAATTAAAAAAGCCGACTTAATTAGAGATATGGTAATAAGTATCTCAAAAATTCCAGATAGAATTAAGAGGGAAGTTTACTTGCAAGAATGTTCAAGAATTATGGATATTTCTGAAGAAGTCTTATTTAATACTTTAGCTCAATTAGATAAAAAGGAATTAACAGAAACAAATAAAAAATTCAAGGAAGAACAAAAAGCATTTCAGGTTCACAAAAATGAAAATGCAGCTTCAAATGCTAAAATTGACATTCAAAATGAACTTGAAAGAAAAATAATTGAAATGTTATTACTCTACGGAGATTCAATAGAAGATTTTGAAGATGTAATGATAAAAACAAATGAAGAAGGAGATTTTATTGAAGTAAAAGAAACAAATCCTTACAAAGTATATCAACGAATTTATTTGAGCTTGCAAGAAGACGAAATAGAATTAGCAAACCCTATATTTCAAGCTATTTATACTAATCTAATTAACTATTACCATCAAAATGAGAGTTTTGAGATGGAAAAATACATCATGCAATTAGATAATGAAATTGCACAAGAGGTTACTTCCATTTTAATGAATGAAGAAAGAGAAGTTCTGCATAATTGGGAATCACAACAGATAATTGTGAAACAAAAAGACAAAACAATAGCACAATATGTCACCGAAACAATACTAACATTAAGATGGTATTGGGTAAATAAAATTATAGAAGAACTAAAAACAGAAATGTCAACTCAAAACAGAGATGACAATTCGGAAACATTATCTATGGTAATGGACTATCTTGGTCTTACCAATATGTTTTCTAAAAAATTGGGTAGAGTAATGAGTCGATACTCTTAAATAATATCTAAACTTTTAGCCTTACTTAATAAGTCAACTAAATTAGTAACATTTAATTTCGCTAATAAACGAAGTTTATATGTACTAATCGTTTTTTCATCTAAGTCTAAAATTTCCGCAATTTCTTTATTCTTTTTACCATCATTTAAATAACGAAGTACTTCTACTTCTCTTGTTGATAATTTCTTATAAAGACGATCTGTCTTCTTTCCTTTATTTAAAAGATCAATACTTCTTTTTACAGCGTCACTAAAAATGACAATACCCTGATTTACTTTATAGATAGCATTTTCTAAATCTTTTAAAGGATTAGATTTTAAAATATAAGCAGAAACTCCAGCCTTAATAGCTGTTGGCGCGTACATCTTTTCAGAAACAGAAGTGAAAAGAATAATTTTGGATTCAGAAAAATCTTTTAAAAGATTTTTAATATCCCTTATACTTGATATTCCATCTAGTTCAATATCTAATAAAATTACATCAACGGTTTTGGACTGTAAAATAGTAGTGAGGTCATCTAGTTTAGTCGCAGTCGCAACAATTTCTATAGCAGCATTAGCGCTGAAATAAGATTTAATTCCTTGTATTACAACAGGATGGTTATCAGCAACACAAATTTTTATCATACCTTTAGTGTTAAATTTAACAAAAAAACTGATTTATTATCAAAGTTAGTGAAAAAAAAGTAAATACTTGTTAATTAATTTAATAATATATTTAAATCTGCTTTAAAATTTTGGGAATTATACATACTGGAATAGGAATCATTTTATGTTGGTTAATAGTGTTTAGTCGAGTGTAGATGCTAAAAACAGTAGCTTGTCTGCCAGAAAAATCATCTTCTGTCTTCCCTTTTTCAGATTCTAACATTGCCCATTCTAATTCTTCATAATTAGCACCTATTTGATCCTCATCGCTTCTGTCATCGCCAAACAATCCATCTGTAGGTTTTGCTTTTAGAATGCTTTCAGGAACGTGTAAATATTTTGCTAACAATCTAACTTCGCTTTTCATTAAATCAGCAATTGGACTTAAATCAACACCACCATCACCATATTTGGTAAAAAAACCAACACCAAAATCTTCGATTTTATTACCTGTTCCAGTAACCAATAAACCATGAATTCCAGCAAAATAATATAATGTAGTCATTCTTAATCGTGCTCTTACATTGGCTAAAGATAAGTTTAAAACAGCTTCGTTTTCGGAAGAAGTAACTTGATGTTTAAAAGTTTCAAAAACAGGAGTCAAATCAGCACGCTCATTAGTAACGTTTGAAAAGCGACTTTTTAATTGATTAATATGCTCATTTGCTCTATTTACATGGCTTTCAGCCTGATGAATTGGCATTTCTACACAAAGTGTTGGTAAACCAGTTTGAGCACATAGTGTAGATGTTAATGCACTATCAATTCCTCCAGATATTCCTACAACAAAACCTTTCACTTTTGCATTGGTTGCGTAATCGAGTAACCATTTTACAATATGTTGATTGATTTTTTCTGCATTGAAACTATTTGAATTTGTCATTTTTTTAAGAAAATTTAGTAACGTATACTGTATATTTGCGTTTTCATTTTTCAGGAATTTCAGATTCCTTAAATTTTTATAAAATTATAAAAAATACCTTATATGAAGAAGTTTTTCATTTTTTCATTTTTCATTCTATTATTCTCTTGTAAAGAAGAAGATAAAACGGAAGAAAAAGTAGCTGAAATTCCAGTAAAATTCAACATAGAGCGTTT
Source organism: Flavobacterium sp. 316 (assembly GCF_000967805.1). Classification (NCBI taxonomy): domain Bacteria; kingdom Pseudomonadati; phylum Bacteroidota; class Flavobacteriia; order Flavobacteriales; family Flavobacteriaceae; genus Flavobacterium; species Flavobacterium sp. 316. Next base: position 39,637 of record NZ_JYGZ01000002.1, read on the forward strand.
TGATAAACTGTTTTATGAGTCAAAGCCAAGTGATTTAGAGTCAATAAAAAATCAATATCCTTTTTTGTTTCCTAGTGGAAATCATGATACTGTTTGGACAAATAAGCTATCTGATCCATTACTTCAAAAATTGTATGGAGAAGTAATTAATAAATATTCTGAAACAAATAAGCTAGAAGATGAATTAAGTGATTTTTTTAAACGAGTACAATATTATTTTCCAAAATACAATACACCTAGGGTAATTACATTAATAAGTGAAGTGGATAGAGAAGCAAAAGCAATTTATGCAGATTCAATTGCTTTAATTTCATTAGATTGTTATTTAGGGAAAGATCATCCTTTTTATTCAGATTTTCCAGATTATCAAAGAATTACTTTTGAAGAAAATCAAATATTACCTGATTTAGTTTCTAGTTTTTGTTATGGAAAAATAGCAAGTCCAAAGGATAGAAATTTCTTGTCATTAATTATATATCATGGTAAGGAATTGTATATGAAAGATAAATTAATACCAAATGTTTCTGAAGCTAATAAAATAGCATATACAGAACAACAATTAGCTTGGTGTAAAGAAAATGAATATCAAATATGGAGTTATTTTATAGATAATAAATTACTGTATGATTCAAATGTTAAAAATGAATTTAGATTTATAAACGAAGCTCCGTTTTCTAAATTTTATCAGGATATTGATGCGGAATCTCCAGGTAGAGTAGGACAATGGATTGGTTGGCAAATTGTTCGTAGTTATATGGAAAATAATGATATTTCGTTAAGCGAATTATTAGTAACAGATGCTAAAACAATTTTTGAAAATTCTAAATATAAACCTAGTAAATAATGACAAATAGTACATCTGAAATTAAATTCTTAGTAGAATTAGATGAAAATAGAGTTCCTGAAAAATTAACTTGGACAGCGCAAGACGGTGGTGTGGATCATGAAGAAGCAAAGGCAATGATGGTTTCTTTATGGGATTCAAAAGCACAAGAAACATTACGAATAGATCTTTGGACAAAAGATATGCCTGTTGATGAAATGAAATTGTTTTTTCATCAAACGCTTGTGGCAATGTCAGATACATTTCAGCGAGCAACAAACGATGAGAAAATGTCAGCTACAATGAAAGATTTTTGCGATTATTTCGCAGAAAAAATGGAGCTTAAATAAAAAGGGAGAATTTAAAATTCTCCCTTTTTATTTATTTAACAAATCGATTATAATTTGAAATTACATTACTGTATTTGTAATTAATGTCTCGATAATCATTGTCAGATATGGCTCCATCTCTTTTTGCTTTTCTAATGCTTCCAAGCATCGTTTCGATTTCATCGTAGAAATCGGTAAAAGAATCTAGTTTGTTTTGTTCTTTTAACTTCTCTTGATTTATTTCTTTGCTCGTTTTTACTCTTTCTTCTAATGTAGAATATGCTTTTTCTATTACCTCTATTGGTGTTGTCTCTTCGGCTACTTGAACTATCATTTCGTCTACTATTTTTAAGGTTTTTTTAGTATGTAAAATGGCATCTTTTATAGGATGATTTTCTAAAATCTTTTCTTCAGCACTTGAAACATTGTCATCAATTATTTTAAGAAATTCATCTCTGTTTTTATAAAAGGCTACAGTGTTTTTGTCTATATCACTTAAAAATTGGCTTCCTTTTTCCCAATTGTCGTCTTTGTAGTCTTCATTAACGAAATATTTTTTAAACTCTTCGTAAGTGTTTTTTGTTGCTGTAAACGATTCAGACATTTCTAAGATTAAGGGTTTTATTTTAGCAGCAAGAGCATCATCTAAATAAAATTCGGGTTTCATAAGATCCACTTGGTTTGTTCCATATCCTACAGTTGTTGATGTTTTTAAGCCAGTGAACGCAATCCAAGTTAATATGGTGTTCGATTTTTGTTTGGTTGTAACCATTTTTTCAAACTTGCTGTAGTCATTATTTAAAAGATTATCGATCTTTTTAGAAGTGCTAGAATCGTACTCAATAAAAGCATTGTAATAGCTAATTACTTTATTAGCACTTTCGTTTGTATCTGCTTCATTCGTAGTTTCAAACAGGTTTCCGCTTGGAGAGGTAGAATCGTTTTTACATGCCAATAGCGTGCTAAATAGCAAAGCACTTAGGATGATTTTTTTCATAGTATATAAATTGTTATTTTGTTTGACGTAGTAAATATACTATTAAAAAATAAAACAGAATTAAAAAGGCTCTTTTTTGAATTCGGAATTAATTTGGTCTATAAAAGCTAATAATTCATCTCTTCCAATTCCTTCTGATGACGAAGTTATAAAATGTTGAGGCATTTCTTCCCAACCGTTCGCCATGACTTTCTTTTTATAAGCGGCTACATTTTGTTGAGCTTTTACTTTGCCTATTTTGTCAGCTTTTGTGAAAATAATACAAAATGGAACTTCTGTTTCTCCTAAATAATTAATAAACTCTAAATCTATTTTTTGAGCTTCTAAGCGAATGTCAATTAGTACAAAAGCACAAACTAGTTGTTGTCTTTTTTCAAAATAATCAGTAATAAATTGTTGAAAAACCTCTTTTGTTTTTTTAGAAACTCTCGCATATCCATATCCTGGTAAATCGACTAAAAACCAATTTAAATTAATTTTAAAGTGATTGATTAATTGTGTTTTTCCAGGTTTTCCTGATGTTTTGGCTAAGTTTTTATGATTGGTTAGCATGTTGATAAGAGAAGATTTCCCTACATTCGATCTGCCAATAAATGCATATTCTGGTAAAGGTTCGTTAGGACATTTACTTACATCAGAATTACTAATTATGAACTCAGCGCTTGTTATTTTCATTTTGTTTAAACTGAAATTCCCCAAATAGGGGAATTATTATATGTTATTTTTAACTAACCAATGATATAATAATCTATTGAACTCATCTGGATGTTCCATCATAGCAGCATGACCACATTTATCAATCCAAAATAGTTCAGAATTAGGGAGTAATTTGTCAAATTCTTCAGCAACCTCGGGAGGTGTTACTTTGTCATTTTTTCCCCAAATTATACAAGTAGGTATTTTCATTTTAGGTAAATCATTACCCATATTATGCCTTATTGCGCTTTTTGCAATAGTTAGCGTTTTAAGTAATTTAATTCGGTCATTTACAGTCGCAAAAACTTCATCTACAATTTCTTTTGTAGCTATTTCTGGATTGTAAAAAACATCTTCACTTTTCTTTTTAATGTATTCATAATCACCACGTTTAGGATAGCTTTCGCCCATTCCGCTTTCGTATAAACCAGAGCTTCCTGTGATAACTAACCCTTTCATTAATTCAGGATACATTTTTGCATGATATAAAGCAATATGACCACCTAGTGAGTTTCCTAATAAAATTACTTTATCAAATCCTTTATGGATAATAAAATCTTTTACAAATTTAGAAAAAGCCTTCACATTGGTTTTCAGTATATTTTGAGTGTATAATGGTAGCTCAGGAATAACAACTTTGTACCCTTTTTCAGGAAAAAAAGTAGCAACAGCATCAAAGTTGCTTAAGCCACCCATTAAACCATGTAATACTATTATTGGGGTACCTTCTCCAGATTCAAAATAGGTGTATTTCTTTTCTTTCTTTAGCATAAAATTAACTTCAAATTTATTTCTGAAATTTTCACAAATATAACATTTTATACAGGAATAAAAAGGAATTGAAAAAACTATTTCTAAAGAGCGTTTTTTGGACTTAAAATGATTCTAAATGATTAATTTTCAGCATTTTCTTATTAAAAAAAGAATTTTCAACTGTTTGAATTTGTTTTATAAAATATTTGCCAGCTATTAATTTTAGTAATAAAAGCGAAAAATGTGCAAAAAAGTTACTTGTTAAAGTGGAAAAACTTATTAACAAAGTGGTAGTAAGTGGTATAAAGTGGTAAAAAATTTCTAAATTTGTATAGAATTTAATCCTATAAGAGTAAATTGAGTACAATAATTGGAACATATGAATGTAAAGTAGATGCAAAAGGAAGGTTAATGCTTCCAGCTTCTCTAAAGAAACAATTAGGTTCTTTGGAAGATGGTTTTGTGTTAAAACGTTCTGTTTTTCAACCTTGTTTAGAATTGTATCCAATGGATGAATGGAATAAAATGATGCAGAAAATCAACAAGTTAAATCGATTTGTAAAAAAGAATAATGATTTTATTCGTCGATTTACTGCTGGCGTTAAAATGATAGAAATTGATGCAACAGGAAGAGTGTTGATTCCAAAAGATTTAGTTGTTTTTGCAAAAATTGACAAAGATATAGTGTTGTCTTCAGCAGTAAATATTGTTGAAATTTGGGATAAAGATTTGTATGAAAATACAATTGAAAATGCAGCAGACGATTTTGCTGATTTAGCTGAAGAAGTAATGGGTAATTTAATTGATGATGGAGATGGAATATCATAATCCGGTTTTGTTAAAGGAAACAGTGGATGGTTTAAATATTAAACCAAATGGCATTTATGTAGATGTTACGTTTGGTGGCGGTGGACATTCTAAAGAAATTATGTCTCGTTTAGGAGAAGAAGGAAGATTGATTGCTTTTGATCAAGATGAAGATGCTTTGAATAATGCTTTAAAAGATGATCGTTTCTTATTGATAAACGAAAATTTTAGAAACATAAAAAGATTTCTTCGTTTTCATGGAATAAAAAAAGTAGATGGAATTTTAGCAGATTTAGGTGTTTCGTCTCATCAATTTGATGTTGCAGAAAGAGGATTTTCTACTCGATTTGATGCTGAATTAGATATGAGGATGAACCAAAAAGGAGATATAAGTGCTTTTCATGTAGTAAATGAATATGATGAACAAGATTTGAAACGAGTTTTTTTAGATTATGGAGAACTTAAAAATGGAGGAGCTATGGCTAATGTAATTGTTATGGCTCGTAAGGATAAACAAATAAAAGATTCTGAACATTTAAAGCAAGTTTTGGCTCGTTTTTTACCAGGACACAAGAGTAATAAAATATTAGCACAAATATATCAGGCTATTAGAATAGAGGTAAATCAAGAAATGGAAGTTTTAAAAGAATTTTTAGAACAATCATTAGAAATACTAGAAACAGGAGGAAGATTAAGCGTTATTTCATATCATTCTTTAGAAGATAGATTGGTAAAAAGATTTATGAAAAACGGAATGTTTGAAGGAGAGCCAGAACGTGACTTCTTTGGGAATTTTGAAGTGCCATTTAAAAGTATTGAAAAACTAATTATCCCAACAGCAGAAGAAATAGCAGTAAATAATAGAGCAAGAAGTGCAAAACTAAGAGTAGCAGAGAAAAAATGAGAATGAAAAATAGTATATACAGTTTATTAAAAGCAAAATTTCTTGTAAGTGATGATGCCTTAAAGAACTGGAAATTTATTGTTTTTCTAATTTTTTTAGCGATGATAATGATTGCAAATAATCATAGATATGATGCTAAAAATTATAGAATCACAGAGCTAACAAATAAAGTAAAAGAGCTTCGTTCGGAATTTGTAGATAGACGTTCGGAATTGATGAAATTGAAGATGGAATCTACTGTCGCAAAAAAAATGGAACAAAGAGATATTTTTCCATCTAATGTTCCACCTACAAAGATTATTGTAAAAACTAAAAAAGAAGAAGATAAAAGTTTTATAGATAAACTAAAAATATGGCAGTAAAAGAGAAAAATAGTAACTACCGTATGTACTTAGTAGCTTTCACAATGTTTGTGATGGCTGTTTTTATTATAATAAAACTCAATAATATTCTATGGGTTGAAGGAGATTATTATAGAAAATTAGCAAAAGAAAGAACCGTTAAAAACTTCACAATTCCTGCAAATAAAGGAAATGTATATTCATCAGATGGAAGTTTATTAGCGACTTCAATTCCAGAATATACTATCCGATTCGATGCATTATCACCTACAAAGGAAAACTTTAATGAAAATATAAAAGCATTAAGTGATTCTTTATCTATTATGTTTGGGAAAAGTACAGGACATTACCAAGCAGAATTGCAAAAAGCTAGAGCTAATAAAAACAGATATTATTTAATAGCAAGAAAATTAAGTTATACAGATTATATGCGTATAAAAAGTTTTCCGCTATTTAATAAAGGAGCATATAAAGGAGGAATTATTGTAGAGCAAAAAACAGTGAGAGAACATCCTATAGGTCTTATTGCACAACGGACAATTGGTTATGAACGTTCAAATAGTGATGGAAAAGGATTAGAATTTGCATTCAGACAATATATAAATGGTGAAAACGGACATAGAATGATGCAGAAAATTGCAAAAAGTCAGTGGAAACCAATAAATGATAATAATGAATTAGAACCTCAAGATGGTTATGATATTATTTCAACAATAGACGTTTACATTCAAGATATTGCTCATCATGCATTGTTAAAACAATTAGAGTATTATGAAGCAGACCACGGATGTGTAGTGGTAATGGAAACAGTAACAGGTGAAATAAAAGCAATTTCAAATTTAGGAAGAGCAAAAGATGGCTCATATTATGAGACACAAAATTACGCTGTTGCTGAAACACAAGAACCAGGATCTACTTTCAAAATAATGGACTTAATAGCTTTGCTTGATGATAAAAAAGTAGATACAAGTAAGGTTTATGACACGCGTGGAGGAGTAATTGAATTCTATAAAAAGAAAGTAAGAGATTCTAAAAAAGGAGGTTATGGAAAAATCTCATTAGCAAGAGGGTTTGAAGTTTCTTCAAATACAGTAGTTGTTCAGGCTGTTTATGATGCATATAAAGACAATCCAAAACAATTTGTGGATAGAATTAATAGTTATGGATTAAATAAACCACTAGGCTTACAACTTATAGGTGAAGGAAAGCCTATAATTCCACAACCAGGAACTAAAAGTTGGTCTGGAACAACATTACCTTGGATGGCATTTGGATATAACTTAGCTATGACGCCTTTACAAACTTTAACATTGTATAATGCAGTAGCAAATAACGGTGTAATGGTAAAACCACTTTTTGTAAAAGAAATTAAAGAGTGGAATAAAACAATAATAAAATATGACACTGAAATAATAAATCCAAAAATAGCATCAGATGAGGCTTTATCGCAAGTAAGGGCTATTTTGGAAAACGTAGTAAAAAGAGGAACAGGTGCAAAACTATATTCTAAAGATTTTTCAATGGCAGGAAAAACAGGAACAGCGCAAGTAAATTATCGAGATAAATCAAAATTATTTTATTCATCATCTTTTGCAGGATATTTTCCAGCTACAAATCCAAAATATTCTTGTATTGTAGTTGTTCATAAGCCAAATGTTTCTGCGGGTTATTATGGTGTTGACGTAGCAGGACCTGTTTTTAAAAGAATTGCACAAAAAATTTATACAGATTCTCCTCCAACAAATCATATAAAAGATTTTGATGGAAAAATAAATATAACAGAAAAAAGCTATAACGCTTATTATAAACAAGTACAATCTAATACTTCTTCTGTGCCAAATGTAAAAGGAATGAATGGAATGGATGCTGTAGCATTATTAGAAACATTGGGAGCAAAAGTAAATGTAATTGGTATTGGTAAAGTAAAGAATCAATCCGTTAAAGCAGGAGAAAAAATAAAAAAGAATCAAATAATAACACTAGAGTTATCATGAAGATCTTAAAAGACATATTATATAAAGTAAGAATAGAAGCTGTAAAAGGAACAACAGATATTGCAGTTAATAAAATAGAATTCGACTCTAGAAAAATAGAGTTGAACGATGTTTTTGTGGCAATAAAAGGAACACTTTCAGACGGACATGATTATATAGAAAAGGCATTAAGTCAAGGAGCAACAGCTATAATTTGTGAAGATTTTCCTAAAGTGATAGTTAATGGTGTTACTTATATTAAAGTAGTCAGTTCAAATGAAGCTTTAGCATTTATAGCAGCAAATTATTTCGAAAACCCTTCTGCAAAATTAAAATTAGTAGGAATTACAGGAACAAACGGAAAAACCACAATAGCTTCTTTATTATTTCAATTATTTAAAAATGCAGGATATAAAGTAGGGTTACTTTCAACTGTGAAAATAATGGTTAATGAAATAGAATATAAAGCAACACATACAACTCCAGATTCGTTAATGATTAATTATTATTTAAACGAAATGGTTGAAATAGGTTGTGAATTTTGTTTTATGGAAGTGAGTTCACATGGTATTCATCAAAAAAGAACAGAAGGATTACAGTTTCAAGGTGGTGTTTTTACAAATCTATCTCATGATCATTTAGATTACCATAAAACATTTGCAGAATATAGAGATGTTAAAAAAGTTTTCTTTGATAATCTACCAAAAACAGCTTTTGCTATTTCAAATGTAGATGATAAAAATGGAGCAATTATGTTCCAAAATACCAAAGCTAAAAAAATAACATACGCTTTAAAATCATATGCTGACTATAAAGCACAAATACTAGAAAATCAATTCACAGGATTATTATTAAAAATAAATAATCATGAAGTATGGACAAAACTAATAGGGTCTTTTAATGCGTATAACTTATTAGCAATATTTGCAACAGCAATAGAATTAGGACTTGAAGAACAAGAAGCATTACGATTAATCTCTGCATTAGAAAGTGTTTCAGGACGTTTTCAATATATCGTTTCCGAGCAAAAAATCACAGCTATTGTAGATTATGCTCACACACCAGATGCATTAGAAAATGTATTGAAAACAATAGATGATATTCGTACAAAAAACGAGCAGTTAATCACAGTTGTAGGTTGCGGAGGAGATAGAGACAAAACGAAAAGACCGATAATGGCACAAATTGCCTCTGAGCTAAGCACAAAAGTAATTTTTACTTCAGATAATCCAAGAACTGAAAACCCAGAATCGATTATTGAAGAAATGGAAAAAGGAGTAGAACCACAAAATTTTAAAAAAACGGTTTCAATTGTAGATCGAAAACAAGCAATTAAAACAGCTTGTCAATTAGCAAACTCTAACGACATTATATTAATTGCAGGAAAAGGACACGAAACATATCAAGAAATTAATGGTGTTCGTCATGATTTTGATGATTTAAAAACAGTTGTAGAGCTATTAGAAAAATTGAACAAATAAATAATAAACAAACAAAATCGAATCGCTAAAATAATTATAATAAAGATTTGGATTTTGAATTTAAATAGGAAAGTATGCTATATTACATTTTTAAATATTTAGATAAAACATTTGATTTTCCAGGTGCAGGAGTGTTTCAATACATAACCTTTCGTTCTGCATTTGCATTTATTTTATCACTATTAATAGCTACAATATATGGAAAAAAAATAATCAATTTCTTAAGGAAACAACAAGTTGGAGAAACGGTAAGGGAGTTAGGTTTAGAAGGACAAAGCGAGAAAGCAGGTACACCTACAATGGGAGGAATCATTATTATTATGGCAACTTTAATTCCTGTTTTCTTATTAGCGAAATTAGATAATATTTATGTTGCCCTTTTAATTATGACAACCTTATGGATGGGAACTATAGGATTTATTGACGATTATATAAAAATATTTAAAAAAGATAAACAAGGATTAAAAGGAATTTTTAAAGTAATAGGTCAAGTAGGCTTAGGTTTAATTGTAGGATCTGTTTTATACCTTCATCCAAACGTAACAGTAAGAAAAGATACTATTGGAGAACGAATAAAAACAGAAAATATAGATACTACTTTTCTTCAAGAAAAATCAACATCAACAACAATTCCATTTCTAAAGAATAACGAATTTGATTATGCTAAAGTGTTGTCATTCATGGGTGATGGATATGAAGATTGGGCTTGGTTAATCTTTATTCCAGTTGTTATATTTATTATTACAGCAGTCTCAAATGGAGCAAATTTAACAGATGGGATAGATGGCTTGGCAGCAGGAACGTCAGCAATATCGGTATTAACATTAGGACTCTTTGCGTTCGTATCGGGAAATGTAATTTTTTCAGATTATCTCAATATAATGTATATACCAAATTCTGGAGAAATGACAATATATATAGCCTCTTTTGTAGGAGCATTAGTTGGATTTCTTTGGTATAATACTTATCCAGCATCTGTTTTTATGGGAGATACAGGTAGTTTAACGATAGGAGGTATTATTGCTGTAATTGCTATTGCAATCCGAAAAGAATTGATGATTCCTATTCTATGCGGTGTTTTCTTAGCTGAAAATTTATCCGTGATGCTACAAGTAAGTTACTTTAAATACACAAAGAAAAAATATGGAGAAGGAAAACGTATTTTCTTAATGTCACCATTACATCACCATTATCAAAAGAAAGGATATCATGAAAGTAAAATTGTAACACGTTTTTGGATTGTTGCAATCTTATTAGCTATTTTTTCTTTGGTTTCATTAAAACTAAGATAAATATGAGACTAGTCATACTTGGAGGAGGAGAAAGCGGAATAGGAACAGCTATACTTGGAAAAAAGAAAGGCTATGATGTTTTTGTGTCTGATTTTGGAAAAATAAAAGAAAATTATAAAGAAGTTCTTACGATTAATAAAATTGCTTGGGAAGATGAAAAGCACACAGAATCTTTGATTTTAAATGCTGATGTAGTCATGAAAAGTCCTGGAATTCCTGAAAAAGCACCTATTGTAAAGAAACTATTGGAACTAAAGATTCCAGTTATTTCAGAAATAGAATTTGCTTCTCAGTTTACAACAGCAACAACAATAGGAATAACAGGAAGTAATGGAAAAACAACAACAACAATGTTAGTTTATCACTTACTAAAACAAGGAGGCTTAAATGTAGGATTAGCTGGAAATATAGGAAAAAGTTTTGCATGGCAAGTAGCAGAAGATAAATATGATGTGTATGTGTTAGAACTTAGTAGCTTTCAATTAGATGGGATTATAAATTACAAACCACATATTGCTATCATAACAAACCTAAGTCCAGATCACCTAGATAGATATAATTATGATTACAATTTGTATATAGAATCAAAATTTAGAATAATAAAAAACCAAACAGAAGATGATTTTTTGATAGTAGATAACGATGATATTGAAATTCAAAGATGGCTTCAAAATAATAAAACAAACGCACAAATTATATCCTTTTCAATAGAGAAAGAATTAGAAAGAGGAGGATTTTTAAATGAAAACAACTTAAATAGCAACATTAATAACGAAAAATTTACTATGCCAATAAATGAATTAGCTTTAGAAGGAAAGCATAACCTTAAAAATGCAATGGCAGCAACAGCTGTAGCTCAATTAATGAAAATTAGAAAGCAAACAATTAGAGAAAGCTTAAGTAATTTTCAAGGAGCAGAACATCGTTTAGAGAAAACTTTGAAAATTCAAAACGTTCAATATATAAATGATTCTAAAGCAACAAATGTAAATGCAACATTTTTTGCATTAGACAGTATGAAAACACCTACAATTTGGATTGTAGGAGGTGTAGACAAAGGAAATGATTATGACGAATTAATGTCGTTAGTAAGAGAAAAAGTAAAAGGAATCGTTTGCTTAGGAGTTGATAATTCTAAATTGTTTAGCACATTTAGTAGTGTAGTTGATACAATGGTGGAAACAACATCTATGGAAGAAGCAGTTAAAATAGCGCAACGCATGGCTGAAAAAGGAGATTCAGTGTTGTTATCACCATGTTGTGCAAGTTTTGATCTATTTGAAAACTATGAAGATAGAGGAAGACAATTTAAACAAGCAGTATATAATCTATAATAAAAATGACAAGTTTAGTAGCTAGATTAAGAGGAGATAAAGTAATATGGGCGATAGTTTTTCTATTAGCTCTAATCTCTTTTTTACCTGTTTATAGCGCTAGTACTAACCTTGTATATGTAATAGGTAAAGGCTCAACTTTAGGGTATTTAGTAAAACATTTAGGACATTTGTTTCTTGGCTTTGCAATTATATACTTCATTCATAAAGTTCCGTATCATTATTTTAGAGCATTATCCATTTTTGGAATTCCATTAGTTATTATATTATTGATATACACCTTGTTTCAAGGTACTGTTATTGGAGGTGCAAATGCGAGTAGATGGGTGCAAATACCATTCGTAGGAGTTAGTTTTCAAACATCAACACTTGCCTTTACAGTCTTAATGGTTTATGTAGCAAGATATCTTGCAAAAGTAAGTGATAAAGAATATTCATTAAAAGATTCATTATTGGAACTCTGGGTTCCTGTTTTTAGTGTTTTAGTACTGATTTTACCAACTAATTTTTCTACTACAGCTTTAATCTTTTCAATGGTGTGTATGCTTATTTTTATAGGGCATTATCCTTTGAAATACTTAGGAGTTGTAATTGGAATGGGGATTGCTTCATTGCTATTGTTTCTGTTATTTGCAAAAGCATTTCCAGATAACAAATTGTTTAGTAGAGTAAATACTTGGGGAAATAGAATAGAACGTTTTGTTGATAATAAACCTACAGATGATGATTACCAAATTGAAAAAGCTAAAATCGCAATTGCTTCAGGAGGTATTTATGGCTTAGGACCAGGTAAAAGTGTTCAGAAAAATTTCTTACCTCAATCCTCTTCCGATTTTATTTTTGCAATAATTGTTGAAGAGTATGGAGTGATTGGTGCAACAGGAATTATCTTTTTGTATTTATTATTGTTTTTTAGGTTTATAATAAATGCTCAAAAGGCTTCTAGTTTATTCGGAAAGCTACTTATCATTGGATTAGGTTTTCCTATTATTTTTCAAGCCTTAGTTAATATGGCTGTTGCTGTTGAATTATTACCAGTTACTGGGCAAACATTACCTCTAATTAGTAGTGGAGGAACTTCTATTTGGATGACGTGTGTGGCTATTGGAGTAATATTGAGTGTGACTAAAAAAGAAGAAGAAGTAGCATTGGATGAAGAAGAAAAAAAGAAAAGAGAGAGAGCGTTACAACAAATAATAGATAGAGAAATAGAATTGAATGATTTAAATGAAGAAGTAGAAGAAGAGAGTAATAATCCTTTAGAACCTGTTTTAAATCAGTAAAAATGGAAAAAAAAGTCAAATTTATAATTAGCGGTGGAGGAACAGGAGGACATATCTATCCTGCAATTGCAATTGCAAATGAGTTAAAAACTCGTTTTCCTGATGCAGAATTTTTGTTTGTAGGAGCTAAAGATAAAATGGAAATGCAAAAAGTGCCTCAAGCAGGCTATAATATAAAAGGACTTTGGATTTCAGGTATTCAAAGAAAAATAACAATACAAAATTTAATGTTTCCGTTTAAACTAATTTCAAGTTTATGGAAATCATTTATTATTATAAAAAAATTCAAACCAAATGTAGTTATTGGTACAGGAGGTTTTGCAAGTGGAGCGGTTTTAAAAGTAGCAACTATTTTAGGAATACCTACACTTATTCAAGAACAAAATTCATATCCAGGAATTACAAATAAATTATTAGCCAAAAAGGCAAACGCTATTTGTGTGGCTTATGAAGGTTTAGATACTTTTTTTCCAAAAGATAAAATGATTGTAACAGGAAACCCTGTGCGCCAAGATTTATTAGATATTGATGATAAAAGAATTGAAGGACTTACTTATTTCGGACTTGATAGTACAAAAAGAACACTTTTAGTACTTGGAGGAAGTCTTGGAGCAAGAAGAATAAATCAGTTAATTGCAACTGAGATTGATTTCTTATTGGAACTAGGAGTTCAAATAGTATGGCAATGCGGGAAACTATATTTTGACGAATACAATCATTTTAATAAAAAAGGAAATGTACATGTATTAGCATTTATAGATAAAATGGATCTTGCTTATGCGGCTGCTGATGTTATAATATCACGTTCAGGAGCTTCATCAGTTTCAGAGCTATGTATTGTGGGAAAACCAACTGTTTTCATTCCTTCTCCAAACGTTTCTGAAGATCATCAAACAAAAAATGCTCAAGCTGTTTTAAATAAAAAAGGAGCAATAATGCTAAAAGAAACAGATTTAGATGAAAATTTTAAAAAGGTTTTTGCAGATTTAATTTCAAACGATGAAAAACAAGCTAAGTTGAGTAAAAAAATACACAAACTAGCATTGCCAAATGCAACAAAAGAAATTGTGAATGAAATTGAAAAACTCATTAAAGAATAAATAAAAAAAACATAACTAGTTAATAAATAAGTAATTGTCAAGTAGAATGAATCTAAACCAAATCCATAACGTTTATTTTATAGGAATCGGAGGAATCGGAATGAGTGCTTTAGCGCGCTATTTTATGAATATTGGCAAGAATGTTGCAGGGTATGATAAAACAAAAACACAATTAACAGATGAACTTCAAGAATTAGGAATATCAATTCATTTTGAAGATTCAATTGATTTAATTGAACAGGAATATTTAAACAAAGAAAATACATTAATAATTATAACACCAGCAGTTCCAAAAAACCATAGTGAATGGAATTATTTCACTTCAAATGGTTTCAATGTTAAAAAAAGAGCAGAAGTATTAGGTATAATTACTAAAGATACATTCTGTTTTGCAGTTGCTGGAACACATGGAAAAACGACAACATCAAGTATTTTAGGTCATATATTATATCAAAGTGGAGTTGATGTAACAGCCTTTTTAGGAGGAATAGTTGAAAATTATAATTCAAATTTAATTGGAAGCGGAAAAACAGTAACTGTTGTAGAAGCAGATGAATTTGATCGCTCATTTTTACATCTACATCCTAATTTAGCTTGTATCACTTCAATGGACGCAGATCATCTTGATATTTATGGAGATGCATCCGCAATTGAAGCCTCATTTATAGAATTTTCTAATAAAGTGACAACGAATAACCTGTTTATTGCAAAAGGATTGCCTTTAAAAGGAAAAACTATTGGAATTAATGAAGAAGCAAATTATGAAGCTCAAAATATTAGGATAGAAAACGGATTCTATGTTTTTGATATTAATACAAATCAAGAAATAATAGAAAATGTAAAATTTAGTTTGCCAGGACATCACAATTTATCAAATGCATTAATCGCATTTTCAATGGCAAAAAGTTATGGACTAGATAATAATAAAATAAAAGAAGCGTTAGCTACATTTAAAGGTGTTAGAAGACGTTTTTCATTTCAAATTAGAGAAGAAAAGATAGTTTATATTGATGATTACGCACACCATCCTACAGAGATAAATGCAGTCCATCAAGCAGTAAGAGAATTGTATCCAAATAAAAAAATAATGGCGCTATTTCAGCCGCATTTATTTTCAAGAACAAAAGATTTTATTGATGGTTTTGCAGAAAGTTTATCAAAGTTTGATGAGATTGTGTTATTAGACATATATCCTGCAAGAGAATTACCTATAGAAGGAGTAACATCAAATTGGTTATTAAGTAAGATTAATAATCCTAAAAAGAAATTAATTGAAAAGGAAGAAGTGTTAAGAACTTTTGAAAATTCAAATGCAGATGTATATATAACAATAGGTGCAGGAGACATTGGAGAAATGGTTAAAAATATAAAAAAAGTATTATATGAAAAGATTTAATTGGCAACATATACGCTTAGTATTGATTGTACTTTTGATGATATTTTTATATTCTTTTTCATCAAAACGAAATCAAAATAGAGTAATAAAAAGCGTAAATATTTCATTTGAAGACGGACAAGAAAATTTGTTCATAACTCACGAAATGGTTAATAACTTTTTAATACAAAAATGGGGAGGTGCTTTAGCAATTAAAAAAGATGGAGTAGATTTGCAGGTATTAGAAGCTGCTCTTAATGGTCATGAAATGATTGAAAAATCTGAAGTTTTTTCAACTATAGATGGTTCTCTAAATGCACATATAAAACAAAAGTCCCCAATTGTACGATATGTATCAGGTAATACCATGTGTTACCTTGATAGTAAAGGAGTTAAAATGCCTTTGTCTGAAAACTTTTCTGCAAGAGTTCCATTAGTTATAGGAACTTTTGATGATAAAGATAAGGATAGCTATGTTATGCTGTTTAATGAAATTTATAAGGACAGTTTTTTAAAAAAGGAAATAACAGGGGTTCAAATTTTACCTTCGGGTAATGTCATTTTAACAAGTAGAAATTATAACTATAAAATAGTTTTTGGAAAACCAGTTTATATTGAAAAAAAGCTAAAGAATTATAAAGCCTTTTTTCATCATGCTGTGAAAGATACATTAATTAAGTATTATAAAGAAGTAAATGTAATGTTTACAGAACAAGTAGTTTGTAAGAAATAGGAGAATTATGAACAAAGATAATATTGCAGTAGGATTAGATATCGGAACTACGAAAATCGTAGTAATGATAGGAAAAAAAAATGAATACGGAAAATTAGAAATCTTAGGAGTAGGAAAATCTAAAAGTCTTGGTGTTCATAGAGGTGTTGTGAACAATATTACACAAACAATTCAATCTATACAACAAGCTATTCTAGAAGCAGAAAGTGATTCAGGATACAAAATAAATGATGTTGTTGTAGGTATTGCAGGTCAACATATACGTAGTATTCAACATAGTGATTATATAAGTCGTCCGAATGCTGATGAAGTTATAGATGATGAAGACATAGATGCCTTAATAGGACAAGTGCATAAATTAGCGATGTTACCTGGTGAAGAAATTATTCATGTTTTACCACAAGAATTTAAAGTAGATGGTCAAGCAGAAATAAAAGAACCAATAGGAATGTATGGAGGCCGATTAGAATCGAGTTTCCATGTAGTTGTAGGACAAGCAGCTTCAATTCGTAATCTTGGTCGTTGTATAAAAAGTTCAGGATTAGAATTATCAGGTTTAACCTTAGAACCATTAGCTTCTGCTGATGCCGTTTTAAGTCAGGAAGAAAAAGAAGCAGGGGTTGCATTGATAGATATAGGTGGCGGAACAACAGATTTAGCCATTTTTAAAGATGGAATTATTCGTCATACAGCAGTAATTCCGTTTGGAGGAAATGTAATCACGGAAGATATAAAAGAAGGCTGTTCTATCATTGAGAAACAAGCAGAACTATTAAAAGTACGTTTTGGTTCAGCATGGCCAGGAGAAAATAAAGACAATGAAATTGTTTCAATTCCAGGATTAAGAGGAAGAGAACCAAAAGAAATATCATTGAAAAACTTGTCAAAGATTATCCACGCACGTGTAGTGGAAATTATAGAGCAAGTATATGCAGAAGTAAAATTATACGGTCATGAAGACCCTAAAAAGAAACTAATTGCAGGTATCGTTTTAACAGGAGGTGGCGCTCAGTTACAACATATTAAACAATTAGTGGAATATATTACAGGAATGGATACTAGAATAGGATATCCAAACGAACATTTAGCAGGAAATTCTAACGAAGAACTGTCTAGTCCGTTATATGCAACAGCAGTAGGATTAGTAATGAACAGTATTCGTAATAATACTAAAAGTGCAATACCTTTAGTAGAAATGAAAAAAGAAGAAGCTGTTCCAGTTCAAACACCTGTGGAAGAAGGAAAAGTAGAAGAAGAGAAAGTTATTGAAGAACCTAAGTCGGAATCTACTGAAAACAGAATCAAAAAGTCATTTTTTGATAAGTATATAGATAAGATTAAAGAGTTTTTAGATAACGCAGAATAAAAAGTACTATTATGGAAGAATTTACAAGCATTTCATTTGATTTACCAAAAAACCAATCCAACGTTATCAAAGTTATTGGAGTAGGAGGAGGTGGTAGCAATGCCATCAACCATATGTTTAAACAAGGAATTAAAGGAGTTGATTTTATAGTTTGTAACACAGATTCACAAGCTTTACAAAGCAGTGCTGTTCCAAACAAAATTCAGTTAGGGGTAAGTCTTACTGAAGGTCTTGGTGCTGGGGCAAACCCAGAAGTAGGGCAACAATCAGCATTAGAAAGTATCATTGACATTGAAAAAATGTTAGATACAAACACAAAAATGTTATTTATAACAGCAGGTATGGGAGGCGGTACAGGTACTGGTGCAGCACCTGTAATTGCACAGTTAGCAAAAGAAAGAGATATTTTAACAGTAGGAATTGTAACAATTCCATTTCAATTTGAAGGAAAAGTTCGTTCAGAGCAAGCAATGCTTGGAGTTGAAAGACTACGTAAACAAGTTGATTCATTAATTGTTATTAATAATAATAAATTAAGAGAAGTGTATGGAAATCTTGGATTCAAAGCAGGATTTTCAAAAGCAGATGAAGTATTAGCAACAGCAGCAAGAGGAATTGCAGAAGTTATTACACATCACTATACTCAAAATATCGATTTAAAAGATGCAAAAACGGTACTTTCAAATAGTGGAACAGCTATTATGGGATCGTCTATAGCTGCAGGAGAAGATAGAGCAAAACAAGCAATAATGAGTGCCTTAGATTCACCATTATTAAATGATAATAAAATTACAGGTGCAAAAAATGTACTGTTGTTAATCGTTTCAGGTACTTCAGAAATTACAATTGATGAAATTGGAGAAATAAATGACTTCATTCAAACAGAAGCTGGTTTCAATGCCAATATCATCATGGGAGTAGGTGAAGATGAAACATTAGAAGATTCAGTAGCAGTAACAATTATTGCAACAGGATTTAATATAGAACAGCAAGCCGAAATTGTTAATTCAGAACCAAAGAAAATTATTCACTCATTAGAAGAGGAACAAAAAATAGTTCATGATTTAACAAATAAAACCATTGCAAATATGGTGGTAGATGAACCTATTTTTGAATCAAAACAAGAAAACAAGTCTGAAACTAATTCTGATGTAGAGGGAAACGAAAAAGTGGTTTATAATCTTGAAGAGAAACAAGAAATTCAATTTGAAATTCAAAATGTTAAACCAACAATGGATTTAGTTCAAACAAATGAAGCAATCAAAAATATGGATGTTTCTTTTGAAATTGTAACACCAACTCCAACACCAAGTTTTGAAATTGTTACACCAAAAATAAGAGAAATTGAAGTTGTTGAGCCAGAATTTGTAGTAACTAAGGACGACTTGTCATTTTCTTTAGATTTATTTGGAACACAAAAGGTAGAACAAAGAGCAACTTTTGAAAGAACAGAAGTAACTGAGAATACAAGACAAATAGATGTAAAAGATCCTATTAATGTTGTTCCTGTTACAGAAGTAAATCAAAATGGAGTAATAAGATATTCTTTAGAAGATTATTTGCAAAAGGAAAATGAATTAATAGTATCAAAACCTATTGAAGAAGTTCAAGAGCCAGTTGATGAAGAATTAAATTTTGCAGTTAAAAAAACAGAAAAACCAGCAGCACAAAATAATGATGGTTTAGAGAATGTATCTCCTTTTGAAATGACAATAGAAGAAACATTAATTGCAAGAGCAGAAGAACGTAAACGCAAAATGAAAGAATTTAATTATAAATTCAATAATAATGCGTCTCATATAGACGAAATTGAAAAACAACCAGCTTATAAGCGTATGGGAATTGATGTTACATCAACACCAAACACAACAAGCAATCAATCTAGAATGTCGTTAGGATCAGATAGTAATGATGATTTACAATTAAGGTCTAATAACTCATTCTTACATGATAATGTAGATTAAATCTCCATAAATTAACCTAACCTAAGTCCCGTAAAGTAAAATTTTCGGGATTTTTTTTACTATTTTTGTGACAGTTTTTTAAAGGCTTTTTCAGTAATCTTTTATATTCTGCACATTAACAGAGAAAGTTAAATAAAACGGTTATGCTGTTTTTAAAAATAAAAAACAAAAATAAAGACATAATTAATTAATCAAAAAATATGAGTTTAGAAGTAAAAATCATGGACAATATGAAAGAAGCCATGAAAGCAAAAGATACAGTAGCATTAGAAGCATTAAGAGCTATCAAATCGGCAATTATATTAGCAAAAACTGAAACAGGAGCATCAGAAGGATTGTCAGAGCAAGACGAAATTAAAATGTTGCAACGTTTAGTGAAAATGAGAAAAGATAGTGCTGAAATATTCACAAAACAAAATCGTCAAGATCTTGCAGAACCAGAATTAGCACAAATTGCAGTTATTGAAAAATTCTTACCAGCACAATTATCAGAAACAGAAATTGAAGCAATTATAGCAAAAATAATAGCAGAAACAGGAGCATCTGGAATTGCATCTATGGGAAAAGTAATGGGATTAGCTTCAGCACAAATAGGTGGACAAGCAGAAGGGAAAACTATTTCTACTATTGTTAAGAAGTTATTAGTATAATATTTAAATAACATTAAATAAAAGGTATAAAATGTACTTAAAAGAATAAAAATTCTTACTGAATCATTTTATACCTTTCATTTAAAATAATAATCTAAAAAAATATTTTTAAAGAAGTTCCTTGATTGACACTGCTATCAATGTGAATATTACCTTTAATCATTTTTGTTCTAGATAGAATATTCTTTAAACCTATACCTAATTTTTGTGTTTTACTATCAGGTTCATTAATTAGATTAGCTATTGACAAATCTTTTGATCCTATTCCGTTATCTTTAATTAGTAAAACATGATTTTTTCTTTCTTTTCCTAATTTTATTTTTACTTTAGTTGCTTGTGAGTGTTTAATTATATTTGAAATCGATTCTTGAATAATACGATAGATAGAAATTGATACATCTTCTTCAATTTTATTCGAACAATCATATTCAAAATCAAAAAAGATATTGCTACTATGTTCTATTTTTTCAATCATCTCTTTTATAGCAGGAATTAATCCTTTTTTAATGAGAACACTAGGCATCATATTATGAGAAATATTCCGAATCTCCTCATAAGTTTCATCAATAATATGCAATAATTTTAGGTTTGATTTATTCTCTAAATCCAAACTGTTTGAACAAATCATTTTTATAGCACAAATATTCTGACCTAAACCATCATGCAAATCTTTTGCAATTCTAATTCGTTCCTTCTCTTGCGCATCTATAACCGATTGAAACCGTAAATTTTCAGCTTTAATTAATATTTTTTTTGTTTTAAAATGATACCAAATATATAAAGATAAAATAGTGAATATGAATAGTATTGTAAAATAGAATAAAGTAAATTTTCTTTTCAGATTACTTTTATATATTAGAATTTCTTTTTCATGATTTTCTTTTATCAGAGAATTAATTTTTTTTTCTTTTTCTATACTTTCATACAAAGAAGTATATTTTATCAAATACTTTTGCGCTTCTTTTTTCTCAATTTCATCTTTCAAGTTTAAATATAATTTTAAGTTTTTTAAAGCCAAATCAAAGTTTCCTAATTTTTCATAAATACCTGCTTTGAAAAAAATGTATTCACTTTGTTCTTTTAAATTATTTTCAAATGGATATTCACTAGTTAAATCTAAATGTTTAATAGCATTTTCTTTATCATTCAATAGAGTATATAATTCGGCTCCAATTTTATTAATACGCCAAGCTTTATAATTGTGAAAAGGGGAAGTATCTTTTGATACAGCATTATAGGCTTTTTTAAAATATAAAGTAGCAGAATCATATTTTTTAAGATGAATGTAAACATTTGACTGTTCTTCTAAAAAATAAGAATATGAATTTAAGAAGCCAGCAGAACTAATTTCAACCCCTTTTTTTGAGTATGTTAAAACATTTTTATAATCTTTTATGGCTTTATAATAATCTATTAATGCAGACAAAGCATCTATAGATTGTGTACTATCTTTCGTTTGGAAACTTTTCGAATAGCAAGTATTCGCAATTTTTAACGCTGTATCATATTTTTTAAGATTAAGATACATTTTGTAGACAAGTAAATCTAAGTTGAATTGTAAATTTGAATTAGAGGTTTTATTAAAATATTTTTTTGAAAGCTCATAATATTTAGTAGCAGAAGGAATATCATATTCAATAATACCAATGTAACATAATTGCTTATAAAGTTTCCCGTTTATTTCATTATCATTAGAGTGTTTAATCTCAGGTATAGTAGTTAATAGTATTTTTTTTGCCTCATCATTATAACTATGATGTAAGTACGATAGACTTAACTTGTATAATATATTTAATTTTGTATTAGTATCAAATGAAATTAATTTTTTTTGAATTTCTGCACTAATACTATTCGCTTTTTCGATTTCTCTTTCTTGTACTAATACATTTATGGTGTCAATTTTTTTATAAAGAATATTTTTATCTACAGTATTTTGAGATATACTCATAAGAAAAGAAAGAATACACAACAAAAAAATAAAATTTTTCATACGATTTAGAGTTGGATAAAATAAAATCTAATAGTGGTAATTGTGCAGTTATTCTCCTTCTCATATTTTACTTTTACTAGGGAATTATATTTTTGGAGATATAATTTTACCCTACTTTTAAAAGTATGAAACACTATAAATATATAGTTTTTTTAACACAACATGATAAATAATTAAAAAAATATAATTGCATCAAAAAAGAATAACATACGACTAAAAATAGATATGAATTTGTACTACTTTCATAAACTTGTTTATGACGATAAAAAACAAGTAAGACAGTTTGATTAAATAGATTGTATAAAAAAAGGCTGTCAAATAAATATTCATTTGACAACCTTTTTAAAGTGTATGTAATTTTTTATTATGGATATAAAGTTAAAGTTCCATTAGCAATAATATTACTACCTAGTCCAGAAAAACTAACTGTGAAATTACTACTATTAAAACTTAAAGAACCTGTTGGAGTACAAAGACCTAATGCGTATCTAATTTTACCATAAGAACCAGTATTATTTAAGATCTTACTTTCGCTTCTTGCTTTTCCTAATGATATATTCCCCCAATCTGAGCGATCAGTATTAGTAACTCTTGAGCTTGAATAGTATATTGTTATTTTTGCTCCCATTTCACCTCTTTTTGATCCCCAAAGCCAGTTTGCAGTCCATGTAAGACTTCTCCATTTAGAAGATACTTTTGAGTGAAAATCACCTTGTGAACTTTCTTCAATTTGTGGTTGTTCCATAATAACCAAACCACCTATTACATTGTCCCAAACAATCCCATCAGTTCTATAAAAACACAAAGATTTAACTTTTTTGTTTTTAATATTCCAAGTAATTTCAAGAATTTGGTCATTAATTTTTAACTCATTAGTAGCAACCTCATTTAGATTATCTTGAATTTCTAGTAATTCATTCCCAGAGTATAAATCTTTTAATGGACCTGCAACTATTGAGGATGGTTCAGCAACATCACCATTAGCCACTACACTTTCTTTACTAGATATTATTTCTTTTGATAAATTTAATGCATCTGCCGTGTTAATTGTTCCCAAAACGGTAACTTCTAAAATCTCCATACCTTTGTCTGTGTAATGTAATAGATTAGCTTTACTACTATTAATTTGATCACTAACAATTTTAGGAAGTTCTTGAGTAGTTGGAGGTAACAAGGCTGCCTTTAAATTTTCAATAGATTGACTAGTCTGATCTTGTGCTGGAACAATTCCATCATTCTCCTTTTCACAACTTGCAAACGTCAGTACGATTAAAGCCAATACTAAATTGAGCTTGTTTAAAAATAGTTTTTTCATGTTTTTAATTGTTTAATTATTTATTTGTAGTTGTAAAGTTCAAATTTTATAATAACAAAAAAAATAGTGTTAAACCATGATTTTATCTCATGGTATTCCATGATGCAATTCCATACTTGATAAAATAAGAATCATAAAAACAGAAAAATAGGACAGAAATTGTTATTTTTAAAAAATACCATTTTAAACTAACAATACACTTATTCAAAAAAATATTCTTTTAATGAATAAACGGAGCTAATTTCTTTTAAAATTGCAATAATGTTATAAAATAAAATAATATATATTCATTACATTTGAGATATCATTTAACATAAAATGGATAAAACCTTCCCTTGTAAATACTGCTATTTTTTATTTAATTTATTATTTTAGAATGCGTTAATAACTAAAATTTATGTATATAAAAAAGTTGAAAACACTATTAGTAGATGATCATATGTTATTTTTAGAAGGTCTAGAATCAATTTTAGAATCTTATGGAGAACTAGATTTATTGCCTCCAGTAACTAGAGGAAAAGAAGCTTTAGAAATTATTTTAAATACTACAGTCGATTTTTTAATTACAGATTTAAATTTACCAGACGTTAGCGGTGTAGATTTAATACTTAAAATCAAAAAAGAAAAACCACAAATTCCAATACTTGTATTAAGCATGGATTGTGATAGAAAAGAAGTGAAAAGTATTTTAAATGCAGGATCAGAAGGTTTTATCTTAAAAATTGCGGGTAAACAAGAATTGTGTAGAGCCATACACAAAATAATTAATGGAGGCACTTATTACAGTAGTGAGATTACTGCTATTATGATGGAAATTATAAATAATAAATCGGGAAGTAGCCTTCAAACTAATTGTTTAACTGTAAGAGAAATGGAAATATTAGATTTAATTTGTAAAGAATATTCGAATAAAGAAATTTCTGAAAAATTATTTATAAGTATAAGTACCATAGAAACACATCGAAGTAGTATGTTTTGTAAAACAGGATCAAAAAATGTAGTAGGTTTGGTACGATATGCCGTCGAAAATGAATTGGTTACATGGTGATCTTTACACAAAAATTGTTAACTACAATAACACAATTAAATATTGTTTATGATTTCTACCTTAATAAAATAAAAAATATACTACAATTAACTTATAGAAATTAATATTTTTGCAATACAAATAAAAAGGCTTCGTAGTTCAACTGGATAGAATGACGGATTTCGGCTCCGTTGGTTGCAGGTTCGAATCCTGCCGAAGTCACACTTTTAAAAAAGCAACAAGATAAACACGTAGATTGGTTTATTTTGTTGCTTTTATATTTAAATATTATTCACAAGGAGTGCCCTCAATATAGTTGCTAAAAATATGATCACTCACTTCCTTTAATGTTTTATTCGTTTCAGGATGATAATGTAAAGCATTAAAAAATTCCATGTCTCCACTAGCAGATTTTCCATACCACAAACAAGCATTTCCATTTTTATCTTTGTAAGAAGTTGTGTCACACGGCATAACCTTTTTGAAATTTTCTATAAAAGAGTCATCCTTTTTAGGCGAAATATATCGGTTTCCATCTTCATTAGGAGTATCACAGTCAATTACCTCATAGTGATCGTCAATCCATTCCATACATGCTTTTCCTGTCATAGAATAATTTATTCCAAAAAAAACTAAAGCCAAAACTAAAACACTGCTTGCTATTACTACTTCCCTTTTATTCCGAGTTAACCAATCTTTACCAATAATTCCTAAAATTGGTTGCTTTTCATCCTCTTTATTGTCTTCCAGATCTGGATGTTTTTTTTTCTCATCAATGATTTCTTGTTCTAATGGTAAGTTTTTAGAATTTTTATTTTTACCATCTTCTTCTAAAGGTATCTTAGAAAACTTATTATAAGGTCTATTCTCAAAACCTACTAACATGGCTGCTAAATTTAATCCATCAATATTTTTTAACTTAGACTTTCTTTTTAGAAAACGGCCAATGGGTTTAAATTTATTTAATTTTTTAATGTCGTTCAATTCATGAGCAGTCTGAATAGAAAAATCAAAACCAAAATATAATCTAAAACTAGTCAAATCATCTACATTCTTATTTTCTTTAAAAAGTAAAATACATAAGTCTCTCAGGTTTGCTTCTGAAGGATTCAATAAAAAATTAGTATGAGTTCCATTTTTTTCAATGTCATATTGGTCTCTTATGCTATTTCTGTATTCGTCTAAGTAATTTTTCACCATATTTTATTTTTAGATTTTTCAGATTTTTCAAGATTCTATCTGATTTTTTCAGACTTAATTAGAACTATCAGAACTATCAGAATTCCGTATAAACACTGCCAAAAATTTGACAAATCTTTGCATCAGAATTAGTTCTTGTTCTATTTCGCGATTAGAACAAATGTACAAAACTACTTCTAAAAAAGTGATGCTAAACAGATTATGATTTTTATCTGGGAAGTATAAATAAGACTTTTCTGTTCTAGCTCACTCACTTCCCAAAAGCAAAATGTTAACGGCAATAGCTGTAATAATCAAAATTCGAGAAAATCTCGAACAGCTATTCCTATGTCAAATTTTTAATTTTTAAAATCATGAATAGATTATATATTTTAATAGCAGTTACTTTGTTTTCAGTAAGCTTTACATCATGTACAGCAGAAGATATTTCGGAAACAACCAATCAGTATGCAAATGATGATACTGGTGGTGAAACAGGTGGTCAAACAGGAACTATCAATCCACCTCCACCACCAGTTCCAGTAATTCCAATTCCATAATCAAATGTAATTTATTTGATTTATTTTCATAAATTCGGGAAATGCAATTCATTATGAAACATTTCCCGTTTTTATTTCTATTGTTTTTTCTTTTTTCGTGTAATAATGAAAAAGATACAATTGTTGTTGATGATTATACAAAATTCTCTAACAAAGCTACTTTTTATAGAGATTCAATTATCAATCTAGATAGTGCTTATTTTTATTTTAATGAAGCAAAGTTACTCACAAATGAATCTGAATCTGATAGAATGGTTTATTTGCTAGCTGAAATGGCTAAAATTCAAAAAATAAAAGGTGATTATTCAGGAAGTGAAGCTACAGCTACTGAAGCTTTTGATTATTTTAAGGAAGTTAAAGATTCTAATTATATTTATTCAATTTATAGTTCGCTTGGTACTTCTTATCAGAGAATGCTTGATTTTGGTAATGCTTTAAAGTATTATGATTTGTGTTTAAAAGGAAAAATTTCTGAAAAAGATAAATTAACAATGCTTAATAACAAAGGGGTTATATATATAGTGAATAATGATTTTCAAAGTGCAATTAAAATATATCAATCACTAATTAAAGTAGAAAATTTAAAACATGATAGAGTTGAATATGCACGAATAATTGATAATTTAGGTTTTACTTATTTTAATAATGGAAACAAAAATAAAGCCTATCATTATATTTCAGAGTCATTAAGAATTAGAGATAGCATAGGAGATGAATATCAAAAAATAGCTCCATTAATACATTTAGCACGTTTTTTTAAAGATTCTATTACTTCAGAATCGAATAGATTTGCTTTAAATGCTTATGATATTGCTACTAAAGTAAATAGTCCAGATGATAGATTGGAAGCATTAGATATTTTAATTAGAAATACTTCTAATAAAGATGAGTTTGAAAATTATTATGAAAAGCTTAGTTTTTTAAGAGACAGCATTAATTTTGTTAGACAAACTGCAAAAAATCAATTCGCAAAAATTAAATATGATTCGCGTTTAGCAATAGAAGAAAGCAAGAATCATGAAAAGCAAAAAATTATTTATTTATTACTTTTTATAGTAAGCGTACTATCAGGTATTTTTATATTTTATTTCATTAGAAAGAAAAACAAAGAAAAAATACAAAAAACAGCTTATGAAACTGAAACCCGAATTTCTAAAAGACTACACGATGAGTTAGCTAATGATGTTTTTAATACCATGACCTTTATTGAAACTCAAGATTTGCAAAACAAAGACAATAAAGAAAGTATATTACGAGGTCTAGATGTTATTTATGATAAAGCACGAAATATTTCCAAGCAAACCAGTGGTGTAAAAACAGGAAAAGATTTTGGTAATTTATTAAATGAAATGCTAATGAGTTACAAATCGGACGAAGTAAATATCATTAAAAAAGGAAGTAATGAAATTAATTGGGAATTAATAAGTGCCGAAAAACAAATTGAAATTCACCGTGTTTTGCAAGAATTGTTAGTCAATATGAAAAAATATAGCAAAGCAGAAGTAGTTGTAATAGGATTTAAAGAACAAGAAAAAAGCATACAAATCAGCTATTCAGATAATGGAGTAGGATTTGAAAAAGAAAAAATTACTAAACGTGGACTTCAGAGTGTGGAAAACCGTATTCATAGTATAAAAGGAAGTATTATTTTTGAATCAGAAATAAACAAAGGAGTGAAAATTAATATTGAATTTCCCAAATAATAATAAATTATGATGTTTTCAAAAGTAATAATTGCCGAAGATATTGATGGATTAAATTTTGCAGTTGTGCAAGCTCTTAAAGAATTAGATATTCTGGAAGAACAAATTGACTATGCTAAATATTGCGACGATGCTTTATTAAAAATGAGAAAAGCATTACAAGACAATGAACCATATGATTTACTAATTACAGATCTTTCATTTAAAGAAGATCACAGAAAAAATGAACTTAAACTTCATTCAGGAGAAGATTTAATACAAACCGTTAGAATAGTACAACCTAATATAAAAATTATAGCTTTTTCAATAGAAGATAAACCATATAGAATAAAAAACCTTTTCGATAGCTATGAAATTAATGCTTTTGTGATGAAAGGAAGAAATAGCATTCCAGAGTTGAAAAAAGCAATTCAAACCGTTTTTAATTCAAAAGAAAAATATATTTCTCCAAATATTGCTCATGTATTTCAAGACAAAACAGATAATGAAATAGACGACTATGATTTAGAGTTAATAAAACAGCTTTCCAATGGCGTTTCACAAGAAGAAATGGAATTCAAATTCAAAGAACTAGGCATAACACCTAATAGTAAAAGTACTATTGAAAAACGCATTAGCAAATTAAAAATTTACTTTAAAGCCAATAACACAGTACATTTAATAGCAATGGCAAAAGATTTAGGATTAGTGTAATAAAAAGAACACTAATTTTATCATTATAAACCTGTCAGATTTTAAAATCTGATAGGTTTTTTTTATGCTTTATGAAATAATTTCTGGTTTTACGGTTTTCCGTAAGGAATTCATTTTCAATGGTTATAAGTTTGGATATTATTAATTTAAAAAAGGAAGGAATGAGAAAAAGAAATACAAATAGAGATGGTGGTAGTTGGTCAGAACAGATAAAAATAGCTGTTTGGAATAAGGCAGTTGTTGTGCCAGGAGTAAACCCAAGCGTAAGAAGAAAGGATAATTGTGGAGCATGGATTGATTGGAATCAGTATGGATTCACTGTTGAAGGAGGAACAGGATGGGAAATTGATCATATTAATCCTGTTTCAAATGGAGGGAGTGATGATTTGCCAAATTTGCAGCCTTTACAATGGCAAAATAATAGGAAGAAAGGTGATGATTATCCTGCGTACAATTATTGTTTAATGAATGCTAAATAAATTATCAAAAATGGAACTAAACACACAACTAAAAGCTTTAGCCGATAAAATTAATCAGTTAAAAGACAAAATAGAAACCGAAGAATCTACAAAACACGCTTTTGTCTTACCGTTTATAAATATTTTAGGATACGATACTTTTAACCCTACTGAAGTTGTACCTGAATTTACAGCAGATATTGGGTTGAAAAAAGGCGAAAAAGTAGATTATGCTATTTTTGAAAACAACGAACCTATTCTAATTATAGAATGTAAAAATTGGAAAGAAAATTTAAACATTCATAACTCACAGTTATTACGTTATTTCCATGTTACAAAAACACGTTTTGCTTTGCTTACAAACGGCATTCAATATCAGTTTTTTACCGATTTAGATGAGAAAAATAAAATGGACGAGAAACCATTTTTAGAGTTTGATATAACTAGTCTAAAAGAAAATGTGATTAATGAAATAGCCAAATTTCACAAGTCAAATTTCGATGTAAACAATATTGTAAACAATGCAAGTTCCTTAAAATATACTAAAGAAATTAAGAAATTTATTCAAGAAGAAACAAATACACCTTCAAACGAATTTGTACGATTATTTGCAAATAAAGTTTACTCAGGAAGATTAACTGAAAAAGTTTTAGAAGAGTTTAAGGAACTGGTACAAAAAGGCTTTAACCAATTCATCAGTGAAAAAGTAAACGACCGATTAAATGCTGCCCTAACCAAAGAAGCTGAAAAACAATTAGAAGATCAAGTAGAACCTATCGAGGAAGATATTAGAGTAATTACAACAGAAGAAGAACTAGAAGCATATAAAATTGTAGTAGCCATATTAAGACGAAAAATCCCTGTACAACGTATTGTTCACAGAGACACACAATCTTATTTAGGAATCCTATTAGATGACAACAATAGAAAACCCTTATGTAGATTACACTTAAACGGAAATAAAAAATACATTGGATTAATAGATAGTAATAAAAATGAAACCCGTCAACCAATAGAAACTATAGATGATATCTATCAATTTGAAAATGAATTATTAGAGACTGTTGGGTTTTATGAAGTTGAAAATAGTTAATATAAAACAAAAATTATGACAAAAGTAAAAAACATTAATGGAACTTCTGATAACAATTGTAATTGCGGAAGTTGGTTACAACATTGGAAAAATTATAGTGGACAAAAGGTAAATTGGTGTTCAGAAATTGATTGTTGTGAAAAGACCGATTTAGTTGGTGCTCATGTCCAAAAAGCAAATTCTATAGATATGAATTGGTATATAATTCCTTTATGTAAAACACATAATTCAAATTCAAACGTAGATGAAATGGAAATAATGTCAAGCATAAGACTAGTATTAGCAAACAGAAAAAACACTTGTGAAAAACAATAAATTATGATATTAATATACGATCATTGGACAGGTTCTTTCAATGATGTCAAGGCATCTCTAATAAAAAGTATTGCTCAGTACCTTAGACATTATGAAGGAGTTAAAGTAGGTATTACTTCAAACCCTTTAAATCGTTTTTCAAAACATAATGGAAGTAATAAAAAATGGGAAAAGATGATAGTTAAATATGAAACTTCGTCTGTAAAATATATAAATGAAATGGAAAAAATACTTATAAATAATTTTTCTGATTTATTACTTAATGAAGTTGCTGGTGGTGGTGGACCGAATGGAGGTTCTCCATATTATTTATATGTATTAATAAAATAACAAATTAAGATGAAAATAAAATTATTTTTTATAATAAATTTACTAACCATTAATTTAATTCTGTCACAAACTCTAATTAATATAACAGAGCAAACAATAAAAATAAAAGCCCTAAGTGAAGAAATACTCTATTTTGGTTTTGAAGAAGGAGATCAGATTATTTTTAATGTATCAGAAATAAATGGCAAAGAAGTTAAAGAAGTTGAAATTGTAGAATTCCCTTCTTCTTCAAAATTCTCAGATTTTAAAACTTCTAAAATTGAAAATAAGACTATAAATGTAAATTCAAAAGGAGTTTATAAATTTAGATTCTATAATAGTTCACTTGGAGGGAGAATCTGTAAAATAAAAATTCAGCGCATTCCAACTAATGAAAGCCTTAAAGATTTTAATACTAATGTTAAATGGGTTACAGAGCAAGATACTACTTGGAATTCTTATACAAAAGATGTGATTGTAAGATACGATACACTAAAAATAAAAAAAACAAGAAAGGTTATTGAATCTGAAGAAAAAACAGAAGAAATGATTTTTGATAAATCACAAAGAGTACATTCAAAAACAAATAGTAATGGAAATAAGACCTCTTTATTTTTTGTATTACCACAAAACAGAGTAAGTGAATATGAAACTAAAAGAGTTGTGGCTTGGGCATATTGGATAGGAGTTGGTGAAGAATCTAATAAAGCTTGGCAACAAAATAGGAAACTTATTGTTGGAGCAGTACAAACAGGCTCAAAGTTGACTTTTTCACCTCTGGGAGCTTTAGCAGTTGGAACTGTAACAAATTTGGTTTTGCCTACTATAGGACATGATGTTAGTTATGGAATTGTTGATGAAGTGAATAAAAACTTGTTTTTTTCTGGTGCTCAATATAAAGGATATGATTTTGGTAAAGGTATCGCTGGATATAAAAAATTTGATAATATAGGTATGATGCAAGGTGTTTATCATATTGTTTTATATAATGATAATGATTTTCAAGGTATTGATGTAAATATTAAAGTTTCAACAGTAATTGAGCATGTAAAGTACAGAGATGAAGAGTTTATAGATCTACAAGTAAATCCAGTATATGAAAAACAAATTTTCAATGAACCAATCATAACAACTAGAAAATTTCCAGTGACTTTTGATTATAAAAAACAATCCCTATGACAAAAAAACTACTCCTATTATTCCTTTTTCTTTTCCTTTCCTGCAAAGAAACCAATCAGGCACCACCAGTAAAAGAAGAAACAAGACAAGTACAATCGTTTTATCAAGAAGCACCTACTATTACACCAGACGATATAGAAGAAATTGATAACGAAGAAAGGCGAACGTATCATATAGATAATCAATATAAATACAAATATCGAACAGGTAAACAAGATTATTATGAATATAATTATGATATCATAAGTAAAGATAGTTTAGGTAACGAAGTCAGAGGAAATGTAAATGTACGCGGGAAATATGGAGCAGGAAAAATAACAAATACAAACGGAGTAGAAAAAGATATCTACGTACAATGGATACGATATGGAGTATTAAAAGGAACTGATGAGGATAAAAAAGAATATGAATTTGTAGTAGAATAACTTTTCCTATCATTTAGTAAAAGAGTTTACCTGTTTTATTTATGAATTCAATCTTCTGTTTTTGACAAGTATTATTTGGTATAAACAACAAAATAGAGGTAAGATAATTTTAAAAAAGCGTGAAAAATTAACCGATTTTTACTCCATTTTAAAATTAAATTGTATTTTCCGAAAAATCTAAAAACCATAATGAAGCCCCAATTTATTTTCTTAGCCCTACTATTTTGTCTGTGTACTTTTAGTCAAATTAAAATCTGCTCTTGGAACATAGAAAATTTAGGCACATCCAAATCAGCAGAAGACATAATTTATATGGCAAACACTTTAAAAGGATTTGATGTTGTAGCAGTGCAAGAAGTAGTAGTAAGCGAAAGTGGAGCAAAAACAGTCGCTTTATTAGTAGACGAACTAAATCGAAAAGGAGCACAATGGGATTATGTAATAAGCAATCCAACATCGGGTAGTGCTTATAAAGCCGAGCGTTATGCATTCTTATGGAAACCAAGCAAAGTAAAAAAAATAGGAGAAGCTTTTTTGGAACCAACCTATGTAGAAGAAATTGAACGAGAACCCTATTTGGCAACTTTTAAATTTGGTGAAAAAGAAATTACCCTAGTTAATTTTCATGCTAAAACCAAAAAGCTACAACCCGAAACCGAAATAAAATATTTTAAGTTTCTGCCAGCCTTGTATCCTAACAAAAATTTGGTATTTATAGGCGATTTCAATTGTCCCCAATCGCACACCGTTTTCTTTCCGTTGCGAAAAATGGGTTACCAACCTGTTTTTGTAAATCAAAAAACCTCACTTCGTCAAAAATGCATTAACGAAGAAGATTGTTTGGCTTCAGAATTTGATAATATATTTTATAATACTAAAACAGTTGAGGTTAAAGAATTTGGAATCATTCCCTTTTATAAAGATTTTAACGATTTACGTGAAGCTAGAAATATCTCAGATCATATTCCTATTTGGTTTGTGTGTTATTAAGAATTGAACAACGGTTTCTTTGTTATTCACTTTTATGGATTAACCTTTCTTTTAATTCCTCGATTTCCTCTTCTAATCTCTTATTCACTTTTTTAATAAGTTCAAAGTGTTCTAAAACAAATTCTGGAACTTTAAAGTAATGAATAGTACCTGAATTATTTATAGAGTTATTTCCTTTGTTTTTCCTTAATTAGGATTATTGTACTTTATATAAAAAACACACATAATTGTATATAATAATTATAAAAAAAGCAATACAAATAATCTCTTTTTTTAAAATATCCGAGTACTTCGCAAAGAAGAAAACAAACGGAAAACAAGAAAGGATTTGTTTTTTTAACATTTATTACAGTTTTAATGTAATAAATCATAAATTTTAACTAAATCCGTTAATTTTCTATCTAACATATAAAATAATCTATAAGTTTGCGCGTTTACAAAATTATAACAAAAATAAAATGAAAGAAAAATCTTTAGTTCTATTGTTTCTATTAATAATTCTATTCTCTTGCAAAAGCACTTATACCAAAATAGGAGATAAAGACGCCAATTATATACCCTATTATCTAAAAGTATTTGAAGCAGATAGTTTGTTTATTGTTAAAGATTATAAACGTTCTTATGAGATTTTAGATAGTTTGTTTAAAAAGTACGAACCTATTAATATTTCAGGCTACAAAGAATATGAAACGTATTTAATGGCTTCTTATTTAGTTGAAAAAAATAAAGCGAAAATTGATAAAATTCTTCAAAAATCATTTCAAAGATATGGTAGTAATTATATCTTTTTTGAAAATGACACATTATTAAATAAAATTTTAAAAGAGTCTAAATTTAATAAAAACGACCTTTCATTATTTTCAGAGAAATATGTTTTAAGTTTAGATTTAAAATTAAGGGATACAGTAGAATTAATGGTTGCTCAAGACAAAGATGTAAGAGGAAAAGGACCAGTTATCGAAGAGAATATTGAAAAGATAAATAGACAAGAAAATATAAATAAACAAAATGAAAATAGAATTATAACCATTTTCAACAAATATGGCTATCCTAGCGTAAAAAAAATTGGATACTATGAATATAATCAGAAAGACACTGAACTATTAGCTGTTTATTTGCATTGTTCTCCAGCATTTATGGATAGTATATTGTTACCAAAGTTATATGAATCCTTACGTAAAGGAGAAACTCCACCTTATAATTATGCAACTGTCTATGACAAATTAAAAATTTATCAAACAGATGAACAATTATATGGAAGCTTTCTTGATTATCAAGGACATTCTACACCTTTAATTAATCCAAAAAAAATAGATTCAATTAGAAAAAGTGTTGGTTTAAATAATTTAAATTATTCAAAATGGCGATTGAAAGCCAAATATAATTATGATATGAATATTAACTAAATTTAATATATTATGCAAAAATTAAAATCAATTAAAGAATTTCAGGCAGAAAATCCTGAAGCAACAATGTCTAATTCACAATTAGCTTATGGAGGTAGAAATGACGCTTCATTAACGCATCAAGATACGGCTACAGCTAAAACTGATGCTAACTGGAATTGTGGTGATATCAGAAGACAAATGATGTGGGATGGTACTGCAACTGGTGAAGCTTTTACTTTTGATTTAACTCAATAATCAATTCAGTAAAGATTATAAGGCTGTCATTTTTTTGACAGTCTTTTTTAATCCATATATCACAATAATTGCTTAAGGCAAGGTCGTTTAAGAAATATTAAATTTTACAAAATTATAAGAATATCTCAATGATATTAATTTTATCAAATAGATTTGACACCTCTACTACAATTGTAACTGAGTGGTTAGATTTAGAAAGAATAGACTGGATAAGAATTAATGAAGAAGATCCATTAAATATTCATTTTTTAGGAAGTGACATCAAATTTGAATTAATAAATAATAAATCTTTTTTTCTAAGTGAAATAAAATCATATTGGTACAGAAGAGGTTTATTTAATTTAGCAAATTTTAAACTTTCATCTATAAAGCAGTTTAATAGTTTCCAACAATTTGAAACTAAAAAAATAATAGAATTTATAATGTATAAACTTGATTGTTTGAATAAAATAAACTCATTTAATAATTCTGATGTTAATAAGCTTATTATTTCTGATAAAGCTAGAAAAGTAGGCTTAATAACACCTATAGATTATTTAATATCATTGAAAGATTCTTTTAAAAATTTAGAATCCTATAATAATTCTTTAATTACAAAGTCTGTAAGTGGAGATTGTATGCAAGATTTTCAAAATTTCACAATCTATAACTACACTAAAAAGATCACTCTTAAAGACGTTTCTTCAGATCTTTTTTTTCCTTCTTTAGTTCAGAATTATATAGAAAAAAAGTATGAGATCCGCTCATTCTTTCTTAATAATGAATTCTATTCAATGGCTATTCTTTCTCAAAACAGCAAACAAACTGAAATAGACTTTAGAGATTATAATAAAGAGAAACCAAATAGAACAATACCTTTTAAATTACCTAATTATATTGAGAATAAAATAAAACAACTAATGGACGAATTATCTTTAAATTCAGGATCTATTGATATGATTGTTACTCCTCAAAATGACTTTGTATTTCTAGAAGTAAATCCAATTGGTCAATTTGGAATGACATCTTATCCCTGTAATTATAATATTGAAAAACTTATTGCAAAAACACTAAAATATGACTAAAGAAGAAATTAAAAAATATCTTAAAGATAATAAAGAACTATTTCCCTTGTCATTTTTCGAATTAAAATATAGAGAAAGGTCAATCGAAAATATTAGCAAATATAAAATTGCTGTTTCTGAAAAATATTTTACTGATAATTTTCCAATTTATAAATTCTATAAGCCAATAACTAGATTTTAGATATGTTATTTTTTAAGACTCACACTAACTGCAAAATTTTTAGAGGTTCCAATAGATCAATAATCTTAGATATTCAAAGACAAGATTATACATTAATTCCAAACTCAATGTTTGATATTATTGAATTATTAAATAAAAGAAAATCTATTAATGATATAAAAATGATTTATGGATTAGAAAACGAACAAATAATTGATGAGTACATAGAATTTCTAAATTCAAAAGAATTTGGATTGTATGTTGATTATGAAGAGTTCGATTTTTTTCCTGAAATGAATAATACTTTTGAAATACCATCTAATTTATCAAATTTTGTTATTGAAATAAGTGCATTTAATATCACTAATTTGAAGAAAATTATTAATAGTCTTGAAAATTTGATGTGCAGAAATATTCAATTTATCGCATACGAGGAGTTAGAAATTAATCAAATTAAGAATATTTTAACTTTGACTAAAAATTCAGATTTTATGTCAATTGAACTAATTGTTCATTATTCAGAAGAAATCATTAAATTCATAAAAGATATTGATAAATATAATTTTAGAGTGACTGAATTATTGATACATAATTCGAAAAACAGAAATAAAATTATTGATTTAGCTAGTTTTCCAATAACTTTTTTGGATTATAAAATAAATAACTTTAGTCATTGTGGGAAAATTGGAAATGATTATTTTTCAGTAAACAAAGAAAAAGTTCTAGAATCACTTAACCACAACTCCTGCCTAAACAAAAAAATAGCCATAGATAAAGACGGTAACATAAAAAATTGTCCAGCAATTTCTCAAAGCTTTGGTAACATTAAAAACACCACATTAGAAGAAGCATTGCAACACAAAGACTTTAAAAAATATTGGAACATTACCAAAGACCAAATAGACATTTGCAAAGATTGTGAATTTCGTCATATCTGCACCGATTGTCGTGCTTATATAGAAGATCCCAAAAACCAATATTCCAAACCTCTAAAATGTGGCTATGACCCATATACAAATCAGTGGGAAGAATGGAGTACTAATCCATTAAAACAAAAAGCAATTCAATACTATGGAATGCAAGAACTAATCAGTAAAACAGACTAAAAGAGAGATGTGTTTTTTGTGTAAAACGGACTTAACTCATTGATTGTTTTGTATTAGTATTAGGAGTGGAACATGTGAAAAACATTATAAAACTCAATTTAATAATTATGAAACTAGAAAGTTTAAAAGAAATAAAATTTAAAGACACTGTTTTAAAAAAGAACAAATGTTGAATGTAGAGATGATGGAAAAAAAGGTTGTGGATTTTTACTCCTTGAAAGTTGTACTGCTAAATGCCAAATGTAATTAAATTATGAAATATTTTATTTTTTTTGTTGTCATATTGTTAAATAATTTAATCGCAGGTTTTATTAGTGATGAATATTCAGTATACATTCCATTATTTATGCTATTAGCCTTTATTTCAATTACTTTATTCCAAAAATTTAGAATTAGGATTAATAAATATTTTGTTTGTTTTTCATATTCAGTTTTTCTACTGTTGTTGAGTGTGTTTAAAATAGTTCAATTTGATAAAGCATATATCATTATTATTACTTTACCAGTAGTATCTTTTTTATCATACATTTTTTATAACGCAACAACAGTGTTCAAGAAAATTATTATTGTTGTTTCAATTATAATTTACTCTATTTTTTCATCAACTATATTGATGCAAAATATTCACTACTTTAATAATTTCAAGGAGGTCACAAGTGAAGTTGAAACCGAAATAAAGTTATATAATTCTAAAAAAGAATTGTTGAAGTTAGATAAGAATAAAATTTATGTCTTAGATTTTTGGATAACTAGTTGTGGTGTTTGTATTGAAAAATTTCCCCTGTTTAATGATGTAACAAATCATTTTGCAAATAAAAATAAAATAGAGTTTTTTTCAGTTAATGTTGCTATTGAAAGAGACGAATTTGATAAAACGGTTAACTTCATTGAAAATAAAAAATTTGACTTTGAAAACCTTTATGTTTTTGATGATTTAGAATCAAAAAAAATGGGTGTTTTATTGTATCCTACTATTATAATTATAAAGAATAATAAAGTAGTTTATAATGGTTACCCAGCTTATGAGAAATATGTTATTTTAAATAATATATATGATATAATAGAAGATATTGAAAAGTAAACCCATAACCCCATATACTAATCAGTAAAAGAGAGATGTATTTTCTATTTTCTCTGAATGATCTATTTTGTTTATTATAAATTAAATTAGGCTTAATAGTAACTAAGTTTGGTTTAATACGAATTAGATTATGTTTAATAGTAACTAAGTTTGGTTTAATACTAATTAAATTATGTTTAATAGTAATTGAGTTTGGTTTAATGCTAATTAGATTATGCTTAATAGTAATTAAGTTTGGTTTAATACTAATTAGATTATGCTTAATAGTAATTAAGTTTGATTTAATACTAATTCATTTTTGTTAGTTATTAATCTAATTATGTTTAATAATCTTAGATTAATTAATAAAAATGATATTTTTTTGTAAAAAAATTAACATATATAATCATTTTTGTCAAATTTTTATTTCAAAATGGCACAACATTTGTTTTAATTATTTCGAATGAATTAAATGAATAATAATTTAAAACTGAAAGTTATGGCAAGAAGAAAATTAGCCAGAATATTAGACCTTGAGAAGGCTAATATTCGTTTAGCAGCGGTAAAAAGTATTGATAGCGCATTAGATTTAGGAAGTGACATTACTGTTCCCAATTATGAAGCTGTAATTAATACGTTATCAACAAAATTAAATACTTACAATACCGCTTTAAGTACAATTGATGATTTATATAATGAATGCATCAGTCAAATAGAGATAGTAAAGGACTGGAACGAACGTATTTTAACTGGTGTAGCCACAAAGTATGGAAAAAACAGTTCTCAATATGAGATGGCAGGTGGTAAGAAAAAAAGTGAGCGAAAAAAACCTACTCCCAAAAAATAATTTCTTAAATAACTAAAAGAGACTATTTTAAAAGTAACTGCTTTGTTAGGCTTGTTTTAATTTTTTAAATTATGACACAAGCACAATGAGTTGACAAAGCAAATAAATTAACTTTTTTGAATCTTTAATTTCAAAAAGATAATTTTAATACTTTTAGAATAGTCTCTTGATAATTTTTAGTCTATATCAAAAAAAACATTCATCAAGGCATAGCTTTAGCAGCTTCCATTCGCAAAGCTAATAAATGCTCGCAAGGCCCTTTTCTCAATCCGTTTGCAATAAAATAATCACACTGACAAGAACCACTAATCATACGATTGTCTTTGTCAATTTGGGCTTCCACTGCATAAGTTTGTCTGCCGTCTTTAATTTTTGAAGACAGGTGTAGCATATCGCCTTTTACTTCGCCTTTTGCTATGATATTTTGTTGTTTTAGTAATAAATCTGCTTTTTCTTCTTGCGGACTTCCAAAACGGAAAGCATCTACAGATAAAGGCTCTTGTGATAATTCACGTACACGATAAACACCTTTATGCAAATCATAAACCACTCTTCCTGCTTGTGTATAAGCAGCTAAAGAAGAAGATACAATATGAGAATCAAGACCTAATGTTTTGGATAATTGTTCTGGTTGAGCAAACCAATCTTTTTTTAATGCAGTAAAAACCAATTCTTGGGTTTGTTTGTCAACTGTACTACGAGGAGCCATTAAATCAAAATTTCCAGAATGACTCCAGTCATTTGCTGTCCAACCAGATAATCCTAATGTAAAAGTCATATCACCTAAATTGGCAATGAAGAAAGAAGGTAATCCATTTCCTAGAAGATGCACTGTAAAAGTTTTAGCAATAGGTAACAAACGTTCTAAAATATGTAAACGACGTCTTCCCCATATTCTAATGGTTTTATCTTGCGAACCTGTGTAAGGCGAACGGTAAAAAGTGAAAATCTCATTCCAGGGTTCAAACATTACCTGTATAGGCTGTCCAGGTTTCAATATAAAACGAAGCGCACGAGGCCCTTTTTGTTCTTTAAAACGCCTTAGATAAGAACATAAAAGATACATATCTTGCGGATGTAAGTCGAAAGTAACAGCAGGCAAAGTCATAGCCGAGCTTACTTGTAGAAAACCTCTTACCCAAGAATCAGGTAAGTCTATTTTTACTTCTTTGTAAGTTTCTTCATTAGTAGTACTTGCTTCAAATCCGCTAGGATCTATAGAGAATGAAGTTTCTTTATAGTCTCTTATTTTTTGAAATTCATTATAAAGTGATTGTGAATAATCAATATTAGTAGTTCCACAAGCAAACGTATCAATTTGGGTAAACACATTGTAATTACAACTTAGTTTGCCATAAGAAGATTCATCTTGACTAAAACATTCAAAAAAGACTTCATCTGGATGCACCGTAATTACAGGATCTAATACAAACCAAGCATCTCTGTCCTTTTGGTATAAATAGTCAAAATAAGCTTTTTTTGCTTTGTTAAAAGGACCTAATACTTTATTTTTTTCTTTGTAAACTTCTTGTAATTCTTCTCGTAAAGCAGTTATTCTTTGACGAGTAGCTTCAATTTGGTTTTCAGCCATATATTCAGAAAGCCAAAGCGATTCTTGTTCTTTTAACCAAGTTTTATATTCCTCACGATCTTTAGGAACAAAACGTAAATCGGAAACCACCACATCATGCAAAGCAGATATAGCTTCACGAAAAGCTATTTTTTTATGTAATTTCCCCACAAAAAAAGTAGGATCGCGTTGTACATCAGGAGCAAAATT
The DNA here is from genome assembly GCF_000967805.1 of Flavobacterium sp. 316. Classification (NCBI taxonomy): domain Bacteria; kingdom Pseudomonadati; phylum Bacteroidota; class Flavobacteriia; order Flavobacteriales; family Flavobacteriaceae; genus Flavobacterium; species Flavobacterium sp. 316. Next base: position 80,734 of record NZ_JYGZ01000002.1, read on the forward strand.
CATCCCTACTGAATTAGCATCGGTGTTTACTTTTGAATTTCCTTTGTATTTATAATCAAAAATCATGATGAGTCTAAGAATTAAGAATTAAACAAGAATCCATTTGCGGATAGCAATCTTGTATTTGACTTAAAGCCAATATAAATCGTGCTTTATCTTGCAAAGCAGAAGTAGCTGATAAATAAGAAAACAAACCATTTACATAATGTGCTGCTTTTTCATTTTTTAAAGCTTCTGCTATAAGAAAATCAAGTACACGTTCTTTGGTAATTCTACCTTTGTGCACACGGAATAATACTGAACGGAAATAGAAATCGAGTTGTTCTAATTTTTCAGGAGAATCGGTAGCATATTCTTTTAATAAGTTGGAAACATATAATTGAATTACTTCACTAGGATGTTGAGATAAAGCAATTAGATATTGATGACCCTGCGCTTCTGTAAAATAGCGCATGATTAATTCTTTACCAAACTGCATAACATCGTCACGAACAGAATCTACTAAACTAATAAGTGTTTCTGTAGTCCAATCAGAAGCTTCAAACTGTGTGCGGAAAAACTGGAAAGCAAAAGTTCTTGTGTCTTCCCATTTTGAATCAACTAAAGATAAAGCTCTTTCTTTTTCTTTTTTAATTCGTTCAATATTATTTTCATAGTATTGCCATACCCATTGACGAACGGCTAAAAGCTCGCTTTCTGCTAGAGCAATAATTTGTCTTAAAGTAAATGTATTTGTTTTTGGATAAGCATATAACCACAAAGATGCTTCTATTTGTACATCTCTATAATTAGCAAATAAAACCTGAAGTAGATAATTAGGTTCTAAGTATTGTAAATGAGCCTTATATGCTTCTAGTTGATTGATAATAAAAGAATGACTGCCTTCAAATGCAGGTTTGCTTATTAATGTTTGAACAATTTGTATCCACGTGCTTTGTAATTGAGAAGCTAAACTAGGGCGTAATCCTAAATTTAAAACGGTTTGAACTACCATTGCAGTATCATGTTGAAGCAATGTTAAAACAGTATTCCAATGCGTTTGTATATCTATTTCAGAAGCTTTTTGTAATAAATCAAGTCCTATATAACGTACTTCTTGTAGCGGATTTTGGATAAATTCAACACAAAGTGAAATAGGAATGTTTTCATTCGCTTGTGCTTTAAGTGCAATAATTTCACTAGCTAATAAAGCATTCATACCCAATGGAGCTTCAAGTAAATAACTGATGATTTTTGGGTGAAGTGAAGCTAATTGATTTTTAGCTACTATTTTTAAGCGTTGAATGGTTTTTTTAGCTAAAATATTATGTGCAGGAGTATCTGTTAAGAGAATAAGTTTTTGAATGGTTTGCTCTACAATTTCTTTAGTTGTTGCTTCATTGAATCGAATTGCTTCTAACTGTTCTATAATCCAAGTATCTAAGAACTCCTGATTATTAAAAAGTAATGCAATTAGTGCTTCTGCATTTTCTAAATAGAAAGAACGATTAAAACTAATTGTTCTACTTGCCCAAGTTAATGTAGGCTGATGTGATACATTAAGCAACAAAAGCATGTAATTAGGCAGTTTTTCAAATTCCTGTTTTCGATTTTCTAGTGTTTGATATCCTAATTTTTGAGGAATTTCAAAAGGATTTTGTAAAAGCTGAATGATATCTTCAAGAGAAAATCTTTTTTTTATGGCATCATAGTTAGCATGAGTTTGCAATCTATCAAAAGCAAATTGATGAATGAGGTTCATTTTTCCCATCATTAACAATTGAATGTAAGCTTCAGGGTAAGCATCCCAATGTTCCGGATAGAGTTCTGTTCTTTGTGATACTTCTGTTAAAGTAGATTCAGGTTGTGATATGGTTTCAGGAACAATAGTTTCTTTTTTAGAAAAGAAGTTTTTCAATGTACTTAAGAGCCCTTTTTCTTCTTTAGATTCCTTTTTTGTAGCTTTATTTTCTGGATTATAAGGGCGCACATTGTTGACGTTATAATACCATTTGTCACTTACTTCATAAGTTTTGCTATGAATTAATTCTAATTTTGGAGTCAACATCCTAGTAGAGTCATTCCCAAAAAGAATACTCGATAATAAATAAGCTTTTGAGCATTCAGCATATTCAATAGAGGTAAAAAGATATTGTCTTAATTCATAAGAATACATTCCATATTGCTGTGGAGGTTGTTTTATTTTAGCGGTATAATCTGCTTCTGTGTATTGAAGAAGTTGATTAATGGCTAGTTTTATATAATCTTTTCCATCTTTTTGTGTTCCTAATTGTATAAGATGAGTTACACTATTTTGTTGGAAATAATATTTTGTATTGTGTGAAAAAGCAACTCTACTATTTTTGCCTCTTAATTCTTTTCCTATATTTAAATATTCACCTATACTATTAATATATTGATGAGTAGGATAACCGTCTGGATCTAATGATGCCCGACGAGTGTACATAGGGTCTTCTTTTTCTAATCGATAAGAGAGTAGTGCTAGTATTGTATAATCTTTGCGTATTTGAGCTAGTTTATACAATGATCGTATTGTTTTAAAATAAGGAGGAATAAAAGGAATTTGCTCAATAATAGCTTGTATTCCTTTGTTCCATTGCGGATTAAATAGACTTAATAAATAAAAAGCAGAAAAGCCTTCTAAAGCAAGTTTTTGTTCTATTTGCAAGGAATAAAAATGGAATGTAGCATTTGTTTCGCCTTCTTTAATAACTTCTTGTAAGGTTTCAGGTAATAAAGTAAAACATTTTCTTTTTATCTCATTTAAATCTTCACCTTCTTCCATTAATTGAAATAAGCCTTCGTAAGCTAACCAACGAACATGATCCTTTTGTTTAATTTGGAGTGCTGCGGTTTTTAAAAAAGGAATTGCTTCAACTGTTTTTAACTGAATAAAAGCCCATATTGAAGCATATAATTGAAAATCATCACCTTTTGAAGCTAATTTCAAAATATAAGGAGCCGCTTTAGTAATGCCTAATTCTCCTGCTTTCCAAATAACGCGTGACGTTTTCCAAGTGGTTTTGAATGATTGTGTATTTTCAACAGCATCTTGTAAACGAAGTAATATTCGACCTTCTAGTGTATTTTTGTCTAAATGATTTAATACAGGAAGTGGAATATTAATTTCTTCTTCAGTTTGATAACCTTTTGTTCTTTTTTCTTGTTCTAGCTTATTAAATATTTTTTCCGCTTCTTGCTGGTTTACACTTGCGGGTGTTTTAGTTCCTTCTTTTAAGGATGCTCCTCTTCTGCCATATCTAAAGTTAACGAGATATTCACCGTTTGTTAATTTACAAAGGTCTATTTCATATACTTTATCTGAATTTCCTTCTCGGAAGAATAATTTACATTGTTGAATCAGTTTCATAAAATAGAGTATTAAAAATTAGACCACCAATTAGAAGGTGAAGAGGAATTTTCTTTTTCGCTTAATGTTTCTTCTTTTTTTTGTGTTTCCACAGGTAAAGGAGTTGAACATTTAGTAATAGGTTTGCCATGCTTTACAACAATTTCTTCTAATTTTTTGCGAAAAACGATTGCTTTTTCAGGTTGAACCATGTGAATAAATAAAATGTATCCATCAATGGCATTATAAATATTTTTAGCTTTTCCCCATTTTTGATCTTTCCAGCCATTGCATGAAATATTATGTAATAATGCTCTAAATTGTCGTAGTCGATTGCGATCTATATTAGGTTTTTCATTGACAACAATTCCTGTTACTTTTTGTTGACGTGATTTTTTCATCAGATGTATTTTATCTGGATGCACTGTGAAATCTTCACTAGTAATAATTTTTTTAGCAAAATAGAGTAGTGCTGCACTATTTTTAGCATTGTTTTCTTCCGATGAAAAAGTTAAATCATCAGCATATCGCGTGTAAGTAAAACCATATCGTTGTGCTAGTCCCTTTAAACGCTTGTCTAATTTATAAGCAATAAGGTTGCTTATAGCTGGACTTGCAGGAGAGCCTTGTGGTAAAATTCTATTTCCAGATTGAACATAATATTTTACACCATCTAATAGTACTTCTTTTGTTTCAGCTTGAGTGCTAATAAGTGCAAAAATACTTGCGATTTGCTCAGAATAACCTAAGGCTTTGAATAATCCTTTTACTCTTTTAAAATGAATGCTAGGGAAAAAATCTTTTAAGTCTATATTGATTACAACTTCTTTGTCTATATGTGATTTTGCATTACTCACTATAGAACGATTGGCAGTGAAACCATGAACTTCTTCTGCCATTGTAATTTTTGACAAAAGAGTATCCAATAACCATTTTTGAAGGTTTTTTAAACCTGTTTTAGGAGCTGATATTTTTCTTTTTCCACCTGATTTTTTTGGAATTTCAAAAGTATAATAGTGACTATTTGTACTTACTTTTCTATGATAGCACCAGTAAGTTAATTTTTTAGTACTAGTTCCTATACTTTCTGCTAAATGCAAAACATTTTCAAAAAAAGGAAGGTTATTTTGAAGAAGTAAATCTTTGTTTGATTCGGTTTGTTGTAGTCCTTTTGAAACGTCATCACCTAAATAAATGATTTCTTTTTCTTGAATTTCTTGCCAACGAGCTGCTTGATCTTGTTTTTTTTGTTCTCTCTTTTGCTTTGTTTCTTCACGTTTCGCTTTTGCTTTTTGCATGCGTTGTTTGTGAATTTCTTTGAGTAACATTTCTTGGTTTTGAAATTTACGTTCTTTTGCAACTAAAGCAGTAAGTTCTTTGTTGAGATTGGCTTCTCTTTGAATAAGAGTTTCTTCTAATGTAGGCTCTCCTTGAGATTTCCAAAATCCCAATCGTTTCATTTCTTCTAGAATATATCCATCTTTTGAACTCTCTTTTATTCGATCATAAAGCTGTTGTCGCGTAAGTTGTTCTGACATATTTATTGTTTTAAAATGAAAAGTCCTATTTTTAAGAGGATTAAAAATAGGACTTAGTTAAAACCTTCGTATTCTCTTAGGACTATATCTATCAACTCCAGAGAAAACGTACTAGTAGTGCATTTTATCTCTCGGAGAAGGCACCGAAAATGCACTACTAGTACGTTTTCTCACCCTAAAGATAGTATGTAGTGATGTGTGAAATACAATTTCTACTTGATGACGAAACATCATCTTTTTCTTTTTAAAAGAAAAGCAAGGTACTTAACCTGTCACAAATATGGTAAGAATTTTTTTATTTTCCAAATAGATAATCGAGATATTTTTCACGATTTTAATACTTTTTTATAATGATATTGAGGAAAATAAGTTATGCCTTTTATAGAATTTAATTTAAAAAAATATTATTACAATATGTTTTTAGTTTCGTGTTCTATCAGCCATTTTTTTCGTTCAATTCCACCACCATATCCTGTCATTTTTCCATCTTTTCCAATTACTCTATGACAAGGAATAATAATAGAAATTCTATTAAAACCATTAGCTGAAGCAACGGCTCTTATTGCTTTTGGATTATTGATTTTCTCGGCTTGTTGCTGATATGTTGTAGTTGTTCCGTATTTAATTTCTTTTAAACAATTCCAAACAGAATTTTGAAAGTCAGTTCCAGGAGTTTCGAGTTTTAGACTGAAAACTTTCCTTTTTCCATCAAAATATTCCGTAATTTCTTTTTTAGCCTGTTTTATATGTTCGTTTTCTCCTGTAATAATAGTAGCATTTAATAATTTTTGTAAATCTTTAAATTCTGTTTCCAGCATTCGCCTATCTACAAATTCTAGGAGACAAATTCCGTTTTCAGTAGCGCAAACAAACATTGGTCCTAAAGGAGTTGTTAATCGGTTAATTAAAATAACATTTTTATGTGTACTTTTTTGAGGTGATTTACCTATTATTTTTTTAAAGGTATAACCAAACCCGCTTAAAGATTCATACCCTGAATCAAAAGCTGTGTTTGTTGTGTTTTTACCTTTTTTTAATTCTTGGTAAGCGTTGTTAATTCTATACATTCTTTGATAAGCCTGAAATGTTATGCCATAATTTTGATTAAACCATCTGCGTATTACTTCTGGACTTATGTTTTTTTGACGAAGTTGATCGTCTGTTATTTTTTCTTTAGGATTTTCTTGAACTAATTTAATAGCTAATGCAATCTGTTCTGGTGCTTCATTCGCATTTTCAGTAGGCTTGCAAATTTTGCAAGGTCTATATCCGTTATCTAGTGCTTCTTTAAATGACGTGTAAAATTCTACATTTTCTAATTTTGGTTTTCTTGCTCTACAAGTAGCAATACAAAAAACAGAAGTAGTTTTTACACCTACAAAAAAGATGCCTACAAAGCGTTGTTCTCTTTTTAACAAAGCGTTGTAATATGTTTCTATTTTTTTATTGTCTGTAATTAGCATTTAACAAACGGATTTAAATGATTTCTGGTTGATTACTTCTTGTAATGTTTGTTCAAATTGAGTGTACATTTTATCAAATAAGAAATTACCCATGCTTATTCTTTTTACTCCTAATTGGGTTAGTGTATCAAAATTTGGAAGATTTGGCACACACATTACATTGATTGGTAACTTAGTGTAAGTTACAATTTCTTTTATATCTGCTATGTTTTTAATGCAAGGTATAAAAATTCCATTTGCACCTGCATTTTCATATAATTGAATTCGTTTTTTTGTTTCTTCAATTGCGTTTGAATAATTTAATAAGAAAGTATCGATTCTTACATTGATAAATATTTCAAAATTTTCTTTATGAAGTATTTTTTTTATTTCTGAAAGTGTTCTTGCAAATTCATCTGCATTTAGTAATACTCTGTTGTCTTTAACAATGCTATCTTCTATGTTAATTCCAACAACTCCTATAGCTGCTAATTGTTTAATGTGATTGGCAATTTCTATAGGATTGCGACTGTAACCCGATTCTAAATCTACAGATAGAGGGAGCTTTGTGTTTAGGGCTATTCGTTTTACAAAATATTTTAATTCTGAAAATTCCATTTCTTCTCCATCGTTATATCCTAAGAGTGCTGCAATTGCTGAACTTGAAGTTCCAATGGCTTGAAGGTTTAATCTTTCAGCAATTTTTGCGCTAGATACATCCCAAACATTTCCAATTAATAAAGGTTTGTCTTGATTGTGTAAGTCTTTAAATTTCATCGTATAATTGTTTGAAGCAAAGTTCCGATGATAGTGTTTATTCAGCAACCGAAAAATGGACGAGTATTTTTTTTGCACACAATAATTTGTGTAGGAGTAGTATTTATTTAAGCTGTTTTATATTTCAGTCATTAACTTTTCTAAGCTCCATACTGTTGCAAATTCTTCATTTAGGTTTGCAAGTGTTGTTAAATGGATAATTTCTGAATCATATTTTTCTCCGTTAATTCCTATTCGATCAAATGTAGCTGTTGCATCTGAAATTAAATACGTTTCGTATCCGAAGTTTCCAGCCATTCTGGTTGTTGTTGATACGCAATGATTTGTTGTTATTCCAACAATGACTAAAGTATTAATGTTTAGATTGTCTAATTGTTCTTTTAAATCGGTTCCGATAAAAGCACTATTTACGTTTTTTGTGATTATAGGTTCGTTTTCTAGTGGAGTTACGTGTTCATTGAATTGAAATCCTTCATTTGAGATATGTAATTTAGAATTTAAATTTGTTGAACTATGTCTGATGTGAAATAGGGGTAAGTTTAATTTTCGCCATTGATTTAAAATTTGACCGCAAATGGCTTCTGCATTTTTATTATTTCTATTTCCACCCCAATATTCTTCATCTAAGAAAGCTTTTTGTACATCGATTAAGATTAAAGCAGGATTTTTTTTTCGAAGATTCATGTATAGTTTAGCTAGATTAATAATTACACTATGCTTTTAAGTGTATTTTTATTTTCAAATATAGAGAAAATAAACAAAAAACTATGGGAAAGGATTTTAGTTTTGATGTAATGAAAATGAATCATGAAGTATAGTGTTCCTACTACTTTGGTATTGTTAATTTGAATTTTTCGAAGGTTTCTCCGTTGTATTTATATGTGCCATCATTATGTGTTGCAATCCACAGATTCCCTTGATTGTCATTATAAATTGCAAATAACAGAATTTCTTTTTCTTCATTTTTAATAGGATACTGAATAAGTTCTTTTCCGTTGTTTTTCCAAATGCCATCATTATAACTAATCATCCATAAATCATTATGATTGTCAATTGTCATTGACATAAAATATAGATTCTTTTTTCTATTGTTTTCAATCCCTTTTTCTCTTTTATAGTTAATTAGATTAGTTTCATTATCTACTGTTTCATCAGGTAAGATTTTGTATTTATAAGTTGAATTGCAAATCCAGAAGTATCCTTCTTTATCTTCTATAATGGAACGAATACCAAATGAACCGCCTTCTGGTGTTTCTGTTAAAAGCTTTTCATACATCCAACTTATTTTTTCTCCGTCAAAACGATAAATGCCTAAACTTGAAGTGCCAAACCAAAGTGTTCCTTTGTGATCTTTGTAGATTGAATAAATGCCATAAGGGTTATAAGAAATATTTGGATATTTTGAATAAAACTCATCTTCAAGCTGGCTTTTAGGAAATTTTAAATGGAATAAATTTTTACCATCATATCGATAAGGACCGTTATTATTCCATCCTATTCTAAACCATAAATCATTTGGTTCAAGTTTCCATTCGTTTTCACCTTCTATTATTTTTAATGTTGTAAATTGTTGTCTGTCAAATTTGTTAACACCATCTGGTGTATCAAAAAAGAGATTGCCCCTCTTATCTTCTTGGATTCCTAAAATAGAATAGCTAATTAATCCATCTTTTGAAGTATATAGAATAAGATTTTTTCCATTGTATTTATAAACGCCTTTTTCTTTGCTGCTAAACCAATAGTTGTTGTTTTTGTCTTGATAAATCAGAGTAGCTTTTGAATCGAGTTCATAAACTGTTTTCCCAATGGATTTTTTTTCAAGTTCTAAAGGAGTGGCATTGGTGTTTTTTTGTTCATTACAAGAAGAAAATACTGTTAGAATTGTAAAAAGTATTGACAAGATAAAAGGAGTGTTTATTAAAGTCATTTTAATAAGATTTAAGTTGAACTTAATCATTCCATGGTCCATTTCTAGTTATATTTATGAATGATTTTCCATTGTAACGATAAGCTCCCATAAATCCTACACTCCAAATGCGTCCTTGATTGTCTTCTAAGATTTTAAAAGTAGCATTGTTTGAAAGTCCTTGCTCTGCGTGGAAATGAGTAAAGTTTTCTCCATCATAACGATAAATACCTTCTCCTTTTACATTGAACCAAATGTTTTTGTTTTTATCTTCTGATATGTTCCAGATTTCTTTTCCAGTGATATTTCCTTTTTCTGTTATATTTATAAAAGAATTACCGTTGAAATAGCACAATCCATTATGAGTAGTAGCAAACCAAATATTTCCATTTGAATCTTCTATAATAGAATTCACATTATTATTGCACAAACCATCTTTTTCAGAAATATTAGTTAATTTCTCACCATTATATATGTAAGCACCTCCATTAGTACCAAACCATAGTTGCCCTTTACTATCCTCCATGATAGAGTGTACTATTTTACTACTTGTAACACCTCTTGTGTTGTCTGGTTTAGCTTCAGGAATGTAAAAAGGAGTGAATTTTTCTCCATCAAAACGGCTAACTCCTTGTAAAGTGCCTATCCAAATAATTCCATTAGTATCTATTGCCATACTCCTAACATTATTGCTAATTAGTCCTTGTTTCTCTGTGAAATTGGTAAAATAAGTGCCGTCATATTGAGTTATTCCTCCATCATGACCAATCCATAGGTTTCCTAATTGGTCTTCTATTATTACTGTTACAACAATTCTTTTTCCAAGATCATTTTTTATGTCGAAATAAATCAATTCCTCCCCGTTATAACGACAAAGACCGTTTTGAGTACCAAACCAGAAGAAATTATTTTTATCTTGAAATATGGTACGGACTACTCCGCTAATTTGATTTCCTTGCGACTCTTTAACGTGAGGATCTGTTTTGAATTCAGGTAGGGTTTTTGCGGATAAACTAATGCTATTAGCTAATACTTTAGTCTTTTCGGGAAATATTTTCGTTTCTTTTTGCCCATTGCATGATGATGAAATTGAAAAGATTAAAATAAATATAAATGATTTACTTGTTAAAAGGCATTTTTTTATCATACTGCTATATTTTTTATTTATAGTAATTTTTGTGTTTAACTTTACTGTAAATTTAAATAGCGAGATGGGGTAAAATGTAAAAGAAGTGTAAATAATTGTAATTTTTTATAAATTTAAGGCTATTTGTGTCTATTTTGTAGTGTCCAATAAATCATCTCATGGTCTCTTTTTGCTTCTATAAAGTTCAACTTTTTTATTAGATTGATAGAGCCTGTGTTTTCAATTAAACATTTTGCTGTTATTTCTTTTATGAGTCCTGTTGAAAAAGCCCATTTTATAAGTTCTTTTGTTGCTTCTTCTGCATAACCATTTCTTCTTTCTTCTTCTATTATGCCATATCCAATGTCGATATTTTCTTCTTCATGGTTATATCCTTTAAATCCTAGATCTCCAATTATTTCTAATGTTTCTTTTTTTATAATCATCCAAGATTCAAATCCAGTAGGCGATTCAACTTGCGATAAGTTATTAATTATTTTAGGTAAAGTTTCTATAACATCATTATCGGGCCAACTTTTTCCTCTTTTTAATCCCATGTTAAATAAATTGCTAAAATTTTTATTGATGATGTTTTTGCAAATTTGTATTGTATATGGAATTAAGATTAATCGTTCAGTTGTAAGTTTATCGATTTGTAAGGTTTGTATTTTCAATGTTTTTATACTATTTGTTCTTTCATATAAAGCTAATATTTTTTTTATAGAATGGATAATTTTATATTTAATTTTTTATATTCGTCTTTTAGGTAATCATAGCTCCAAATAAATCAACCATTGCAGTATATTTTATTATTTTTAGGTTTAGCCTTTCTGGTTTTCTTTACTTATAATGTGGCTATAGAGCCTATTTATGCTTTCTTCTTTAGAAGACCTATTTATGTGCATTTTTATCCTTTTCCAAAGAAGTTAAAATTGAGTCAAGTACAAATTTTGCACAATCAATTTGAATTTTATAAAAAATTATCGCCAAAAGAGAAAGTTTACTTTGAGCATAGAGTGGCTACTTTTATAACGCGATATTCTTTTCACGGAAATGAAGGATTAGTTGTGACTGATGAAATGAGAGTTTTAATAGCTGCAACGGCTATTATGCTAACTTTTGGAATGAGAAAGTATCTTTTTTCTGTAATAGATAAAATAGTTATATATCCAGATATTTATTATTCTAAAATGAATGATGCCTATCATAAAGGAGAATTTAACCCTAGAATGAAAGCAATAGTATTTTCATGGAAAGATTTTATGGAAGGATATAATATAAGTAATGATAATTTAAATTTAGGATTACATGAATTTGGGCATGTATTGCATCATCAAGGATTGAAAAATACGGACACTTCTGCTACTATTTTTACTGTTACTTATGAGGAAATAATGGAACAGGTAAAACATCCGCCAAACTATAAAAAACTTATCGCTTCTAATTATTTTAGGATTTATGCCTATACAAATGAGTTTGAATTTATTGCAGTAATATTAGAACACTTTTTTGAAACACCAGATCAATTTAAACAAGAGTTTCCAGAGTTATATGACAAAGTCAAAATAATGATTAATTTTAAAGGCTAAATAATTCTTCCATATTTAGATATAATGATTGTTATTTGAAGTTTTGATATTTACTATAACAAGGGAAAGTTTATAAAAGAGAAGTGTTGTTATAATTTCATGATTATATTTTTAAATACTAAAATATAACCTTAACTTTATATTCTAGTAAAATTTTGAAATCATGAGAAAGAAAGAACCGATAACAACAATTATGACAAAAGAAGTCATTACGTTAACTGTAACTGATGATTTAACTAAGGCAGAAAACTTATTTAAAAAATATCATATCCGTCATATTCCTGTGGTAAATGGAAATAAGATAATCGGGATATTGAGTTATACAGATTTACTGAGAATTTCATTTGTTGATGCAATAGATGATGAAAGTGGAATTATTGATGCAACAGTTTATAATATGTTTACTGTGGAGCAAGTAATGGCTAAGAATGTGGTTACTATAACGCCAACAACGACTATAAAAGAAGCCGCAGAAATATTAGCTAGTAAAGAATTTCATGCATTACCAGTTGTTGAAGGAAAATTATTAGTAGGAATTGTTACCACAACCGATTTAATAAAGTATTTAATAGAACAATATTAAAAAGTCTGCTAGATATAAATTACCTAACAGACTTGATATTTATTATTTACTGATTTCTTTTAAATTTGCTATAGTAGCAATAGGGTCATTTGCTCCAAAAACATAACTACCTGCTACTAATACATCAGCACCTGCGTCAGCTAGTTGTTTTGCATTCTGATTTGTTACACCACCATCAATTTCTATTAAAGTATTAGCACCATTTCTAGTGATAATCTCTTTTAATTGTTTAACTTTTTTATATGTATTTTCAATAAATGATTGTCCTCCAAAACCTGGATTTACACTCATAATACATACTAAATCTATATCATTAATAGTATCTTCTAATAGAGAAACATTAGTATGAGGATTAATAGCAACACCTGCTTTCATTCCTTCTGCTTTTATAGCTTGTAATGAACGATGTAAGTGAGTACAAGCTTCATAATGTACGGTTAAGATATCTGCACCTAATTTTTTAAATGTAGAAATATAACGATCAGGATCTACAATCATTAAATGAACGTCAATAGTTTTTTTAGCATGTTTTGTAATAGCTCCTAAAACAGGCATACCAAATGATATATTTGGTACAAAAACACCATCCATAATATCTATATGAAACCAGTCAGCTTCACTTTTGTTAATCATTTCAATGTCACGTTGTAAATTAGCAAAGTCAGCCGCTAAAACTGAAGGAGCAATAAGTGTATTTTTCATTGTGTGTGTTGTTTAATCTAAATTTATTACAGATACTTTTAATTAGTTGTGATGCAAAGATACTTTTTCCTTTAATTGTTTAAAAGTTTATTCTGTATAAAAGTAAAACCTCGGTAATCAGCCGAGGTTTCAATCATCAATCAAAAAACGAACAGTTATTGAAACTGTTGTTGCTTTAAATATTGTTAATTTTAAATTCTTTTTTGTTTCGTAAATTCAAATTTTCAATTTTATTGAATATAAGAATGAAATTAAAAAAAGATATTGAAAACTATCCTAAATAGGTTTTTAGTATTTTACTTCTAGAAGTATGTTTCAATCTTCTGATTGCTTTTTCTTTAATTTGGCGAACACGTTCACGCGTTAAATCAAAAGTTTCACCAATTTCTTCTAAAGTCATAGGATGTTGATCACCTAATCCGAAATATAAACGAACCACATCAGCTTCTCTAGGAGTTAGTGTTTCTAAAGCTCTTTCAATTTCAGTTTGTAATGATTCATGGATTAACTCTCTATCAGGATTTGGAGATTCTCCAGAACGTAAAACGTCATAAAGGTTAGAATCTTCACCTTCAACAAGAGGAGCATCCATTGATAAATGACGACCAGAGTTTTTCATAGACTCTTTTACATCATTTACGGTCATATCTAGTTCTTTTGCAATTTCTTCAGCAGAAGGTGCGCGCTCACTAGATTGCTCTAATAAGGCATACATTTTGTTAATTTTATTGATAGAACCAATTTTATTTAATGGTAAACGTACAATACGTGATTGTTCAGCAAGAGCTTGAAGAATTGATTGACGAATCCACCAAACTGCGTACGAGATGAACTTGAAACCACGAGTTTCATCAAAACGTTGAGCCGCTTTAATTAGACCAAGATTTCCTTCGTTAATTAAATCGGGTAGAGTAAGTCCTTGATTTTGGTATTGCTTAGCAACAGAAACCACGAAACGTAAATTAGCTTTTGTTAATTTTTCAAGTGCTCTTTGATCACCTGCTTTTATACGTTGTGCTAATTCTACTTCTTCATCCGCAGTAATAAGGTCAACTTTTCCAATTTCTTGTAGATATTTGTCTAAGGAAGCAGTTTCACGATTCGTTACCTGCTTGGTAATTTTGAGTTGTCTCATCTATATTATCCCTCTTGATTTTAAGTGTTCTGTTTGTTATACGTAAGAGGTTGTAAAAAAGTTACAAAAAAAATGATTTTTTTTATTCGATAATATAATTTTCAACTTTGTTCTTGTAGAACTCAATTTTTTGATGCATTCTGTTAAAGAAAATTTTTTGATCTTTTTTGCCCGCTTTAGAAATTGACATGGAGTTTTTTAATTGATTTTGAATGAATTCTTTTTCTTCTTGACAAATTTTCACATCTGATGTAACATAATAACTTAGCATGTTATGAGGTATAAAAAAAGATGAATGATACTCATTAGCAAACAAAACAGTATTATTTAAAACTAATAACTCATTATAGAATATTTCAAAATTAGTAGTATCTTTTTTTATTTCAATTTCTATAGATGCGATTATGTTTTTGATATCATTAATAATTAAGAGGGCATTTTCATAACTTAACAAACCAGCTTCATAGAAATAATACATTTGTTGTAAGGAGCTATTAATGGTTGTATCATTCCAGATTTCTGTTCGTTTTACATTTTCAAATATAGAGACTAAGTTAGTAGATTCTTGTAACATGGATTCTTCTATGACAAAATTTTCGAAGCTTAAGTTTTGGTCAGATGTTAAGATGTTTAACCAAACATATATTTTAAATTTTGACAATAAACTACCTCCAATGGTGTAATGCAAAGGAATATCTTTAGCAGAATAATAAACATAAGAATCAGATGATTTGTATTGGCTCAATAAAGAAGCTGATTTTTCTAAGTATAACTTAAAATCGGAAATAGATTTTATAGTTTTTGTTTTTTCTAGTACATATTTATTTCCATTTCTGAATAAAGTATCCATAGAAATGTCATAATGATTACAAAGTACTATAGTTTCATCAATTGAAAATTTGCTTTTTAGAGATATTCTTCTGTGTGAAGCATCGTAACTTATGCCTAATACTTTTGCTAATTCGTCTAAGAGCGATACGTTTTTTACTTTCTGTTGAATTGCTTTTAATAATAATTCTTGATTTTTCATTTTGTGATTTTCGCAAATACAAATATAATTAATATTGTTTACTGCAAATTAATTTGTGATTAATAAAATAGTTTTGAATTAGAAATTAAAGTTTAATTTATGAAAGCAAAATATTTTAATAAATCAGAATCAGAGAAACTCTTTTTTTTAGTTTTAAAACAAAGAGTTTACAATAAGTTGGGAGATGGTCTAATTCATCATGGTAATTTTAAATTTTGGGCTAAAGGTATTTTTTGGTTTTCGTTATGTTACTTGTCTTATTCATTGCTTTTTTTAGATGGTATAACAGGAATAGAATTTTGGCTTAGTTATTTAGTATTTCAATTGTCGGGACTTTTAATTGGTTTTAGTTTAGGTCACGATGCAAGTCATAATACAGCATTTAAGAATAAAAAATTAAATAGCATATTGCATTTTATTAGTTTTTTAACTGTAGGAATAGATCCTATGTTGTGGGGATTACGGCATATTCGTTCACATCATCTTTATGCGAATGTAGAAGGAAGTGATGTTGATATAGATAAAAATCCACTTTTAAGGCTAAGTCCGACTCATCCTTGGGGATCAAAGCATAAATATCAAGTTTATTACGCTCCTTTTGTGTATATGTTGACTTTATTGCATTCTGTTTTTGTTAGTGATTGGATATATTTGTTTTCAAAAGAGTATGATTGGATGAAAAAAGGATTTTCAAAACGAGAGTTATATATAAGATTTTTCCTTTATAAGGTTTTATATTTTTCTATAGTATTGATCTTTCCAATGTTTTATTCTTCTTTAGGATGGTTATTTGTTTTATTTGCTTTTTTGTCTTCAAGTGCTTTTACATCACTAATTTTTATAATCATGTTAGTTGGGACTCATTTTTTTGAAGAAGCTGATTATCCCTTGCCTAAAGATGAAAACTTAGAACATTCATGGGCAGTTCATCAACTTTATACTAGTTGTGATTGGAATGCAAACAAAAGTTGGGCAAGATTTTTTAGTGGAGGATCTAATTGTCATGCAGCACATCATTTATTTCCAAATATATGTCATGTAAACTATAAAGAAATTAATGACATTATTAAAGAAACTACCACAGAATATGACTTACCTTATCATCATAAAACATTATTAGAGATGATACATTCACATTTTAAACATCTTAATAAAATGGGTAAATTAAATTAAAAGAAAATTAATGAAGACTTTACTTAAAAGAATAGGAGATAAGTTCTATGAGAATTTTGATAATGTTAATTCTTTAGATTTGATACTTTATTCGGCAACTGTAAATATGTTGCAAAAGAAGCGCCATTTAATAATCAATAACTGTGTTGTTTGTAAGAAATGTAAAGTGAAAGGTTAAAAAGAGTGATGGTGTTATAAATTGGTTATATATAGGTAACTTAATTCCGTTTACAATAAAAACGGAATTAAGTTTTTTAATCTTAAAACTTATAGGATAAACCAGATTGTATAGCAATGTAAATAGGGTTAAAATTATCATGTTCTTCATGTGGAAATGTTTGGTATTTGAATATAGGATTAACATCTAGTTGTAATTTTTTTGAAAGGCTATAGTTTATTCCTAACCCAACTTGAAATCCAATATTAACATCCCGTAAGTTTATGGATTTCCCAATAGTGTAATTTTTAATGTTTGAAGATTCTAGTGTTAAACTGTTTTTGTTTAAATATTGAGGAGTTAGCCCTAAAAAAAGATCTAATCCAATTTTAGATTTTCCTTTTAATAGAGTTTTGTATATTTCTAATGGTAATTCATAATAGCTTAAATTTTGTCTTAATTTAACTTCATTACTTCCATTAAATGTAGCGTTAATACTTTCTTTTGTTAAGTTTGAATTTAATTGAATATTATAATAATCGGTTAAAAATTGATTATTGTTGTTTGGAATAATAGTATTATAACTCAAGTTAGTATTGCTAATACCTATTCTAAAACCAATATTTTTATACATTTTCCTATAGTAAATTCCATAACTTGAATTTAAACTTATTGTTTTTTTATTACTAATCAAGGAACTGTTTACCGAGGAACCTTTTGTAAGTGAAGTATATAATGTTGGGCCAAAATATACAGAAATATAATGTTGGTCTTTTTTATTTTTTTCTATATTTTCTTTAGGTTTATCTTTGTTCTTCTCTTCTAATTTTCTTTTTTTAATTGCTGTAGTAATAATGGTATCTGTCGTTTCGTTTAATTCTATGATAGATGCTTTAAAATTTTTATACAAATTATCTTCTTTAACCAATAAGTTTGTAGTTTCTGATTTTGATGAATTTATTTGTTCGGTTTTATTGATTTCATTTTTAATATTAGTGATTTCTTTATTTTGATTTTGAGTGTTTTTGATAGTGTTGAGATTTGAATGGTTTTCTTTTATAGAATGACCATTTGTTTTTCTAGAATTATTCTTTTTAGTTGTTGAAGTGTTTTCGTTGTTAGTGTTTCTTCTGTCTGAATTAATAGAGATAGTCTGTGTGTTAACTGATGTTCTTTTATGTTTTAAAGTTTTATATATGATTGTTTCTTTGTAAATAATGTAATCTTCTGTTTCTGAAAGAATTGATTTAGAAGTTTTGATTTTTTCGATAATATTAATAGAATCAATACTATTTTTTTTATTGTTTGAAATTTTTCCTTTTGAATGTTTTACTGATTTTATACTGTCTAAGTTATTTTCGATGGATGTAATATTTTCTTTATTAGAGGTTTTTTGAATTGTTGGTTTATAGGTTTTTTGATTAAAATTAATCGTTAATAAGAAGTAACCAATAGTTAAACAAGTTAATAAGCCGAAGATGCTATAAAAATAGAATCTTTTTTTCTTTTTCTTTTCTAGTTTTTCTTCAATCATGTCCCATATTTCATCATTTGGTACTTGATTTATATTCTGAAGTTTATTAGATATATAGTTTCCTAAATCATTATTCTTTTTCATGCTTGTTTAATGATTTTATGATTTTTTTTATTACTTATTTGTTCTCTTAGAATAAGTTTTGCTCTATGGTAATTAGATTTTGATGTTCCTTCACTAATGTTTAAAAGCATTGCGATTTCTTTGTGAGAATTGTTTTCTAGTTGAAATAAATTGAAAACAATTCTATATTGATTAGGTAGATTTTGTACTAATTCTAATATTTCATCAACAGAAATATCAATTGACTCGTTTTCATCAAAATCTGGTTCTTCAGTAAATAGATAAGGTTCGTTATTATTGTTTTTAATGCTTTTTTTGTATTTATCTATTGCTTTATTAATGGTTATTCTTTTCATCCAGCCTTCAAAACTACCTTTGTGATTATATTTTTTTATACTGCTAAATATTTCTATAAAAGAGTCTTGTAAATTATCCTCTGCATCTGAAACAGAACTACAATATTTTAAACTTAAATGAAATAAATCATTTTTGTAAAAATTGTAAAGATCTTTCTGAGAAGTTCGATCTCCTTTAATGCATTTTTGTATAATTTCCTTGAGTATCAATGTTTTTATTGGCTTTTGTAATTATTTTTTTAATTTACATCTAATTATAGTTTTCTTTTAATTTTAATAAGTAATATTTTAAAAATGATGAAACTATGCTAATTAATTAGATTTATAGAAATTACATCCACACAGTTTTGGGTACTATTCATGTTGTTAGAAATTGCTTTAATTTCGCCACTTACAAAATTATTTCCAAAGTGGAATTTAGCTAGATTGGTATTTTGACCTTCAATTAATGTAATGTCTCCTGAAATTATAATCCATTCAATGGATGTAGCATCATAATTGTTATTGTGGTTATATGTGTATGAAGTATTTTGGTTAACTAATATTCTACCGTCTATATCACAGCATGTCCCAGATTGTACAGTATTACAATCTGTATCATTGTTATAATAGATTGATTCATCAAATATTTGTTCGTCTTTATCACATGAACAAGCAAATATTATGTATGTTCCTAAAAATAGAAGTGCTAATTTTTTCATTTTTATGTTTTTATAAAGTTTGTTTATTTAGTAGTCTTATAAAATAAAAAAGGTTGCGTGATGAATGTAAAAACAAAAACTCCACAATCAAATGTATGAAAGTGGAGTTTTATATGAATTAAATAATTGAACTAACCTTGTGGGTTATCTTTTTTCTCGATTTTCTTTTCCTCTCTTGGAGGACGAGGTAATAATTGTTTACGAGATACTTTTTCTTTACGTGTTTTAGGGTCAATTCCTAAATATTTTACTTCAAAAACATCTCCCATCTTAACTACATCAGCAACATTTTCTGTTCTTTCCCAAGCTAGTTCAGATACATGTAATAAAACTTCATTTCCTGGTGCTTTAGTGTATTCTACAACAGCTCCAAAATCTAACATTTTTATTACTTTTACTTCGTATGCTTCTCCCATTTCTGGTTTGAAAATAATAGAATCAATTTTAGCTAATACAGTAGCAATTCCTTCTGGACTTGTACCTAGAATTTCTACAACTCCTTGCTCATCTACTTCATTAATAACAATAGTAGTTCCAGTTGCTTTTTGTAATTCTTGGATTACTTTTCCACCAGGACCAATTAATGCTCCAATGAATGCTCCAGGAATAGTACGAGTGATAATTTTAGGAGCTTTTGGTTTAACCTCTACTCTTGGTTGAGCAAGAGTTTCTGTTAATTTTCCTAAAATATGCAAACGACCTTCACGGGCTTGTTCTAAAGCTTGTTCCATGATATCATAACGTAACCCGTCAATTTTGATATCCATTTGACAAGCTGTAATACCGTCAGCAGTACCTGTAACTTTGAAATCCATGTCTCCTAAGTGATCTTCATCTCCTAAGATGTCAGATAATACAGCGAAATTGTTGCCATCTGTAATTAATCCCATTGCAATACCAGAAACTGGTTTTACCATTTGTACACCTGCATCCATTAAAGCTAATGTTCCAGAACATACAGTTGCCATAGAAGAAGAACCGTTAGATTCTAATACTTCAGATACTACACGAATAGTATAAGGGCAATCCGCAGGAATCATATTTTTTAACGCTCTTTGAGCTAAATTTCCGTGTCCTACTTCTCTACGTGATGTTCCTCTTAATGGTTTTGCTTCGCCAGTGGAGAAAGGAGGAAAATTATAGTGTAAATAGAAAGTTTCTTCTCCTTGTTCAGATGGTAAATCAATTTGATTTGCTTCTCTAGATGTACCTAAAGTTACTGTAGCTAATGCTTGAGTTTCTCCACGAGTAAAGATAGCAGAACCATGTGTTGATGGTAGATAATCTACTTCACACCAAATAGGTCTAATTTCTGTAGTTTTTCTTCCGTCTAAACGAGTTCCTTTTTCTAAAACAACATTTCTAACAGCTTCTTTATTTGTTTTGTAAAAGTATTTACTA
The DNA here is from genome assembly GCF_000967805.1 of Flavobacterium sp. 316. Classification (NCBI taxonomy): domain Bacteria; kingdom Pseudomonadati; phylum Bacteroidota; class Flavobacteriia; order Flavobacteriales; family Flavobacteriaceae; genus Flavobacterium; species Flavobacterium sp. 316. Next base: position 101,296 of record NZ_JYGZ01000002.1, read on the forward strand.
ACTAAATCACCATTCTCTTCTAATTCTTCTTCAGTGAATAATGCTTTTACTTCTTCTTTTACTTCTGCAAATTTTTCACCTCTTTCGCTTTTTGCTGATGCTTCTTGAGCAATAGCATAAATTTTATCGTAGGCAGCAGTTCTTACTTTTTCGTAAATAGCTTCATCTTCTTTTTCTCCTTCATACTCACGAATTTCTTTTTTACCAAAAGCTTCTTGTAAACGTAATTGTGCTTGAATTTGAACTTTAATTGCTTCGTGAGCAACTTTAATTGCTTCTACCATTTCGGCTTCTGAAATTTCTTTCATTTCACCTTCGACCATTGCTACAGAATCCATAGAAGCACCAATCATCATATCAATATCAGATTGTACTAATTGTTCTCTACTAGGGTTAATGATAAAATTTCCGTCAATACGTGCAACACGTACTTCTGAAATTAAATTGTAAAAAGGAATGTCAGAAACAGCAAGTGCAGCCGAGGCAGCTAAACCAGCTAATGCATCTGGCATTACTTCATCATCATGAGACATCAACTGAATCATGATTTGCGTTTCAGCATGATAATCATCTGGAAATAGAGGACGTAAAACACGATCCACTAAACGCATTGTTAATACTTCACTATCACTAGGACGTGCTTCTCTTTTGAAAAATCCACCAGGAAAACGTCCGGCTGCAGCAAATTTTTCACGATAATCTACTGTTAATGGTAGAAAATCAATACCAGGATTTGCAGTCCTTGCAGATACAGCAGTTGCTAATAACATAGCATCTCCCATACGCACTACTACAGATCCATCAGCTTGTTTGGCTAATTTTCCAGTTTCGATAGAAATGGTTCTACCATCTCCTAAATCGATTACTTCTTGGAATACTTTTGGAATCATAATTGTAATTCTTAATTAAACAAAGGGTTTAGTTGTGTTGTTGTTGTGTGTGTAGTTGTTTGAAACCCAATGAAAAACCAAACTTTTTCTCTAAAATATATAAAACAAAAAGGGGCGCGAAGCCCCTTTAGTTGATTATTTTCTAATTCCTAATTCTTTAATAATCTCACGATATCTGTTGATATCTTTTTTCTTTAAGTAGTCAAGAAGACTTCTTCTTTTACCTACTAGTTTCACTAACGAACGCTCAGTGTTGTAATCATGACGATTTTGTTTCAAGTGTCCTGTTAAGTGATTAATTCTAAATGTAAACAAAGCGATTTGCCCTTCAGCAGATCCAGTGTTTTCAGCTTTTCCTCCGTGTTTTGCGAAGATTTCAGCTTTAACTTCATTAGTTAAGTACATGCCAATATTATTTAAATGATTATTATGTATGAATTGTATGGTAGCAATTCGGCTGCAAATATAAGTTTAATTTTAGTATTAACAATCATTATAGTGTTGATTTTTTTATATTTGCTTTTCATATTTTTTTAAATGAGACTTATATTTTTCTTTTTTTTTATAATTCATCTAACTTTCTCTCAATCAGTCTATGAGCTAGATAAAAAAGCTGATTCACTTCATAAAGTGGAAAAATATGAAGAATCTATTCAGGTAAGAACGTTTTGTCTGAATAGCTTTGTAAATAAAAACTCCAATCAATATGCTACTAATGAGATTAAATTGACCTTATCAAGTTATTATTTAATGAATGATTGGAAACAAAAATTACAATTATTGGAAAATTTGAAAAGAAAAATAGAATCAGATAAACTTCTTTCTGATTTTTTTCTCTTGGAGTTTTATAAAAACTATTGTTTTACTGTAGGTAATGCAACAGGTGATTGGGTTGAAGCTTTGGAAATTGCTTTACAGTTTCTATATGATGTTGAAAATAAAAAGGTAATATTAAATATTGAAGAACAGGTGGAGCTTTTTATAGATATAGCTTTTATTTATAAAAAATTAAACAATGAAAATAAGACAATAGAATATTATAGAAAGGCTGAGGAAATCTATTTTAAAAATGGGAAGGTAGAATCTGAAGAGGCTGCCTTATTGTATAACTATCTTGGCGCTTCATATTATAAAGTTTCAGATTTTAAAAACTCTCAAAATTATTATATACGAGCAACTTCAATTTGGGAAAGGAGTACAAACGGTAATACTATTAATTTAATATCATCATATAATAGTTTAATAAGTAATTTATTAGAATATGGTGATTTAGACAATGCAAAGTTTTATTTTACTAAGCTTAAAAAAAATATTCCTGCTGTTAATCGAATTACACCTTCTTTTATTGACAAAGAGGTTTTAAGTTATTTTCATAATCAATTAAAAATAAATATAGCAGAAAGAAAAGATAATGAAGCTTTAGTAACGTATCATCAATTATATGACTACTTCATTAATTTGATTGATAAAGAAGCTGTTTTAGTGATTTTTTCCGATGCAACAAGTATTTATGCAGAATATTCATATAGAAAAAAAGAATATGAAAAGGCGTTTTCATTACTAGATAAGGCTGAAAAAATATTAATTCCATTTTCCGATAAAAAGGCATTGATAGACATGTATTCTTTTTACAGTTATTTTTGGAGAGAATTAAAAAGATTTGACAAAGCTCATTTTTATATTGATGAAGCAATAAAACTATGTCCTAAAAATGAGTATAGAGATTTAGCAGGTTTGTATACGAGTAAAGCTATGATTTTTTTTCAAGAAAAATCTTTTCATAAATCTGAAAAAAATTTTGATAAAGCAGTTTTCTACATAAAGAAAAGTAATAATGCAGATTTTTATTTACTCTCTTATAATAATGAGATTGCGAAAGAATATTTCGATATTTTTAGAGAAACCAAAAGAAGATCTTGCTTAGAAAAATCTTATGAAGGCTATAAGTTATCGGTTAGTTTGTTTAATAATATTTATGAAAGCGGACTGTTTAATACAGGCTTAGAAGAATATGTAGTAAATATAAGAAAAGGTCTTCTGGAAATTGCTTTACTTAATGAAGAAAACAATGTTGAAATAGTGGAAATGATTGAAAATACTCAATCGAAATATCTATGTAAAAATTTTTTAATAAATAAAAAGCTTAAAAGTTTTGTAGAAGGGACAAACTATTTATCTGAAATTAATGCTTTAAAATCTAAAATGACATTTTATTTAAAGAATAGTTCAGTAGATAATAAGTTTAAAGCAAATCAATTGAAAAATAAAATTGATTTATTAGAAAGGAAATTGAAAAATGATTTTCCTTTTTTGAATACTTTTTTAAATCCGAATTTCAATTTTAATCAATTTCTATTAAAGTTTAAAAGTCCAGTATTAATATATTATAAAACCGATACAAGTGTTTACGGTGTTTATGTTGATGAATCTAATAGAGTAACAGTAAAAAGAGTTTGTGATATAAATGATTTAAAAGCAAGAGTAAAAGAATATCTTTTAAAAATTGATAATAGAAAACCTATAGAAAATATTTCTAACGAACTATATACTATTTTAATAAAACCATTTAATATTACAAACAATAATTTAACTATTGTAACAAATACCTTTTTGAATGGTATGCCTTTTGAAACTTTAGTAGATAATGAGCGTAAATTTCTAATTCAAAATTTTAGAATTAATTATTCTAATTCATTATCTCTATTAGAATTACAAAATCAAAAGCATCAAAAAAGAAAAGATATTACAATGTCTGTTTTTCAGCCAGATTATACAGAAAGTCCTTATAGTATTTTACCTTTTGCAGAAAAAGAAGCTTTGTTTCTACATGAAAAATTTAATGCTAATTATTTTACAAAGAATCAAGCTACAATAAATAATTTTTTGAAGTATAAAGAAAACACGGTTTATCATTTAGCAATGCATGCAAAAATAGATTATGAAAATGAATTTAAATCAAAACTTATTTTTCAAGATAAAGATTTATATTTTTCTGATTTGTATGCGATGAATTTACCTTTAGATTTAGTTGTACTTAGTGCTTGTGAAACAGGTTTAGGGAAAAATCATGCAGGAGAAGGAGTAATGAGTTTATCTAGAGCTTTTACATTTAGTGGAGTATCTTCAACTATTCATAGTCTTTGGGAAACTCCAGACAAACAAGGTTTTGAAATCATGCAATATTTTTATGAATATTTGAATGATGGTTTGCCCAAAAATGAAGCCTTACAAAAAGCAAAAATTAAATTTTTATCTACAGTAAAAGCACCCGAACTGAAGCATCCATATTACTGGTCTGGATTTGTTTTAAATGGAAATTCTGATGCTTTGTTTTCTAAACCTAATAATTATATCATGATATATGTGTTTTTAAGTTTAGTAATTATTGCTTTTTTACTTATCTATTTTTTAAAGTTTAGAAAGTAATTCTTTAGCTTCTTTATTTTTGAAAGAGTATTTTTTTGAAAGTATTGATAACATTGTTTTAGCTTCTTTCGTTTGGTTTAATTTCAAATAGCAAAGTGACTGAAACCACATAGATTTTTCCTTATAACTTGTGGTCCAATTTGTAACTTCAAATAATTTCAAAGCTTCTTTGTGTTGATTAAGTTTCATTAAAGAAATGGCCTTATAAAATTGAATATAATCTGTATTTGAAATCTTTAATGCTAAATCAAACAACTCGTTTGCTTTTTTGAAATCTTCAGTATCATAAGCTATAAAAGCATCATCAATGACTGATTTTTGATTAGGCTCACTTCTTGTGTTTGAAATTTCTATATTTGGATATGCTTCAAAATAAGTAAGGTATAAATTATCATTATTTGGTCGGTTTATAACAAAGTAAACCCAAAATGAAACCATTATCAATAAAATAGCTGCATAAGGAAAATAGCGTTTTAATGTAAAAACAGGTTTGTCTTCAATAGCTTCAAATTGTTGAATCTCTTTCTTTATTTTTTGTCTCTCTGAAACTGTCACAGCATTTTTTAATTCCGAATAGAATTCAAATTCATTTTTGAAATCGACATCTTCAATTAGCATTTTATCAAAACGAATTTTCTCTTCTTCAGAAAGATTTTTTTCAAAATATTTTTCAATTAACTCATGCATCATTTCTTTGGATTTAGGGATTTTTTTAAATGAGAAATACATCTCGATTTTTGACTTTTTAAAACATCTTTATTCTCATATTTTAAAATCACTTGTATTTCTTCTAATTTTTTATTTTCAAAATAAAATAGATTTAAAATTTTCTGGCATTGTTCTCCTAATTTTTCATAGGCATTTTTTAGTAATAATTCTCGTTCGTTTAATAAATCGTTATTTGTAGTAAAATCTTCTATGGTTTCAATCTCTTCTAACTCACTCAAATTAACCGATTTTTTTGTTTTTAGATAATTAAAAATCATAAATTTTCCTATTCCAATAAAATAAGTACTAATACTACTTTTTAGATTATCTATGCTATTTTTTCTTGCATTTTCAACTAAAGCAACAATACTATCTTGATAAATATCTAAAGCAACTTCATTAGGAATAGCATAACGGTTTGCCAACTTAAAAAAGGCCAATTTATTTTCTACATAAATCTTCTTTATTATGGCAGTGTCATTTTGTTTTATTCTTTCAACTATGTTGTTTTCATTCATTAGTAGCAGATGTTTTGTAAAGTAAACTTTAAAACAAAAATAATATTTATGGGTTTACCTTTTTGTTTTTTTTCTACAAATGAGCAATAAACATTTAAAATCTATAACTCATGAAACATTTTTGTTTGACACTACTAATGACTTTATTTTTTAGTCATACCATTAATGCTCAGTTTTTTAAAAAATTACAAGACAAAGCCCAACAGTCTATGGAACGTGCTTTGGAAAGAAAAACAGATGAGAAAATTAATCAAACTACAGAAGCTACTGTAGATACTATTTTTGAAGCTCCTAAAAAAATATCGAAGAAAAAACAAAGAAAACAGAAAAAAGCAAGTAAAGAATCAAATGTTGATACGCAAGAAATGATTGCTCAAATGGGAAATGCTACTCATGAACCCAAATATGTTTTTCCTGTAACTGCCACTATTGAAGTAGAAGATGTAACTGCTAATAGTAAAAAAACAACTATGAAACAAGGATATGGCAAAGAGGCTTTGATTACAGAAATGGAAAAAAATGGAGATCCTTTTATCATTGATATGAAGAATCAATCTGCAATTATGTTAAATATTTCTAATGGAACTGCTCAGGTAATGTCTTTAGAATGGATGGAAAAAATGATGGGTAATCAAGACATTTCTAGTCAAGAAGCCTCAGATGTTGTACCATCAGTTAAGAAAACAGGGAAAACTAAAATGATGAATGGATATACATGTCATGAATACAATATTATTTATGATGAAGGCCGAATTAATGCTTGGTATGCTCCAGATGTTAAATTTGAATACCAAGATTATTTAAGAGGAATGTCTAAGTTATTCTCTAAAAAGAAAGAAGAAAACCCAATGCAACTGTTAAATACAGACTATGGTTATGTAATGGAAATGACTTTTTTTAATAGACAATCTAAAAAACAAAGTTCCATGAAGGTAATTGCTTTAGAGGAAAAAGTAAGAATGATAAATATGAGTTTGTTTACTATCCAAAAATTATAATAATGAAAAAAATCAGTTTACTACTAATTGCAATGCAATTTAATATAAGTTGTCAAGACGCTAAAGACAAAGCGACTGAAAGTGTTACTAATTCTGTAATAGAAAAAACTTTAGATCAAGTAGGTGTCGCTTCTGAGAATATTGAAAGAGCTAATCAGAATCAAGCTAAAATTGAAATTACCTATGATGATAAGCCTCTTTTTACTACTGAAGAAAATTTTAAAGCCATTATGAATACAGCGGGAAAACAGATGATGGTTTTTTCTATAGATAGTGATGATGCTAAAATTAACATCTCTTTTTCAGGTTTAAAAAATATGCTTGATGTAAAGCCTATTTCAGGCAAAAACGAAGAAGGAAAACTAGATCCTAGAGATGCTAATGGAACGGTAGTAAGTGTTACTATGGCAAAGGAAAATGGATTTGCATACACTTTATTAGAAGGAGAAGCAACTATAGCAAAATTAAATCAAGATGAAGTTATAATTGAATTTTCTGGAAAGGCAGGGAATTTTTTAGATACTAATAAACCTGAAAATTGGAAACCTATACAAGGAAAAATTGTTTGTAAATATCCTGTTATGAATTTTATTCAAGTGAAAAAAGAAGATTTATTCTATTAAAAATTTAAAAAAATAAAAATGAAAAATAATATTTTAACCTTATTAGTTGTGTCTGTTTTTTCTTTGATTTCTTGTTCTAAAGATGATGATGCTACTCCACAACAAGAAACCTTAGGAAATGCTAAAAAAGTAATACTTAATACATATTCAGAGCAAGGCAACATAACAACAACTACTTTGTATGAGTTTAGTTATAATGAAAATAGTTTACTATCAGCTATGAAAATAACCGATGTTGATGGTGTTAAGAACAGAACAATCAATTACAATGCAGATAAAAAAGTTTCTCAAATTACTCAAACATTTGGTAATGTTGCTAAAATTATTACTGTTACTTATAATGGAGAGAACGCTACTGTTTCAATATCTGGACAAAATGAACCATATGGTTTAACTTATAATAATACTAATGGCACTTATGACTATTCCAATGGAACAGATTCAGGAACCCTCATCTATGGAGAAAATCAGAATTTGATAGGAGTTTCTTCAAATAATGTCTCTGTATTTTCTAAAAACATAGTGCCAAGTATTAGAGGTATCTACGCAAATCAAGATAAATTATTCGCATTTATTTCATCTTTTTTATCCAATGGAGATTTTTTGTTTTTCGATAGAAATGCTGCATCATCACTATTTTTTAGTGGTGAAAATTATACTATTACGAATGAATCTGAAAGCGGTAGTCTAACGTATTATGCTATGATAAATACTAGTACTCAGCTAAAAATTGCCGATGTAATAATCATTTATTAATTTATTTCATACTGAAAGCAAAATGAAAAAAATCACAACAATAATTACTTTTTTGTTTGTAATACTAGTACAAGCACAAAATTTTACAGGAACTTGGAATACTTCCTTTGGAGAAGTAAAACTTATTCATGAAGGACCAATAGTTTACGGAGATTACTCTTCAATAGGTATAATTGATGCCATACAATCAGGTTATACCATTAATGGGAAGTTTACCAATAATGGAAAAGTAGGGGAGTTTTACTTCAAATTGGCTTCAGATAATAAATCCTTCACAGGAGAATGGAGATGGCAAGGAGAAACTACCAATAGAGGCAATTGGACAGGAACATTAAAATCGGATGCATTTCCAAGTCTGAAAATGGACAAATGGTCTGGGCAGTATGAGTTTAAATCGTATCCTAACGGATTTACCAAAAAACTTAATTTGCAGCAAAAAGGATTCAATTTAGAAGGCAAGTTTGAAGATGGAAAATCGTTTACAGCCAAGCTCGATACTGATTTGAAAACGGTAGCTTATGGTTCTTTTTATAATGGAAATACACAATACAATCTTTATAAAAGTTATATAAAATCGGAAAATAGTGAGAATATAACCGTTTGGTATGGTGAAATAGGAAAAGTGAATACTGCTGAAAAAGTTAAATTTTCTGCTAAATTCCTAAAACCGATGACTGTAGCTGAATTTACTTCTTTGACAGGTGGAAATAGTACATCGACTACAAATTACACAAAAGCTACTGGAGGCTTAACAACAGTTTCACAAGGATTAAGTAATCCAAGTAGCAGTATAAAAACGAAAAAAGATTATGAGGGAAGATATAGAATAACACTTACACATATAAAAGCTGATATTGACACTTTTTTTTATGATTTAGATAATCCTTTAACTTCGAATGTAGATGTTTTTGGTACAGCTGGTGTTCGAATGTATGGAAAATCAACTTCAAGTAATGTTGAAATTAAAGCTATTGGAAATAAGAAACCAAGACTATGGGATATTTCTTCCTCAGATCCTGTTAAACTGAAACAAAATAGTGCTCTGAATAATGAAGATAGCAGTAATAAAAATTCTGAAAGCATATATGAATTGATAAAAGTTTCAGATTCTAATATGTATTACAATATCGATAGAATTATTGAATTTGATATAAAAGGGGACTTAGCCAATGAAAATTTAGAAGTGAATGTCCAAATGGATGTTACACAAAAATTAACAGGTAGACCAGATTATAAATTTGGTTGGAAACAAAGAAGTATAAAAATAAAAGACATCGAGTTTGGTAAGCAATATTATTTAGCAAATAAAAAAGACAAAGATAATTGGATAGCAATAGGTTTTAAAATTGAAAAAAACGAATAAAATGAAAAAAATAAAAATAGTTATTGTTCTCTTTTTAATTCAATTCTGCTATGCTCAAGTTGATGGTACTTATAGGACTGATTTTGGTATAGTAAAATTAATTCAAGAAGATTCGATTGTTTACGGTGATTATGGAGAAAGAGGTACTGTCGTGGGTAAATTTGTAACGGATAAATTTACTAATCAAGCCTATTTAGTTGGAACATTCGCTCATGGTGATAACAAATGGGGTTCGTTCAAATGGAGTTTTCTGTCCAATAAATTTTTTGGAAAATGGGGTTGGAATACTTCCTTGTCTGGTGGTGATTGGAATGGAGAAATGATATATGATAAGTCATCTACTTCTAACAAATCCGCTATTTGGAGTGGCATTTGGAATACTGATTTTGGTAAAATCGTTTTAGAACAAACTGGAAATAAGGTTAAAGGGAAATATAGAAATCTTGGTTACATAGAAGCAACTGTTGTTGGCGACAAACTTATAGGGACTTTTACAAATAATGGAAGTAAAGGAAATTTTGAATTTACCATGGAATGTAACTCATTTAAAGGAAAATGGAGTTGGAATACTTCTCTAACGGATAAATGGAATGGTACCAAAGCTATAAAATCAAATTTGTGTGATGATTCTCCATATGCGGGTCTTTATAGAATTAATGTGATTGATATGCAAACTACATGTATTGGAAGATCACAATTAGCAAGTACTATTCAACTTTATGGAGCAATTGGAGTTAGAATATATGGAAAAAGCAAATCTGGAACTATTGATATACCATCAATTAAAAATTACCCAGCTAGAATTTGGGATTATAGTGGTGGTTCTGATACGTTTGATGTGAAGCAAAATGCAGGTACAAGATACAATGATGTTTTTGATGATGCTATTTTTTATTTAGGTAAAAAAGCGATTAATAAGGAGCGATACTATTTAATTAAAGGAGAATTAGCCAATCAAGAGTTACAAGTAAATGTACAATGTAATTTAAAAGAAGAAAAAAATTTGAGACAAGATATTAACTTTGGTTTTCACCAAAGATCGATTTTTATTAAAGATGTAAAAATGGGTAAACCCAACTATTTTATAATTGTAAATGGAGACAACACGTTTAGAATTACATATACAGTTGATAAATTATAAAAAATGAAAAATATAATAAATGTAATAGTAGTAGTATTGCTAATTAGCTGTACTACTAAAAAAGAAAATAGTAAAGAAGAGATAAATAGTAATGAAGTGACAACAGAAAATGTAGTTTCGGAAAAAGTAGTTTTAATCAATCCTTGTGATTTAGTTTCTATGGATGATATTGCTTTAGCTTTTGGAGTAGATACTGCAACAATTGAAAGTTATGCTAGAAACCCTTATCCAGATACCAACAGATGTGAATTTATTTGGAACGATCCAAATGAGGTTAGTAAAGCGAGTCAAATCATGATTACGATTTCTTCTAATCTTGAAATTAACGAGATGCCTCGTAAGTTTTCCAATATGTTGCGAATGGATTTAGAAAAAGGAGTAATGGGTACCAAGCAACAAATTATAAAACCAACACCAATTGGAGGCTTTGGAGAAAATGCATATCATTGGGCTGAATCTGAAGTTCAAAATGTTCAAAAAATTAAATTCCATGTAAATGATATGTATCTAATTGAAATACTATTTAATACTTCTGCAATCGTAAATCAAGAGGAGATAAAAGTAAAATTAATACAAGTTGGTAAAGACATAAAACAAAAAATATAATGATAAAAAATAAATTAAAATCAATAATAATTTTATGCTTAATTATTATGGCTTCCTGTTCAAAAGATGATGAAGCAACACTAGTAGAAATACCAGAAAAGAAACTTAAGAGCATTACTTCTTCGCAAGGAGCAACAACAAATACAACCACTTTTAATTATGGTGATTCAGGAAAATGGATTTCTGGAGTAAATCGTTTTGGTCAAAATTATACTATAACGTATACTAGCAATGGAAAAATTTCTTTGTTTGATGTAGTAAATCAGCCTAGTGAAATTGAATACATATACTCTCAGGCTCCCGATTTTTCGCTTAATAAAATAAAAGTCGATACTTATGAAACTGATTTGATATATAACAATTTTAAAATTACAGAGTTGGAATTTTATGATGGAAGTATTCAAAACAGGCTTTTAATAACATATGATGTAAATGGTAGAATTGCTAGCATTACAAATAATGAAGAGCTTACTCGTGTTTCTTATACTTATGATGATTTAAATAGGATTATTAGAGTTGATAAATTAGGAACAGGTAATCCAACAGATCCTTATGTAATAATATCTTATGCTGAATATCAGTATGAATCGCATAAAAATTCTGTTTATCAATTCTTTAAAGAACAAATGGATTTTGATCAATTGCTTTTCTCTCCGATTGACATCTATCCTTTTTTTAGTCGTGTTTTTTCATATACCGATTACAACAACATTTATATTTTATCAGAATATAATATTAAGTCCATTAAAGAGTATAACGCGAATAATACGACCCAACCTATTTTTGATGTAACAATGAATTATACTTTAGAAGACAACAAAGTAATGTCGTTTACTACAACCACAATATACAATGGTAGTACTACATCTGAATCAACAAGCTACACTTATGAAAACTAAATTTTTACTATTACTGTTCTTATCTTGTTTTACGGTATTTGGACAAGATATTGAAAAAGCAAATGATCATGAATTGGTGACACGTTATCCTGGTTCTAAGATTGTATATTATTTCCAAAAAGACTATAACGAATTAAAATTTGCCATAAAACCTGCAAAACCAGAAAAAGAACCCCAAAAATGGTTAGAGGTTGCAGGGCATCAAACTTCAATTGTTTACGAAATTCCTTTGGGTAAATCTACAGTTGAGGTAATGAAAAATTATCAAGATGCTTTTAAAGCTAGTAATGCTGAAATTTTGTTCCAATGTAAAGGAGGTGAATGCGATGGTACAACCGCATGGTATAGTGCTAAGTTTTTTGAGAAAGTCTACGGTAAAGAGAATCGTCAAAGTAATGGAGAAATTTCACACTATTATGATTTTGGAACCTATCATGTATCACAACGGTATATAGTAGGTAAAATAACTACCTCTGATAAAGTTTATTATGTTGAAATTGGAATGACACCTACTTATGATGGTAAACCAGTTAAAGTGTGTGTGGAAGTAATTGAGCAAGAAGTACTTCAAAGTGGTTTAATTACTATTAATGCAGACGTGATTAAGGATAAATTAGAAAGAGAAGGAAAATTAATATTAGATGGGATTTTATTTGACACAGGAAAAGTAACATTAAAGCAAAGTTCTTTTACGGTAATTGAAAAGGTTGGAGACTATCTAAATCAGAATCCGAAAGCTAGAATATATATTGTAGGACATACTGATGATGTAGGTTCTTTAGATGTCAATTTACAATTGTCAGAAGATAGAGCAGGAGCAGTTGTAAGTGCATTGATGAATAATTATGGTGATTTTGGTACACGTTTAACACCTTTAGGAGTTGGACCAGTATGTCCTATAGCTTCTAATGAAACAGAAGAAGGAAGAATGAAAAATAGAAGAGTGGAAATTGTTTTAAAAAAGAAATAAAATAGATTTTTTTGTTTTTGGGTTTACATTTTAATTGGTTTTCTACCAATGAATAAAGTGAACCCATTTTTTATGCTAAAAAATGGATTAAAACAATTAAAATCTTTATATATGAAAATTAAAAAAATTACTTTATTACATGTTTTTCTTTTATTAATCAGTTATCTGTTAAATGCTCAGTATAATTTCGGAATGATAAAAGATATAAATCCTCTCTTATAAAATTGTAAAAAAAAAGATCAACTAGAAATAGTCATAAAACAAAAAAATCATGAATAAAAAAATATACATATTAATTGCATTCTTTTGGCTCAGCCAATTAAGTGTAGCACAATATCAGTTTACACAGGTTGCTGAAATTAATACGGGAAGTAATGGTAGTAGTCCTAGGTATTTTATGGAATATAATGGAGAATTATTTTTCAATGCTTCTATTAGTTTTCAACAAAGATTGTATAAAACCACTGGATCAGGAGCTACTCTAGTGTCTGACTTAAATGGAAATGGAGTGGGTTATAACCCAAAACCGTTAAAAGTTATTAATAATAAATTAGTATTTCATGCTTCTTCACAAGCCCATGGGATGGAGCTTTTTATTACAGATGGAACAGCTGGTGGTACTACAGTATTATTGGATATTTATCCTGGTCCGAATGGCTCTGATGTTTCCGATAATCCAGATTTTTATGCAGAATTGAATGGTGAATTATACTTTTGGGCGAGAGAAGCTTCTGGACCATCTTCACTTTGGAAAACCAATGGAACGCCTGCTGGAACTGTAAAGATAATAGATCCAATTTTTGCAGGTGGTGGAACTCCTATGGTAACCTATAATGATAAAATTTATTTTTTAGCGTATAGTACAGCTGGACAAAATCCAGAATTATACGTAACAGATGGAACCTCTTCTGGAACGGGGTTGTTTTTAGAAATTAATCCTTCAACAGCGGCTAACTTGGCTGCTGGTTCTAGTCCAAATAATCTTTTTGTTTATGATGGCTATTTGTTTTTTTCGGCTGATGATGGAACAAATGGTAGAGAACTTTGGAGAACTGATGGTACAGCTGTAGGTACAACAATGGTGGCTGATATTTTTCCTAATACTTTAAATCCTTCTTTTGGAAAAGGAAGCAATCCAGATTATTTTATCGAATTTAATAATGAATTGTATTTTGCTGCAAGAGGGTATGATGTGGGTTTAAATCAGATAACAGGAAACGAATTGTATAAATATTCAAATACTAATGGTTGGGATAGAATAAAAGATATTTATCCAGGAAATTTGAATAGTGGCATTGGTTCAAATAATCCTTTTTTTATGCTAAATAATGAATTATACTTGGCAGCTCAAGATGGCACAGCTGGTGCAAATCAATTTGAAATATGGAAAACGGATGGCACAGAAAATGGAACTATAAAAGTAATTAATACCAGTTCTCTTAATAATGAATCTCCTAATTTTTCTGTTCAAGATAAAAAATTCACAGTGTTAAATAACAAACTTATTTTTGAACATAATGTTCAGCAAATTTGGGTAACTGATGGCACAAATTCGGGTACTCAACAACTGACAAATACTGGAGCATTAAATGTACCAACAGGAGTTACAGCTTTTCAACCTATAGTTTACAATAATGAAATTTATTTTGGTGGAAATTACCCTACACAAGGTGTTGAACTTTGGAAAATTACAGACAGCATTTTATCAAGTGAAGATTTTACTTCAGAGGATAAAATTACTATTTATCCAAATCCAACAACTGATTTTATTACTTTTAGTACTGATTTGGATGATTTTCAAATACAATTATTTGATATTTCAGGGAAAGAATTGTTGAATTTGAAAAACCAAAAAAGAATAAGCTTTGAAGAATATGCTTCGGGTATTTATATTTTAAAGATGACAGCAAGTGCAAGTCAGAAGGTATATGTAAAAAAGATTATAAAAGAATAGTTTAAAAAACAAATCCTGCTAAAAAGCAGGATTTGTTTTTTAATATAAAGTAGCTACTTGCTCATTCACAAATTCTAAAAAACGCTCGTCAGCTTCAGTAAAAGGATCAATAACGTGAGAGTCAATATCTATTTGTCCTATGTTTTGTCCGTTTACAAATAAAGGTACCACAATTTCAGACTTTACTGTAAAACTACAAGCTATATAATTGTCTTGTGCAGCAACATCTGGTACAACAAAATTAGCATTTGATTCAGCAACTTGTCCGCATATTCCTTTTCCGAAAGGAATTACAGTATGATCTGTTTCTGCTCCAACATATGGTCCAAGATGTAATGTTTTAGTATCATGATTGGCAAAGTAAAAACCAACCCAGTTGTAATAAGATATATTATCCTGAAGAAGTTGGCAAATACGCTTTAATTTATCATCGCGAGAAAAATCGGAATTCTCTATTATATTAATTACTTGAGGTTTTAAAGTTTCAAATGACATAATTTATTTTTTTACAAAAGTATTTAATCTTCGCTATCAAAAAATACATATTTTTGTTAAAAATTACTCCTTTGAAGTTACTTTTTTCGCAATATCGATTTTTCTTTATTTTTTTAATAAAGTTTTTACTCTTCTATGTAGTTTCTGCTTTTTTGTATGCACTTTATTTAAATCAATTTAACGTAGATTTAAATGAAGTAGACGGATTTACTAAAAGTGTAGCTAAACAAGTGTATGCTTTAATGCATTTTTTTAACTTTGATTGTCAAATTATAGAAAAACAACAAGAACCATTTGTAAGATTAATATACAACGGAAAATTTGTTGCAAGGGTTGTTGAAGGTTGTAATGCAATAAGTGTAATGATATTGTTTGTTTCTTTTGTTTTTGCATTTTCTACAAGTTTTATTAGAACAATTACTTATATTATAATTGGACTTGTACTTCTTCATGTTTTAAACATTATAAGAATTGCTTTTTTAGTTTATGCATTGTATCATTATCCAGAATATAAAGAATTTCTTCATGGAACAATATTTCCGCTCATAATCTATGGTATCATGTTTTTATTATGGTTTTTTTGGGTAACAAAATTTTCAGAAAATGGTAAAAGAACTGTTTAAAGATAAAAAAAAAATATTGTGGTTATTTATTTTGTTACTTTTCATAGTGATGATTAGAACATTTGAAAGAACACTATTTTACGATCCCTTTTTGTCATTTTTTAAATCGGAATATCATAAAAAAGAATTACCTGAATTTAATACTTTAAAATTGTTTTTAAATCTATTAATTAGATATACGCTTAATACAATACTTTCACTATCAATTCTCTATTTATTATTTAAACAGAAAAAAATAGTTGTTTTTTCTTCGTGGTTATACTTTTGGTTATTTGTAATTTTAATACTCATCTTTTTTAGTATTTTGATGTTTGATGCAAAACCTAATTATCTAATGTTGTTTTATGTAAGACGATTTTTAATCCAACCTTTATTTTTAATACTTTTTATTCCTGCATTTTACTATAACAAAGTAATCAAATAAATCACTACCTTAGTGTTTTATCCTTTCGATTATGAGAATTAAAAAGAAGTCTGGAGAAATAGTACAATTCGATACAGAAAAATTAATTCGTTCGCTAATTGCTTCTGGAGCTACAAAAGAAACTGCAAATCATATAATTGACGATATAAAACTGCAATTATATGATGGTATTTCGTCTCAAAAAGTTTTCCGTTTAGCATATTTAAAATTAAAAAATTATTCAAAAGGACATGCAGCGCGCTATAATTTAAAAAATGGAATTATGGCATTAGGACCTGCTGGATTTTATTTTGAAAAATTTATAGCTAGGATTTTTGAGTTGCAAGGATATCAAACCAAAACCAATGTAGAGGTTGAAGGAGCTTGTATATCTCATGAACTTGATGTTGTGGTTAAAAAAAATAATCATGTGGCAATGGTTGAATGTAAGTTTCATGGCAGCAAGGAAGTGAAAACAGATGTTAAAGTTCCAATGTATATTTTATCCCGATTTAATGATTTAAAAAGTGTTAATCATAGTTTTTTTTCTGAAGATGAAAAAATTACAAAATGTTGGATTGTTACCAATAATAGGTTTACATCTGAAGCTATAAAATTTGGAGAGTGTTCGGGGTTAAATCTTTTAAGTTGGGATTATCCAATGGGAAATGGATTGAAAGAATTGGTTACTCAATTTAAAGTCTACCCAATTACATGTTTAACTACGTTAACAATAGCTGAGAAAGAAATTTTATTGTTGCAGGAAATTCTAACAGTATATAATTTAGTCCATCATGAAAACGGATTTGCTAAATTAAAATTGAGTCAATCAAGAATAAAAAAGGTGTTAAATGAGTGTCAACAACTTTTAAGTTAATAATTTATGAAAGTACATTTTTTAGGAGCGGCCGGAACGGTTACAGGTTCCAAAATTATAATCGAATCTGAAAAGGGTACCGTTTTAATAGATTGCGGTCTTTTTCAAGGGTTAAAAGAATTGCGTAATTTAAATAGAGAGCCATTATCATTTAATCCTGAAGCGATTGATTTTGTAATTCTAACGCACGGGCATTTGGATCATTGCGGATGGTTACCAAAATTAGTTGCCGATGGTTTTAGCGGTAAAATATTTTGTACAGCCCCAACTAAAGAAATTACAAAACTGATTTTATTGGATAGCGCTAAAATTCAAGAAGAAGAAGCCGAGAAAGCAAATGAGGAGCTTTATTCGAAACATAATCCAGCACTTCCGTTGTATACCGTTAAAGATGCAGAGCTCGTTTTTCCATTGCTTCGAGTTGTTGAAAAAGATATCACAGTAGTTTTAAAGGAAGGTTTTTCGTTTTCTTTTTTTTATGCGTCTCATATTTTAGGAGCCTGTTCCGTTTCGCTTCAAGTTGAAGAAAAAACACTTGTATTTTCGGGAGATATTGGTCAAGACGATGATGTTTTACTTTATCCGCCTGTAAAACCTAAAAAAGCAGATTATGTTTTTTTAGAAAGTACTTATGGTAATCGTTTGCATACTAATAGTAATCCGCTTTTTGATTTGGAAATTTTTATCAATAACACTTTCGTAAGGGGCGGAAATGTTATAATACCAAGTTTTGCAGTGGAACGTGTTCAAACAGTAATGTACTTGCTTTGGCAACTTAAAAAACAGGATCGAATTCCAGATATTCCTTATATTATTGATACGCCTATGGGAATAAGTGTGTTGCAGGTTTTTCAAGAATATAGAAATTGGCATAAGTTAAATTATGAAGAGTGTGTTGAAATGAGCAAAATGTTTACACTTATTTCCAATTTTAAAGATACGATAGAAACAATTTATGATAAGCAACCTAAAGTTGTTATTGCAGCTAGTGGCATGATAACAGGAGGAAGGGTGCTTTCGTATTTAGAACGTTACATTGGGAAACCAGAGAATTTAGTTGCCTTGGTTGGATATCAGGCAGAAGGAACACGAGGGCGAAAATTATTAGAAGGAGCAAAGGAAATAAAAATGTATGGTAAGTATTATCCAGTTGAAGCGGCAATTCATTTAATCGACGGATTGTCTGCGCATGGCGATCAAAGTGATTTGTTGAATTGGCTATCCGATTTGGAAGCAAAACCTCAAAAAATATTTTTGGTTCACGGAGAATCCGATGCAGCTGAAGGACTTCAATCGAAAATTGAGGAAAAACAAAAGATAGATTGTATGATTCCGTATTTGGGTCAAATTATAGAAATTTAGTAACAATTTAACCTTTTAAATTAAAAACTTTTATACTTTTGCACCATGCAATTTAGAAAAAGCACATCAATATTTTTAGCCTTTTTTATCCTGTTTTCCAATTTAGGATTGGCTTTTAATGTACATTATTGTAAAAACAAAATTGCAGGAATTTCATTAAGCACTCAAGAAAAAGAATCATGTGTTGAAGTAGTAAAATCATGCTGCATTACAAGTGAAGCTTCTAAAAATTGTTGCTTAGATGAAATTGTAAAAGTTGAAAAAAAATCAGATGATATTCTGACTAAAATTTTTCAATTTGATGTGCAACAATATTATACCCTAAACACTACTGAAGTTTTTGAGAATCTTAAAGGTGTTTATTTTGTTAAAAAAGAATCTCCTTCTTCTTATTGCAATTCGAATGCACCACCTTTCTATAAACTATATTGTCAACTAGTGTTCTATGCATAATTTTAATATTTTTTTAGCTTTAAAAGAGAATAAAAAATATTAAAATAAAATGAATGTATAATAAAATAACAGCTTTACTATTGTTTTTTGTTTCATTTGTTCAAGCACAAGATGAAATTAAAGGAAAAATAATAGATGAGAATAATGAAGAATTATTAGGAGCCAATGTATTTTGGATCAACACATCAGTTGGAACAACAACTGATATAAACGGAAATTTTACACTTAAAAAAGTAGATGAAACAACAAGTTTAGTAGTTAGTTATATTGGATATAAAACACAAAAAGTTGAAATTACTTCAACTGAAAATATAACTATAAAGCTAGAAGCTGTAACAACATTGAATGAAGTAACCGTTTCAAAAACTAAAAAAAGCACAGAGCATTCAAAATTTCAAGTAACTAATGTTCATACAATGGAGCAAAAAGAGTTACTAAAAGCGGCTTGTTGTAATCTTTCAGAAAGCTTTAGTACAAACCCATCTATCGATGTGAATTTTTCTGATGCAGTAACAGGAAATAAACAAATTAAGATGTTAGGATTAACAAGTCCTTATATTTTAATTGCAGAAGAAAATATTCCTTCAGTTCGTGGAGCTTCACAAGCTTATGGATTATCATTCGTTCCTGGAACATGGGTAGAAAGTATTCAAATAACAAAGGGAGCTGGAAGCGTTATTAATGGCTATGAAAGTATTTCGGGACAAATTAATTATGAAATTTTAAAACCATCCAACGATATTCCTTTTTTCTTAAATGTCTACGGTTCGCAAGATAGTAGATTTGAATTGAACACGCATTTTAATCAAAAATATTCAGATAAATTAAGTTCTACTTTATTTGTTCATGGAAATACTCGTCAGAGTAAAAATGATATGAACAATGATGGTTTCTTGGATAATCCTATTGGGAAACAGATTAATATTTTAAATCGTTGGCAATATAATGATGTAGAAAATGGGTTTGTAAGTTTTCTTAATTTGCGTTATATGAAAGACGAAAAACAATCAGGGCAAGTTAATTTTAATCCAAAATTAGACAGATTAACAACAAATGCATGGGGAAGTGAAATTAATACAGAAAAAATTGAACTTTCAAATAAAATAGGATATGTTTTTCCAGATATGCCTTATCAAAGTATTGGTTTCCAAAATTCATTTCAATCGCATAAACAAGAATCTTATTTTGGTTTAAATCAATATAATATTCATCAAAAAAGTTATTATTCGAATTTAATATTTAATTCAATAATCAGCAATACCAGAAATAAATTTGCTACAGGAGTAAATTTTAATTACGATTCTTATGATGAATTAGTAGCTGTTAATTTTACTAAAGATTTTTCAAGGATTGATAATTCAGTAGGTGCTTTTTTTGAATATACTTATGACAATTTGGATAACTTTAGTTTGGTAGCTGGAGCACGTGTAGATAATCATAATAGATTAGGAGCTTTTGTTACACCTAGGTTACATATAAGATATAATCCGTGGAAAGAAGCTGTTGTAAGAGCTTCAGTAGGAAGAGGGAAGAGAGCTGCAAATATTTTTGCAGAAAATCAACAACTATTTGCATCATCTCGTAATTTTTCAATTTTAAATAATGATGGAAAATTATATGGATTAAACCCAGAGATTGCATGGAATTATGGATTAAGTTTTATTCAATCTTTTAAATTATTTGGAGCTGATTCTGAAATTGTTTTAGATTACTATAGATCAGATTTTGAAAACCAAGCAGTAGTAGATTTAGATTTTAGTCCGCAACAAGTCTTATTTTCTAATTTGAACGGAAAAAGTTTTGCAAATTCGTTTCAAGCAGAATTTAGTATTGAGCCTTTTAAACATTTCAATATAAAATCAGCTTATAAATATTATGATGTTCAAACTCAATTTGCAGCAGGTCAATTGCAGAGAGCTTTGCAAGCAAAACATCGTTTTTTTACAAATATATCTTTTGAAACTCATATTAAAGAAAAAGGACAACAATGGAAATTTGATGCAACATATAACTTATTAGGAAAACAAAGATTACCAAATACGTCAAGTAATATTCCAGAATATCGTTTAGTAGAATATGCTCCTTCATTTGCAGTAGTAAATGCACAAATTACAAGGACATTTTCAGGCACTTTTGAAGTATATATTGGTGGAGAAAATTTAGGAAATTATAAGCAAAATAATGCAATTGTAAGTGCTGAAAACCCTTTTGGTACATATTTTGACAGTAGTATGATATATGGACCTGTTTTCGGACAAATGTATTATGCAGGATTACGATTTAAAATAAAATAAGTAACTTAAAAATAAAAAGAATGAAAAAAATAGTTATGCTTTTGCTAGTAGGATTGGTTTCATTAGCAAGTTTTTCTCAAGAGAAGAAAAGCAAAAATAAAAAAGTAATATTAAAAGTTGCAGGTAATTGTGAAATGTGCGAAAAGCGTATTGAGAAAGCAGCATTTTCTATTAAAGGAGTAAAAAGTGCCGAATGGCATTCTGATTGTCAAGATATTCATTTAATTCTTGATGAAAACAAATGTACAAAAGAAGATGTAGCAACAGCTATTGCAAAAGTAGGACACGACACAGATTTAGTTAAAACAACTGATGCAATGTATGAAGAATTACACGGCTGTTGTCAATATAAAAGAGAATAACATAAATTACAGATGATTTAACTGCTTCCAAATAGTACTCAGCTTTTTGGAGGCAGTGTTTTTTATAGGAGACATTTATGCTAATAGTAATGTTGATAATAAACCATTGTAATCTAAAACTTACTTTTTTTTATAATTTAACTATAGATGTCAAGGTAATTTTTTAATTTTGTAAAGCTAGAGAATTTTTAAATCGGTTTTAAAAATATCCACTTTCAGGAAAAGTTAGAAAAGATTAATCAAAAGTTTAATTAAAATTTTTAGTTGGTAACCATTTGCTTATCAATAGGGATTTTTTATGTAAAAAAATAATATAAAAGATGGGAAAAGTTAATAAAATAGCCATTTTAACAATCTTGTTTTGTTCAAGTTTAGTAACCTCTGCACAAGAAATAATACATCATGATGATGTGAATACATGGTTTACTATACTAAATAGATTGAGTTTAAATTCGAAATGGAGTGTTTCAAATGAACTACATGAGCGTACAGGTGCTTTTTTAGATGAACATGGTACTTTTTTATGGCGTCCATCTGTAGATTACCATTTGAATAAAAATGTTGAATTTAGCGTTGGATATTCTTATATTAATAATAAGCCAAACGATCCAAATCCAAGTCCAAAAATTGGAGCAATAGAGAATAATATGTGGGAGCAAGTTTTATTAAAGCACGATATAGGAAAGGTTTTTTTTCAACACCGTTTAAGACAAGAACATAGATGGTTTGATAAAGTAGGAGTAGACGCAGAAGGATCTTACTATAAAACGGGCACAGATTATGCTAATAGATTTAGATATAGAATAACTATAAGTACACCAATTAAAACTTTTGAAAATGGGAAAGAGTTATTTTTTAATGGTTTTGATGAGCTTTGGTTGCCACAAACGGATGGATTAGCATTAAAAAGTTTATCGCGAAATTGGTTGTATTTAGGTTTTGGATATAAATTCAATTCAAAGACAAATTTACAAATAGGATATATGAATCAATGGGATGCTATTGGAAATAATATTTATATTTCAACACCTATTTTACAGACTACATTTGTAAGGAATTTTGATTTATAAACCTCTTATTAGTTATTTGTTAAAAAAAACCGATTAGAATTTCTAATCGGTTTTTTTTGATTTATAGATATCAGTTATGATATTATTACATCATTCCAGGCATTCCTCCGCCCATTGGCATTGCAGGAGTATCTTCTTTAATATCAATTAAAGCACATTCTGTGGTTAAAATCATTCCAGCAACAGAAGCAGCGTTTTCAAGAGCTACACGCGTTACTTTCTTAGGATCAATGATTCCTGCTTTTAGCATTTGAACATATTCTCCAGTTTTAGCATTAAACCCAAAATCATCTTTACCTTCTAATACTTTTGCAATAACAACAGAGCCTTCTCCACCAGCATTTTCAACAATTGTTCTTAGTGGTGCTTCAATTGCTCTATTTACAATTTGGATTCCAGTTGTTTCATCTGCGTTTTCAGCTTTGATATTTTTTAAAGCATCTTTAGCTCTAACTAATGCAACTCCACCACCAGCAACAATTCCTTCTTCAACTGCTGCACGAGTAGCATGTAATGCATCGTCAACTCTGTCTTTTTTCTCTTTCATTTCTACCTCAGAAGCAGCACCAACATATAATACAGCAACTCCACCTGCTAGTTTAGCTAAACGTTCTTGTAGTTTTTCTTTATCGTAATCAGATGTAGTAGTCTCAATTTGAGCTTTAATTTGGTTTACTCTTGCTTTAATGTTTTCTGGATTACCAGAGCCATTAACAATTGTAGTGTTGTCTTTATCGATTGTTACATTTTCAGCAGTACCTAGCATGTCTAGAGTAGTTGCTTCTAATGAGTATCCACTTTCCTCAGCAATAACTGTTCCTCCAGTTAAAATAGCAATATCTTCTAACATTGCTTTTCTTCTGTCTCCAAATCCAGGTGCTTTTACAGCAGCAATCTTTAAGCCTCCTCTTAATTTATTTACTACTAATGTAGCTAATGCTTGTCCATCAACATCTTCCGCAATAATTAATAAAGGACGACCTGATTGAGCAACTGGTTCTAATATTGGTAGTAATTCTTGTAGATTTGATATTTTTTTGTCAAATAATAAGATGTAAGGATTTTCTAATTCTGCAATCATTTTATCTGCATTTGTAACAAAATATGGAGAAAGAAAACCTCTATCAAATTGCATTCCTTCTACAACATCAACGTAAGTATCAGTTCCTTTTGCTTCTTCAACAGTGATAACACCTTCTTTCCCTACTTTTCCAAAAGCAGTAGCAATTAATTCTCCTATTGTTTCATCGTTATTTGCAGAAATTGAAGCTACTTGTTTGATTTTTTCTGAAGAATCTCCAACAGCAACAGTTTGTTTTCCTAAGTCAGCTACTAGTGCTTCAACAGCTTTGTCAATTCCTCTTT
This sequence comes from Flavobacterium sp. 316, assembly GCF_000967805.1. Lineage (NCBI taxonomy): Bacteria > Pseudomonadati > Bacteroidota > Flavobacteriia > Flavobacteriales > Flavobacteriaceae > Flavobacterium > Flavobacterium sp. 316. The sequence goes on from NZ_JYGZ01000002.1 coordinate 125,452, forward strand.
TTAAATCCATAGGGTTAGCACCTGAAGCAACGTTTTTTAATCCTTCTTTTACGATAGCTTGAGCTAGTACAGTTGCAGTTGTTGTTCCATCTCCAGCTAAATCATTTGTTTTTGAAGCAACTTCCTTAACCATTTGAGCACCCATGTTTTCTAATGGATCTTGCAGTTCTATTTCTTTTGCAACTGAAACACCATCTTTAGTTACTGTTGGCCCACCAAATGATTTGCTAATTATAACATTTCTTCCTTTTGGACCTAATGTTACTTTTACTGCGTTTGCTAATGCATCTACTCCACGTTTTAATCCATCACGTGCTTCTATATCAAATTTTATATCTTTTGCCATTTTTCTTTTTATTTAAATTGTTTTTTAAAGTTTTTCTTAGAAGTGATTAAAGAATTGCAAAAATTTCATCTTCTCTCATAATAAGGAAATCTTTCCCTTCATATTTAAATTCTGTGCCAGAATACTTTCCATAAAGTACTACATCTCCCGTTTTAACAGTCATAGTATAGTCTTTTTTACCATTACCCACTGCTACAACAATCCCTTTTTGCGGTTTTTCTTTTGCAGTATCTGGAATAATAATTCCTGAGGCAGTTGTTGTTTCTGCTGCCATAGGCTCAATCACGACACGATCTGAAATTGGTTTAATGTTTAATGACATATTTAATGTTTTTTTAATTAGTTATTTCTTGTAATATGATTTCAGAAATTATGCCAAATCGTATTTGTGCCATTTTTTCTTAAAGTAAAAATGCCAGCACTGACAGGCTGGCATTTTGTAATGTAATATAGTTTTGTAACCTATTTAGTTTTTTCTTCTGTTTTAGCAGGAGCTGTTCCTTCTGTAGCTGGTTGTGTAGTTGCTTCAGGAGTAACAGGGACAGTTGTAGTAGGGATGCTTATTTCATCGTCACCTAATATTTTTGAATCATTTGTACTGCCTCCATTAAATGCTAATGTAGATAATAAAATAAGTGCAATTAAAATTCCACCTAAAGTCCATGTACTTTTATCTAAAAAGTCTGTTGTTTTTTGTACGCCACCTAATTGTTGTGAACCACCAAATGAAGAAGATAAACCTCCTCCTTTAGGATTCTGTACCATGATAGCTAAAATTAGTAAAAAGCAAACAATTGTTATTGCAATTAAAAAACCTGTAAATCCCATAATCTAATTATTATTTTGTTGTAAATCTTTAATATCATTTATTCGGTCTGCAAAGAAACTACTTTTTTCTGGATATTTCAAAATTAAAATTTCATATGCTTGTATTGCTTTTAGATATTTTTTTTGTTCTAAGTATACCTTGGCAAGTGTTTCAGTCATTAAATGTGTTGGTTCTTCTATACTTTTCTTTATATTTGAAGGTATGGGAGTTGTCGTTTTAACAGGTGAAATTTTAGGATTTAATTCTATAAAACGATCAATAATGTCTATTTTTTTTAATTTTTCAGGATCTAAAATTTCATTTTCTTCAACATTTTCTCTTTCAATAGGACTAAATTTAGTTAATTGTAACCATTCTTGAAAAGAGTGTTTTTCATTTTGATTAAATTCGAGAGGTTTTCCTATCTCTAATTTTTCTTCAGTTTGAGATAAAAATTGCTCTACATTTTCAACCTCTTCAGTATTTTCAATTTTCTTTAGATCAACATTTGTAAGATTAGCTTCAGGTTGATGTTGTAGTAATTCTTCTTTTTTTGAATCTTTATCTAGAACTGGAAACTCTTTGATAGGCTCACTTTGTTCTTCAATGTTGTTTTTTTGTAATGTTGTAAAATGATTAGAAGTTATAAAATCAAAAAGGATACTCCTATCATTTGTGTGCGCAGCCGTTTTTTTTAATTCGTAATTATACCTAAAACTATTTTGATTAAATAGACCTTTCAGATGTAATGCTCTTATACTTTGAAAGTATGGAAATTGCTGTAAAGCAATTTCTAACGCCATTGTTTGTTTTTCATCAATTAATTGTGGCTTATTTAATAAATATGTTAGGATGCTTGTGTTCAATTTATTTTTTGTTTTTTATAGAAATTTACCACTTTGCTAGTGATTCATTGAAAATATCTTGAGTAATTCGTTCAAAAATTTCATCTAATGCTGTTGTTAATCTGCTTCCTGTCATTTGTTCATTAGCAGGATAATCATGATAGAATGAGAAACGTTTTTCGAAATCGTCTTCTTCATTATTTTTGTTAGAAAAACGAACTAAGATAGTTATATTTAGTCTGTTTTGAGCAGCACGTTGATCTGCAGTTGCAGTCATTGGAGAAATTCTATAATCAACAATTTCACCTTCATATAGTAAATCACCACCTTGTGGAACTAAATTTAAATTAGTTTGACTTTGAATTATATCTTGAAGTTCTAGTGTGAATGTTCTTTCAATTCCAGGTTCAACTAGTTCTGCATTGTTCTGAAAATAATTCACCTGAAATGTCTCTGCATTTATCGGCTTCGCTCCTGTGAAATTATAATATTTACAACTATTTATTGAAAATAACGTTAGTAGAGCAAATATTTTTAAAAATGACCTCATTTATAAATCGTATTGTTTAATTTTTCTATATAATGTTCGTTCAGATATTCCTAATTCGTCAGCAGCAGCTTTACGTTTTCCTTTGTTTCGTTCTAATGATTTTTTAATTAGCTCAATTTCTTTAGCTTCAAGACTTAATGTTTCTTCAACTTCTTCAACTGTTTCTGCAAAAAGATAGTCTTCGTCATCTAAATCGTCTTCATAAACTTCAGAATCAATAGGGTTTTGTAAAGGGATTAATTCATTTTTAGATTCTTTTTCAAAATGTACAGTATCATCGTTTTGACCATAAATTCGTTGAATCAAATTTTTGTTTGTTTCTTGTACTTTAGTAGTGCCATTTTGCATTAATTCTAGTGTCAATTTCTTCAGATCATTTAAATCTGCTTTCATGTCAAAAAGAACTTTATATAAAATTTCTCGTTCATTACTAAAATCATTTTCATTTTTTTTAGTATTGATAACTGAAGGTAAATTACTTCCTTCAGTTGGTAGATAATGCTGTAATGTTTGTAAATTAATATCTCTATTTGTTTCTAAAACTGAAATTTGTTCAGCAATATTTCTTAATTGACGAATGTTTCCATTCCATCTATATTTCAATAGATGTTGTACGGCTTCGCTTGTTAGTTTAATAGGTGGCATTTTGTATTTATGTGCAAAATCTGAACAAAATTTACGAAATAGAATATGAATATCATCTTTTCTTTCACGTAAAGGAGGGAGTAATATTTCTACTGTACTTAATCTATAATATAAGTCTTCACGAAATTTTCCTTTTTCAATAGCATCAAACATGTTAACATTTGTAGCCGCAACAATTCTTACATTTGTTTTCTGTACTTGTGAAGAACCTACTTTTATAAATTCACCATTCTCAAGTACACGTAATAATCTAACTTGTGTAGTTAATGGTAATTCTCCTACTTCATCAAGGAAAATAGTTCCGCCATCTGCTACTTCAAAATATCCTTCTCGAGTTGATGTAGCTCCTGTAAAAGCTCCTTTTTCATGCCCGAAAAGTTCACTATCAATAGTTCCTTCTGGAATAGCTCCACAATTGACCGCAATGTATTTTCCATGCTTTCTATGTGATAGTGAGTGAATGATTTTAGGAATACTTTCCTTACCAACACCACTTTCTCCTGTTACTAATACAGAAATATCTGTAGGTGCAACTTGAATAGCTTTTTCTATGGAACGATTGAGTTTTGGGTCATTTCCAATGATTTCAAATCGTTGTTTTATGGCTTGTACTGTTTCCATTAATTTGATAATTATATTGAGGTCGTTTCGTTATTGCATAATTGTTGAATATTCAACTGCTTCTCCTATTAATGTAGCAGCCGTACAATCAGTAATTTTTACATTTACAAAATCTCCCGGTTTGTAATTCTCTTTTGGGAACACAACAACTGTATTTTGAGAGTTTCTTCCAGACCAATGTTCACTAGAACGTTTTGAATCTTTTTCTATTAATACCTCTACAATTTGACCTACAAACCTTTTTGTTTTTTCTAATGCATGGACTTGTTGCAAATCTACAATCTCAGTTAATCTTCGTTTTTTTACTTCGTCAGGAACATCATCTTCCATTTTTCTAGCAGCCATCGTTCCAGGTCTTTCAGAATAAGCAAACATAAAACCAAAATCATACTTTACATATTCCATTAAAGAAAGAGTATCTTTGTGATCTTCTTCTGTTTCTGTTGGGAAACCAGTAATCATATCTTGTGACAAAGAAATATCTGGAATTATTCTTTTAATGTTATCAATTAAAGTCATATATTCTTCACGAGTGTGTTGACGATTCATTTCGTTTAGAATTCTAGTACTTCCAGATTGTACAGGTAAGTGAATATAATTACAAATATTATGATGTTTTGCCATAATTTCAATTACTTCAACATGCATATCTTGAGGATTAGATGTTGAAAAACGAAAACGCATTTTTGGAAACTGTGAAGCACACATGTCTAATAATTGTGCAAAATCTACTGAAGTTGCTTTTTGCATTTCGGTTGCTTTTACAAAATCTTTTTTCAAACCACCTCCATACCATAAATAGCTATCAACATTTTGTCCTAATAATGTGATTTCTTTAAATCCTCTCGACCATAGATCTTGAATTTCTTCTATAATGCTTTGTGGTTCACGACTACGTTCACGACCACGGGTAAAAGGAACAACACAAAAAGTACACATATTATCACAACCTCTTGTAATGGATACAAATGCTGTTACTCCGTTAGAATTTAATCGAACAGGAGCAATGTCTCCGTAGGTTTCTTCTTTAGATAAGATTACATTTATGGCATCTCTACCATCTTCCACTTCTTTTAAAAGATTAGGAATGTCTTTGTAAGCATCTGGTCCTACAACCATGTCTACAATTTTCTCTTCTTCTAAAAATTTGTCTTTTAATCGTTCTGCCATACAGCCAAGAACTCCTACTTTCATGTTAGGGTTAATCTTTTTGACAGCATTATATTTTTCTAAGCGTTTTCTAATGGTTTGTTCCGCTTTATCTCGAATAGAACAAGTGTTAACTAATACTAAATCAGCTTCTTCTAGATTTTGAGTAGTATTGTAACCTTGGTTTGCTAATATTGAAGCAACAATTTCGCTATCAGAAAAATTCATTTGACAGCCGTAACTTTCTATAAAAAGTTTTTTTGCGTTTTCTTCTTTTTGTTCTAAAACAAGACTTGTACCTTGTTTGTTTTCTTCGATAATCTTTTCCATAATACTAATTCGTGTATTTTCAGTCAGCAAAGATAATACTAAATTATAAATTATGACAAGATGTCAGATAATGTTTAACATAAGTTTTTTATTATTGCAAAAAAGTAAAATGGAATCCTCAGATATAAAAAATAAAATTGACGCTAGTAATAGTGCTGATTTTGGTAATGTGTTTAATAGGTCTGTAGAGTTGTTTAAAAAAACGTGGTCTCAAGGTTTTTTATTGTTGATTTTTTTATACTTACATATTTTAGCCTTGGAGCTATACTTGTTTTTCCTTTTGTAATAATTTCAGAATTCAATGATGGAATAAACATTACGAATAATTTTGGTTTTTCTCTTTTTGGTATATTGTGCTTTTTTATGATTATTATATTTCTATTGTTTTTGATGACTTTTTTTACAGGATTATTAGGAGGTCTGTATGTTATTTATGAAAAAGCAGATAAGAATGAAAATTATAGCACTAGTGATTTTTTTGTTTTGTTAAGGAAAAACACTTTTGTGAAGACTTTTAAAATTTCAACTATCACTTTAGGAATTGTTTTGGTTTCTTAATATGATGTGTTTCTTCCCAATTTTATATACAATAATACCTATAAGTTATATTATTATAGTGTACGCTTTTAACCAAAATATGAATACGACAGAAGTAGTGAAAATAGCTTTTGCAATTGGAAATAAAAACTGAGTTGTTACTTTTTTATTAAGAATTGTTATGAGTTTTATTGCCTATTTTGGACTCTTCCTTTGTGGTATAGGTTTCTTTTTCACGTTTGCAATAATTTTAATCCCACAATACTTTATTTATAAAGATGCAACGGGTTATAAAGGATATGATGAGCTAGATAAAATTCGAGGTTATGAATAGGATAAAATTTAATTATTGTTATTTCAAGAATGTTTAATTTAAAAAAAAGCATACTTTTGTTCCAAATAAAAAATGGATAATGGCAAAGAATTTAGTTATTGTAGAGTCACCTGCAAAGGCAAAAACGATCGAAAAATTTTTAGGAAAGGATTATCAAGTTGAGTCTAGCTTTGGGCACATTGCAGACTTACCTTCAAAAGAAATAGGGGTAGATGTTGAAAATGGCTTTAAACCAAAGTATGAAGTATCAAGCGATAAAAAAGCATTGGTTAAGAAACTAAAAGACTTGTCTAAATCAGCTGAAATGGTTTGGCTTGCTTCCGATGAAGACCGTGAAGGAGAAGCAATTGCTTGGCATTTATCAGAAGAATTGAAATTAGACCAAAATAAGACAAAAAGAATTGTTTTTCATGAGATTACTAAAACAGCTATACAAAAGGCAATTGAAAATCCTAGAAGTATAGATTATAATTTAGTAAATGCGCAACAAGCAAGAAGAGTTTTAGATAGGTTAGTAGGATATGAATTGTCTCCTGTTCTGTGGAAAAAAGTAAAAGGAGGTTTGTCAGCGGGTAGAGTTCAGTCAGTATCTGTTAGATTAATTGTAGAAAAAGAAAGAGATATTCAAAACTTCAAATCTGTAGCGTCATATAGTATAGCTGCGGAATTTACTAATGAAGCAGGAAAATCATTCAAAGCGAAATTGCCTAAAAATTTTGAAACAAGAAAAGAAGCAGAAGATTTTCTTAAACAAAATATAGAATCAAAATATAAAGTTGCAGATTTAGAAACGAAACCAACTAAAAAATCTCCTGCAGCTCCATTTACTACATCCACATTACAACAAGAAGCAGCAAGAAAATTGTATTTACCTGTTGGAATTACAATGCAAATTGCTCAACGTTTGTATGAAGCCGGTTTAATTACTTACATGAGAACGGATAGTGTTAATTTGTCTAATGAGGCAATGAATGCTACTCAAGCTGAGATTGAAGGATACTACGGAAAAGAATACAGTAAGCCAAGAAATTATAATACAAAATCTAAAGGAGCGCAAGAAGCTCACGAAGCAATTCGTCCTACAGATATGTCTCGTCATACCGTTAATATAGATAGAGATCAAGCAAGATTATATGATTTAATTTGGAAACGTACGATTGCATCACAGATGAGTGATGCGCAATTAGAACGTACAAATGTTAAAATAGAAGCAAATAATCATTCAGAGTATTTTACAGCTACTGGTGAGGTTATAAAATTTGAAGGATTTTTAAAAGTCTATCTTGAAGGGCATGATGATGACGAAGAAGAGCAAGAAGGAATGCTTCCTGCAATGAAAATTAATGAAAAGCTGTTGAATAATTATATTACAGCTACGGAGCGTTTTTCAAGACCACCAAGTCGTTATACGGAAGCTTCTTTGGTGAAAAAATTAGAAGAATTAGGAATCGGTCGTCCATCAACATATGCACCAACTATTTCTACGATTATTAATCGTAATTATGTGGAAAAAGGAACTTTTGAAGGGCAGGAAAGAAATTATAATCAATTAGTTCTAGAAGGAGGAAAGGTTGTTTCAAAGGATTTGACTGAGAATACTGGTTCAGATAAAGGAAAATTAGTGCCTACAGATATTGGAATGATTGTAAATGACTTTCTAGTAGCTAATTTTAAAACTATTTTAGATTATAATTTTACAGCAAAAGTAGAGCAAGATTTTGATGAAATTGCTTCAGGAAATGAAGATTGGGTAAAAATGATGAGTGATTTTTATAATCATTTTCATCCTACTGTTATAGATGTTGAAAAAAATGCTGAAAGAGAAACAGGAGAGAGAATATTGGGAAAACATCCTGATAGTGGAAGACAAGTTTCAGTTAGATTAGGGAAATTTGGACCAATGGTTCAAATAGGAGAACAAGAAGATGAGGAAAAGCAGTTTGCGAGTTTATTGCCAGAACAAAACATTGGAACAATTACATTAGAAGAAGCTTTGACGTTGTTTTTATTACCGAAGTCATTAGGAAGTTATGAAGATGAAGAAGTTGAGGTAAATAATGGGCGTTTCGGACCTTATGTTAGGTTTGGTAAGGTTTTTATTTCGCTTCCTAAAGGAGAAGAGCCATTAGATGTTACAATAGGTAGAGCTATTGAGTTAATTGAGGAGAAAAAACAAGCAGACGCTCCTATAGGAACTTATGATAACTTACCTGTTCAAAAAGGAGTAGGGCGTTTTGGTCCATTTATAAAATGGAATGGAATGTTTATCAATGTTAATAAAAAATATGATTTTGATAATTTATCTCAAGAAGATATCAATGAATTAGTTGCAGATAAAATTCAAAAGGAAATAGATAAAGTAATCCACGATTGGTCAGAAGAAGGAATTAGAGTTGAAAAAGCTAGATGGGGAAGATCTGTCATTTTAAAAGGGAAGGTGAAAATCGAATTAGGTAAAGATTTCGATGCTTCTAAATTAACTTTAGAAAAAGCGAAAGAAATGATTGAAGCAAAAGCACCTGCTAAGAAAACGGCTAAAAAACCAGCAAAGAAAGCAACTACAAAAAAGAAATAGTGAATGGTTTTTGATTTTTTACAACCTGTAAGCTCAAATTATCTTGAATTTAATGAAACACTTTCAAGTCAAACATTAGGGAAAAAGACATTGTTTCATACTGAAACGAATTTTCCAGATATAGACAATGTAAATATTGCTATTATATGTGTGAATGAAAATAGAGGAAGAGGAATTGATAACAATAATAGTAATAACTTTGATGCGTTTAGAAGAAAATTTTATTCGTTATTTCCTGGAAATTGGAATGTTTCACTTGTCGACTTAGGAAATGTTATTGCTGGAGAAACAATAGAGGATACTTATTTTTTAGTTAAAACGATTAATGAAGACTTATTAAGGAAAAATATTTTACCTATTATTATAGGAGGAACTCAAGATTTAACATATGCACTTTATAGGGCTTATGATAATTTAGATCAAATGGTAAATTTAGTAGCAATTGATAGTAAATTTGATTTTGAGAAAGAGAATGTTTACCTTTATGAATCCTATTTAACAAAAATTATTGTCGAAGAGCCAAATAATTTATTTAATTTTAGTAATATTGGCTATCAAACATATTATAATTCTCAAGAAGAAATTGACTTAATTGAAAAACTATTTTTCGAAGCGTATCGATTAGGAGAGGTTTCAAATAAGATAGCAATAGCAGAACCTGTTTTCAGAGACGCAGATATTGTTAGTATTGATATGAATGCGGTTCAATCTTCCTTTTCGGGAAAGCTTCAAGAGTTTAACTCAAATGGGTTTGATGGTAAAGAAATTTGTACATTGGCTAGATATTCAGGAATTAGCGATAAAGTATCTAGTTTTGGAATATTTAACTTTGAGCCTAATGATAGTGAATCATTACTGGTAGCGCAAAGTGTATGGTATTTTATTGAAGGATATTGTTTTCGTTCAAAAGAATATCCATTTGGAAGTAAGGAAGATTATTTGAAATATATTGTATTGATTGATGAAGATGAATTAATCTTTTTTAAGAGTAATAAAACAGAAAGATGGTGGATTGAAATACCATTTTTAGATAATGTAAATAATAAATTAAAAAGAAATACGTTATTACCTTGCACTCATGATGATTATTTGTTAGCATGTGAGCAAGAAGTGCCTAATAGATGGTGGAAGGCATATCGACGTAATTTATTGTAGATCAAAGTAATTTTAAGAAATTATACCAGTTTTTTTATATTAATTTTAATATTTTTTTAAGAAATTATCTAAAATAATTGTTTTTTTCAAAATTATTGAATAGGTTTACGCCCTTAAAAGTAAAATTATATTAACCCAAATTTATATGAAGAAGTTAGTTGTATTTACAGCAATCTTATCATTGTTTATCAGTTGTGGTAAAGGAGATAGAGGTGAATTAGTAGGAGTAAAAGGAAAGAGATGGAATCCTGAGAAACCTTATGGGATGACATTAGTGCCAGGCGGCGCTTACATTATGGGTAAATCAGATGATGATTTAGCTGGTATTCAAGATGCCCCTACAAAAACAGTAACTGTTCGTTCGTTTTATATGGACGAAACGGAAGTCACAAACAGTGAATACCGTCAATTTGTGGAGTGGGTGAAAGACTCAACCATTAGAACTAGACTTGCGATGTTGGCTGACGAAGTTGGTCAAACCGCTACAGACGGAGCTGGTGGAATTGGAGATTATGCATTTGCAGATGCAAATGTGGAAGAAATGTCTCCATATGATAAATATATGTATGAGAATTACTACAGTATCGGTACTGATGATGATCCTTATGCTGGAAGAAAATTGAATAAAAAAGTGAAACTTTTAAATGATCCACAGAAGTATCCAGATGAGTACTATGTTGAAGTTATGGACTCAATGTATCTTCCTGAATCAGAATCATATAATGGGTTAAAAACAATTGATGTTTCTAAGCTTAAATTTAAGTTTAGAGAAGTAGATTGGAATAAAGCTGTAACTAAAAAAGGACGTAAAGGTTTATATGAAGAGAATAAACCAGTAGAAATATATCCTGATACAACAGTTTGGATTAAAGATTTTGCTTACTCATATAATGAGCCAATGCATAATGATTATTTCTGGCATCAAGCTTATGGTGAATATCCTGTAGTTGGTGTTACATGGAATCAAGCAAAAGCTTTTTGTGCATGGAGAACTTTATATAAAAATGCATATATCAAAAAGAAAAAAGGAAGAGATCAAGTAAACTCTTTCCGTTTGCCTACAGAAGCTGAATGGGAATATGCAGCTAGAGGCGGAATTGAGTCAGGAGCTTTCCCTTGGGGTGGTCCTTATGCTAAAAATGATAGAGGATGTTTTATGGCTAACTTTAAGCCAAATAGAGGTGATTACGCAGCTGATGGTGCTTTATATACTGTAGAAGCAAAATCGTACGAGCCAAACAATTTTAATCTTTACAATATGGCTGGAAACGTTTCAGAATGGACAGAATCATCTTATGATGTTACTGCTTATGAATTCGTTTCTACTATGAATCCAAATGTTCCAGATCGTAAAAACCAAAGAAAAGTTGTTCGTGGTGGATCATGGAAAGATGTTGCTTACTTCTTGCAAGTGTCAACTCGTGATTTCGAATATGCTGATTCAGCTAGAAGTTACATCGGGTTTAGAACTGTACAAGATTACATGGGAACTGCAGCAACTGCAACAAGTCCTAAATAAATATTTAACCAATTTTTAATTATATTAACTTAACTAACTAAAATTTTATTATGGCAATTTTAAGTAAAAAAATGATGAACTTCCTTTATGGAATGGGTGCAGCAGTTGTAATTGTTGGAGCTTTATTCAAATTACAACACTGGGTATTTGCAAACGAAATGTTAATTATCGGACTTTTAACGGAAGCGTTTATTTTCGGTTTATCAGCATTTGAAGCACCTGAAAAAGACTTAGATTGGTCTTTAGTTTATCCTGAATTAGCTGGTGGCGAAGCTGCTGGAAAAAAGAAAGCAGAAAATCCTGCTGAAGCTCAAGGATTATTGTCTCAAAAATTAGATAGCATGTTAAAAGATGCTAAAATTGATGGAGCATTAATGGAAAGCTTAGGAAGTAGTATTAGAAACTTTGAAGGAGCTGCAAAAAGCATTTCTCCTACAGTAGATTCTATCGCTTCTCAAAAGAAATATTCTGAAGAAATGTCTCAAGCTGCTGCTCAAATGGAAGCATTAAATAGCTTATATAAAGTACAATTAGAAAGCGCTTCTAGAAATGCTGAAGCAAATAAAGAAATTGCTGATAATGCAGCTAAATTAAAAGAACAAATGCAATCTATGACATCAAACATTGCATCTTTAAATGCTGTTTATGGAGGTATGTTAACTGCTATGAATACAAGAGGATAATTAGTTTTATCATTTAAATTAACAAAATTTATTAATTAAAAAAAACTAATTACAAAAATGGCAGGAGGAAAATTAACCCCTAGACAGAAGATGATTAACCTAATGTACTTGGTTTTCATCGCAATGTTGGCATTGAATATGTCAAAAGAAGTATTAACAGCATTTGGATTAATGAATGAAAAATTCACTTCTTCTAATGAATCAGCAACACAGTCTAATGAGAAATTATTATCTGTTCTTGATCAAAAGGCAAGTGAAGATGCTTCGAAATTTGCTGGTCCAAATAAGATGGCAAATGAAGTTTCTAAAATTTCAAATGATTTTTATGCATATCTTGAAACTTTAAAAAAAGATATAAATAGTAAATTTGAAGTTGATCCAAAAACAGGGAATCTTCCTTTTGAGGCAATGGATAAAAGTACAATTGATGAAGAGTGGTTTAAAGGTGATGGTTATTCTCCAAAAGGGACTGAAATTGTAGCTAAATTTGAAGCTTATATCAATTCAATGAAAAAAGTTTTTGGTTCTGATGTTAAGTATCAACCAATAATCAAAGAAATTGAGAATAAGTTTTCTACAAAAGATGTAAAAGATAGAGAAGGCGTTAAGAAAAAATATTTAGATTATCATTTTAAAGGTTTTCCTGCAATCGCTACAGTTTCAAAATTAACTGCATTACAGAATGATGTTAAGTCAACTGAAACAGGAGCTTATAATGTGTTTCTTGGAAATACTTTTAAAGAAGCTGCTTCTATGAAGAATTATCAAGGTATTGTTATCTTAGATAAAAGTGCATTTTTTGCAGGTGAAGCTGTAAAAGGTAAAATTGTATTAGGTAAATATGATAACAAAACAGTACCTTCTTCAGTTGTTGTTAATGGAACTGAATTAGATTTAGCTACTGCAATGGAAAATGGAGCTGCTAATTTTAGTATTCCTTCTGGGAATATTGGTGAACATAAAATTGAAGGTAAATTCACTTTCATGGAAGATGGTAAGCCAGTACCTGTTGATATTACTGGAAATTATGTAGTTGTTCCAAAACCAAACTCAGCTACAATTTCTGCGGATAAAATGAATGTTGTTTATCGTGGTGTTGTTAACCCAATGACAATTTCTTTTGCAGGAATTTCAGATGATAAAGTTTCGGCTTCTGCTCCTGGTTTATCAAAAGGTTCAGGTGTTGGAAAATATAATATGAGTCCAGGTCAAGGAAGAGAAGTTACTATCAATGTTACAGGAAAGTTACCTGATGGAACTCCAGTTTCAGATAAGAAAACTTTTCGTATTAAAGGTATTCCAGGTCCTTTAGGAACTGTTAGAGGTGAATATGCAGCTACAGGTGCTAAAAGTAATCTTGAAGTATGTACTGTAGGAGCAAAATTAGAAGATTTTGATTTTGAAGTTGGTCTAAATGTTACTGGATTTACAATTAAAGTTCCAGGTCAGCCAACAGTTAAAGTTTCTGGAAATAGAATGGACGGTAGAGCAAAAGCTGCTATCGCAAAAGCACAACGTGGAGATATGGTTATTATTAACAATATTGAAACAAGCTTAGTTGGCGCAAGTGGGTATAAATTACCTAAAACGGCTCCATGTACGTATGAAATAAAATAATTATTACTTTTTTGAGTTTATATATAAACTAAATAGAATAAAAAATGAATTGGAGAAAACTTATATTAGTAGTTGCATTAGGTTTAGGTTCAACTTATACTTTTGCACAGTCTAATCTTTTAAACGCAAAAACTCCTGATCAAATAGGAGAAAAAACAGAAGCTGAATTAATAGCTGATAATGATAAACCTCTTCCTTACGGATATGTTATGGATAGGGATATCCTTATGGGGAAACGTGTATGGGAATATATCGATTTAGATGAAAGAGTTAATTTTCCTTTATATTTTCCTGTAGAAGGAGATGTTATGTCAACTAAAGAGAGACAACCTCTTTATAACGTTTTAATTAATGGTATAAAAGATGGTAGAATTACTGAAGTTTATAGTGATAGTTATTTTCAAGATAAGAAAACGCTTTCAGACATAGAATCTTCTTTAGTTTTAATCGATACTTCTGATGTTGGTAGAGAGTATTATAACGCAGGTGAAGCAATTCCTGAAGAGTATATTACAAAAACACTTATTGAAGCGTATCATGTTGATGCATATAAAACTGTAGGATATTGGTATTTTGATAAACGTCAAGGTGAATTGAAATATCGTATGTTAGGAATTTGTCCTGTTGTACCAGATGTGTACACAATGAATTCTGAAGAAAAAGATTATATTGAATTATTTTGGGTATATTTCCCTGCTTCAAGAGATGTTTTACACGAAGCAAAATCTTTTAACAATAAGAATTCTGCAATGCCATTTTCTTTTGATCATTTGCTAAATTCAAGAAGATTTACAAGTGTTATTTATCTTGAAGAAAATGTTTACGGAGATCGTAAGATTAAAGATTACATGAAAGAAAATGCACAAATGCAATTGTTAGAGTCAGAGCGTGTTAAAGATAAAATACGCGATTTTGAACAAGATATGTGGAATTATTAATATAAATTTTCTCCAATTTAATATAAACTCTTATCATTTATTTGATAAGAGTTTATTTATTTTTGCACTATGATAGACTTAGATTATATTATTGTTGGTTCAGGAATAGCAGGAGTTTGTTTCTCAGAATTTGCATTAAAGAATGAGAAAAAAATTGTGGTATTTGAAAATGAATCTCAGCCTTCTTCTAGAGTTGCTGCTGGATTGTACAATCCAGTTGTCTTAAAGAGATTTAGTGAAGTTTGGAAAGCCAAAGAACAGTTAGAATTAGCTATGCTGTTCTATACTAAAATTGAAGAAAACCTTTCAGTTAAAATAAATTTTAAGGTTCCAATATATAGAAAGTTTGCATCTATTGAAGAACAGAATAATTGGTTTCAAGCTGCTGATAAACCTAATTTATCTTCATTTTTATCTACTTCTATATTATCTAATTCGTTTCAATATGTTAATGCTCCTCTTGGTTATGGAGAAGTTCTTAATACAGGATATGTAGATATTAAATTATTAGTTTCTAGATATGCTGCTTTTTTAGAAGAAAAAAGAATACTTATCAAGGAATCATTTGATTATTCTAAAATTAAGTTTTTAGATAATGAAGTAGTATACAATCAGTATAAAACAAAACATATTATTTTTGCTGAAGGCTTTGGTATGCATTCAAATCCATTTTTTAATGAATTGCCATTAGATGGTACGAAGGGAGAACTTTTGTTGATTAAAGCAAAAGATTTAAAAGTTGATGTAACTATAAAGTCAAGTGTTTTTATTTTGCCAATAGGGAATGATTTTTATAAGGTTGGGGCTACTTATGATTGGGTGGATAAAACGAATCTTCCAACCAAAGAAGGTAAAGATGAGCTTATTGAAAAATTAGAAGAAGTTATTAATTGTGAGTATGAAATTATTGAGCATTTAGCAGGTGTTCGCCCTACAGTTAAAGATAGAAGGCCATTAGTAGGAACTCATTTTGAAAACAAAAACTTTCATGTTTTAAATGGTTTAGGGACAAGAGGTGTTATGCTAGGACCATTTTTGGCAAAGCAACTTTTTGATAACATTGAAAATAATAAGCCATTAGAGAAAGAAATAGACGTAGATCGCTTTTATAAAAAAAGGGGGTAAAAGAGACAATCGGGTTATTTCTTTTTCCAATCTTTATCATAATGTATAAAAATATTTATCCAAATATTTCTAGATAGTCTCATTATAATAGGCATGAAAACAATTAGAGTAATAATGATTACAATAAATGAAGTTTTTAAACCTGTTCCAAAGAATAAATACGAAATAATAAAAGCAGCAACAGAAAAAGCAATACCAAGTCCGTAACTCACATACATTGCACCATAAAAAAAGGAAGGTTCAATTTTATATTTGGTGTTACAATGACTGCATTTTTCATGCATTTTGTAAATATTCGATAAATTATAAGGATTTTTGTCTTCATACATGCTTTCTTCATGACATTTTGGACAACTTCCTGTTAAAATACTATTTAGTTTCAATCCTTTTTTTAACATTTGCAAAAAATTTATACAAAGATACTATTTACATAAAGTAAATGAGTAACAATTGTAACAAAACTACAATGCTAAATATACATAATTTATCGGTTTCTTTTGGTGGTACTTATCTTTTTGAAGAAGTAACATTTCGTTTAGGTTCAGGAGACAGAGTTGGACTTGTTGGTAAAAATGGTGCAGGAAAATCAACTATGCTAAAAATTTTAGCTGGTGATTTTAAACCAGATTCAGGTGTAATTGCAACAGAAAAAGAAGTAAGAATGGGGTTTCTTCGTCAAGATATTGATTTTGAAGAAGGAAGAACAGTTTTGGAAGAAGCTTATCAAGCTTTTGAAGATATTAAAAGAGCTGAGCTTAGAATAGATGAAATTAATCATCAATTAGGCACAAGAACAGATTATGAAAGTGAAAGCTATTCTGCTTTAATAGAAGAGTTAAGCGATGTAACGCATCATTATGAAGTATTAGGAGGTTATAATTACGTAGGTGATACTGAAAAAATATTATTAGGGCTTGGCTTCAAAAGAGAAGATTTTGGTAATTTAACTAATACATTTTCTGGAGGATGGAGAATGCGTATTGAATTAGCTAAATTGTTGTTACAGTCTAATGATATTCTACTTTTAGATGAGCCTACAAATCACTTGGATATCGAAAGTATCATTTGGTTAGAAGGATTTTTGAGAAATTTTCAAGGTGTTGTAGTTATTGTTTCGCATGATAAAATGTTTTTGGATAATGTTACTAATAGAACAATTGAAATTTCACTAGGTAAAGCATATGACTTCAATAAGCCGTATTCACAATATTTGGTTTTAAGAGAAGAAATTAGAGAAAAACAATTAGCTACTCAGAAAAATCAAGCTAAAAAAATTGAAGAAACAGAAAAGTTAATTGAAAAATTCAGAGCTAAAGCATCTAAAGCTTCAATGGCACAATCTTTAATTAAAAAATTAGATAAAGTAGAACGCATTGAAGTTGATGAAGATGATAATTCGGTTATGAATATTTCATTTCCAGTTTCTCAAGTTCCAGGAAGAGTTGTAATAGAAGCTGAACATGTAACTAAAGCTTATGGTCATAAAACTATTTTAAAAGATATTTCACTTTTAGTAGAAAGAGGAAGTAAAATAGCATTTGTAGGTCAAAACGGTCAAGGAAAATCAACATTTATAAAAGCAATAGTAAACGAATTTGAATATCAAGGATCAATAAAATTAGGCCACAATGTTCAAGTTGGATATTTTGCGCAAAATCAAGCGGAATATTTAGACGGTGAAAAAACATTGCTAGATACAATGCTTGAAGCAGCATTAGATTCAAATAGGTCAAAAGTTCGTGATATGTTAGGATCTTTTTTGTTTAGAGGTGATGATGTGGAGAAAAAGGTTAAAGTGCTTTCAGGAGGAGAAAGAAACCGTTTAGCGCTATGTAAATTGCTTTTACAGCCTATAAATGTGCTTTTAATGGATGAGCCAACAAATCACTTAGATATTAAATCTAAGAACGTTTTAAAGGCTGCTTTAAATAAATATGAAGGAACTTTGCTTTTAGTTTCGCATGATAGAGATTTTCTACAAGGTTTGGCAAATGTTACTTATGAATTTAAAGACCAAAAAATAAAAGAATATCTAGGTGATATTAATTTCTTTTTAGAACAGCGAAATGCGAATGATATGCGAGCTATTGAAAAGAAAGATGTTGAACCAAATAAAAAAGATTCTGCAATAATAGAGAAGAAAAATTTATCTTATGAAGAGCAAAAAAAGCAGAAATCACTTCAAAATAAATTAAGTAAAATTGAAAGCCAAATTCAAGAGTTAGAGAAAGGTATTCAAAAAGATGATAAAGAATTAGCGTCTAACTATGACAAATTGATTGAAAATGCTTCATTTTTTACAGCTTATGAAAAGAAAAAGAAAGAATTAGATCAGCTACTTGAAGATTGGGAGGTAGTACAAGAAGAAATAGATGGTTTAAGCTAGGCTATTAAATAAGATAGATTTGTTCAAATTTGTTTTGTAGATTATTTAAATGGATGTCTTTGTTGCCAAGTAATTTCAGGTTCTAACTTGCTAAATATTTTAGGCATTAATTTATTGATAATTTTATTAGTATGATAAATAAAACCAGTCATCACTACTGGTTTAGCGCCTATTGAGCTTTTTATTTCGAGTGCTGTTCTTCCAAAAACAATCTTTTTGAAATTATTTTCTATACCAAATTCTGTCATGTTGTATAACATATTTAAGTATAGCATATGCTCCTTTTGAAATGTCTCATCATAGCCTAAAAAATAAGTCTCGAGAGTTTCTTCATTTAATAAAACAGTATGAAAACCAACTAAAAGATCATCTTTAAAATATCCGAAAAGTTTAAAACGATTCCCACATTGTTTTTTAAAATAAGAAAAGTGATTTTTAGAAAGGAAAAAAGTATTAAAGGGAGCATTTAAAGCCACATGATAATATAAACTGTATATTCTTTCTTCATGTATAATAATTTCTTCTAAAGATAACTCTTGTGTATTTATTTTTTCAATTTTTTTATGTGCTCTTTTATACTGATCGCGATATTTTTTGGTAAACGAACTAATGTAATTTTCTTTATTTTCCCATTCTTTGGGTAAATTGAAAATCATATTAGGTTGAGTGTTAAATTCATAAATCGATTTAAAATCAAATTTTTTCAAATCTTGAGTAAAATCCTTATAAAAATCTTTATATGTTACAATGTGAATTTTTGTTTTTTTGTTTTTAAAATAATGAATTAGATACTCAGTACAATCTATTAGTATTTTACTGATTAATTTAGTTTCAACTTGCTTTTTGAAAGTAAAACTATTTTCACCAGTTATCATATTATTTCCTAAAAAGAGGACATGAGAACAGAAATTCTTAAAAATAAAATTCCTTATATACGTTTTTAAATAATTATCTCTTTCTCCAAACGATTCAAGTTTATTTACATTTAAATACTGAGCAATTGAAACTCCTATTAATTCAGAATTTTCAAAAACGCCAATGTAAAAGCATTCCATATTTAATGGTGCTGCATTCTGAAGAACCTGTAAGTAAGGTTTTTGTAAGAAATGATTTGATGAAGAAACAATGTCCCAGTTGCTTGGAAGAGTAGAAACTTCAGTATATATATTAAATGATATGTTTTCCAATGTAATAAAAATCGCCCTACAAAAATAGGACGACTAAAGTATAATTAAATGTTAAAATATAAACAAATGTAATATTTTATTTCCATGCGCAAATAATACCACCCATTATTGCAAGACTAACAATCCAATATCCAGCATTAACAAAAATATATTTCCATGAACGTTGTTCAAACAAAGCATTAGTTCCTAAAATAGGTAAAGCAATAAAAACACCTAAAATTGTACCATGTAAAACACCATGTTTAAAAGATCTAAACTTTCCAGCATGAGTTTTTAAAAATTCAATTACTAAAGGATCATTTTCATTTCCTCCTGCCGCCTGAATAACACCTGTTTCATGTATAACAATTGTAGGCATTAAAAAGGCAATTAGAAAAGCAAATAAAAAGGCAAAACCAAAAATTTTAATCATATTTCCTTTTTTTGCTTGTTCTTCAGTTATTCCAGATTCTTTCATCCAAATAGTTCCAAATACTTTTGGATTATACCAAATTGCACCTAGTGCAAAAGTGCTTAAAGCAGCTACTAAAATTGCTAAAAAATTCATGATACTAGATTTTAATGATTAGTTATATCAAATATAATTAAAAAAGAAAAGCAAAATAACACTAAAAATGGTTGAGTTTTTAAGTGCTATTTTTTTACAAAAAATCCGTTAAAAATAGAAAAGTACGTATTTATACGTATAAAAAACACCCAAAAATACGTATTTATACGTATTGATTTGTGTTTATATTGTGTTTAGCTTTGGAGAAACGTAATAGTGTTAAATTATAAAATGAATTTAATTTCAATAATAAAAGAATTACAAATTAGTAAGAAAACAATATTTTTTTCTGTACTAGGACAAACATATTATTTCCTTATAGCCTTTTTTCTTTTTAAAGGAGAATTAATAGATATGCTAGATGAACGACTTTTATATGATAAACATTTCTATTATATTTTTTGTATTAGTTTTATAATGTCATCATTTTGGTTCTTAATAAATGTGAGTATTTCTGCATTTGTATTGATGTTTCATCATTCAAATACAAAATATAATGATAATCCATCTGGAATCTTCATTAATTCGATGTTCTGTTCAATAGGATATCTTAGCTGTTCAATGTTATTGAATTTTTTATTAGATTATGATTTTGAGTATTTTATAATTTATTCATTTAGTTTTATCTCAATTCGTGTATTGTGGGTGATAATGAAATCTTTAATTTTAAAAAAAAATCATTTTAAATTTTACACATTGTTTACGGTTTTTTTTAAGATTTAAAAGATTATTACTTGCTTTTTAAAAAACTTAAAAAAATGTTAAAATTAATAAACTATTCTTTTAATAGCTTGTGAAAATTGAATATCTTAGTCGGGATTAATCCAAAACTTTTAAAAATATGTCGATTAGCCAAAGCTCAGGATCGGAAATTGCTTTAGATGAAGCAAAAAAATTAGTAGAAACTTTTAAATATAAGTTTCCAGAACAAATAAAAGCTTCTTTTGTAGGGTCAGAGAGTTTAAACTTAATTTTGAAGCAAGAAGGATGCATTGGAGTTCGTATTTATTACGGATATGATGCAGTTTCTGAAAGGTTAGCACCAGTCCTTGTTGGGGTTGATGAAAAAGGAGAAGATATGTCAGATGGCATTGTAATGGATAAACTAAAACCATGTCCGCAGTATTGTGATCCAACAAGTCCGTTTTTTCTTGAAAAATAATGGTAAAAAAAGAGAGTCATATGACTCTCTTTTTGTGTAACTCTTCTTATGCTATAAATCTATGAATAATGAGGTTTTTGTAAATT
This sequence comes from Flavobacterium sp. 316, assembly GCF_000967805.1. NCBI lineage: Bacteria > Pseudomonadati > Bacteroidota > Flavobacteriia > Flavobacteriales > Flavobacteriaceae > Flavobacterium > Flavobacterium sp. 316. Next base: position 146,597 of record NZ_JYGZ01000002.1, read on the forward strand.
TTGTATGTGTTTTAGGAATTATTCCTTTTGTTATTTATTTATTAAATAGAAAAGTAAGTATTGAAACAAAGTGTTTTTTGCCTTTTATTTTTTTATTAGCATTTGCTAGTTTTTATGAATTTTTAGGAACAGATATTTTTAAAATAAATACAAGCTATTGGTTTAGATTATATTCTTTGCTTGAGTTTTGCACAATTTGGTATTTTTATTTTAAATTTCTTCAATATAAAAAGACATATATCTTTTACGGTATAATTTATTTGGCTCTATTTTGTTTTTTACTTATAAATTGGTCTCCTTCGTCAAGAGAAATGAACGATTTACCTTTGAATATTGCGATTACTTTACTGGTTTTAGTTAGCAGTTTTTTGTGGTTTTTAGATGTCTTCAAAAAAGGGGATGATAAACCTTTGTATCTTCGACCTGAATTTTATTATGTTTCTGCTCTATTGATTTATTTTACAGGAACCTTTTGGGTTTTTCTCATGACTGATTATATTATAAATGATGATTCAATAAAATTGCTTGATTATTGGGTTTTAATCGTTATTTTTAACCTCATTCTTAGGGTTACATTAATTTTTGCAGTTTGGAAGGCACAAATCAAATCGATACATTAATATTTATAGGCACAGGATTAATTACATTATTAGTTCTAATTGTTTTATTTTTAGCGGTTTTCTATCAAACACATGTTATGAAAATGAAACGAAAAGAGGCTGAGTTATTACTTAAAACTTCATTAGAATCCGAAAAATTAGAACGAAAGAGAATTGCAGCAGATATTCATGATGGAGTTTCAGGTGATTTAAATGCAATTCGTAACTTTCTATCTGTTCTGTATAAAAGCGAGAAAGATGATGAAAAGAAAGCATTGTTTGAAGAAATTAAGATAGGAGTAGAAGCTGCTTTAGAAAACACACGATTAGTTTCATATAAATTAATGCCTCCGTTGTTAGAATCAGCAGGATTTATTGTTGCAATTCAAGATTATTTTGATAGAATAAATAAAAAAACAAGTGCTTGTTTCCTTATACATTCTGAAGTAAGTTTTTTTGAAATGTCTAATGAAGTATCATATGAACTTTTTAGAGTTATACAAGAGTTTACAACAAATATGATTAAATATGGAGATATTACAAAATGTAATGTTGAACTAAATTTAATAGATGATTTTTATAACCTTATAATTACAGAAGATGGTAAGCCTTATGATTTCAAAACACTTTATACTACTTCAAAAGGAACAGGATTAAAGAATATAAGTTCAAGGCTTAAAGTTATTGAGGCTAGTTTAAAACAGAGTAGTGTGAGTACAGGGAATCAATTTTTAATTTCCATAAAAAAGAAATAAAATGAAAGTAGCAATTGTAGACGATCACCAGCTTTTTAGAAAGAGTTTAGCACATTTGTTAAACTCATTTGAAGATATTCAAGTTGTCTTTCAGGCAAACAACGGGAAGGAATTCTTAGATAGTTTAAAAGATATTGATATTGATTTAGTATTACTCGATATACAAATGCCAGAAATGAATGGATTTCAAACATGTAAAGTTTTGAGAGAGAAGTATCCAAATATCTATGTTCTCATTATTTCTCAATTAACAACAAAAGAAAGTATTCATAAAGTAATGGAATTAGGTGCTCATGGCTTTTTCACCAAAAATTCAGATCCAGATCAATTGCAAACCGCAATTATTAGTATTAAAGATAATGGTTATTATTTTGGACAAGAATTAGGAAGTATAATTAGAGAAATTATGCTTTGGGATAATAAAAAAATCAATGGAGAAGAAACGGATTTAGTAGAAATTGATGAAAATTGTTTAACAACAAGAGAAATTGAAATTATAAAGTTAGTTTCAAAGGGAAGTAGTAGTAAAGAAATTTCTAAAGTTTTAGGGATAAATGTGAGAACGGTTGAAACACATAGAAAACATATTATTGATAAAACATCTGCAAAAAATTTTATTGGAGTTGTAATTTTTGCTTTAAGACATCAGTTAATTACAATTGATGAAATTTGAAAAAAAAGCGCCTTTTTGCTAAAAGTACGTATTTATACGTACAAAAAAACACCAAAAATACGTATTTATACGTATTGCATAGTATAATAATACTACTTACCTTTGGAGTGATAGTTAAGTGTTTTTTAGCAGTGGTTTAAGATGTTTTATAAATACAAGCTGCTACAAAGTCCCAACTCATTTTTGAGTTGGGCTTTTTGTTTTTAATAGAAAAGATTTCCTATACAAACTAAAAAGCTTCATTTATAAAATGAAGCTTTTCTGTGTTAAAATTAAGGATAATTATTTTCTAGAATATTACTGCTGCTTTTTAGTAATATCATTTAATAATTTTATTTGTAATAAAGATTCAGTTGAATTTGAGTTTCCATTATTCCCATTTATAATCATATTTGTAGGAACTTGCATGTTAGACAATTCATGAGCAACACCAATGCGTGTTTCTTTTTCAATTTGAGCTCTTTCTTGAGGTGTTAAACCTGCATTAACTTTAAGTCGATTAGCATCTGCTTCTGCTTTTTCTTTAATCAATAATGCTTTAGCCTCTAATTCTGCCGTTTTTACTGCAATTTCAGCTAATTGTCTATTCGATTCTTCTTCTTTTACTCTCGTTTCAATTGCAATCAATGTGTTTACTTGCATTTTTTCTTGTTTTACGCGTTCAGCAGCTTTGTCGCGTTCTCCTTCTGCTACAATACGTTGTTGAGCAGCTCTTGCGGTTTCAACTTTCTGAATTTCAATGATTTTTTCAGCAGAAATATCACGTTGTTGTTTTAATTTATCTTCAAAAGCTTTGTTTAAATCAACATCATCAATGATTACTTGAGCTGTGATAATTTTATTTACATTAATCTCATGTGGGATTCGTTTCGGAATACCATTTACAAAAATCTTTTCATTTCTGATAAACTTATTGATTTCCTTTATTCCTCTTTTCTTTTTAAGAATAGAATCAACACCGATTTCATTATATATCGTGTCTCTAACTTCTACTTTTTTAACAACAAACCCACCGTTCTTTAAAGCGTCTTCAATCGTCATTCTATAGTCAGTTGCAGAACCTGAAACATAATCTTCAGCAGAATACATGAATGTTACATTTTTTAATTGTTCTGAAACAGTAGGAAGTAGAGTGTTATTTATTAAGTTTGAAGGTTGTCTATAAGTTTCAACAAGTTTAATAAAAGATTCATCATCACTAGGCATTTCAAATCGTACAGAGGCATAAACATTAGCATCTACTTTGTCAATAAAACGGACATTAATTCCATTTGGAATTACACCTTCAATCCCTGTTACATCTTGTTTATAATTTCCTTTTTTGTCTAAAGCAACACACTTTATGTCAATGAATTTTTCCCATTCTTGAATTTTACTAAAAGGAACAATAAATTTAATACCTGGAGACATAATTGTCGATCTAGCACCAGTAGGACTTAAGATATAATATTGGTGACCTTCTTTTGCGAAAATAACAGATTCGCTTAATAATAGCATGAATACACCAAAACCGAAAAGGCTAGCTCTTAACTTAAAATCCCATATTGTTAAGAAGGTTAAATGAGGAGGGATTTTCATATTATTCTTGCTTAACTCTTCATGTTTCTTACGGAAATAAGGATACATAAAAGTTAAAGTAATTGCAAAAATTACAAATAAAAAGCCTAAAAATGTTAGCATATAAAATAAATTAATTGGTTAATAAATGATTGTATTAAAATGTGTTAGTTGAAATTTTGATATTGGTTAATTTTGGACAATATAAAGCATGTCAAACTTATATTTGATTTTGTTTTTTTATTGAGATTTTGGTATGATTTAGAAATTAATTTCTAGTGGTTAAGTATTTTTTGTGTTGAAAAAAATTAAAGAATGGTTTGTATATATTGTACGTTAAGTTTTATAAAAAAGTTACAATAAGAGGCGAAATATTTTTGAATAATACATTAAGTATTTGTTTTTTAGTAATATATGTAATGGTTGTTTAGTTGAAATAAATGATAAATAATAGTGATAATATAGATATGTTGTATAAAAAAAGCTTCATAAAAATATGAAGCTTTATATTTATTTTAATTTTTTTGGTTAATTGAGCAGTAAAAAAATAAACTAAACATTATAGCAAGGAACCCAAATGTTGTTTTGACAACACAATGCAATTGGAGGAATACAATTAATTGGTCTAGTTGCAGCATCATTAGGACAATAGTTTCCTTCTATTGGACAAATTGGACCATTTCCTCCAAGAATTGCTTTTTGTTCTACTCTGTTTAATGTAGTACCTAGTTTTGAAATTTTTTGTAACATAATTTAAAAAATTTAAGATTTATATTACATAAATATAATAAAAAAATGAATTGTAAATTTATTCGTTCTTTTAATAATACGTTAAATTTTGTTAAAACACAAAAAGAGAGTAGGATTGAAGATATTTTTAAATAAAAAAAACTCCGATTTTTCAATTGGAGTTTCTTAGTAGCGGGAACAGGACTCGAACCTGTGACCTTCGGGTTATGAGCCCGACGAGCTGCCTACTGCTCTATCCCGCGATTTGTGAGTGCAAAAGTACAACGATTATATTTAAAAACAAATATTTGACTATAAAAATTTAAAATTTCTTCTATTCAGTTGATATGACTACCTTTGTAAAATAAATTTTATCACATGGAACATAAAGCAGGATTTGTAAATATTATCGGGAATCCAAATGTTGGGAAATCTACATTGATGAATGCATTAGTAGGAGAGCGTTTGTCTATTATTACAAGTAAAGCACAGACAACTCGTCATAGAATCTTAGGAATTGTGAACGGAGATGATTTTCAAATGATATTATCTGATACTCCTGGAATAATAAAACCTGCTTATGAATTACAAAGTTCAATGATGGGGTTTGTGAAAAACGCATTTGAAGATGCAGATGTGTTAATCTATATGGTTGAAATAGGAGAGAAGGAACTTAAAGATGAAGCTTTTTTTAATAAAATAGTTCATTCTAAGATTCCAGTATTACTATTACTGAATAAAATTGATAAATCGAATCAAGAACAATTAGAAGAACAAGTAGCATTGTGGACTGAAAAAGTACCGAATGCAGAAATTTTCCCTATCTCGGCACTTGAAAATTTCAATGTCCAAGGTGTTTTTGATAGAATAATAGCTTTGTTGCCTGTTTCACCACCTTTTTATCCAAAAGATACTTTAACAGATAAACCAGAACGTTTTTTTGTTAATGAAACAATTCGTGAAAAAATCTTATTGAATTATGATAAAGAGATTCCCTATGCAGTTGAGATAGAAACAGAAGAGTTTAAAGAAGATGATAACATTATTAGAATTCGTGCTGTAATAATGGTAGAAAGAGAAACTCAAAAAGGAATTATAATTGGTCATAAAGGAGGAGCTTTGAAAAAAGTAGGAATTCAAGCTCGTGAAGATTTAGAGAAATTCTTTGGAAAACAAATTTTTCTTGAAACTTATGTTAAAGTGAATAAAGACTGGAGAAGTAGTGCATACCAATTACGTAGATTTGGCTACAATCAAAAATAATTTTAAGGAGTAATTACTTTTTCCATTAAAACTTTTAGCTTTTCCATTTGCGGAATCCCTTTTTTTCTATTTAATCTTGCGAAAAAATAAAGAAAAATCCATAAAATAATCATAGATGTCATTATTGTTATATCTAGAATAAATTTTTGGTTTAATTTCCATTTGGAATAAGCTATTATAGAAAAAATAATAAAAACACCTGCAATAATAAAATGTAAGAACATAAAGAAAGTCCATAAAACAGGATCAGGACCATATAGTCCAGTTATTGCAGTGTTTCCGTCTTCCATTTCTTCAAGTTCAAGATGTAGTTGTGGAGAATGTTTTTCTCGTTTTAAAACACCAATACTTAGCCAAATATGATTGTCTATTATTTTAATCTTAAAGTCAGGTTCAATAGTAGTTTTTAAATCCTCAAACTCTTTTTTAATGATATCGATAGACTTATTAGTTACATTGTAAAAACGAAAACGAAGTTTAAGGCTCTTATCCATAAATATGTTAATAGGATTAATCCATGATACTAAATTACAAAAATATTTTCTAAACTAATATTTCTTAGAATATTTTCAAGTGATCTTTTTAAAATCAAAAATAACCATCTACTTCTAATAATTATCAGAGTTATAATGTAAACTTATAATTCTAACATCAAATTTATAATTTCTAATCATTATCTTTGCACATTCAAAAATAAATATATGAACAATATTGTAGCCATAGTAGGAAGACCAAATGTGGGTAAATCAACATTTTTCAATCGTTTAATTAAACGAAGAGATGCTATTGTTGATTCTGTAAGTGGAGTTACTCGTGATAGAAATTATGGAAAAAGTGAGTGGAATGGAAAAGAGTTTTCTGTAATTGATACAGGTGGTTATATTAAAGGTTCTGATGACGTTTTTGAAGGAGAAATTCGCCGTCAAGTTGAATTAGCAATAGATGAAGCAGATGCAATTATCTTTGTCGTTGATGTTGAAGAAGGTGTAACTCCAATGGATGCAGAAGTAGCAAAGTTACTTCGTAAAGTAACAAAACCAATTATATTAGCAGTAAATAAAGTTGATAATGGAGCTCGTGAGAAAGATGCTGTAGAGTTTTATTCATTAGGGTTAGGGGAATATTTTACTATTGCAGGAATGAATGGTAGTGGAACAGGTGAGCTGTTAGATGAGTTAGTCAGAGTTTTACCAGAATTGCCAGAAGTAGTAGAAGAAGAAAATCCATTACCAAGATTCACAGTTGTAGGAAGACCAAACGCTGGAAAATCATCATTTATAAATGCTTTAATAGGTGAAGATCGTTTTGTAGTAACTGATATAGCAGGAACAACTCGTGATGCTATTGATACTACTTATAATCGTTTTGGGTTTGAATTTAAATTAGTTGATACTGCTGGAATTCGTAGAAAAGCAAAAGTAAAAGAAGATTTAGAGTTTTATTCTGTAATGCGATCAGTAAGAGCTATAGAACATAGCGATGTTTGTATTTTAATGATAGATGCCACAAGAGGATTTGAAGGGCAAGATCAAAGTATATTTTGGTTAGCTGAAAAAAACAGAAAAGGGATTGTTATCTTAGTTAATAAATGGGATTTAATTGAAAAAGATACTATGTCTACACGTGATTATGAAAGAAAAATTCGTGAAGAATTACAGCCTTTTACAGATGTTCCTATTTTATTTGTTTCAGCACTTACAAAACAACGTTTATTGAAAGCATTAGAAGCAGCAGTTGAAGTATATGAAAATAGAAAACAACGTATTGCAACTTCTAAATTTAATGATTTAATGTTGCCAATTATTGAAGCAACTCCTCCTCCTGCACTAAAAGGGAAATATGTTAAAATTAAATATTGTATGCAATTACCAACTCCAACACCTCAATTTGTGTTTTTTGCTAATTTGCCTCAGTATGTAAAAGATCCATATAAAAGGTTTATTGAAAATAAATTGCGTGAAAATTATAATTTTTCAGGTGTACCAATTGATATTTATTTTAGACAAAAATAAAAGAAAGGGCTTCCAAATTTGGAAGCCCTTTCTTTTATTGGGAAATCATTAAGTTATTCAATAATTAATTTTTTTCTACTAGTTGTATTATCTTTTCTAGTAATATTAAGAGTGTAAATTCCTTTTTTAATAGTATCATCAATTAAGAAACTTATCGTTTTTTCATCATCAGTGTTGAAATTTATATTTTGCTTTTCTCCTGTGAAGTTAAATAATACAATCTCATTAATGGTTTTTGTATTTGTTAAAAAGCGAAGTGTTTGTCCTTTATGAATCGGATTTGGAAAGATAAAATCGTCATTAGTATTAATAGTTATTTCTTGATTTTCATTAGTTTTAATCGCAATATTATCAATTTCCATTTGAGCTTTTACTTCTTCATTTAATTTAGTGTTGTTTTTAATAGAAGGAAAAAACCATAGTTGTGTATTGTTTTTTGTAGGTTTAAAAACAATTTCTATAATTTCCCAATTTTCTTTCCCGTTTGTAATAGCTTTAGACCAAATGATCTCACTATTTGAAGAAGCTATAGGCTTTTTTTCATTAGATGAAGCCACTAATTTATGTGTAGCAATTATGTTTGCCATAATACTGTTATTCTTTCCGTCGTATTCTTTAATATTTGAATAAGTTTTCATTTTTAAAGAAATATAATATGTTTTTCCAGCAATGAAGTTGTAATTTGTAAATATTCCTTCGCTTTTATTCTTATGCGCACTTAATAATGCCCAAGTATTATTTTCTAAATTTCCTAAGACAGTAGGTGTTCCATGACTTGCAGACCAACCTTTAATACAACTAGGTATACTAAAGCCATTACCGGTACAAGTCCCACTAAGGGTTCCGTTTGTTAATTGTTGGGAATTACTTGTTATAAAGAAAATAAAGAAGATTGAAGTAAAGATTATTTTTTTCATTTTATTGGAATTTTAGTTTTTTCGTTTGACATTACAAATATTGTGACTTTTAATGAGAGAATACCAATGGAAATGACCTATTTAAAAGGGGAAAAACACCCTTTTTTTAATAGGATTGTCTTTATATGAAAGTATAAGAGCTGACTATTTAGCCAGCTCTTATTTTTGAAAGTTAATAAGAAGTAATTATTCTATAATCAATTTTTTAGTAGATACAGTATTATCTTTTTTAACCACTTTTATTACATAAATTCCTTTTGTAAAAGAATCGTTTAATGAAAATGTAATTGTATTTGAATCTTTAATAGAAAATTTTACTGAACTTGTTTTCCCTAATAAATCCATTATAATAACTTCATCTACATTTTTAGAGTCTGTTGTAAAAGAGCAAGTACTCCCTTTTGTAGTAGGATTAGGTGAAAGTTGTTCAATAATAGTATTATCTGATTTCTTGTTTAAATTTTCTATAGAAACTTCTTTTACATCTTTTGTTTCTACAACATAATTAGGTGTTCCATTTGTAGATAATTTTTGAACAACAATTCTAAAAGCTTTTCTTGTTTCTCCCCATTCAGCACAATCATTCCAAATGCCATGCTTAATATAATACCATTCATTTATAATTAAGTTTGTATTAAATGTAGCAGAAGAAGAGTTACAACATATAATAGGATTTCCTGGAACAGGGTTGTTTCCTGATGTATTCCCATTTGGAGCGTATGAAATAGACCAATGATGATTTACAAAAACAGGATTTGAATTAGCAATCGCTGTGACAGATACATTATTTCCAACATTTGATGCGTTAATTGTGAAATTAGTTGTATAACCAGACCAAGAAGCTGTTTTCGGTAGTGCTGTTCTAGATTCTCTCCAAGCAACACAACTATTATAGACACCATGTTTTATATAATAGTTTTTGTCTTTTGATAATCCTGTAAAAGTAGTTGTGTTTCCACTTTGTGTAGCACCTACTTGTGAACTGTTAGGATCAGTTGTAGAATTTGGAATTGATGTTTCAATTAATCCCCACCAGTGATTTAAACCTGCAGATGTATCACTTGCTGTTACTGTTACAGTAATCGTCCCGTCTGGTGCGCAAAATGAATTAAAAGTAAAGTTAGAAGAAGCATCTGAATTTAAAACTCTAAATTCATGAGTAGTAGGAACCCAACCTACACACGGAGAAGAAGATGTTGCTACTTTTATTTGATATTCATATCCAGCCACAAAAGAATAGCCTTGACCATTAAAAATAGAGGTTAAGTTTAAAGTGCCTAATTGCCCTTGTGTCCAACCATTTCCTCCTAATTGAGCTTGCCATTGAAAAGCGCCTGTTGAACCAATAGGTCTTCTCCATACATCTAAATAGTATTGATTTTCACCAAACGAAGCTGTTCCGTCTAAAAAGATAGATTCTCCAAAACAAAAGTCTGTTTTCATATTGTTATTAGCATCTTCAAAGTGAAATACAGAAGTTACAGGTGGTGTAATTGTAATATCATCTACTTCCATTTGAATTTGTGCTCTTCCGTTTGAACCAGAATTGGCTGTCATTAATGGATAGAAACAAAGTTGAGTGTTGTTTTGAGAAGGTGTGTAACTAACATTTACTGTAGACCAATTATTAATATTTGAGCCTATTGTGTTTTGCCATACAAGTTGTCCTCCGCTTAGCGCTCCAGGAATGGTTGTTGATGTAGTTGTTGTTAAACCACTTACAGCTCTTACATTTGCAGTAGAATTTAATACTGTGTTATTTGGATTGCTAACGTTAGTACTTGTCCTTACTCTAAAGGAAATTTGATACGTTCTACCAGCTACAAAGTTATAATTAGTGAAAATTCCTTCACCTATGTTTGAGTGAGACCATAACCAAACCCAAGTGTTTGCATTTACAGTTCCAAAAACACTAGGGCTTCCATGACTAGCTTGCCAACCTTGAACACATGATGAGGAGTTGTATCCATCACCTTGACAAGTACTATTTAAAGTTCCATTTGTAATGCATTGCGCATTTGTAACTCCCCAAATGAGGAATAAAATTTTAGTAAATAGATTTTTCATTTTAAAATTGAATTAAATTATTTATTATTTGTTCTGTTGTGTACACAGTGCAAATTTTGGAAATATTTAAAAAACAATTCAAGATGAATTCCCCCTTTTTTTAGGGTTAAACGACCTTAATTAAAAGATTTTTAGGTTTATCGAATAGTATTTGCAGCTTTTTCTTTGATGATATTAATTAATGGTTTGTTGTCAATCTTACTTTCTAACCATGATATAATATCTAAGTAAAGGAAGGCTCTTTTTTCATAAGGATGATTTTCATATTGTTTTAAACAAGTATGAAGTTTTTTAAACTCACCTTTTAATTGATGTGGATAAATGGAGCCTAATCCTTTTAGGAATTTAATCATTTCTCGTTGAACTTCATGAAGATCATTCATTTTTATTAAAAATTTATAAGTACTTTTTAATTGAATTTCTAATTTATAATCTAAACAAGCTTCATAATGCGCAACAAGATTTAAAACCCTAGCAAAACACATCAAATCTTCTCTCATTGATAAATTTCGATTGTCAATAATTTTTTGAAGAAATTCAATACATTTTAAATTATTTCCTATTCCAAAATATAGACAAGCAATTTTATAGTAAAAAACCATAACGTGATGTTCATCAATTTTATCTTGTTTGCTTTTCAGATCTTTTAAAACCTCATTTACCAAATATAAACCTTCTTCAAAATTGCCTTCTAAAAAGTGTAAATTAAACTTACTATTATAAATACATAAAAAAGTTAAGATGTTAATATTATCATTTTTAGGAAATGATTCATGATTGATGGTTTCTTCAAATTTTTCTAAAGTTTCTTTAAAAAAAGTTTTGTGTTTTATCAAGTATAAACACTCTAATAAATAATTAATTCCTTTAATATACCAAACCGGATTTAAAGAAATCATTTTAGAATTAGAATAAAATAAATCAACCCATTTTTTAGAGTACTTATAACAAGATAAAAAATCTTGAATTAAAAAACTATGCCATAAATGAGCTTTGTAAAGCCAAAGTTTCTCTCTAAAACCTAAATCTGAAATGGTATATTTTGGTAAACTATTATTAAAATAATCAGTTATTAATTTCATTTCAGCATCGCTTTTCGCATAACCACTTTTTAGCATGATACCATATAATTGCAGTGATAAATTAGATAATTTACTAGTAATCACATTCTGTTGACTCAATTCTTTTGCTTGAATGGTTAATTCATCTGCTCTTCCTATTATGCTTCTTGTTATATATTGAGATTCAATAACTTTTTCTAATTCAACAATTTCATAGGCAATATTTTTTTCTTCATTTTCAAGTGCCATTATTTTGGCTTTTTCTAAAATTTTTAAACTTTGTTTATATAACCCTTTATGATATAAAATAGTAGCGAAATCAAGTTGTTCCCTTATTAGAATACGGATATTTTGATTTACCGGATTCATTCGTAAACTAATTAATATTTGTTTATATAAATGTGCTTTTAAGTTTGATAATTGAAGTTTAGTGACAATTTTACTCTTTAATATAATAGTTTCGTTGTATTCATCTATTTTATCTAGAAGATTAAATAATAATAAAAATTTCGCATTTTCATTTACATCAAGCCTGTTTGCATAAAGCTTAAATTGTCTTTTTTCTGACCTAGAAAGAGACTTTATTAATATAAAAAGATTGTCTTTAGATCCGTTTGCCATTGTAAAATTTTTAAATGTATATAATTGAAAATCAATAATTTATTTTTTGTTTAGTTGCTTTTAATACCGTAAAAGGAATTTTTAAATAGTCTTCTCAGAAGAAGCAAAGTATAAATTTGTATTCATAAATTAAAATTAAGTTTAATAATTCTTTTTATGGAGAATCAGAAAGTACAAATTTTCGATACTACTTTGCGAGATGGAGAACAAGTTCCAGGTTGTAAATTAAATAAAGAGCAAAAATTGATTATTGCTCAGCATTTAGATGAATTAGGAGTAGATGTTATTGAAGCAGGATTTCCAGTTTCCAGTCCAGGCGATTTTGAATCTGTTCAATCTATTGCTAAAATAGTTAAAAATGCAACAGTTTGTGCACTCACAAGAGCTGTGAAAAACGATATAGAAGTAGCAGCAAAAGCATTAAAATACGCTAAAAACCCTAGAATTCATACAGGAATTGGAACTTCAGATTCTCACATGAAGTATAAGTTTAATGCTTCAAAAGAAGAAATTATTGAACGAGCAGTAAATGCGGTAACTTATGCAAAAACATTTGTAGATGATGTAGAATTCTATGCAGAAGATGCTGGAAGAACAGATAATGATTTTTTAGCAGAAGTATGTAGTGAAGTGATTAAAGCAGGAGCTACAGTATTGAATATTCCAGATACAACGGGTTATTGTTTACCAGAAGAATATGGCGCAAAAATGAAATACCTAAGTGAGAATGTTGTAGGCATTGAAAAAGCTATTCTTTCTTGTCATTGTCATAACGATTTAGGATTAGCAACAGCTAATTCTATTGCAGGTGTAATAAATGGAGCAAGGCAAGTTGAATGCACAATTAACGGAATAGGTGAAAGAGCAGGAAATACTTCATTAGAAGAAGTGGTGATGATCCTAAGACAACATCCAGCATTAGGACTAGATACTCATATAAACTCAAGACTGTTAAACGAAATAAGTCACTTAGTTTCAGATAGTATGGGAATGATTGTTCAGCCCAATAAAGCTATTGTAGGAGCAAATGCCTTTGCTCATAGTTCAGGAATTCACCAAGATGGCGTGATAAAAAACAGAGAAACCTATGAAATTATCAACCCAGCAGATGTAGGAGTAAATGAATCATCAATTATTTTAACAGCGAGAAGTGGAAGAGCAGCATTAGCTTATAGAGCAAAAAAAATAGGATATGAATTAACTAAGCTTCAGCTAGATGTGGTATACAGAGAGTTTTTAAAAGTAGCGGATAGGAAGAAAGAGATAATAGATGATGATGTACATTTTATTATTGAAACTAGTAAAATAGGAATTTTAGCATAAATAAAAATGAAAAAGAAAACCTTGTTTGATAAAGTTTGGGATAGTCATGTAGTTAGTGAAGTGCCAAATGGACCACAAATATTATATATAGACAAACATTTAATTCATGAAGTAACAAGCCCTCAGGCATTTGAGGAGTTAGAAGAGAGAGGAATTCCTGTTTTTCGCCCTAATCAAATCGTTGCTACAGCAGATCACAATGTGCCTACAAAAAATCAACATTTACCTATAAAAGATGAACTGTCTAAGAATCAATTAGAACAATTAACTAAAAATTGCAAGAAAAATAATATTACACTTTATGAATTAGGTCATAAATATCAAGGAATAGTTCATGTTATAGCTCCAGAATTAGGTATAACATTACCTGGAATGACTATGGTTTGCGGAGACAGTCATACATCAACTCATGGAGCTTTTGGAACAATCGCTTTTGGAATAGGTACTAGTCAAGTAGCACAGGTTTTTGCAAGTCAATGTTTATTATTAAATAAGCCTAAAAGCTTACGTGTCAATGTAAATGGAAAATTAGGAAAAGGAGTAACACCAAAAGATGTTATTCTATATATTATATCACAAATCGGGACTAATTCTGGAACAGGATATTTTTGTGAATATGCAGGAAACGTCTTTGAAGAAATGTCAATGGAAGGAAGAATGACAGTTTGTAATATGAGCATCGAAATGGGAGCTCGTGGCGGAATGATTGCTCCTGATGAGGTTACTTTTGACTACATAAGAGGTCGAGAATTTGCACCAAAAGGAATTGAATTAGAAGAAAAAATCTCTTATTGGAAAACATTGCCTACAGATGAAGACGCTATTTTTGATAAAGAATATCACTTTAATGCAGAATCTATAGCTCCAATGATTACGTATGGTACAAATCCAGGAATGGGAATAAAAGTAAATGAAACTATTCCAGATTTAGAAGATGTATCATTTCAAAAAGCGCTAGACTATATGGGATTTAAAAAAGGAGAATCTTTAATAGATAAACCTATTAATTATGTCTTTATAGGAAGTTGTACAAACTCTCGTATTGAAGATTTTAGGATTGCGGCACAATATATTGAGGGAAAGCAAAAAGCAAAGAATGTAAACGCTTTAATAGTTCCTGGTTCACAACAAGTGGCAAAACAAATAGAAGAGGAAGGGTTGAAAACTATTTTTGAAACAGCAGGTTTTGAAATTCGCCAGCCAGGATGTTCAGCATGTTTAGCTATGAATGATGATAAAATTCCAGCAGGAGAATATTGTGTATCTACGTCAAACAGAAATTTTGAAGGAAGGCAAGGACAAGGCTCAAAAACATTACTTTCAAGTCCTTTATTAGCAGCAGCAATTGCTGTAGAAGGAAAAATTATTGATATAACCCAATATTTAAACTAAATGGAAAAGTTTACAAGACTATATTCAACAGCAGTTCCTTTACCAGTTGAAAATATAGATACAGATCAAATAATTCCTGCTCGGTTTCTAAAAGTGACGAATAAAATAGGTTTTGGAAATAACCTTTTTAGAGATTGGAGATATAATGATAATAATCAATCGATAACATCATTTGTTTTGAATAACCCAAAATATTCAGGAAAAATACTAGTAGCAGGAGATAATTTTGGTTGTGGAAGTAGTAGGGAACATGCAGCTTGGGCATTAACAGATTACGGATTTAAAGTAATTGTATCGAGTTATTTTGCAGATATATTTAAAGGAAACGCGCTAAATAATGGATTATTACCTATACAAGTTTCTCCAGAGTTTTTGAAAGATGTTTTGGAAGTAATACAAAATACTCCAGATATTAAATTAGTTGTTGATTTAGAAGCCCAAACTTTAGAAGTTGAAAACACAGCCTTGAAAGAGACATTTGAAATCGATACATATAAAAAACTATGCATGATAAATGGTTATGATGATATTGATTTCTTAATCAGTAATAAAGAAAAGATTGAAACTTTTGAAAAAAATAGAATAGCAACTACAATTATTTAAAAACAGAGAAAATATGAATTTAAAAATAGCAGTTTTATCAGGTGATGGAATAGGACCTGAAGTAACACAAGAATCCATAAAAGTGTTAAAAACAATAGCTGAAATATATGGACATAATTTTGAGTTTCAAGAAGCCTTAGTTGGTGCTATTGCAATAGACGAAACAGAGAATCCATTACCCGAGAAAACGTTAAATCTTTGTAGAGAGAGTGATGCTGTTTTATTTGGAGCCATTGGTGATCCAAAATATGACAATAATCCAGATGCTAAAGTGAGACCAGAACAAGGATTATTGAAATTGCGTAAAGAGTTAGGGTTGTTTGCCAATATTCGTCCAATTAATGCTTATGATTCATTGCTAGATAAATCTCCATTGAAACGAGAAATTATTCAAGGAACAGACATGGTTATTTATAGAGAATTAACAGGTGGAATTTATTTCGGACAGAAAAAAATAAGTGAAGATGGAACAGTTGCTTCCGATTTGTGTGAGTATTCTAAGTTAGAAATAGAAAGAATTACACATTTAGCTTTCAAAGCAGCGCAAACTAGAAAAAAGAAAGTAACACTAATTGATAAAGCTAATGTCTTAGAAACATCAAGATTATGGAGAAGAATTGTTACATCTATTTCAAGAGAATATTCAGATGTAACTTTAGATTTTTTATTTGTAGATAATGCTGCTATGCAAATGATTTTAAATCCAAGTCAGTTTGATGTTATTTTAACTGAAAATATGTTTGGCGATATCATTTCAGATGAAGGAAGTGTAATAGGAGGATCAATAGGTCTTTTAGCATCTGCTTCAGTAGGAAACGGAACTGCTTTGTTTGAACCTATTCATGGATCATACCCACAAGCAACAGGAAAAAATATCGCAAACCCTATTGCTTCCATTTTAAGCGCGTCTATGCTTTTGGAACATTTCGGATTAAATAATGAAGCGAAACAAATTCGAATAGCTGTAGATAAAACATTAAAAAGAAATATTGTTTCAGTAGATATAAACAAAGAAACACCTTCATCAACATCGCAAATAGGAGATGTAATTGTTCAAATGTTGTTAAAACCAGATGAAACCATTAGCGAATCACATTTTGAAAATATCAAATTAGGAAAATCAGTATATATATAAAATAAAAAGTTAAATTTTATGAGTTTTTTCTTATTTTAGGAATAAAGTCTTTATTTCGCAGTTAATTAGATAAATTAACCTAAATATTGTTTTATGCTTAAAATTTGCTATTTCTTATTAGCATTGTTATGTTCTTTTTTTAGTTTTAGTCAAAATTCTTTTTCAGTATCAGGAAAATTATTAGATGAAAGTTTAAAATTACCACTAGAGTCGGCAACAATCTATTTTTCAAGAGTAAGTGATTCAACAGTAGTAGATTATACAATTTCTGATAAAAACGGAAATTTTAATTTTAAATTAAAAGGAATCAATTATCCTGTTTTTTTAAAGATCTCTTATAATGGCTATAAAGAATATAAAAAACAATTTGAAACATTATCAAAGGACCATGATTTAGGAAATCTTTATTTAGAAGAAAATGTATCTTCATTAAATGAAGTTGTAGTACAATCAGAAATTCCACCTATTGTAATAAAAACAGATACATTAGAATTTAACGCTTCATCATTTAAAGTAACTCCAGATGCTAATGTAGAAAAGTTATTGAAACAATTACCAGGTGTTGAAATAGATGAAGAAGGGAAGATTACTGTAAATGGAAAAGAAGTTAATAATATACTTGTAAACGGTAAACCCTTTTTTGGAAAAGATGGTAAAATTGCAACACAAAATCTTCCAGCAGAAATAATAGATAAAGTTCAAGTAACAGATACTAAAACAAAAGAAGAAGAACTATCAGGAACCGTAGCAAGTGAAAATGCAAGTACCATAAATCTTACCATTCAGGAAGATAAAAATAAAGGAATGTTTGGAAAAGCAACAGCAGGTTACGGAACCGATGATCGCTATGAATCCAGTGTGTTATTTAATTATTTTAAAGACACTCAAAAGATAAGTGTTTTAGGTTCTTCTAATAATATTAACTCTGTAGGCTTTTCCATGGATGAGATTTTTGATAATATGGGTGGTGGGAGAAATCAATCGGTATATATTAATAGTAATGGAAGTTTCGGAATTAATGGAATGCGTTTTGGTGGCAATTCAGGGATTACAAAATCGAATATGCTTGGTGTAAACTTTTCTGACGAATGGTTTAATAAAAAAGTAGACCCAAATGGAAGTTATTATTATACAAACTCCATCACAGAAAACAGAAATCGAACAGGAAGAATTAATCTTTTACCTACTGGTAATACAAGTACTAATTCAGAATCGAATACAAAAACAGACAATACTGGTCATGCAATCAACTTCGATATAGAAGTTAAAATAGATTCTACAACAACACTGTATTTGTCTCCCTATGTGTCTAAAAATAAAACTTTAGATCAATACTCCAGTTTTTCAAGTTCTTTTGACAGTGAGAATGTCTTGTTGAACGAAAATACAACGAATAATTTCCAAGATGTGGAACGTTCTAGTTTTACCAATAACTTGTATCTCTATAAAAAACTGAAACGTAAGGGTAGAGGGATGAGTTTTACTATGAATAATGAATATAGTAATAATGAAACGAATTTAAATACGAATACCAATACCGTTTTTTATCAATCAGGAAATCCTGATGATAGTAGAAATCAGAATCGATTGGATACAGATAAAATGGACATGTTAGAGTTTGAAGTTGGCTATTCAGAACCGATTACTGATTCTTTAAAATTGAGTTTTGAAACTTCTTTTAAAACCCAACGCTTTAGAAATGATAAAGCTACTTTTGATTTTGATGCCTCCACAAATACTTATACTGATTATAATGATTTGTTATCCAATCAAATTTTTTCAAGAACCAATACCTTTAATGGTACGGTAGGAATTACTATCAAAAAAAGTAAATACCAATTGAATATGGATTTTGGTACCGATTTTTTAAATTATGACAATCAATCCATTTATTTAGGTGCAGTTACTATATTAAAGAATAATTATATGTATCCTAATATAAGAGCCTATTTGAATTATAAGGTAGCCAAATCCAAGTCAATTTACAGTCGCTATACTTATAATGTAAATCTGCCTTCCGCGGAGCAATTATTACCTTTTGAAAATTTAGCCAATCCATTAAATACTATTACTGGTAATGCTTTCTTAAAACCTGTAGAAAATCATAATTTGTACTTTAATTTTAATAATTATAATTATGCTACACGTTCTGGTTTTTATAGTTATTTTGGAGGAAGTTTAAACAAAAATCAAATAGTAAGTTCAACAGTTTATGATAGCGATTTTAAAGCAAATACAACTTATCAAAATATAGATCAGACTTATAATTTTTACACAGGATTTAATTTAAATAAATCTTATAAGAAAGAAAAGAGAATCATAAAATATGGTTTAGGAATAGGGGTGAATTATAATCTAAATCAAGGATTAACAAACGCAGCATTGTATGAAGCTAGAGGAATACAATTAAATCCAAGAGTTAACTTTTCATATTCAATAGAAGATCTTATAACCATTTCGCCTACATATAAATACAGTTATAATACTACTTCATTTAAGAACTATGTGATTGATAATTCAAATAACTACAGACATATTTTTAAAATTGAAGCCACAACATATTGGCCAAAAAACATTGTTCTAGGAAATGATTTTGGATATACATATAATTCTAATATAGCAGATGGTTTCCAAAAAGATTTTTATTTATGGAATGCTAGTTTAGGATATAATTTCTTTAAAGATCAATTACTAGCAAAAGTAAAAGTATATGATTTATTAAATCAGAATGTAAATGCAACCCGAACAATTACTCCTACTGCTATTACAGATACAGAAAATACAGTTTTACAACAATATGTAATGTTTTCTTTAACGTATAAACTAGAAAAATTTGGAGGAAAAGATAAGAAGAAAACTCATTTCATGATGGATTAAATAGAATGATTTATTTTATGATTCTCTACATTTTTTTAAATGTTTTGCTGTAGTTTCTAATGGTTAGTTGTTAAGAGATTAAAATCACACAAAGTTCTCTATAAGTATTGGGAACTATTTTGATGATTTTCTTTTTTGAATATAGAAAGATATTCTTTATATAGAGTGTTTTTGTTTTTTAATGTTAAAATAGGTATTGTGAAAATAAAAAAGATGAACATAATTGTTCATCTTTTTTTTAAGTTATATTGTTTTAGTATTATTATAAGATAAGAATTACCAACTTCCGCCAGCTCCTCCACCAGAGAAGCCTCCTCCGCCAAATCCTCCACCGAAGCCACCACCACCAAATCCGCCTCCAGATGAGCCACCACCAAAACTTCCTCCACCGTTACCGCGACCAAGACTGCTTAATATGATAATGTCCATTAAATCGACACCTCCAGTTCTTCCAGATCCGCCATTGTTACCACGGTTGTTTTTGTTTTTAGAAATCAGTATAATTAGGATAATAAAGAATAAGATAAAAATAAAAATAGGTAAACCACTTCCTTTACTTTTATTTCCTTTTCTCTCTCCTTTATAAGTTCCTTTTATAACATCAAAAATAGCTGTTGTTCCTTTGTCTAAACCATTGTAATAACTACCTGCTTTAAATTCAGGAAGGATTACATTTCTTATTAGCTCTCCATTTATACCAGCAGTTAATTTATGCTCTAATCCATAACCAGGAGAAATCCAGATTTTTCGATCATTTTTTGAAAGTAAAATTAGAATTCCATTATCAGTATCAGCTTGGCCAATTCCCCATTCTTGTGCCCATCTAGGTGTTAAAATACCAATATCATCTCCTTTTAAACTTTCAACAGTAATAATAACAATTTGTGTAGTTGTAGAATCAGAATAGGTTACTAATTTGTTTTCTAGTGATTTTTCTTCAGATTCATTTAAAACATCTGCATAATCGTATATAGAGGTTTGGAAAGTAGGTTTTTTTGGAATGTCAAATTGTGAAAATCCTATATAATGTAAAAGTAATGTGGTAAGAACCAACAAAAATTTCATTATTTTAAAAATTAAGTTTGCCATTATCCTTTTGATATTTCATTTGACAGTTCATCAATATCATCAGATTGGTAAGGAAAAAACTCTTTTAAGCGTTTTCCCGCTTCTCTAATGCCATTTACTAAACCGTCTTTATTGTTTTTGTTTTTAAAGTTGTCAATTACAATATCTTTAGTAGAGTTCCAAAAATTAGCATCTACAACTTTATTAATTCCTTCATCACCTATTATGGCAAAGTGCTTGTCTGCAACTCCTACGTAAAAAAGAACACCATTTCTATCTTTGGTATTTTGCATGTTAAGAGTAAAAAAAACCTCCTGAGCTCTTTCGAGCGGAGGTTTTTCTGAATGTTCTTCTATATGTACACGAATTTCTCCTGAAGTGTCTTTTTCTGCTTCAACAATAGCTTGAACAATTTCTTGTTCTTCACTTGCTGTTAAGAAATCTTCTGTTTTAGACATTATTTACCAAAATCAAATTCAACATCTACTGGTTTTTCAGCACCTTCAACAGCTTTGAAATATGCTTTCTCTTTAAAGCCGAACCATCCTGCAAAAATATTGTTTGGGAAAACAGTAACATGATTGTTATATGGTTTTACAGCTTCATTAAAACGAGTTCTAGCTGTTAGAATTTGATTTTCTGTACTAGATAGTTCATCTTGTAATTTTAAGAAATTTTGATTCGCTTTTAAATCAGGATATTTTTCAACAGTAACTAATAAACGAGAAAGAGCAGAATTTAATCCACCTTGTGCTTGATTAAAAGCATCTAATTGCTCAGGTGTAATGTTTGTTGGGTCTATTGTAGTTGCTGTTGCTTTAGCTCTAGCATTTACTACTGCTTCTAATGTCGATTTTTCAAAATCAGCAGCTCCTTTTACTGTTTTAACAAGATTTCCAATTAAATCATTTCTTCTTTGATAAGACGTTTCAACATTTCCCCAAGATTCCTGAATGTTTTGGTTTAGTTTTACGGCTGTGTTATTTATTCCTTTGAAGTAGCTATATCCAATTATAACTAATACTCCAATAATTATCCACGGTAAGAATTTTTTCATAATTGTTGTTTTTAAAGTTGATTTTTAATATTTAATAATTGTGTTCTTATTGATTCTAATTTTCTAATAATTTCAAATTTGTCTAAGGTTTTCTTTTGACCTTCTTTAAGGTGTATTTTAGCTCCTTCCAGAGTGAAACCTCTTTCTTTTACTAAGTGAAAAATTAATTGTAAATTTTTCACGTCTTCGGGTGTGAATTTTCTATTTCCTTTTGCATTTTTTTTAGGTTTTAAAATATCAAATTCTTTTTCCCAAAAACGAATTAAAGATGCATTTACATCAAAAGCGACAGCAAGTTCGCCAATACTATAATATAATTTATCAGGTAAATTAATATGCATTAGTCTAAAGATTGATTTTCTTGAGTTGCTAATTTTGAAATAGCTACATATTCTTCGGCTGAAATACTGCCATAATAAAAATTAATAGGATTTACTTTTTCACCATTCTTTATTACTTCATAATGGAGGTGAGGAGCTTCACTTCGCCCTGTGCTTCCTACATAACCTATAATGTCACCACGTTTTACTTTTTGACCAGGACGACAATTGTATTTGCTTAAATGGGCATACAAAGTTACATAACCATATCCGTGATTTATTTCTATATGATTTCCATAGCCAGAAAGTGAATTATCTGCTTTTAATACTACACCATCACCAGTTGCATATATAGGCGTTCCAGAAGGAGAAGTAAAATCCATTCCGTAATGAAATTTTCTAATTTTTGTAAAAGGGTCACTTCTATAACCATAACCAGAAGCCATTCTTTTTAAATCTTCATTTTTTACAGGCTGAATTGCAGGGATTGCAGCTAATAATTTTTCTTTTTGTTTTGCTAAAGTTACAATTTCATCAAGTGATCTAGATTGAATAACTAACTCTTTTGTTAATTGATCTACTCGTTTAGTAGTATTAATTACTAATTCAGAATTGTTATAGCCTTCTAATGATTTATATCTATTTACGCCACCAAATCCTGCCTTGCGTTCTTCCTCACTTATAGGTGTAGTGTTAAAATAAATACGATAAATATTGTTATCGCGCTCTCCTATAGCATTTATACCTTCACTCATTAAATCCATTTTCTTATTCAAAAGTGTATAATTAAGCTTCATGTACTCAAGTTCACTTGTTAATAACTTATCTTTTGGAGTCTCAAAATAAGGAGTGTTTATCAATAGAATTAAACACAAAAAACCAAATAATGCAGACGATAGTAAGAATAAAAAAAGATAACCAAATTTTTTACGACGTTGAGGTTTAATACGTTTATATGCTAAATTTTCAGAATCGTAATAATATTTTACTTTAGACATGTTTTAAAATTACTATTTTTGCACCAAACTGGATGGTGTTTATTGATTATACGGACAAATTTAAAAAATGTTTCATTCAAATCTATTTTTTATCTTTAAAACTTAAATATTTAATTTTTTACAGATGAATCTAATTGATATAGAAATAAATTTGAGACATAATAAATTAAATGAAGTTAATAGAAAAACAACGGAAATAGTTGGAATATATAAGTATAAGTAAAAAAAGTCCATTAGTCTTATCAAGAATTTAAAAAACATATCAGAAAAAAATAAATAGTAATAATGAAATCACAAGACATTAGAAAAGCGTACTTACAATTCTTTGAAAGCAAAGGACATTTAATTGTTCCTTCTGCACCTATTGTGCTAAAAGATGATCCTACCTTGATGTTTAATAACTCAGGAATGGCTCAATTCAAAGAATATTTTTTAGGAAACGGAATCCCTAAAAGTAAGCGTATAGCCGATACACAAAAATGTCTTCGTGTTTCTGGAAAGCATAACGATTTAGAAGACGTAGGTTTTGATACTTATCATCATACTATGTTTGAAATGCTAGGAAATTGGTCTTTTGGGGATTATTTCAAGAAAGAAGCATTAGATTGGGCTTGGGAATTTTTAACCGAAGTTTTAAAGCTAGATAAAGATCGTTTATATGTTTCTGTTTTTGAAGGAAACCCATCAGAAAATGTACCATTTGATCAAGAAGCATTTGATATTTGGAAAAAATATGTACCAGAAGACCGAATTATCTTAGGAAATAAAAAAGATAATTTCTGGGAAATGGGAGATCAAGGACCATGCGGACCATGTTCTGAAATTCATATCGATTTGCGTTCAGATGAGGAAAGAGCTAAAAAATCGGGTCGTGAGTTAGTAAATGAAGATCATCCTCAAGTTGTGGAAATTTGGAACAATGTATTTATGGAGTTTAACCGTAAAGCAGATGGTTCTTTAGAAAAATTACCAGCACAACACGTAGATACAGGAATGGGATTTGAACGTTTATGTATGGCTATGCAAGGTGTTCAATCAAACTATGATACTGATGTTTTTACACCGCTTATTAGAGAAGTTGAAACCATTACTAATACAAAATATGGTTCAAATGAAAAACAAGATGTAGCTATTCGTGTTATTGTCGATCACGTTCGTGCAGTTGCATTTGCTATTGCTGACGGACAATTACCTTCAAATAATGGAGCTGGTTATGTAATTCGTAGAATTTTACGAAGAGCTATTCGTTATGGTTTTACATTTTTAGACACAAAACAGCCTTTTATCTATAAATTAGTGGAAATATTGAGCAATCAAATGGGTGAATTTTTCCCAGAGATTCAATTACAACGCAATTTAGTTAGGAATGTAATCAAAGAAGAAGAAGCATCTTTCTTAAGAACACTAGATCAAGGTTTAATCTTATTGGATAATGTAATCAATACTACTAAAGGGACTGAAGTTTCAGGAAGAAAAGCATTTGAATTATATGATACCTTTGGTTTTCCGATAGATTTAACAGCGCTTATTCTTAGAGAAAAAGGCTATACATTAAATGAAAAAGAATTTGATGTAGAACTTCAAAAGCAAAAAGATCGTTCTAGAGCTGCTTCAAAAGTAAAAACAGGAGACTGGGAAGTGTTATATGATGATGATGTAGAAGAATTTGTTGGATACGATACAATTACAACTAATGTAAAAATAACACGATATAGAAAAGTAGAAAATCAAAAATTAGGAGAAATGTACCAATTGGTTTTCAATTTAACCCCTTTTTATCCTGAAGGAGGAGGGCAAATAGGAGATATAGGATATATTGAAGGAGCAAATGGAGAAGTAGTATATATTGAGGATACAAAAAAAGAAAACAATGTAATTATTCATTTTACTAAAACATTACCTCGAAAATTAGATGCTATATACAATGCAGTAGTTGATAATAATTTCAGAAAAAATGTATCGAGTAACCATACAGCAACTCATCTATTACATCAGGCATTACGTACCATTTTAGGGACACATGTAGAGCAAAAAGGATCATTAGTAAGTAATAAATATTTACGTTTTGATTTTTCTCATTTTACTAAAGTAACAGCAGAAGAATTAGAAGCTGTTGAAGATTTTGTAAATGCAAGAATTCAAGATCAATTGCCATTAATTGAGCGAAGAAATATTCCATTTCAACAAGCAGTAGATGAAGGAGCAATGGCATTGTTTGGGGAAAAATATGGCGATACGGTAAGAGCAATTAAATTTGGTAAAAGTATGGAGCTTTGTGGAGGTATTCACGTGCAAAATACTTCCGATATTTGGCATTTTATGATAACATCTGAAAGTGCAGTAGCAGCAGGTATAAGAAGAATTGAAGCTATTTCAAATGATTTTGCTAAAAACCATTTAATGGAACAAAACCATTTATTAGGAGAAGTTAAAGAAGTGTTGAAAAATCCGCAAGATGTTTTAAAAGCAGTAGGTTCATTGCAAGATGAAAATACAAAATTAAAAAAACAAGTGGAGCAATTGTTGAAAGATAAAGCAAAAGGCTTAAAAGGAGAATTAGAAGCACAAATTCAAGAAATAAATGGAGTTAAATTCTTAGCTACACAAGTTGATTTAGATGCTAATGGAGCAAAAGATTTAGCTTATGAATTAGGAAATAATGAAATCAATTTATTCTTAGTTTTAGCTACAGCAAATGAAGATAAGCCTATGTTAACTTGCTATATTTCTAAAGAATTAGTAGCAAATAAAGGTTTAAATGCAGGTCAGGTAGTTCGCGAATTAGGAAAATACATTCAAGGAGGAGGAGGAGGACAGCCTTTCTTTGCAACTGCTGGAGGTAAAAATGTAAATGGAATTGCAGAAGCTTTGGAAAAAGCAGTTGATTTTGTGAAGTAAGAAATTGTAACCTATATTCTTAAAAAACTAAAAAACCATTTTGAGCAATCAAAGTGGTTTTTTTATAGCAATAAAATATTATTTTATTGCTATTTTGGTAAGAAAGTTAAAATAACAATGTTTAATTCTTGAATACTAATCATTCTTAGATTTTTCTTTAAACAAATAAGGTAATTAAAAGGTGATTATATCTTTTCTTCTTGTTGATGGAGTTGAGGAAACTTAAATTTATTTGTTAAAATGAATTAGTGAAATTTATAATTTCTCTATAATTTCATTATAAATAGTTTGTGTATGCTGGGTGTTTATATTATATGTTTTACCATAGTTAATAATGGCACCAGCGAACAAATTGAGTTCGTTATTTTCTTTGTTTGTGTTCACATCCAATTGAAGTGAAGTAGGCGTAGAAGGTGGGAATGTTTTAGCTTTTACAAAAGTAGCTGCTATAACATCATTAGCTAAAGGAATGTTTTTCATTTTAGCAATTTTTTCAATTTCTTGCATTATTTCTGTAGCTCTTTGTCTTAATACTTCGTTTTCACAAACATTACCTATAGGTTGATTGTAGCGAGCAGTGACTAATCCGAAACTAGCGATAAACATAAATTTTGTCCAAATGGCTGGGAATGCATCTTCTTGGAAATCGATGATGGCTCCACTGTTTTCTAATATAGAAATTACCCATTGAATGTCTTCATGAGGATAATTGAGGTCTTTGCCTAGTACAATTTTTCCAGTGATTCCTTTGTGTTCAATAATCCCTTTTTCTTTAATATGGGAAGCTACATAAACACAAGCGGGTAAAATGGTGTTGTGAGTTATAATTTTCCGAATACGATCGTAAATATCTGCTCCATTCATCAAGGGAAGTAGAATTGTTTTTTCGTTGATAACCGAAAGTAATTGTTTACAAACGTTTTCTAAATCATACTCTTTCACACATATTAGAATTAAATCAGGTTTTTTTATTGCGCTAATATCCTCAATAATTGCATCAGGTTTTGTAACATTGTTTTTGTGTTCAGGAGAAAGTAATGTTAAGCCTTTCTCTTTTATGACTTGATAAGTTGTTTTTCGAGCTAAAAAAGTAATATGAAAAAGTGAGTTGGTATTTGCTTCATTAATTTTAAAACCGAAATAACCACCAACGCCTCCAGTACCAATAATAGTAATGTTTTTTATATTCATTAGAATAGTTTTAAAAATTAGTTATAGCAAATATCCAAACAAATATTTTGCAGTCACTTGCCAAATGAAAAGAAATTAAAGTGTAGTAATTTTTTTTCTAATTCTGCTCAATGAAGTATCGGTAATGCCTAAGAAAGAAGCAATTATTTTTAGGGGAACATTTTGAAAAATAGCAGGTTGTTTTTTTAATAAATTAAGATAACGTTCTTCAGCAGTATCTTTTGCCATTTCTAAAACTCTATCATGTAGTTTATAATAATTAACAACAAAAAGCATTCTGCTAAATTCTCTAAATTCAGGAATAGAGTGAAAGTTTTCTTGCACTGTTTCTAAATCGGTTAGCCAAAAAGTACAATCGGTTAAGGTTTCATAATTCTCTTTGGTAGGCTGTTCTTTAAAAAAGGAAAGAAAATCATTAACAAAGCAAGGAGCAGTAAAAAGATTCGTCGTTATTTCATTTCCGTTAGAGTCAAATGTGTAGGAACGAACATAACCTGTTTCTAAGAAATAGGTTTTATTGTTAATTCTATTTTCAGCTAATAAAAGTTCGTTTTTTTTCAGTGAAAACGATTTAAATTTTCTAGTAATTTGATGAACAATATCATCTTCAATTGGAAATAAGGAATGAAAGTATAAGTTTAAAGTTTCTTTGCTCATTATTTATTATCCTATAACATAAAAAAAGCCTTTAGTCCACTTAAAATACTTTGAACAGCATAAGAAGCTAAAATTAATCCCATTATTTTACTAATAACAGTTATTCCATATTCTCCTATTTTCTCCTGTACATAATTAGCCACTAAAAGTAATGACATAGTAATTCCTATGACAACTAAAACCAATAGAGACGTAATAGCTTGTTGTTGTATCGTATAAATATGATTATCAGTCATTAAAACAACAGCCATTATAGCACCAGGCGAAGCAATTGAAGGAATCGCTACAGGGAAAATGGTAACATGTTTATAATCTTTGATTAAATGTTTCTCCGTTTCTGGTTTTCCATCTCCAAAAATCATCGTTAAGGCAAATAAAAATAAGATAACACCACCTGATATTTGAAAAGCATCGAGAGATACTTCCATTCCTTCTAGTATTAATTGCCCAATTAGAATAAAAAAAAGTAAAACAGAAAATGCAATTAAAGAAGCTCTAATGGCTACTTTTTGTTTTTCTCTTTTATCGAAATTTTTTGTAGCTTCTAAATAAACAGGAATAGAACCTAGCGGATCAATTACAGCAATTAAAAAAAGTAGAGTAGTGATTATTTCTGCCATTTTGTGTTTTTAAATACTTGTTTTTTTGGCTGTCAAAAATAAAAATCATTATTCCAAATATAATTATTATTATGTTAAAAATAAGAGAAGCTATAAAGTAATGTAGTAATATGTTCTATTTATAAAGAATAATTTGTTGTAACTATTTATTTTTTACTTTATTTGTAAAAAAATAAACACAAAAATGAAAAAAATTTTAACACTAGTAAGCGCAATTGCGTTGGTTTTTACATCATGTTCAAAAGATGATGATTCTGTAGTAGATGAAGCTGAAAACATTCTTTTAAAAAAAACAATCCTTACTGAAGGAGGAAATACAGAGACTTATGATTGGACTTATGATGGTAATAAACTTGTGAGTAATATTTCTAATGACGGTTCAAAACTCTTATATACTTATACAGGAGATTTATTAACAAAAATAGAAGAGTTTGATGGTGCGTCTTTAGAATTTACTACGAATTATTTTTATAATAATGGGAAATTAGTTTCTATGGAAGAAATTTCAACAGGTAGTTCTCAAAAAGAAAGAACTGACTATACTTACAACTCTGATGGTACAGTTTCTTTTACTAAGTACGCTATAGTGATAGCAACGAATGCAACGAGCACAATTAATAATGGGAAATTATTTTTTGCCAATAATAATGTTATTAAGAGAGAGGAGATTAGTACCTATTCAACTATAACAACAACATATTTGTATGATGATAAGAAAAATCCATTTATGAATGTTGTTGGACTTGATAAGTTGTTTGATGAACCAAGGTCTTCAAAGAATAATGTAGTTAAAGAAACTGAAGTTGTTGAAAATACTTCTGGAGGAACTACCAATACTTATATTACTACAAATGTATATACTTATAATGCGAGTGGTTACCCAATAACAGTTGTTGAAACTCAACAATCAGGAGATGTAACTTCTTATCAATTGCTTTATTAATATTTTAAAGAAAACAAACAGTAAGAAACCCAAGACCAAGTGTTTTGGGTTTCTTTTTTATTGTTATTTTTGATGAAAATTACCTTGTATGCAATTTCGTACTCGAATTCCCATTTTACAAAATAAAACCCAAATCAATTATCAATCAAAGATTATTGCTTTAGGTTCTTGTTTTGTAGAAAACATAGGAAAAAAAATCGATTATTATAAATTTCAAAATACTGTAAATCCCTTTGGTATTATTTTTAATCCAATATCGTTAGAAAAGGTAATCGTAAGAAGTATTCAGAAAGATTATTTTAAAGAAAAAGATATTTTTTTTCATAATGATTTATGGCATTGCTATGAAGTGCATTCTGAACTGTCTAATCCCAATAAAGATTTTTTTTTAAAACAATTAAATGCATTAATTGATGATACTAATGTGCAACTTAAGCAAGCGACACATTGTATTATTACTCTAGGAACTTCTTGGGTGTATCAATATAATGAAACGAAAGAGATTGTTGCCAATTGCCATAAAGTTCCTCAAAAACAATTTTTAAAGCAATTGTTATCTATTGATGAAATAGAAAAAAGTTTAAAAAATATTGTGTTTTTAGTTGCTTCTGTGAATCCGAATTGTAGTTTCATTTTTACCGTTTCACCAGTGCGACATATTAAAGATGGTTTTGTTGAAAATAATGTTAGTAAAGCGCATTTAATTAGTGCAATACATAATTTGCTGAATACTGAACATTTAAAACGAAATACTAACTACTTTCCTTCCTATGAAATTGTGATGGATGAGTTACGTGATTATCGTTTTTATGCTGAAGATATGTTACATCCTAACCAAGTAGCTATCGATTATATTTGGCAACGATTCAAAGAAACAGTAATTTCAGAAATAGCATTTCTAACTATGGATGAGGTTGAAACAATTCAAAAAGCATTATCACATAGACCTTTCAATCCTAATTCTTCAAGTCATTTGAAGTTTATAGAAAATACACAAAGGAAAATTAGTAATTTGCAAGCAAAATTTTCGTTTATTCAATTTTAAAAAACATCTGTTTATGAGCTTATTTAATCGTTTGTCTGAAATAAGAAAATGGGTTGTACTCATCTTAATAGGGTTAGTATTATTTTTCGGATACAAATATTTTACGAGTACAACAGAGACTTCTTCAATAGAATATGATACAAATCTTATTCAAGCACAAATTAAAAACGTAGGTAAACTTGTGGTAACAGAAGGTCATTTTGCGGAGGTATTAACTTATAAAGACCGAAAAGAAACATATATTCCTGGTTTAACTTTTGATAAAAAGGCTTTAGTAGTAATCAATGCAGATGTAACGGTAGGTTTTGATTTAAGCAAAGTAACGTATGATATTGATGCCAAAAATAAAATTTTAACGATTACCAATGTCCCAAAAGAAGAAATAAAAATTAGTCCAGATATAAAATATTACAATACTGAATCAAGTACTTTTAATGAATTTACAGGAGAAGATTATAATAAAATTAATAAAATAGCAAGAGAAAATCTAGCTAAAAAAATTGATAAATCGACTTTGAAAACGAATGCTAAAAATCGTTTGTTGTCTGAATTAGCAAAAATGCTAGTATTAACAAATTCTATGGGTTGGACATTACAATATAAAGGAGATGTTATTGAATCAGAGAGTGATTTAAAATTATAGTTGAAATATTTTCTTGTTTTTATTTCATAAAAAAACCACATACTAGATCTTTTTATCGATTAAAATATGTGGTAAAATTAAAAATTATCGTTCTATAATTTACTTTGTAAACTTTCCCAGCCGCCACCATTAATACAATCAATGCCATGTTTTTTTAAAATGGAAGTGGCTTGACCGCTTCGCATTCCAGATTTACAACAAGCAATAATTGGTTTGTTCCATTCTTTAATCTCGGTTATATGATCATGTAAAACTTGTAGTGCAATATTTTTAGAGCCTTCAATATGTCCGTCAACAAACTCTTCAGTTGTTCTTACATCTAAAATAATGGCATCTTTTGCAATAAATTCTTTTATCTCATTTGATGAGTTTCCTAATCCTAATATATCTAAAATTCCCATAATTAACTATTTAATGCAACAAATATAAATGGTATATGTAAACATATTTGTAACAATAGTTACTTTAAGCTGTTGCTGATTCTAAAAAAAGTTCTAAACCATTATCAATTAAATGACCTATTTCGGGTCTATTTTGTTTCACAATAGCTAAATGATTCACTACTTTATTTAAGAAATCAATATTGTTTTCTTTTTTGGCTAATTCGGCAATTTCTACGCTTAATAACCAGTCATTTTTATGATTTCTAGCTACTATTTCAAATATGTTTTCAATAGTTTTTGTAGCATTTTTACCTTCTCTTAAATCTCTTACGTTTTTATATAGATTTTCTAATTCTTGTCTTTCAACTGATGATTTAGATTTTATAGTAGTAGAAGAAGGAACGTGTGTAATCATGTCAAAGCTATTTACATCTGCTGGCCCACTAAAAGCAGAAATTACTTCTTTTCCTATAGCCATATCATAAATACCCCATTCTGGTTCAAATAAAATAGTTCCGTTATGAGAAACAGTACAGTTTTTTAATTTTATTAATAAAATTTCACCACGTAAATTGCGTGTACCTGTAATAATTTCACCCGAAACTACAATGTTTCCTTCAAACTCTAAAATTACTTTCTCTGTTTCGTAGATATCATAAGCTCTTAAATCTCTAGGACTCATATCCTCAATAGCTAGGTTAATACCTTTTAGCATCCCTATTGGGCTACCAAAACCTTCTGTATGATATTCAGTTCCATGACCCACTAACTCTTTTTCTCTATATGAAAGTGCTGTGTTCCCTGTAGTTTGTACATAAACAGGTTTACCTTCATGTTCAATTACATTTGAAAACACACCTGAAATTTGTAACCCTGTGCTTAATTCTACTGTTCCAATAGAATTTGAATCGATTAATTTTTTAATTCCCGATAATCCACCAGTGCGTACTGCCATTTTATTTGCAAATTCTTCTAAAACCAAATTCAAATGTGAAAAACTAGGTGTTACATATAATTGTGGTTGTGGTTTTGTAATATCAAAACTTTGATCTGCGGCTGAAATATCGTAAGGAATCTTTTTTACATTATCTGTCATACACCATGCGCTTTCTCCAATAGAAGAAAGTAAGCCTGCACCATATATTTTAGGATTATCAACTGTTCCTATTAAACCATATTCAACAGTCCACCAATGTAAGTTACGAATACGAGCCATTTCTGATAATGGTCCTATATTGTTTTGTAAATAATCTACTCGGTTTTCTGCTGCTTTTATATCGGCTTCAGGAGTTCCTTCTGCTTCCTTTAAAATAGAAAGTAATCGAACTGCTTCATACATTTCATAATCATGTGAAGATGAAATAGCTTTAGAACCTATTTCGCCAAAGCGTCGTAAGTATTCTGCATATTCTGGATTAGCAATAATAGGAGCATGTCCGGCACCTTCATGAATAATATCTGGAGCAGGAGTATATTCTATGTGTTCGAGTTGACGAATATCGGAAGCAATTACTAATACATTATACGCTTGAAATTCCATAAAGGCATTCGGAGGAATAAAACCATCAACAGCTACAGCAGCCCAACCTATTTCTTTTAAAATACGGTTCATGCCATACATGTTTGGAATGTTTTCTATTTCCAAACCTGTTTTTTGTAAACCTTCTAAATACGATTCATGTGCTACTTTTGAAAGATATTCCACATTTTTACGCATCACATAACGCCACACCGCTTGATTAATAGGTGTATAATCCTTATAATCTTGTGGTTTTATAAATTGTTTTAAATGTTTAGGCAGTTTGTCTATTAAAGGGTTGCTTTCAAAATGGGTTTCCATATTTTACATGAATTATTTGATTGTAAAATTACGAAATTTTAGCTTGATTTTTTCTAATGAAAACGAACATTTTTGTTAAATATGTGATAATTGATTGAGATTTTAAAAATTAGGGATTCTTAATGTGATTCTGGCTTAAGAACTGTTTTTTTATTTCTTTAAAAATTTCTGTTGATATAAATTACCATCTTTAGTTTGTATTATTAAAACATACATTCCAGTTGGAATAGTAGCAATATTTATTTCTTTTTTGTTCAAATCAATTGTTCCAGTGATTACTTTTTGACCTATTGTATTTATTATTTCATATGAGGATCCTTCGGTTATATTTCCAGACCAATTTAAATGATTTTCAGTGGGATTTGGGTAAATGGAAATGGCATTATTTTCAAAATTTGGAATAGATAAATTAATACAATCAATAATCAATACCGGATTTGCAGTGGAAACAGTTGAGCCATTTCCTAACCAGCCTAGGGTATTAAATCCCCAGCCCCATAGGGTGTTGTCTTCTTTAATTGCAAAAGAAATTGAATATCCTGCGGCAATACTTTTCCAATCCGTATCAGTGCCTACCTGAACAGGAGAAAAATTATTTGGGATTAATAGTTGCCCTTCTATCCAGCCATAGGAACCCCAATGCCATAAAGTGCCATCTGTTTTTATTCCTAACGAATGATAATTACCAGCTGCAATATCTTTCCATTGACTATTTCCTATTTGTGTAGGTATTGGACGATTTGTAATGGTTCCATCTCCTAATCTGCCATTTTCATTATTTCCCCAAGCCCAAAGAGAACCATTACTTTTTAAGGCTAAAGTATGCTGTGAACGTGCTCCAGATACTTTAACCCAATCAGAATCTGAACCTACTTGGGTAAATTCATTAATAAAACCTTGCATTGTAGTTCCAACAGAACCATAGGAATTGTTGCCTTTTCCCCACAAAGTGCCATCGTTTTTGATACCAAATGTTCTAAAATAACCAGCATAGATTTTATCCCAATCGGTATCTGTACTGATTTGAACGGGTGTTGTAAATGTAGCTGGATAAATAGAAAAATCAAGTAGTTCATTAGCTTGATTATTTCCCCATCCCCAAAGGGTTCCGTCATCTTTTAA
Organism: Flavobacterium sp. 316; assembly: GCF_000967805.1. Taxonomy (NCBI): domain Bacteria; kingdom Pseudomonadati; phylum Bacteroidota; class Flavobacteriia; order Flavobacteriales; family Flavobacteriaceae; genus Flavobacterium; species Flavobacterium sp. 316. Next base: position 180,966 of record NZ_JYGZ01000002.1, read on the forward strand.
GGCTATTGAATGTAAATTTCCTGCTGAAATAGCCGTCCAATTGTTTTCATTTCCTAGTTGTGTTGGTGCGTTACTGGTAGTGTTAGTGCCATTACCTAATTGACCTAAATCATTATTACCCCAAGTCCATATTGTGCCATTATTTTTTAATCCAGCGGAATGTAAACGTCCATAAGTCAGTATATTCCAATCAGATTGTGTGCTAAATAGAATGGGGCTATCTTCACTTGTTACAGTGCCAATACCTAATTGACCGTAATCATTTTTTCCCCAATTATAAATAGTTCCATCTGAAAGTACTACAGATACGGTATCGTCTGAACAAGTAATGCTTTCTACACAGTTTTGAGCAGTAAGAGCATAAGAAAACAAAAGAAAGACAAAAAGTGATTTTTGGGACATAGTGTGTTTTTTGATTAAGCAAGATACAGTAAATGTAAAAAATATATTTTTTTAAAAGGACTATAATTAGTATATGCTTGAAATGAATTAGAATTCGATTTTGGAAGAGAAATAAAAAATCAAAACATATCAAAAAATAAAATAGTAAAAATGATGGTTGTAGTCACACCTTTAAGATGTTTTAAATTCATGAACTCTTATGAAAAATAATCGAAGTAAAGACTTTTATAACCTTTTTTAGAGCATAGTGATACGGATATAGTTGTAAAAAGTACATTTTCTCCAGTAATATTAAAATCGTTTTTTTGGTAGTATTTTATATGATCTTTAGGGGATTTTTATTGACTATTTTTTTGTTCATGAGATAAAATATTTTTCTGTGTGAATTAATTTGTTTTAGTACTTCATCACTTAGTTGATTGTAATCAATAATTAGTTCTTGTGTTGGAATAGAGGGAAATGTTAGAAAAGTAATAGGGGCAAAATTTTACACATACAAAAGTCTTTTTCTTACAAAATCAAATTCTATCCTAATTGTAAATGAATTATTAGTTTTGTAGATTAATTCAAATTATTCCATAATGAGTTTTGAGTCATCATTATTATCTAATTTTACAGAATGACAAAATGTGTTTGTAATAATACTATGAAGATTTAGATTATACAATTAGAGCAATTGATGAAGTTGCAGATGAATTATAATATTTTAAAAGCCTCAAAATGAGGCTTTTTTTAATTACATTTTTTACAAAACTCATTTTTAATTGTAATATTCCGTAATAGGTTTTTATTTTCTTTTTGCCAATTGCACCAAGCATTTTTGTTTAATTGATATGCTTTTTTTAGAATATACTCTAATTCTGATTTATTTTTATCATCGTCAATAACAGGATAAGTTTGTGCTAATAAAAGAGCTTCTTCTTTAGTAAAAGTTGGCTTTTTCATTTCTGCTTTTAATAATGTTATTGTTCTATGATAGTTGCTCCAATGATTTAGAAATAACCCAAAATTTACCCTGTCTTTAGTTGATTTGATATTGTTTTTAAAACTATTATACACTTTGGTAAAATAATAATTAATTCCATTGTAATCATTAGTATGATTAGAATAATATAAAGCAACATAGTTGTAATTCGCAGTTAAATCTAAATTAGGCTGAAACAATGAAAAGTTGTTTTCTAATGTTTTAGGCTTAGTTACATTGGCTAATTTAGTAGTTGAAACATCCCAAGTATGAAGTAGATTTTCATTGGTAACACAGTATAAATTCAATAAATTTAGTTGAGTATCTTTATTAAAAGAGTCGAATTGAGTTAACCAATGTTTTAAGAATCGTACGGTTTTAAAGCGATCATATTGATAATTTTTGATAAGTGCAGCACATGCATTTTGAACTAATTTTTGGTTAGTCATTAATTCATTAAATACAATTTCATCAAATATTGCATAGCAAAAATCAACATCATAAAGTTTTGCAAGAGCTAAGTTTGCTCTATTATAATCTTTTTTAAGAATACCTGTGCGTAAATTAATTTCATAAAGAAATTGAAGATATAATTTGTTATTAGGATTATTTGTTGTTATTTCTCCATAATAATTAGCTATGAGTTTTGAAACACGTTGTTTGTCTAAATAATCATTCCAAGTTGTCTTATTTGCATTGATGTAGCTTCTAATTTCTTCTTTCGATTTTGTTGCTAATTCGCCTAAGTTCTCCATTTCAAGTTGAATGTAGCAAGTCTCCCAATTTTCTTCAGCAATTATTTTTGAAGGTTTAATAGTTATATCTAAATTTTCTTTGCCATAATTTTCTATTGCAATAGCTCTTTCTTGATGTAATTTTTTATTCAATTCTTCTTTTCCTTCTATAGAACTATAACTATAAATTTGGGTAGAATGAATAGCTTCATTTATAAATGTAAAAGGCTCTTCAATCTTTTCTTCCGAATATTCAATTTCAGAAAATAAGATTGAGTCTTTATTTGCAACTACTTTATTAAAATTCTCGGAAATTAAAGTATCAAATTGAATAACGATTTCATCATCTGAAATTTTATCAATGTTAAAATATTCATCAGTGTTTTTAAATTTTTCAACAATTTCATTTCGCTCAAAAGCAAAAGAATGTTCTTCAGTTCTAATAATTCCTTTATTGCTTAGAGTTGTATTTTTAGGAATTTCTACTATTGGATTTATAGGGAATAGAGATATAGATTTTGATTTAATATCATGAGGAACAATATATTCACAAGCACAATTTGTGAAAATAAAAATAATGTTTAATGTAACGTTTTTTTCTTTTAAATGTTCAGGTACTTTACCTACTTTAGTGATTATTTTGTGTTTGTTTTCAGCGGTGTTGTTAGCTAGCAACTCGTCTCTATAAATAGGTTTTGAAAGTACTCCATCATAAATTGGTGATATGTCAAAATTGTTTTTTGAACCACATTGTAATTGACTTTCTTCAACAAAATCAATTGCTATAGCATCACTAGGGTTTTTAAAAATTTCTTTAAAAGTTTTAATGTCATGGTAATAAAGTATTACATCATCTCCTTCAATTTGAAGACCATTGCTTATGTGTATTTTATCATTTAAATCAACATTCTTACAATAAATACTTTTTTCAGATAGTCCAAAAGCGTTGTTTGATAATTGATTTGGAATTACAACACCTTTTGCTCCAAATACATTGGTAGCATATAAACGTCTGGTTTTTTTATCGAATGAAAAAGCAATACCTGCTAATTCATAATTTGAATTAATTATGTTTTTATAATGTGGAGGCGATTTTTTCCATTGTATAAAGACTTTCTTTGCTAAAGCAAGAATATCTGTTTTAGAATAGTGTTTTACATCTATAGTAGTATAAAGTACATTTTCTCCAAATACATTAAAATCATTTCCTTGATAATATTTTATACGGTCTTTCGGGAATTTTTTGTCAATAACCTTTTGTTCATGAGATAATATATTTTTCTCATTCATATAAATACTATGATCTTGAGCGGCTTTGAATAATATTGCATCTTCCTTTAATTCGTCTAGTTTTAATATTTTTCTGTGCGAATTAATTTGTTTCAAGACTTCATCACTTAGCTGATTATAATCAATAATTAGTTCTTGTGCTGAAATAGAGGGAAATGTTAGAAAAAGTAATAGGGACAAAATTTTACACATATAAAAGTCTTTTTCTTACAAAATCAAATTCCATGCCAATTGTTAATGAATTGTTAAGATGAGATTTAACTTAACTTAACTTAACTGAAAAATGCTTTTATTTTCTTTTTGTCTCCAACAACCCAAATAATGTCATTTTTACTTAAAATTAGACTCGATTCAGGATTTAATATTCGTCGACCATTATGTTCAACTCCTACAATCATTCCGTTTGTTTTTTCTCGTAAATTCGATTCACGAATAGTTTTACCAATAAACCATTGATCTCTTAATTCATATTGTTGTAATACTATTTCTGATTCAAGAAGTGTTTCTGTATTTAGCTTGTGTTGCTCTAAATAATCAGCAAATTGTTTTACTTGCTCGTCTGTTCCGATTATACTAATCTCATCATTCGGATATAATTTTTCTTCTTTGGAAGGAATATATATATGTAAGCCACCACGTTTTATAAATGCAATATTTACGCCTATATTTTCTCTAATTTTAACTTCTTCTAGTGTTTTTCCTGCTAAATCTGATTCGGCACAAATAGTAAAATTTGCCATGTGACCATCCCAAGGTGATAAATTATTTCGATTTAAATTTTTAGTTGTTACTTCTCTTTGATTAAAATTGGTTATAAATCGATCTTCAATTTTATGATATAATCGATTGATGTTTTTTGGAAAAATCATCATAATTACAATTGAAAAAACAAAGGCTAACAGTGCAATTTCAGGTGAGAAGAAATTGTTTAACATTAATCCAATGAAAAATAAGGCAATGGCAATTCGAATGAAAATTAAAACAATAACAGGGCCGTAATATTTTCTGTTTTTTAATAATTCTTGAACTTCAGCTTTGGCTACTCTTTTTAAAGATAGCGCCCATAAGAAAGGAGCTAAAACTAATAAGGTTAAAAAAGCTGCGATTATATGTCCATACAAAATATCATCTAATAGCGGTAACAAAAAGTTTTTAGACATTAGAATAATAGCAAAAAGAATAACAGAGTATAAGATAACTTGAAATAAGTATTCTTTGATAACAATTTTCCAAGTGCTTACTGTTTTTATAGCTTGTGAATTGGCACTGTATAATTCAATTTTTTTAACCCATTTCTTAGGTAATTTTTTCTCAACAAAAGCGGCTGTTGGAGAAGCATATTTTATCATAAATGGAGTTGTAAAAGCAGTTACAGCTGAAACAGCAACAACAATGGGATACAAAAAATCGCTTGTAACTTTTAAGGAAGTTCCAAGTGTTGCTATAATAAAAGAAAATTCACCTATTTGAGACAAACTCATTCCTGTTTGTATGGATTCTTTAAGCGGTTGACCTGAAATAAGAGTTCCAATGGTAGAACTTATTGATTGTCCAAAAATAGTAACGAATGTTAGTATCATAACAGGAAAAGCATATTCAACCAAGGTATCAGGATTGATTAACATTCCAACGGATACAAAGAAAACCGCACCAAATAGATCTTTTACGGGTTTTACTAAATGTTCAATATGTTCAGCTTCATTAGTTTCTGCAATAATAGATCCCATAATGAAAGCGCCTAATGCTGGAGAGAAACCAACTTCAGAGGCAAAAATTACCATTAACAGACAAAGTGCTAATGAGATAATTAATAACATTTCATCAGAAAGTAAATGTTTTAATTTTTTTAATAATGTTGGGATGAAAAAAATACCAGATATAAACCAAATCGATAAAAAGAAGAATAGTTTTAATAAAGATTTAACCAATTCGCTTCCTGAAAATTGTTGACTTACTGCAACAGTAGAGAGCAAAACCATCATTAAAATGGCAACAATATCTTGCACAATCAGAGCTCCAATAACATTTCCTGCAAATTTTTGCGATTTTACGCCTAGTTCATCAAATGCTTTTAGAATAATAGTAGTGGAAGAAATGGAAAGAATGACACCTAAGAATATACAGTTCATATTGTCCCAGCCCATAAATCGTCCTGCATAATAGCCTAAAACAATCATGGCAAAAATTTGTGTTAATGCAGTAATGGATGCTGTTCCTCCAACTTTTAGTAGCTTTTTAAAACTAAATTCTAAACCTAAACTAAACAATAAAAAAATGATTCCTATTTCTGCCCAAACTTCAATACTGTTAATGTCTTTTACTGTTGGAAAAAAATTAAAATTAGCACTTGCTAAAAATCCAGCAACTAAGTATCCTAAAACTAAAGGTTGTTTTAATTTACGGAAAATTAATACAGAAATTGCTGCTGTGACAAGGATTAAACCTAAATCATTGATTAAGTCTGGTAAATGAACTGCTGTGCTTGCAACTAACGAAAATGGCATTATTTTAACTTTTTTTAAAAGTACTAAATTGGAAGAATCATTACAATCCTTTTTGTAAAAATTAACAGTTTATAGCGTAAAAAAAATCCATTAGTGAATGCTAATGGATTTTATATTTTACAAAAGAATAAGTTTTATTATTTGATGCTATTATATGCCCAAATAATTACTTGGTGTAATTTGTTTCAATTCAGTTTTAATGTCATCAGAAACATTTAAAGTTTCAATAAAAGCACGAATCGATTCTTTATTAATAACTGTGTTTGTTCTAGTTAATTCTTTTAAAGCTTCATAAGGATTTGGGTAACCTTCACGTCTTAAAATAGTTTGAATTGCTTCAGCAACAACTGCCCAATTTTTCTCTAGTTCTTCAGTAAATTTAGCTTCGTTTAATAATAACTTGTTTAATCCTTTCAATGTGGCTTCAAAGGCAATGATAGTATGACCAAAAGGAACACCAACATTACGAAGAACTGTACTATCTGTTAAATCACGTTGTAAACGAGAAATAGGTAATTTAGCTGATAGATGTTCAAAAATAGCATTGGCAATGCCTAAATTTCCTTCACTGTTTTCAAAATCAATAGGATTTACTTTATGTGGCATTGCTGATGAACCAATTTCTCCAGCTTTTATTTTTTGTTTGAAATAATCCATAGAAACATACGTCCAAATATCTCTATCTAAATCAATTATTATTGTATTGATTCTTTTTAAAGCATCAAAAAAAGCAGCGAAATGATCATAATGCTCAATTTGCGTTGTTGGGAAAGAATGATGTAATCCTAGAATATCTTCAACAAATTTGGTCCCAAATTGTTTCCAATCATTGTTTGGATAAGCTACTTTATGTGCATTGTAATTTCCTGTTGCACCACCAAATTTAGCTGCAAAAGGAACATTAAATAATAAACGCATTTGTTCTTCTAAACGTTCTACAAAAACTAAAATTTCTTTTCCTAAACGAGTAGGAGAAGCAGGTTGTCCGTGTGTACGTGCAAGCATTGGAATGTCCATCCATTCAATACTTAAATCCTTTAATTTTTGAATAACAGCAATTAAAGAAGGCATATATACGTTTTCAAAAGCTTCTTTTGTAGAAAGTGGAATAGCTGTATTATTAATATCTTGAGAAGTTAATCCGAAATGAATAAATTCTTTATATTTTTCTAATCCTAAAGCATCAAATTTACTTTTAATAAAGTATTCAACTGCTTTTACATCATGATTAGTTGTTTTTTCAGTTTCTTTAATCCACAATGCATCTTCAGTAGAAAAATCAGTGTACATTTTTCTTAAAGCAGGAAATATAGTTATATCAACACCAGAAAGTTGTGGTAAAGGTAATTCACATAATACAATAAAGTATTCTACTTCAATTAAAACGCGATACTTTATCAATGCTTCTTCTGAAAAGTAAGGAGCTAAATTCTGGGTTTTGTTTCTATATCGTCCATCAATAGGAGAAATAGCATTTAGTTCTGATAATTGTAACATGATGTTGTTGTGTTGTTGTTTACTCTGAGTTTGTTTCAGAATGGAATTAAAAAATTAAATTCAAATTTTAAAGTTGCAAATATAAGTAGAAGTTTAGAAAGTTTAAAAGTAATGATTGTCTAAAAAGTTATATTATATTTTTATAGAGTGCTTTGGCTATCTAATTATTATGGTTTGTTTATGTGAAGAATAAAAAATAGCCTCAAAATAGTATTTAAATTTTGAGGCATATTCATTCTTACATATTTTAATTTTTTAAACTTTTCCTAAAGTATAAAGTTGTTCAAGTGTAGGACTGACACTTCCGCCAGCTGGTTCTAAAGTAATTCCAAAAGCTTCAGCATCTTCAGCTTTTTCTACTTTGAAAACCTTTGAATTACTAGCTGTAAAGTTGTCTAATAAACCAATACTTTGAGGTGTTAATGGATCTAGCTTTAATCCCCAAACCTGATATACTTTTCCTTCAGGAGGTATTGGTAAACCAGCAGCATCAATATATACTTCTTTAGTTTCTTTGTTGTAATATGCCTTCGCAAAAGCATTTGGTGCTACTTCTTGTCCTGCAAGTGCTACTTGTATGTTATTATTATCTCTTACAATAGCTAATATTTTTTCAGCATCTTGTTTTTGAAACTCTAATTCTACGATAGATTCTTGCATTTTGCTTTTATCTACAGATAAACTTTCGATAATAGTATTAGATTGATTCAATTTGTATAATTGAATACCAAAACCTAATACAAATACTGCGGCAGCAATCCAACCCATATATTGTGCATAATTTTTTCTAGGTTGTAATTGTATTACTCTATTTTTTTCTAAAAGTTGATTTCTTATTTTCTCATAATTAGTTGCGGAAAGGTGAGGAGCAACACTATGAGATAAATTAATAACAACATTTTCTATGGCCTTAATTTCTTCTTGAATATCAATATGATTTTTTGCCATTTCTAGAACTTTGTTGTTTTCTTGCTCAGTAAGTGTGCCAAAAACATACAATTCTAAAATTCCAGATTCTATGTATTCTCTACTATTCATTGATAATCGTTCTTAATTCATTCATACAATTTCTATTATTTGTTTTTACTGTACCTAAAGGTATTTCAAGTTCTTCCGATGCTTCTTGCTGTGTATATCCTTGAAAAAACAATAATTCAATGATTTGAATACATTTAGGTTTTAATTTTTTGATAAATTCTTTTATGCCAATTGCATCAATTCTATTTAATGCTTTTGAATTGTCTTCAAGCATATATACGAAATTATCTGCGGAAAGGTTTTTTTGACTGTTATTATATCCTTTTGATCGTAATTTATCAATACTTGTATTTCTAGCAATATTTAGCATCCAAGTATATAAACGACCTTTAGTTTCATTATAGGAGTCTATATTATTCCAAATTTTAACAAAGACTTCTTGAAGTACGTCCTCAGATTCTTCTTTGTTTTTAATTAGGTTGTAAATAACACCATATAAACTCCTAGAATAGTTGTCATATAATAATGTAAACGAATAATTATCCTTTTTAAGGAGTTCCTTAACTAATAGTTCTTGTTCCATATGTTTGTAAAGTTACCACTAATGTACTAAAAAAAAATATTTTTTCAATTTTTTAAAACCAAACGTTAAAAGTTCTCGTAACTGTAGTTATAAATCATTAAAAATCATTAAAATGAAAAATTCAAAATTATACTTAGGACTTTCACTACTAGGCTTAGTCGGTTCTATTTTAATTGCAGCCGATCATATAGATGCACCAGCAGTTCAAGGTGGAAATGCAGATATAACAGATTTTTATTCTTTTCAAGGAGCTAATACAAATAATTTAGTTTTTGTAGCGAATGTAAAAGGATTATTAAGTCCAACAATGAGTGCTTCATCATCATTTGATGAAAATGTATTAGTTGAATTTAATATTGATAATAATGGAGATAATGTTGAAGACTTAGTTATTCAAGCAATTCCAAGAAATGGAAAAATGTACTTTTTTGGACCAGTGGTACCAGGAACAGCAGGTACTTCAAGTACAATTAAAACGTCAAGTCCTCTTGGAAGTGTTGCTATTACTCCTTACGGATCAACTGCGATAACCTCATTGCAGTCTGGAATTAATTTATTTGCAGGTTTAAGAGATGATCCTTTTTTCTTTGATTTTGGACAATATTCAGAGATAATTGCAGGTAATGCTTCTAGTTTTAATGCTACTGGTACGGATACATTTGCAGGAACAAATGTAATGTCTATAGTTGTTGAACTTCCTAAAACAATGCTAGGAGGAACTGGAAGATTGAATACTTGGGTAGAAACAAAAAGAAAATAATAATAACCTCTAAAAAACGAATATAATTATGAAATCAATTCAATATAAAACTTTATTTGCATCTTTAATAGTGGCTTTGTTAGTCGTAGGGTGCAACAATGACGATGATTCATACAATAACGAATCAATAGATTTTAGTGGAACATATACACAACAAGATCAAATGGGTAGACCTGCTATTAATACTGTTTTTGTTAGTTCAACTAGCAAGGATAATTTTAATGTTACTACACCATCTACAATGGGAGCTTCATTTCAATCAGCTTTTCAATCAAAATTACTAGCATTAAATTCAGGATATACAACAAATGCATTAGGACTTGATGCAGCTACTTTTACAACAGTTTTGGCAACAGATGTTTTAAACGTTTCTACAACAGGGACAACTACTTTTTTTGATGGAAACCCAGCAAATACCTTGTCGGGAAGAGCACTTGCAGATGATGTTATTGATGTTGAATTATTGTTAATTTTTGGAGGTCCAAATGGAACAGATAATTCAGGATTAACTTCAGATAATGTAAATGCAAATGATAAAACGTTTTTAGCTTCTTTTCCATATTTAGCTTCACCTTGGTAGAAACTGATTAACCAAACCTAATAAGGAGTGTCTATTGATGCTCCTTATTCTCAAATAAGACGAACTAAATACTAAAATTATGAAAAATACCACAATTAAAGCAACTTCAATAATGTTGATTTTTTTCTTATTCTTGAGTTGTAATTCAGATGAAAAAATTAAAGTAACAAATAAGGAAGATTATCAAGCTTTTCTTATTGTGAAAGAAAATGAAAAAGAAAATAATATAAAAAGAGAAATTGATTTTTGGCAAACAAAATACAATGCAGCACCAAATCAATATACTTATTTAATTTCGTTAGCAAGTTTATATTCTCAATTATTTGAAATAAAAGGAAATATTCAAGATTTATATCGTGCAGAAAAACTTTTATTAGATTGTAATAATAGAGTTAGAGGAGAAAAAGCGAGTATTCATAGATCTATAGCCAAAAATTATATTTCTCAACATCAATTTAAAGAGGCATTAGAGTATTTAAAAAAAGCATATATATTAGGTGAAAATAGACTATCTACAGAGAAGATGCTATTTGATGTTTATATGGAATTAGGAAATTATACTGAAGCTGAGAAAAAGTTAGATGTTATTCAAGATACTAAAGATTTCGATTATTTAATTCGTTTAGCAAAATGGAATGATCATAAAGGAGATTTAGATACAGCTATTAAAATAATGGAACAAGCTAAAAAAATAGCTGAAGAAACTAAGAAAGAAGATCTTAAATTATGGATATATTCAAATATAGCAGATTTTTATGGCCATGCTGGGCGTATTAAAGAATCATATGATTATTATTTAAAAACACTACAAATAGACAATCAAAATGCTTATGCATTAAAAGGAATTGCTTGGATTGTTTTTTCTTATGAAAGAGATACTAAATCAGCAATCGAAATTATCGATCATATTACAGCAAAGCATACTGTTCCTGATTTGTATCTTTTAAGAGCAGAAATGAATGAATTTGCAACAAATTATACAGAACAAAAATTAGATATTGAAGAATACTTTAAGTTGTTAAATAATCATAATTATGGGGATATGTATAATAAATATAATGCATTATTATATTCTGAAGTTTTAGATAATTCTGAAAAAGCAATTGAAATTGCTAAAAAAGAGATTCAAAATAGACCAACACCAGAATCATATGACTTATTAGCTTGGGCTTATTACCAAAATGGAGATTTTGATGAAGCATTGAAGATAGTTAAAAAGCACACTATGAATAAATCTCAGGAACCGCTGATTTTGTTTCACAATGAAATGATTTTAAAAGCTAATGATATGCTAACGAAAGAAAATTCGAATAAAGAAGAATTATTATCTAGTATATATGAATTAGGTCCAAATTTGGAAATTTTAATAATGAGAATATAATATGAAATCGTAAATAAGAAATCTCTTAAGCACATCGAAATTATCAAAAAACAAACAAAACAAATGCCAAATGAAACTCTATTTTTATTTAACGACAACTATTTTATGCTCCATTTTTGGTTATTCTCAGAAGTTTAATGGAAAAGTAATAGATGCTTTTGGAAACTCAATTGCAGATGTTTATGTGTATAATGAATCGACAGAAGCACATGCACACACAAATGAATTTGGAAATTTTACCTTTTCAAATGTAACCATTAATGATACTTTTAAACTAACAAAATTAGGATATAAATCAATAAATTTTAATGTTTCTCAATTAGATAAAAAAGTAGTATTAACGATGGAAGAAGAAATATTTAAGCTTTCTGAAATTACACTTTCACCAAATGTTAACATTAATTCCAATATCATGAAAATGGATTTGACTACGAATCCAGTAAACTCATCTCAAGAAATTCTTAGAAAAGTTCCAGGACTATTTATAGGTCAACATGCAGGTGGTGGAAAAGCAGAGCAGTTGTTTTTGAGAGGCTTCGATATAGATCATGGAACAGACATTGCAATTACTGCCGATGGAATTCCTGTAAATATGGTATCTCATGCTCACGGACAAGGTTATGCCGATTTACATTTTGTAATTCCAGAAGTAATTAATAAAATTGATTTTGGAAAAGGACCATATACTGCTTTAAAAGGAAACTTTGCAACAGCAGGTTATGTAGATTTTGTTTCAAAAGATAAATTAAATGAAAGTAAAATAAGTTTAGAAGTAGGTCAATTTAATACTATTAGAACAGTTGGATTGTTTGATTTGTTAGGGAATTCCCCAAAATCAAACGCTTATATTGCCACAGAATATATTGTTACAGATGGGCCATTTGAATCTCCTCAAAACTTTAATCGTTTTAATCTTTTTGGAAAATACACAACCATTTTAGAAAATCAAACAAAATTAAGTTTCATAGGATCGCATTTTACAAGTAAATGGGACGCTTCTGGGCAAATTCCAATGCGTTTAGTTAATGATGGAACAATCTCTCGTTTTGGAGCGGTTGATGATACAGAAGGCGGTTTTACATCTAGAACAAATTTGGCTTTTTCAATGGACAAAATGATTGATGAAAATAGTTTTGTGAAAACAAATGCTTATTTCTCAAAATATGATTTTACATTATTTTCAAACTTCACTTTTTTCTTAAATGATCCTGTAAATGGAGATCAAATTAAGCAAAATGAAAATAGAACTCTTTATGGATTTAATACAGAGTATAGCACAAACAAAGTGTTTACCAATTATAACTTAAAAATTCAATCAGGAGTAGGAGTAAAAGTGAATTCAACTAAGGATTCTGAATTGTCGCATACATTAAATAGAAATACAGTTTTAAATTATATACAATATGGAGATATTGAAGAATCAAACTTTTTCGGATATATAAATACTAATTTCCAATTTGAGAAATTTACAATTAATCCAGGATTACGATTAGAGTATTTTAAATTTAATTATCAAGATAAATTAGCATCTACTTATAAAACACTTTCAAATGATAAAGCAAAAATATTACCAAAGCTAAATTTTAGTTATGCTCAAAATGAAAAAATAGTTTATTTCTTAAAAACAGGACTAGGATTTCATTCAAACGACACAAGAGTAGTGCTGCAAGAAGATAAAGAGATATTACCATCTGTTTTTGGAGCCGACTTAGGAACAATTTGGAAACCCAATTCTAATTTAATTATTAATACAGCTATTTGGAGTTTATTTTCAAATCAAGAATTTGTTTATGTAGGAGATGAAGGTATTGTTGAACCATCAGGAAAATCAAGAAGAATAGGAGCGGATCTTGGAATTCGTTATCAGTTAAATGACTTTGTGTTTTTTGATTTTGATGCTAATTATGCGTTTGCAAGAAGTATTGATGAACCAAACGGATTTGATTATATTCCATTAGCTCCAAATTTTACTTCTACAGGAGGAATAAGTATTAAAAATTATAAAAAGTTTTCAGGAAATATGCAATATCGATTTTTAGGAGATCGTCCAGCTAATGAAAATAATTCTGTTGTAGCAAATGGTTATTTTATTTCTGATTTATCATTAAATTATCAAATTAATAAATCCATTCAAATAGGTGTAATTGTTAATAATGTTTTTGATACTAAGTGGAATGAAACTCAATTTTTAACAGAATCACAGTTGCAAACCGAATCGCAAAGTGTAGAAGAAATTCATTTTACACCAGGAACACCATTTTTTGCTAAAATAAAAATGACCTATAGTTTTTAAGTTCACTTAGGGTTTTATAAATTTGAACCCCATGAAAAAAGATGTAGCGTTATTAGAATATTTAGAAGGTTTTATTTCAGAGAATAGAAAACAACGGTTTTTAGACATTCTTAAAAATAGAACCAAACACTTTACTGTTGCTGTAGAAGATGTATATCAAATGCATAATACTAGTGCTGTAATGCGTAGTTGTGAAGTTTTTGGAATACAAGAGTTAAATGTTATTGAACAAAAATACAGCAAAACTATTGATAAACAAATTGCTTTAGGAGCAGAGAAATGGGTAGATATTAATGAATTTTCTAGCAATAAATCATGTATTGATGCATTAAGAGGGAAAGGTTATCAAATTATAGCCACAACACCGCATAATGAATCTTGCTTCCTTCATGAGTTTGATATAACAAAACCTTCTGCTTTATTTTTTGGAACAGAAAAAGAAGGATTATCTGAAGACGTAATGAAAAATGCAGATGGATATTTAAAAATTCCAATGGTAGGATTTACTGAAAGTTTGAATATTTCTGTTTCAGCAGCTATAATCATTCAAGATTTGACAAACAGACTTCGGAATTCTAATATTAATTGGAATCTTACAGAAGAAGAAATTATTCAAAAACGATTAGATTGGACTAGGAAAACAATAAAAGACATTGATTTTGTGGAAAGTAGATTTCGTGAAAGAGATAATTTCTTATAAAAAAACACGAATTATTATTTTCTGTTTTCCAAAAATTATTTGTTTTTCTTTAGAATTTTATATTCTTCATAGCAAGAACTAATAGCTTCAAGAATTTGTAAATCATTAGCCGATTTTATAAAATATTCCGAATAATTACAGTTTTGAAGAATAAGAGGAATATCGTCTTTGTCTATTTCTAAAAGTGCAGCAAGAGTTTCTCTATCAAATTTTGTTGAAAGTAATTCGCGTACAGTATCATCTTTTTTCATTTCTCTAAGTTTTCTCATTTGTTTTGGTCTTTTACCAAAAGCATTATAGAGAAAATCAGCAGGATTGAAAATGGCACCTAAAACTTTTGTAACAGCACTTGGCGATTTGTCTCCAGCTTCATAACCCGCATCAAGGCCAGAAATACTGTATCTATAGGTGTTTTCATCAACAGGAATAAGTTTTGTATCAACTTCAACATAACCTGTTAAATTATATTTAGAAATAATCACTTCCTCAAGCGCATATGCTTTTTCTGTAAGTGTAATTTTTGAAGATTTATTTTTTACCCAGTCATTGGTAACTTTTACTTTTAAAGTTTCAAATCCTAAATAAGAGAATAACAAAGTGTCATTTATTTTTGCATTGATTTCAAAATAACCATTTCCATCACTTATAGTTCCACTTACTTTTGTAGTGTTTATAACGTGTACGTTGTTTATTGGTAACTTTGTTTCATTGTGAACAACTGTCCCATGAAGAGTTGTTGTCAAAGTATCATTTTGGCTAAATGCCAAATTAGATAGTAATGCAAAAAGTAAAATTGTAAAATATCTCATGCGGTAATTATTGATTCAAAAATACAAATCAAAAATAGATATTTACTTGTTTTTTCTTTTTTTATAAGAAAATTAACGAATAAAATATTTAGTCTCAGATATTAAGTTTTGATTATGGTTCTTTTAGAATTGATTAAGGATTTAAATTCATAAAAAAGTCCTGCATTTGCAGGACTTTTTTTAATGAGTTAACTTTTTGAAAAGTTTTGGATTAGTATTCAATTTTTTTAATTTATCTGGAGTAATTGATGCTTCAATACTCGCTTTTACTGATTTTGATATAACAGCTTTGCGCTCCTCGTTTGTACTTTTTGAAAGTTCATCATGCTTATAATAAAATAACCTATAGAAATCGCTTAATTCAGTATCGCCTAACTCTAGGTATTCAGTAATCTCTTTAGCATCACTTTTAGCTAATAAAGCAATCTCTTCTCTTACTTCTTCTTGTTGAGCAAATGAATTCATAGTGAAAGCAAAGAATAAAACCACAAAAGCAAATATTTTTTTCATTTTTTAAAGGATTTGTAATTATTAACCACCAAATCTATATTATTTTTAGTTCTAATCCAAAAAATATCTTAAATTTTTACTTTTCATCTTTATTGCTTTTTATTCGTTTAGCATGTTTTTTCGCTTTATTTGATCGTTCTTTTTTATTGTTTTCCCATTTTTCCATTTGAGCAGGAGTTAATATGTTTTTTAATTTACTCTTCATTTCAATTTGGTTGTCCAAAGCTTTGTTTTTCATTTCAAATCGCTCATCGCTAGATAATTTTTCTCCTTTTTCTTTACGCATTTTTAATTCATTTCTTTTCGCTTCTCTTTTTTTAGCTTGTTCCAAGAAAATAGGTTTAATTTCTTTTTGCTGCTTTTCTGTTAAGTCTAAATCTAATGTCATTTTTTTTACATGAAGTTCAGCCATTTTTTCAGAATCCATTCTTTCTTTTCTGTTCTCTTTTGATTGAGAAAATGCTAATGTGCTAACTAGTATAACTAGTGTTAGAAATACTTTTTTCATAATTATTATTTTTTAATGATTTAATTATTAGACAGATAATTTTTAAAAAAGTTTAATTGATAATCCATAAAAAAATAAAATTGAAATTAATCAGTTAGTTTTTCTATTCTCGTTTGTATATTTGCATTGTGAGAAAAACGATGTTCATTTTAGCATTATTTATACTGGTGAAACCGGTAATTCCAGTATTGGATTATATTGTTAATTATGAATATATTGCAACTGAACTTTGTGAAAATGTTGCAAAACCAGAACTTAACTGTAATGGTAAGTGTCATTTAACAAAAGAACTCGCAAAAGCTTCAGAATCTGAAAAACCAATTTCATCAGACAAAAAACAAACAACACATCAAGAAATTGAATTGCTGTTTTGTAAAGAAATTGACGAGTTAAATGTTATGTTTAACTTTAGTTTTTTAGATAAAATAAAGCAAACTTTCTATCAAGATTTGTACAAATCGGTTGCTTTATATTCAATATTTCATCCTCCTATTTTTATTTCTTAAAGTTTTACGAAAAGAATAATCCTTTAGAATGTTTAATTAGGCTTGTTCTTAAAAAGCGTTATTAAATTAATTCAATTTTTGAGTTAGTTAGGATTCTTATGTCCAAAATTGTTTGAAGAATTTTTTAATCAAACACATCAACTTTAATAAAAAATAAAAATAGATTATAATGAAATTTCAATTTAAAAACATAATAGCTTTATTGTCAGTATTCTTAGTGTTAACTTCATGTTCTAATGATGATGAGGTTGTAAATAAAGAGAGTATAGGAAGTATAAAATTAGAATTTGATCAAATATATAACGATGCAAATTTTGCAGCAAACACACCTTATACAAATTCAAACGGAGAAGTTATTAAAGTTACAAAAGCAAAATATATTGTTAGTAATGTGCAATTAACAAAAGATGATGGTTCTATCTATACAGTTCCTAAGAGCGAGAGTTATTTTCTTATAGATGAGCTAACACCAGCAACAACTTTAGTTCAAATTCCAAATATTCCAGTAGGAAATTATACAAAAGTAACCTTTGGAATAGGAGTAGATGAAGAGCAATTTAATTTAGGAGCAACAGGACAAGGCAATTTTTTAGAAATAGCGCAAACTGCAGGAATGATGTGGTCTTGGAGCGCAGGATATAAATTTGTTGCTTTTGAAGGAACTTTTACATCTGCTACAGTAACTTCTGATACTCAATTTAAAGTGCATACAGGAAAAACGGGTGATAATTATAATTACACGGCTGTAACATTAGATTTGCCTGATAATGCTTTAGTAAGAGAAAATATTGTTCCTCAAGTACATATTATGACTGATTTATCTCAATTAATTGATGGAACTAATAAAATGAATCTTTCAGAACAAGCAACCATAATGGGAGGGAATAAACTAGCTTTAATTACGGCTAATATTTCAAATATGTTTGAAGTACATCATGTTCACAATGACTAAATAATTATAAAAGCTGTTGGTTCTTATCAACAGCTTTTATTTAAAAATGATAAAAAAATGAAAGCAAAATATATAATATTGCTCTTTTTTCCTATTCTTTTTAGTTGTTCAAGCGAAAGTAATGATGATGAATATCAAAATATACCTATAGCGTTTCAAGTTCCAGATAATTTTCCACCTTTATCTTATGATTTGTCCAACAATCCGTTGACAGAAAAAGGATTTGAGTTAGGAAAGAAGCTATTTTATGAAGGTCGTTTAGCTTCAGATGGAATCGTTTCATGTGGATTTTGTCATATTCAAGAAGATGCATTTACGCATCATGGTCATACCTTTAGTCATGGAGTAGGAGATAATATAGGAACTCGAAATACACCACCTATACAGAATTTAGCTTTTCAAAGTGCTTATATGTGGGATGGAGCAACAACACATTTAGATTTACAACCAATAATTCCATTAACTAGTGAAATAGAAATGAATGGGAATTTTGCAGATGCTGTAAGTATGATGAAAGCAGATGCTCAATATCAAAAACTATTTAAACAAGCTTTCCCAGATGGAGAAATTAATTCGGAAAATATGTTAAAAGCTTTGGGGCAATTCATGGTTATGGTAACATCTTCCAATTCTAAATTTGATAAATTCAGAAGAAATGAAGAAGGAGGAGTATTAACAAACGATGAGCTAGAAGGATATAATCTATTTAATCAAAAATGTGCTTCTTGTCATGCAACAGATATGTTTACTGATAATTCATACAGAAATAATGGTTTAGCTATAAATCCAGTTATTAATGATGTAGGAAGGTATAGAGTTACAGAGTTAGAGCAGGATAAATACAAATTTAAAGTGCCAAGTTTAAGAAATATTGAAAAAACAGCACCTTATATGCATGATGGACGCTTTTTTACTTTAGAAGCAGTTTTAAATCATTATAATTCTGGAGTGGTTAATTCTACAACATTAGACGCTTCTTTAAATGAAAATGGAACATTAGGAATTCCATTAACAAATATAGAAAAAACACAACTTATTGCATTTTTAAAAACACTAACAGACTATGAATACTTAACAGATAGTCGCTTTTCAGAATATTAAAAAAATGAAGAAAATAATAATAATTTTTGTACTTATCTTTCAATTTGGTTTTGCTAAAGAGAAAGATACGCTTTCGATAGAAAATCCATTTTTAAAACACCATATTCAGTTTGAAAAATATGATTTTTGCGATGCTTGTGGTTGTTCTGCAAGCGGAGGAAGTATGGGTTTTGCTTCTATGTTAAACACTAATTTTGTAGGGATTCGCTATTTTAATCAATCTTATGAAAGTAATGACGGTTTATATAGTAATTCTCCTTGGTACAAAGAAAATTTTAATACAGTTCAACTTTGGGCAAGAATTCCTGTGGTGAAAAACGTACAAGTTTCAACTTTAATTCCGTATCATTTCCATTCTAGAGAAAGAGCTGTTGGAAGACAAAATATAGATGGTTTAGGAGATATCACAGTTTTAGCGATGTATCAACTTTATGAAACTAAAAAAGATAGTACTTCTTTTGTACATTCTTTGCAAATTGGAACAGGAGTGAAAATACCAACAGGAACGTTTGATGAAACAAACTCAGGAGCAGTAAATCCAAGTTTTCAAGTAGGAACAGGAAGTTGGGATTATCTTTTAGCAACAGAATATGTAATTAAACATAAACAATTTGGGTTAAATTCTATGCTAAATTATGTAATTAAGACAGAAAATGATAAGAATTATCGTTTTGGTAATCAATTAAACTATGCAAGTACGTTGTTTTATTGGTATGAAGCATCAAAATTCGTTATTGCACCACAAATAGGGATTGCAGGAGAAGTATATGCAGATAATTATCAGCATAATCAAAAACTTAGAAATACGGCTGGAGATATTTTATTTGGCAAACTGGGTTTTGAAGTAGGAAAAGATCAATTTTCTTTTGGAGCTAATGCTATGTTGCCTATAAATCAAAATCTTACTGGCGGAAATGTAAAAGCAAATTATCGTTGGAGTGTGAATTTGAATTATAGTTTGTAATATAAAAAAGGAGCTTTTAAAAGCTCCTTTTTTAAATTTTTGATTAGAGGAATTAATTATTTCCCTAAATATTCAGCAATTTTAGCATCGCCATCTACTTTAATTTTCATTAAACCATGCTTAGTGATTCCTTTGCTTGCAGCATCCCATTTTTTGCCACTTAATTCCGATTTTATTTTTAAATCGCCAATAGCAATTCCTTCATTAGCTTTTAAAATTTCTATGATATGTTTTTCATCTTCTGTTAATTCAGGTCCTTTTTTCTCAGGACGCATTTGAGGAAAGAATAAAACTTCTTGTATTGATGCATTATTAGTTAAAAACATCATTAATCTATCCATTCCAATTCCTAATCCAGATGTTGGAGGCATACCATACTCTAAAGCACGTAGGAAATCTTCATCAATAATTCCATTTGCTTCATCATCACCTTTCTCAGCAAGAGTCATTTGATTTTCAAAACGTTCTCTTTGATCAATAGGGTCGTTTAACTCAGAATAAGCATTTGCGATTTCTTTTCCACAAACCATTAATTCAAAACGTTCAGTTAAATCAGGATTATCTCTATGTTCTTTACATAATGGAGACATTTCTTTTGGATAATCTGTAATGAATGTTGGTTGGATAAAATTTCCTTCACATTTTTCGCCAAAAATTTCATCAATTAATTTTCCTTTACCCATAGTTTCATCTACCTGAATTCCCATAGATTTAGCTGCTTCAAATAATTCAGCTTCGGTTTTTCCAGTAATATCAAAACCTGTAAACTGTTTAATAGCATCAGTCATGGTCACACGAGCATAAGGTGCTTTGAAATTCACATTTTTATCTCCAAAAACAACTTCAGTTGTTCCATTTACTTGTAAAGCACAATATTCTAATAAATTCTCTGTAAATTCCATCATCCAGTTGTAATCTTTGTAAGCTACATAGATCTCCATTGCTGTGAATTCTGGATTATGTGTTCTATCCATTCCTTCATTACGGAAATTTTTTGAGAATTCATAAACACCATCAAAGCCACCTACAATTAATCTTTTTAGGTATAATTCGTTAGCAATCCTCATGTATAATGGGATGTCTAAACTGTTATGATGTGTTATAAAAGGTCTTGCTGCTGCTCCGCCAGCAATTGATTGTAAAACAGGTGTTTCAACCTCCATATAGCCTGCTTCATTAAAGAAAGAGCGCATAGCGTTAAATAATTTTGTTCGCTTTTTAAATACCTCTTTTACTTGTGGATTTACAACCAAATCTACATAACGCATTCTGTATCTCAATTCTGGATCAACAAAAGCATCAAAAACCTGACCTTCGTCATCTGTTTTTGGTAGAGGTAATGGACGTAATGTTTTGCTTAGAAAAGTTATATTTTCCACGCGAATACATTTTGCTCCTACTTTTGTAGTAAACAATTCTCCTTTAATACCTATAAAATCGCCTAAATCGGTTAGTTTTTTAAAAACCTGATTGTATAACGTTTTGTCCTCACCTTCACAAATAACATCTCTATTTAAATACAATTGGATTCTTCCTTCACTATCTTGTAGTTCAGCAAAAGCAGCTTTACCTTGATCGCGAACACTCATTAATCTTCCAGCAACTACAACCTTTTTATTTTCTTCAAAAGTTTCCTTAATCTGTTTCGAAGTATGATTCACAGGGAATAAGTCCGCAGGATAAGGGTTGATACCAAGTTCACGTAAAGCTTTAAGCTTTTCTCTTCTAATGATTTCTTGTTCTGAAAGTTGCATATAATTAATATATAATTGTAATTAAGCGAGCAAAGATAATAGATTTTGTTACAAGATTCAAGTTTAGAGTTTCAATATTAAGGATTTTTGTAGCGAATAGTTTGGATGTTCTTGCTTTCCGTTTTCCTGCCTTACATTTTATCTTTTTTTTCAAAAAAGGATGCTATTTCTGTCAGGGCTAAGAAGGAAGTATTTGTATATTTGCAATACTAATTTTCAATATACTCATTGTGATTCAAAATAAAAAAATACAACTGCAAGATCTAGGATATAAAGATTATCAAGAGGTTTGGGATTATCAAGAAGAATTATTTAAAGGAATTATTGATGTAAAAGTTAGAAACCGTAGGGAAGAAGCAAATCTTCAAACACCTAATTATTTTCTTTTCGTAGAGCATCCACATGTATATACATTAGGAAAAAGTGGGGATTTATCAAACTTGTTACTTTCAGAAAAACAATTAGAAGCAAAAGGAGCTACTTTTTATAAGATAAATAGAGGAGGAGATATAACATATCATGGACCAGGTCAAATAGTAGGTTATCCTATTTTGGATTTAGAAAATTTTTTTACTGATATACATAAGTATTTGCGCTTTTTAGAAGAAGCTATAATTTTAACATTAGCGGAATATGATATAATAGGAACTCGAAGTGAAGGAGAAACAGGAGTATGGCTAGATGTAGGAACTCCGTTTGCAAGGAAAATTTGCGCTATGGGAGTTCGCGCAAGTCGCTGGGTAACTATGCATGGATTTGCATTAAATGTTAATGCAGATTTAGGTTTTTTTGATAATATTATTCCGTGTGGTATAAAAGGAAAAGCGGTTACTTCAATGCATGCTGAATTAAATGCTCAAATAGATGAAAATTTAGTAAAAGAGAAAGTTGTAAAGCATTTTTCAGAACTATTTGAAGCGGAATTTAGTAGTTATAAAGGTTTATAAATCTAAAGTTAATTGTTCGGGTAATAATTTAAAACTCATTCTATGATATTTTGTGGGACCATATTTTTTTATGGCTTCACGATGTTCTTTTGTAGGGTACCCTTTGTTTTTTTTCCAATTATACATTGGAAATTCTTCATGAATTTTATCCATATATTCATCTCTATATGTTTTTGCTAAAACAGAAGCAGCTGCAATACTTAAATATTTAGAGTCACCTTTTATTATACTTTCATTAGGGATTTTTTTTAAAAATTCAATTTCTTCAAGTGTGAGTTTTTTACCATGAGTATTCTTTAGGTCTAATTTTGAGAAAATAGCTCTGTTTCCATCTACAATAATGTATTCTGGAGTCGTTTTTAATTTTAAAATAGATTCTTGCATTGCTTTCATTGAAGCATTTAATATATTTATTTCGTCAATTTCCTCATTATAGATATGTGTAAAAGAAAAAGCTAAAGCTTCTTCTTCTATAATTGGTTTTAACTTAAATCTATTTTTTTCTGATAACTGCTTGGAATCGTTTAATAAATCTGATTTGAATTCTATAGGGAGAATTACAGCAGCAGCAGTTACCGGGCCAGCGAGGCAACCTCTCCCAGCTTCATCTGTTCCACATTCAAAAGTAAAAGATGTATGTCGATTGATTAACATTTTTTTTGCAAAAATATAATTTTTACGCAACCTTTTTGCGGTTTTAACATCTTAATAGTGTTAGTTTTGTTGTTAGTTTTTTTTGATAATTAAATTTTAACACTTTTATATTAATAATATTCCGAAGTATTATTTGGTTATTTAAGAAATTATTAAGAAGTTTGCTAAATAACTAACTCAAAAAAATTTAATATGAGATCGAAGTTTAAATGGATTTTTACGCTGATAGTAGCGTTTGTAATGCAGTTTTCGTTCGCACAAGAGAAAACTGTTTCAGGTGTCGTTTCTGATGCATTGGGACCTTTAGCAGGGGCTAATGTTGTTGTTAAAGGGACTAATAAGGGGACAACAACTAATTTTGATGGTGGCTATACTATAAGAGCTAGTCAAGGAGATGTGTTAGTTGTTTCTTATGCAGGAATGGATAGTGTGTCGATTGTTATAGGTTCAGGAAGTACTTATAACGCCAAATTACAAGAAGGACTAGAACTAAAGGAAGTTGTGGTCGTTGCATATGGAGTGCAAAAAAAGGAAGCTGTAACAGGGGCTATAAGCACTCTTACTTCCGATGTGATTGATAATCAACAAGTTACTTCTCCTTTGAAAGCGTTGCAAGGAACTGTTTCTGGTGTGACTATGGTTAATCAAGGTGGGCAGCCAGGTACAAATCCAGAGATTAGAATCAGAGGTTTCTCTAGTTTAACAGCTGAAGCAGGGCCTTTGTATGTAGTGGACGGTACTCCTTATAATGGTAATATAAACTCTATAAGTCAGGATCAAATTGAGAGTATTACAGTTTTAAAAGATGCTTCTTCAGCTTCTTTATATGGTAGTAGAGGTGCTAATGGTGTTATTTTAATTACAACTAAAAGAGGTAAAAGAAATACTGCTCCTAAGATTAATTTAAGATCTCAGATAGGTTTTTCTGATTTAGCTGTAGGACTACATGATAGAATAGGTACTGAAGATTTAATGAAATTGACTTGGGAAGCAATTAAAAATTCTAATCTTGATGCAGGTCAAGATGTGGTAACGGCTTCTTCTAATGCATCTTCTCAATTAATAGATCGTTTAGGTTATAATCCTTATGGGGTTTCAAATCCTATAGGAGTTGATGGGCAATTAATAAATGGAGCTAAATTATTGTGGGAGACTGATTGGCAAGATGAAATTTTGAGAAAATCAGCAATAAGAACAAATCATAGTTTTGATATTTCTGGAGGAGATGATAAGACTACTTATTTTCTTTCTTTGGATTATTTGAATGAAGATGGACCTGTTGTTACTTCTGATTTTGAAAGAATAACTTCAAGGCTTAATGTCGATTCACAATTAAAAGATTGGTTAAAAATTGGTATGAGTTCAGGTGTTTCGTTTTCGAATTCAGGAAATCCTGATCAAACAAGTGGAAGTACAACTCAAAGTATAGGTTGGATTTATAGTTTGTCAAGTATTTATCCGTTATATCAGAGAGATCAAAATGGTAGTTTAGTTTATGATCAAAATGGAGGGGTGCAATACGATTTTGGTAATGGATCGATCCCTGGGCAGTCTGTTAATAGTGTTAGGCCTGTAAATGGAGGGGAAAACGCTGTTGCTAATTTGTACTTGGGAGATGAGCAAAGAAAGAGAACTAGTTTATTGACTTCTGGATATGCAGAAGTTAGGTTGTTCGATTTTTTGACATATAAAGGTAGACTAGGATATGAAAACTTTATGTTTGATTCATATAGTTTTAATGATGATTTATACGGAGCGGCTTCTTCAGTTGGAGGAAGAGTTAATCAAACAAGAAATATTACTACAACATTAAATGCTACTAATGGTTTGTATTTTAATAAAAAAATAAATAATCATAATATATCATTAGATGCTATTACTGAAGCTTATTCATTGAAAATAGATCAATTTCAAGCACAAGGTACAGGTTTCTTGCCTGGAGTTCAAAATCTGAATGGAAGTACAGTGCCAGAAGGAGTTTCTGGAACGATAATTGAAGAAAGAATTAATAGTTATTTAGGTAGGTTAGGTTATAATTATAATGAAAAATATTTTGCAGAGTTTAGTGCTAGAACTGATGGCTCAACCAGATTTGATAAAGATGTAAGATGGGGTAGCTTTTATTCGGTTGGAGGAAGTTGGATAATTTCTAGAGAAGCATTTTTAAATGAGAGTAAGTTTGTTAATTATTTGAAATTGAGAGCTTCTTATGGAGAATTGGGGAATAGTAACTTAGGAACTAATTATTTTCCATATCAATCTCTTTATTCTACAGGATGGAATAATGAAGGGAATCCAGGTTTACTATTGTCTGGTTTAGCAGATATTAATATAAAATGGGAAAAGACAGCGTCTACAAGTATAGGATTAGATTATGGTATTTTAAATAATAGAATTACAGGGTCTATTGACTATTATAATAAGAAATCTATTGATTTGATTTTAAATAAACCTTTAGCAACTTCATTAGGTGTTCAAGATATAACAACTAATATTGGGTCTGTTAAGAATTCAGGTTTTGAGTTTGTAATTAATACAAAAAATATTAGTACAGATAACTTTGTTTGGAATACTAGTTTAAATCTTTCTAAAAACACAAATGAAATTTTAAGTTTAGTTGATGAAAATGGTATTGATAGAGGTTCTAAAAGATGGGAAGTTGGAAGATCTATTTTTGATTTTTATATAGCAGAATGGGCTGGAGTTGATCCTGCAGATGGTAAGGCAATGTGGTATGAAGATGTTCTAGATGTAAATGGGAATGTTGTTGGGCAACAAACAACTAAAGTTTATGCGGATGCTACAAGAAAGTTCTTTGGTACTTCATTACCTGATTTTGAAGGTGGCTTTTCATCATATTTAAAGTATCGTCAATTTGATTTGAATTTAATCTTTAATTTTAGTGTTGGTGCACAGATTTTAGATACGGATTATTCAGGTATTACTAATTCATTTAGTAGACCAGGGGCTAATGCGCACCCAGATGTATTTGATAGATGGCAAAATCCTGGAGACGTTACTGACTATCCAAGATTAACAATAGATAATAATGATAGTAATGCAAGGTCAACTAGATATTTGTTTGATAATGATTATTTAAGATTAAAGAGCTTAACTTTAGGTTATAGTTTACCTTCAGAATTATTGTCTAGAACAGGAATAGATAATGTTAGATTATTTATTCAAGCAGATAATGTATTAACTTTTCAATCACATAAAGGTATTGATCCTGAACAAAGTTTTGATGGAACTACTAATAGAAGATCTCCACAATATAGAACGTTTACTACAGGAGTAAAAGTCTCTTTTTAAAAAATAATAATATGAAAAATAATAATTTATTGAATAAAGCATTACTTTTTAGTTTTGCATTATTGTTGCTAATTTCGTCAAGTTGTTCTGATGAATTCTTGGACGAACCAAAGAACCAAAGTGGATTAACTGAAGACGTGGTTTTTTCTAATAGAGCAGTGGCGGACGCCTTTGTTTCTGGAATTTTAAGAAGATATAGAGCTCAATATACTACTGTTGATTCAGGAGGGTTATATTCACAGTATTTTGCCAGAACAATTAAAGGAAATGATTTAATTCAATCTGCAAATTGGTATCAATTTGATTATGCACATGAAAATAGAGAACCAAGTTATAGAAGAACAGTGTTTAATTGGGATTTTAATTATGAAATTATATTTTATGCTAATCAATTAATTTCAGGTGTTGAAAGAAGTGAAGAATTGTCTAGTAATGATAAAAATGAATTAATCGCAATAGGAAAAACTCTTCGAGCTTTTCATTATTTTCAATTAGTACTAGAGTTTGCACCAAACTACCTTACTGATCCAAATGCTAAGAAGCTTCCTATATATACTGAACCTGTAACTGGTGCAACTCAGCCAAAGGAACCAAGTTCTACAAGTGATGTGTATGCATTGATTTTAGGAGATTTAAGGTCAGCTATTCAAGTGTTACCAGATACTAGAATAGGAAAAAGTTATGTTAATAAGGAAGTGGCTAATGGTATTTTAGCGAGAGTTTTATTAGTTACTCAAGACGATTGGACAAGTGCTTCAATAGCTGCTCAAGAGGCATATGGAGGAGATGCAAATACGGCTGTGGTTTCTACTAATTGGGGAAATGGATTTAATAATATTGAAGATGCTGAATGGATTTGGGGAATGTATCAAGATGAAGCAGAAACTAATTTTTATTATGCTGCTCCTCATGTTCTTACAGATCATTTAACGCTTTCATATCAAGCTACATATGTGAACTCTAATTTTGTTAATGAATTTACGGCATCTGATATTAGAAATACTTTTTTCGATATTTATAATTCAGCAACTCCTTGGAGAAAATTTGTGACGACAAAATTTGCCTTTACATTTGATGCTGATTTGCCAATAATGAGAAAATCTGAAATGGTATTGATTGATGCAGAAGCTCAATTTAGATCAGGAAATGAGCCAGGTGCAAGAGATTTACTGTTTTCTTTACAGTCTGATAGAGATCCAAATGCTGTTTTGTCTACTAATACAGGTAATGATTTATTAGAGGAGATTCTTTTAGAAAGACGTAAGGAACTTTATGGAGAAATTGGTGTGGAGTGGTTTGATGCAAAAAGATTGAGAAGACCAATAGTAAGAGATAACGTACACAGAGTAGTGCTTACTGTGCCAGCTGATAGTGAATTATTTTATTTGAAGGTTCCTCAAAAAGAAATTGATAGAAACCCATTCATTGATGCGAATATCAATAATTAATTTCAATTTTATATGTATAACTATAAACTACTTTAGAGATAACCTCTAAAGTAGTTTATTTTTTTAATTATTATGAAAAAAATTTACTATTTATTACTGCTTTTTGTGTTTTGCGGTTATTCGCAAACAAGGAATCAAAGGGAAAATATTATTAGAGAGTATGATTTGGATAAGTTGAATGGTTTGATTAATAGGTTTAATAAGAATGATAGTTTGAGGAATTCTGATATTGAAAAATTTTTATTGAATAATTCATTAAAGGTAAACTCTATTTATTCAAGTAATATTCCGTATAAAATATTTGATATTATTGATGGAAGACCTGTGTTTATTTTAACAGATAATGCCAATAGTGCAAAGGCTACTGGTACTAATTCATTGCATTTTGGTGGAAGTTTAGGACTTGATTTGGAAGGTGAAAATATGTTGATTGGTGTTTGGGATGGTGGATTGGCAAGAGTAGATCATATGGAATTTCAGAATGATGAGACTGTATCTTCTTCTAGGGTTTTAACACCTGAATATGTGTTACCAAATCCTCCTAGTGATAGTCATGCAACACATGTTTCAGGAACCTTGATTGCTAAAGGCGTAGATGCTTCTGGAAAGGGAATGGCTCCTAAAGCTAATTTAGTTTCTTATAATTGGACTAATGATTTATCAGAAGTAGTCTCAGAGATTGCAAATAATGCATTGTTGATTTCTAATCATTCATATGGGATTCCGGTTTTGGATGAAAATGGAGATCAAAATGCAGCAACATGGCAGATGGGGTGTTATGATACTGAATCGAGGAATTGGGATGAAGTAGCTTATAACTCTCCTTATTATTTGATGGTTACTTCTGCAGGGAATTCAGGGACTAGTAGCTATTCTGGAGGGTTGTCACCTAACTATGATAAATTAACTGCCGAAAAAAATGCAAAAAATAATTTAGTTGTTGCAAACGCAAATCCTTTTATTAGTCCAGTTAATGGAAGTTTGATATCTTTAGTTATAAATTCTTCTAGTAGTCAAGGTCCATCAGATGACGGGAGGGTTAAACCTGATATTGCGGGAGATGGTACCAATGTATGGTCTACAGATAACGATAATTTGACTTCATATAGTTTTAAAACTGGGACGTCAATGGCTTCTCCAAATGTAGCAGGTTCTTTATTGTTGTTACAAGAATATTATAATAATTTAAATTCTTCATTTATGTTATCGTCAACTTTAAAAGGACTAGTTTGTCATACTGCGAGAGATGGTGGTGTAATTGGTCCAGATGCTAAATTTGGTTGGGGGTTGCTGAATGCTGAGAGTGCAGCAAATTTAATTAGAGAGTCATTTAGTTTGACTCCAAAATCTTTAATTAAGGAGATTATCTTGAATCAAGATGATGTATATACTTTTGATGTTGATGTATCAATTGCTCAAAGACTTATAGCAACAATATGCTGGATAGATCCTCCAGGTATTGCTAAAGACAATCAGCTTAATTCATCTATTCCTGCTTTAGTTAATGATTTAGATATTAGAGTTGTAAAGAATGAAGAAGTTAATTTTCCATGGAAGTTACAGTTAAACAATTTGTCAGGCGCTGCTGTTAAAGGAGATAATACTGTTGATAATGTTGAAAAAATTGAAATTGATAATGCTATAGGAAGGTATACTATTCAAGTTAGACACAAAGGAAGTTTAAGTTCAGGTTCTCAAAAATTTAGCTTAGTTGTGTCTGGTTTTGATTCTGCTGTACTTGAAAATTCATCTTTTAATTTAAATAATGATTCTTATACTATATATCCTGTTCCTACTTATGATAATATTAGTATAAGGTCTAATAATAATTTTATAAGTGAATATTATATCATTGATTATATTGGTAGAGTTGTGAAAGAAAAGTATGTTCTAAATAGTCCTAATAATGTTATAGATATTAATTTAGATAATTTAAATTCGGGTACGTATTATGTCGTATTCAAGGTTGGTGAAGATAATTTCATAAAGAGAGTAATTAAAAAATAATGTGAATATTTTTTAATTGAATAGGGCAGTAATTAAAAACTATTGCCTATTCAATTAAAAAATATTTTTTTTGAGTTATACACTTAGCGTCTGTTTTATATTTTTTTGATAAATTGGTTTTGTATTTAGCATTTTTTCTATGGTTTTATGAAAAATACTTGTTTTAAATTGAGAACGATTTATTCTAAAACAAAACTCATCAAAATAGGCTTGGATATGCCATTTACTAACATGGGTTGGTGTTGTCCTAATCCAAGATTTCAATTGCATTATTATAATATGTAATTCGTTGAAATTTCTTCCATTATTACTTAATTGCTGTTCAATATTGTAAAGTTTTTTTAGAGGTTCATATCCTCTCCATTTATCCGTTACTATCTTTGTCGTTTGACTTATATGTTCTTCAAAAATTGGAGTTAGTGATTTTGAAGAATAGTCGTCAATAGATTTCACATAGACTCTTTTTATCTGATGTTTTTGGTTTAATTCTACTGCTATTACTGCTTTTTTCTTTTTAGAATTATAACTTCTTCCTTGTTTTGCTTCTTCTTTTCCACCCACAGTAAATTCGTCTACATGAACCAATTCTGACAAAGGATATTTCTGGCTACTTTGCATTGCTTTGCGCACTTTTTGCATAAAATACCAAGCAGTACCTTGGCGAATACCAAAGCGTTTGCCCATTTGAATACTTGATACACTTTTACTACTAGTTGTCATTTCAAACACAATACAAAAAGCTTTATGTAAACCAAATTTAACCTTGTGAAACAACGTATTTGCAGTGGCACTTTCAACATGTTGACAATTATAACATTGGTAATTATATCCCGATTTTTCACATCCTTTTGTATGACCACACTTCATACAAATAAAACCATCTTTCCATTTCATTTGTGCTAAATATACCTTACAAGATTCATCATTTGGCAATTCTTTTATAAAGTTTAGTATGCTTTGTCCTTCAAATACTTCTATAATAGCTGATTTTAAAGACTTAAAAATACAGAAATTAAATGATTAACTCAATATTTTTTTATTGGTTTAGTAATGTTATATTTAAAAAATGTAGGTCTTTTTTTATTCACTATTTTCTCATTACATTTGCTCATATTTATAATATAATGAAAAACCTATTTTTTTTATTTTTAATATTATCTTCATCATTTGCTTTTTCACAAAAGAATGTATCAAAAACAGAGAATAATATTATAAAGAAAGATACTCTAAAAGTACTAAAACCTTTGAATATGGCTGATATAGATGAGAAACCATCTATAGAGTTGTATAAAACTTATACTCTTGATAGAGATACTACATTTTTAGATACAACTTTGTCAATTCAAAAAGAATATAGATATAATTTACTGAGAAAAGATATTTTTGGATTAATAGCGTTTGCTAATGAAGGGCATACATATAATACATTAAATTATTCTTTAGTTAAGAAATCAATTCACCCATCAATGGGTTTTTCAGCAAAACATTTTAATTATTTAGAAATAGAAGATATTAAATATTATAATGTTCCAACACCTTTGTCTGATTTGTATTTTAAAACGGTAATGGAGCAAGGGCAATCAGTTGACGCTTTTTTGACAGTAAATACAAAACCTAATTTAAATTTTTCTATTGCTTATAAAGGATTGCGATCAAATGGAAAATATATAAATAACATATCAAGTTCTGGAAATTTCAGATTCACTACGAGTTATTTTACAAAAGATAAACGATATATATTAAATGCTCATTTTGCAGGACAAGACATTTCAAATCAAGAAAATGGAGGAATCAAAGATATAAATCTATTTGAAGAGAGTGAAAATCCATATAATGAAAGGGAAAGAATCGATGTTTATTTTAGAAACGCAACATCACTTTTAAAAGGAAATCGATTTCTTATTGACCATTCATTCAAATTGAATAAAAACAATCCAAATAGTTTAATTTTTACTCATCAATTTAATCACGAGTATAAGTTTTTCAATTATACACAATTAACAGCAGATAAGAGGTTTGGAGATTTCTATTCTGGTTCAATAAATAATAAAACAAGATATAATCATTTATATAATAAATTAGGAGTTGGCTTTACAACTAAAAAATATGGAGACGTTTCCTTCTTCGTAGAAGATAATACATACAATTATTTTTATAAAAGTATTGTTTTTGATAATATAGGAAATACGTTAGTTCCTAATGCAATTAATGAAAGAATAACTTCTATAGGAGGAAATTATACATATTATGCAAATAAATTAAAGGCCAATTTGTTAATTTCAAATGCAATTACAGATCAATCTGTTTCAAATATTGAAGCAACGCTAAATTATAAATTAAATGAGGATTATCAATTTGTGTTTAAATATCAAAAGTTAAATAGTTTACCAAACCTTAATTACACATTATATCAAAGTAATTATGTAGATTATAATTGGGCAAATAATTTTAAAAATGAAAAGAAAAATCAATTTCAATTCTCAGCATTAACAAAATGGATAAATCTTGAAGCACAATATTCAATTTTAGACGATTATCTATATTTCGATAATATCACAAATAGTATTGATACACTTACAGTAAAACCTTTTCAAAATAATAAAACTATAAATTATGCGTCTATTAAAGTATCAAAAGAAATTAAATTTTGGAAACTAGCATTAGATAATACTTTTTTATATCAAAATGTAGAAAACTCAGACAAAACGCTAAATGTTCCACAATTTGTAACAAGAAACTCACTTTATTTTTCAGAACATATATTCAAAAAAGCCATGTTTATTCAAACAGGAATTATTTTCAATTATTTTACAGAATATTATGCTAACGACTATAACCCATTATTGGGAGAATTTTATGTCCAAAATGAAAGAAAAATTGGAGGATTTCCTATGTTTGATTTCTTTATAAACGCAAAAGTTCGTCAAACAAGAATATTTCTAAAAGCTGAGCATTTTAATTCAGCTTGGACAGGATACAATTTTTATTCAGCACCAAACTACCCGTACAGAGATTTTATTGTTCGATTTGGATTAGTTTGGAATTTTTTCAAATAAAAAACGAATCAAAAGGCATTTTTGTAATCCATTTTCCTGCTTTTCCTTGTAGGTTTTGGTTTTTATAAACAAAAAAGCTGCCAGTACAATCAGGGTTAAATTATAAACTCTCTCTAATTTTTGTATTCATAATATTCACATTATCTTTGCATTTACAAAATTTAAAAAATGAAATACGCAAAAAATATATTAGAAACTATTGGAAATACACCGTTAGTAAAAATAAATAAACTTACTAAAGAAATCGACGCATTAGTTCTAGCAAAAGTAGAAACTTTTAATCCAGGAAATTCTGTAAAAGACAGAATGGCTGTTAAAATGATTGAAGATGCGGAAGCAGACGGAAGATTAAAACCAGGTGGAACCATAATTGAAGGAACATCAGGAAACACAGGAATGGGATTAGCACTTGCCGCAATTGTGAAAGGATATAAGTTAATTTGTGTTATTTCAGATAAGCAATCAAAAGAAAAAATGGATATTCTTCGTGCTGTTGGAGCAAGAGTAGTAGTATGTCCAACAGATGTTGAACCAACAGATCCACGTTCTTATTACTCGGTTTCAAAACGTTTAGCAACTGAAACTGAAAACGCATGGTATGTAAATCAATACGATAACCCAAGTAATGCAATTGCACATTACGAACAAACTGCACCAGAGATTTGGGAACAAACTGAAGGAAAAATTACACATTTTGTAGTAGGAGTAGGAACAGGTGGAACTATTTCTGGAGTTGCAAAATATCTTAAAGAGAAAAATCCAAACGTGAAAATATGGGGAATAGATACCTATGGTTCAGTATTTAAAAAATATCATGAAACAGGAATTTTTGATGAAAATGAAATTTATTCTTATATAACAGAAGGAATTGGAGAAGATATTTTACCTAAAAACGTTGATTTTTCACTAATTGATGGTTTTACAAAAGTAACAGATAAAGATGCAGCAGTTTATACAAGAAAACTAGCATTAGAAGAAGGGATATTTGTAGGGAACTCAGCAGGAGCAGCTATAAAAGGGTTATTACAGTTAAAAGAACATTTTAAACCAGAAGATGTTGTAGTAGTTTTATTTCACGATTCAGGAAGTAGATATGTCGGAAAAATGTTCAATGATGATTGGATGAGAGAAAGAGGATTCTTAGAAGAAGAAGTAACAAAAGCATTAGATTTAATTAAAGATCATCAAGATAAGCCATTAATAATTGTACGAACAGAAGAATTAGTATCTCATGCAATTGAAAGACTAAAAAAATATAAAATTTCTCAAATTCCAGTTATAGATACAACAGGGTTTGTAGGAAGTATTGATGAAACAGATTTGTTTAGAAGTTATGTTGAAGATAAAAATATAGCAGATAAACCAATAAAAGATATTATGGGTAAACCATATCCAATTGTTAAAGCTTCAACTTCAATGGAAGAAATTTCTAAATTAATAAATAAAGATAATCAAGCCGTTTTAGTAGAATTAGAAAACGGAAAACATCATATTGTTACTAAACATGATATTATAAGTTCAATAAAATAATTAAGCCATTAAAAAAAACCTGCAAATTTATGATTTGCAGGTTTTTTTATTTTGTATATATTTGTACTTTATTATAAGCCAATTAATTAGTACAAGCCATATTATGAAAGAAGACTTCTTACATTATATTTGGTTACATAAAAAAGTCAATGTAACTCAATTATACACTACGAAAGGAGAAAAAGTAGAAATTCTCCATTTTGGACATTATTTACAAACTTCAGGTCCAGATTTTTTTAATTCAAAAATAATTATAGATAATCAGCAATGGGCTGGAAATATTGAAATTCATGTAAAATCATCAGATTGGTATTTACATAATCATCAAAAAGATGAAAATTATGATAATGTAATTTTACATGTAGTTTGGGAACACGATATCGAAGTTTTTAGAAAAGACAATTCAGAAATCCCTGTTTTAGAATTGAAGGAATGTGTTTCAAAGACTGAAGTTGTTAAATATGAAAATTTAATAAAGACCAAAACGTGGATCAATTGTGAAAATCAAATTACAACAATTGATGATTTTATATTCGATAACTGGAAAGAAAGATTATTTTTTGAACGATTAGAGAGAAAATCAAATGAAGTATTGCAGTTACTTAGTGAAACAAAAAACGACTGGGAAGCAGTACTTTTTTGCATGCTAGCAAAAAACTTTGGATTAAATACAAATGGAGAGGCTTTTCTTAAAATTGCAAAATCGATTCCTTTTTCTACAATTAGAAAAGAAAGAATCTCTGTTGAAAACCTAGAGGCATTATTATTTGGGTATTCAAATTTATTAGAAGAAAACTATGAAGACGAATATTATATAAAAATAGTATCAAAGTGGGAATATCTTCAAAATAAATATGCTTTAGAAAAAATATTTTTAGAGCCATTACAGTTTTATAAGCTTCGGCCAGATAATTTTCCAACAATTCGTTTAGCTCAATTAGCCAGTTTATATAGTACTATTGATAATGTTTTTTCAAAATGTATAAATTTAAATGATAAAGATAAATTCTATAGGCTATTCTCATTTGAAACAAATAATTATTGGAAAGATCATTACAATTTTGATAAAAAAAATAGCATAAAAAGAAAGCTGCTGTCAAGAAATTTTATAGATTTAATAATCATAAATACGATAATCCCTTTGAAATTTACTTATGATTATTATATAGGTAAAGATAATATAGAATCAATATTAAGTCTAATAAAACAAATTCAACCAGAAAAAAACACTATAATAAATAAATTTAATAGTTTTAAAATTAAAGCAAATAATGCTTTTGATTCGCAAAGTTTATTACAATTGAAAAACGAATATTGTAGTAAAAACAAATGTTTACACTGTAGAATAGGACTAAAATTGATTAAAAATTAATATGTATATTTGAAAAGTTTAAATAGAATTTTTAATGTATAAAATACTTCATTTTTTTGAAAAACATGGCTTTTTTGTAGCAACAAGATTAGCCGATAAATTAGGTATCAGAGCAACAAATGTTCGACTTTTTTTTATATACATATCTTTTGTAACCGCAGGCTTAGGTTTCGGGTTTTATTTAACACTAGCGTTTTTATTGAAATTAAAAGATATGATTTATACAAAAAGATCATCTGTGTTTGATTTATAGTAAACAATTGTCAAAAAATTAACTTTTCTTTGTTTTTTCGATACTTTTCTTATCTTTGAGAAATTAACAACCAATTATATAGTATGTCAACAAAAGCAGATTCTTGGGGTTCGCGAGTCGGACTCATTCTGGCAATGGCTGGAAATGCTGTAGGACTTGGAAACTTTTTACGTTTTCCAGTTCAAGCAGTTCAAAATGGAGGAGGAGCCTTTATTATTCCATATTTAATATGTTTTTTAGTAATGGGTATTCCATTATTATTTATTGAATGGTCTACAGGAAGATACGGTGGCAAATTTGGAAATCATAGTACGCCATACATTCTAAATACTATGGGTAAAAGCCGAGTTTGGAAGTATATTGGAGTGTTTGGAATCTTTACTAATATTGCTGTTGCAGCCTATTATTGTTATATTGAATCATGGACAATGTCTTATGTGTATCATTCCATTGTAGGAACGTTTAAAGATATGAGTCAAGCGGATGTTGCAGGATTCTTTAACTCTTATGTTGATGTTGCTCATTCTACAACAGGTATTCCTTATGAAGCCGTAATATTTTACATTGTTTGTTTACTTTTAAATACATATATATTATCTAAAGGATTAAGTGGAATTGAAAAAGTAGCCAAAATTGGTATGCCTTTGTTAATAACATTTGGTGTTATTTTAGCAATTAGAGGATTAACATTAGGAACAAGTGGAGCTTCAGATATTTTTCCAGAAGCTAATGCTTGGGATGGTCTTAATTTCTTATGGACGCCACAATTTGATTCATTATCTAATCCAAAAGTTTGGTTAGCAGCAGCGGGTCAAATATTTTTCACACTTTCAGTAGGTATGGGTACAATTCATTGTTATGCAGCATATTTGAAAGAAAAAGATGACGTGGCCTTAAATGCAGTCTCGGCAGGTTTTATGAATGAATTTGTTGAAGTTGTATTAGGTAGTTTAATAGTTGTTCCAATTGCTGCAGGTTATTTAGGGTTGGATTGGGTTATTCAGAACGCAGGTTTTGGAATGGCGTTTCAAACTATGCCATATTTATTTCAACAATGGGGAGATGTCTTATCAATATTTGCAGGAGTCTTTTGGTTTGGTCTATTGTTCTTTGCAGGGATTACCTCTTCGTTAGCAATGGGTACTCCATGGATGGGATTTATGCGAGATGAATTTAATTGGAGTAAAAATAAAGGAGCTTGGTCATTTGGTGCCTTAGCTTTAACAATGGGACTTCCAACAGTTATTTTTTATAATCAAGGATTATTTGATCAATATGACTATTGGGCAGGAACGGTAAGTTTGGTTGTTTTTGCATTCTTAGAAACAGTTTTATTTTCTTATATTTTTGGAATTAAGAAAGGTTGGGTAGAAATTAATAAAGGAGCAGATATTAAATTACCAGGTTTCTATAAATATATTATCCTGATTGTTACTCCAGCTTTATTAGGTTGGGTATTAGTGTCAAGTATTCCTGATTGGGTTGATAAAGTAAAAGATTCAGACACTCATAATAAAGAATGGTTTTCAGATGCATATTATGCGGAAAATTTTGAAAGTACTGGAACTAAATCAGCAATTGTTGAGGAAGTAACTCCAACGGAAATAAAATTTACTTTTGAAAATGAGAAGAAAGTTTTTGATAAAACAACAGAAAAAGTAAAAGTAGAGACATTTAAAGACACAAAAATATATACTTTCGATGCAAGTAAAAATCAAAAAACACTTGTACAAGTAGGAGATAACATAAATCCAAAAGATAAAATTGCAACAGGAGACTTTACTAATAATACATTTTATAAATTTTTAGGAAGAATGTTATTGTTAATGTTGTTCTTGTTCATTTCAATAGTAGTGTATTTAGCTTATAAAAAACGAGTAAAAGAAGGGAGAGAATAATTATGAATACAACAGCATTAATAACAATGATTTGCGCACAAGGAATTGTGGTTTCATTTGCAGCATTTTTTTTCTATAAAGTTCTAACAATTCCACCAAAACAAGAACCAGATTCTTATAGTGAGAATGATGATGAATTAGTAAGAAAACAAGAAGAATAATATATTAAAGTTTTTCAGGTATAACTATTTTGAAAAAACAGATGGAAAAAATAAAATCCTACTTTCTATTTTCTAGAGAACATAGAAGTGGGATTTTTTCATTATTGATTTTGATTATAATTGTTCAAATAATTTATTATTTGATGAAAACAACTAATTATGGCAATGATAATTTAAATGAAACCGATGAAGAATGGCTCCTTGTTCAAGACGAAATAGACAGTATAAAAAAAAGTATTGTAGATGAAAAATATGAAATAAAACCTTTCAATCCGAATTTTATAACAGATTATAAAGGATATATGTTAGGAATGTCTATCGAGGAAATTGATAGATTACATGAGTATAGAAAATCAGGAAAATTTATTAATTCCTCAAAAGAATTTCAAGAGATTACTAAGATTTCAGATGAACTATTGATGAAGATGCAAGTGAATTTTAAGTTTCCTGATTGGGTAACTTCAAAGAAAAGTAACCCTATTTCATATACTAAACAAAATAAAGAAAAAATTGTTCCAATAGATTTAAATTTAGCAACAAAAGAACAGATAATGAAGATTTATGGTATTGGAGATAAAATTTCGGATATCATATTGAAAGAGAAAATGAAATTAGGAACTTTTGCTACAATTGATCAGTTGCAATTTATTTGGGGAATTACACCTGAAATTTTTGAAGAATGTAAAACAGCATTTTTTGTGTCGCCCAATCAAAATTTAAATAAAATTAAAATAAATGAAGCTTCAATAAAAGAATTGGCAAAATTTCCATATTTTAATTATGCTTTTGCAAAAGAGATTGTTACTTATAGAAGTATGAATGGTGTTTTAAGTTCTATTGAAGATTTGGCAAAAATTAACAACTGTCCCTTAGAAAAATTAAAAATAATCGCCTTATATTTGGAATTCTAAAAAAATAGCTCATTTTAAAGAAATCAAATATAAATTCATGGATTCAATATATTTTACAGAAGAACATCAATTATTTAGATCAAGCTTACGCGATTTTTTGCATAAAGAAGTTGTGCCTCATATCGAAAAATGGGAAAAAACAGGAACAATCGAACGTTTTATTTGGAAAAAGTTTGGAGAAATGGGTTTTTTCGGGATACGATATCCTGAAGCATATGGAGGTTTAGGGTTGGATTTATTTTATACTGTTATCTTTTTAGAAGAACTCCAAAAAATAAAATCTGCTGGTTTTGCTGCGGCTATGTGGGCACATTCTTACTTAGCAATGACGCATTTAAATGCAGAAGGAGATGAACGAATTAAGCAAGACTATTTAGTTCCAAGTATTTCAGGTGATAAAATAGGCGCTTTATGTATTACAGAACCTTTTGGAGGTAGTGATGTTGCAGGAATGCGTACAATTGCC
Source organism: Flavobacterium sp. 316 (assembly GCF_000967805.1). Lineage (NCBI taxonomy): Bacteria > Pseudomonadati > Bacteroidota > Flavobacteriia > Flavobacteriales > Flavobacteriaceae > Flavobacterium > Flavobacterium sp. 316. The sequence continues at coordinate 220,751 of NZ_JYGZ01000002.1, forward strand.
GTGAAAAAAGGAGATAAATATGTTATTAATGGTTCTAAAACATTTATAACTAATGGTGTTTATGCTGATTACCTAGTTGTTGCAGCAAAGACCAGCCCTGATTTGGGAAATAAAGGAATTAGTATCTTTTTAGTAGATAGTAATACAGAAGGAGTATCTGCTACTAAACTAGATAAATTAGGATGGAGAGCTTCTGATACAGCAGAAATAGCATTTGATAATGTTGAAATTCCTATCGAAAATTTAATGGGTGAAGAAGGAAAAGGCTTTCCGTATATTATGCAGCATTTTGCTCTAGAACGTCTTATAATGGCTATTAATGCGCATGCAAGAGCAGAATATGCTATTGAATATACTATTGAATATATGTCTCAACGTGAGGCTTTTGGGAAAACAATTAATAAATTTCAAGCATTACGTCATACAATAGTGGAACATGCAACTGATGTTGAGCATTGTAAAATATTTAATTATGCTGCTGTAGCAAGATTGGATAAGGGTGAATATGTAGTAAAGGAGGCAACTATGGCCAAGTTAAAATCAACAAAAGTTGCTGATGAAACTATTTATAGCTGTTTGCAGATGTTAGGTGGTTATGGATATATGGAAGAATATCCGTTAGCACGCTTATTTAGAGATAGTCGTTTAGGACCTATTGGTGGTGGGACTTCAGAAATTCTTAAAGAAATCCTGTCAAAGATGATTATTGATAATCAAAATTATAAACCAGCCGTTAAATCATAGCTTTGTAAGCTTGTAAATACTACATTTTAGTTATATGGAAAAGAATTTTAAGTATAAACGCTTTTAAAAATTTATATTGATAAGTAAAGTGAGTATAGGGAAAATGGATGGTTTTTAGAAATTTGTTTATATTTGTAATTAATTGAGAAAGAAATATATGAGAGTGTGTTCTTTCCGATAAAAAAGACATAAGCTGTGAGTATCTTTAAAAGATTTACAGTGAGGTTTGTTTATCTTAAAAATGTTTAATTATGAAAAAAGTATCAAAACTAGGAGTTGTCCTTACTAGAAGTGAGCAGAAAATGATTTTAGGTAGACGAGGACTTTTTTGTTGTGAATGGTGTGATGATGGAAGTTGTAATGGATGGGTTGATAGTCCTAGAACTCCTTGCCCAATAGCAGCTAGCTGCTAGTCTTAAAAAATAAAGAATAAAAAGAGATTGTATAAATCTCTTTTTTGTTTTAGATAATTGAGTGTAATTATATTTTATTTAAACAACTTAAGTTGAGTATGTTTAAATAAATTTAGGTATTATGAAAATAATTTTTTACTTTTGCAGTCTAAATGAAAGGGGGTGCCTAAACTATGTTAATTATACCGATTAAAGACGGAGAAAATATCGATAAAGCGTTAAAGCGTTATAAAAGAAAATTCGACAAAACTGGAACTGTTCGTCAATTGAGATCACGTCAAGCTTTCCATAAGCCATCAATTGTTAAAAGAGCTCAAGTTCAAAAAGCTGCATATATTCAAAGATTGAAAGATTCATTAGAATCATAATTTTTTACAGCTATAAAATATTTAACCGTTGGAAATAAAGTGTAACTTTGTTTCTAACGGTTTTTTTATGAATAAAAATTTAGAAGCATATCAAAATTATCTTGAAAAGGAGAAAAAGTATTCTGCTCTTACTTTAAAAGCTTATGTAGGAGATGTTAATGTGTTTGTGAATTATTTGAATTTGTATCACAATGAAATCCAATTAGAAGAGGTTAATTATTCGGTAATAAGGAGTTGGATGGTTTTGTTAGTGGAATCAGGGCTTTCAAATAAATCTGTAAATAGAAAAATATCATCTTTAAAATCATTTTATAAATTTTTATTAAAAATAAAAGAAATAAAAATTAATCCTTTGTTGAAGCATAAATCCTTGAAAATACCTAAAAAAATTCAAATTCCGTTTTCGGAAAAAGAAATTCAAAATGTGTTTCAAGTAAATCAATTTTCAGATGATTTTGAAGGAATACGTAATCAGTTGATTCTTGAATTGTTTTATGCTACAGGGATTAGGCGAATAGAGTTGATAAATTTAAAAATTCAAAATGTAGATTTTTCTAATAAAGCTATTAAAGTTTTAGGGAAAAGAAATAAAGAAAGAATTGTGCCTTTGCTTCAGTGTACTGAGGAAGTATTGAAGAAATATATTCAGGTGAGAAGTTGTGAAAAAAAAATGTTATCGAATGATGTGTTAATTTTGTCTAAAAAAGGGAATAAAGTTAGTGAATCGTTTGTCTATCGTTTAATAAATGATTACTTTAGTACTGTGTCTCTGAAAGTAAAAAAGAGTCCACATGTTCTTAGGCATTCATTTGCAACTCATTTGCTAAATAATGGGGCCGATTTAAATTCAGTAAAAGAATTATTAGGGCATGCTAGTTTGTCTTCTACCCAAGTATATACTCATAGTAGTTTGACAGAGTTAAAAAAAGTATATCAAGAAGCGCATCCTAGAAATCAATAATAATTCATTTGTCTAACCTAAATAAATCATTTAAAGTATGAAAGTAAATGTTCAGGCTGTTAATTTTAATATTGACAAAAAATTAGTCAATTTTATTCAAGAAAAATTAGATAAATTAGAAAAGTATTGTGATAAAGTAGTATCGTCTGATGTTTTTTTGAAATTGGAAAATACAAGTGATAAAGAAAATAAAACAATTGAAGTAAAAATTAATGTTCCAGGAGATGAATTTATGGTGAAAAAAACTTGTAAAAGCTTTGAAGAAGCGGTAGATATTTCTGTTGAGTCTTTAGAGAGGGTTTTGGTTAAGTATAAAGAAAAAATGAGAACGTATGTTTAAAATAAAAAAAAGTGAAAAAAATTTTTGATTGAAAAATAAATTATATACATTTGCAGTCCGTTAGAAATAGCGGACTTTTTTATTATAGTTGCCGGTGTAGCTCAGCTGGCTAGAGCAGCTGATTTGTAATCAGCAGGTCGTGGGTTCGAGTCCCTCCATCGGCTCAAATTGTAAGTAACTGATAATAAAATGGTTCGGGGAGATACTCAAGCGGCCAACGAGGGCAGACTGTAAATCTGCTGTGAAAACTTCGCAGGTTCGAATCCTGCTCTCCCCACGAAGAAAAACAATCCTGCTATTGTAGGTCATTGGCCGGTGTAGCTCAGGGGTAGAGTGCTTCCTTGGTAAGGAAGAGGTCACGGGTTCAAATCCCGTCATTGGCTCTCAGGTTGTTTTTTATTATATTGAACACTAATTAAATAACTAAGATTAAATTATTAAGTCATGGCAAAGGAAACATTCGATCGTTCGAAACCGCACTTAAATATCGGTACAATCGGACACGTAGATCACGGTAAAACAACTTTGACTGCAGCTATCACTAAAGTATTAGCTGATGCAGGTTTATCAGAAGCAAAATCTTTCGATCAGATTGATAATGCTCCAGAAGAAAAAGAAAGAGGTATTACAATTAATACTTCACACGTAGAGTATTCAACAGCTAACCGTCACTATGCTCACGTTGACTGTCCTGGTCACGCGGATTATGTGAAAAACATGGTTACTGGTGCTGCTCAAATGGACGGTGCTATCTTAGTGGTTGCTGCTACTGATGGTCCTATGCCACAAACTCGTGAGCACATCCTTTTAGGTCGCCAAGTTGGTGTTCCAAGAATGGTTGTTTTCATGAATAAAGTTGATATGGTTGATGATGCTGAGTTGTTAGAGCTTGTTGAAATGGAAATTAGAGATTTATTATCTTTCTATCAATATGATGGAGATAATGGACCAGTTATCCAAGGATCTGCTTTAGGAGCTTTAAATGGTGAGCCAAAATGGGTTGAAACAGTTATGTCTTTGATGGAAGCTGTTGATAACTGGATTGAATTGCCTGCTCGTGATGTTGATAAGCCTTTCTTAATGCCTATTGAAGATGTATTCACAATTACAGGTCGTGGAACTGTTGCTACAGGTCGTATCGAAACTGGTATTGCAAATACAGGTGATCCTGTTGAGATCGTTGGTATGGGTGCTGAGAAATTAACTTCTACTATTACTGGTATTGAAATGTTCCGTCAAATCTTAGATAGAGGTGAGGCTGGAGATAATGCAGGTATCTTATTAAGAGGTATTGCTAAAGAAGATATCAAAAGAGGAATGGTAATTGTTAAGCCAGGATCTGTTAAGCCACATGCTCATTTTAAAGCAGAGGTTTATATCTTGAAAAAAGAAGAAGGTGGACGTCATACACCATTCCATAATAACTATCGTCCACAGTTCTATGTTAGAACAACTGACGTAACTGGTACTATTACTTTACCAGCAGGTGTAGAGATGGTAATGCCAGGTGATAACTTAACTATTGAAGTTCAATTGTTAAATGCTATCGCATTAAGTATCGGTTTACGTTTTGCTATCCGTGAAGGTGGTAGAACAGTAGGAGCTGGTCAGGTAACTGAAATTTTAGACTAATTATAGTTTATAATAAATAAAAATACCAGTTCAATTTTTAAAAATTGAACTGGTTAAATAAACGGGCGTAGTACAAGGGCTAGTATAGTGGTCTCCAAAACCATTGATGGGGGTTCGAATCCCTCCGCCCGTGCAAATTATTAAGTAATGACAAAATTCGTTAATTATATTTCGGAAGCATTTCAGGAATTAAAAGCTAATGTTACTTGGCCTGAGTGGGCAGAAGTACAGCGCTTAACTATAATAGTGGCACTTTTTTCAGTTATTTTTGCGCTTTTGACTTATGGTGTAGATCAATTATTTGTAAAAGCTTTAGAAGGTTTTTTTAACATACTAAAATAATTAGTTATGGCAGATAATAATGTTAAGAAGTGGTATGTAGTAAGAGCTGTAAGTGGTCAAGAAAATAAAGTTAAAGCTTATATAGAAACTGAAACTGTAAGGTTAGGTATGGAAGACTATGTGTCTCAGGTACTTGTTCCTACTGAAAAAGTTGTTCAGGTTAGAGATGGAAAAAAAATAGCTAAGGAAAGAGTTTATTTCCCTGGCTATATTATGATTGAAGCTAATCTTACTGGAGAAGTTCCTCATATTATTAAGTCTATACCTGGTGTAATTGGATTCTTAGGTGAAACTAAAGGAGGAGAGCCGGTACCATTGAGGCTTTCAGAAGTAAATAGAATGTTAGGAAAAGTGGATGAGTTATCAGTTAAAATTGATAATGTAGCAATTCCTTTCTCTATTGGAGAAACAATTAAGGTTGTTGATGGGCCATTTAATGGCTTTAATGGAACAATTGAAAAGGTTAATGATGAAAAGCGTAAACTTGAAGTTATGGTTAAGATTTTCGGTAGAAAAACACCATTAGAATTAAGTTTTATGCAAGTTGAAAAAGTATAATATTTAAGTTACATATATAATCACATCAATCGCTTCCAATTGATAGATGTGCTAAATTTTTTTAAAAAATGGCAAAAGAAGTTAGTAAAGTAGTTAAACTACAAGTTAAGGGAGGTGCTGCGAATCCATCGCCACCGGTTGGACCTGCTTTGGGGGCTGCTGGGGTTAACATCATGGAGTTCTGTAAGCAATTTAATGCTAGAACTCAAGATAAGCCTGGCAAAGTTTTACCAGTACAAATTACTGTGTACAAAGACAAGTCTTTTGACTTTGTTGTAAAAACGCCACCAGCTGCAATTCAAATTTTAGAAGCAGCTAAAGCTAAATCAGGTTCAGGAGAACCAAATCGTAAGAAAGTAGCAAATGTTACTTGGGATCAAATCAGAACTATTGCTGAAGATAAAATGCCAGACTTAAATGCTTTTACTATTGAAAAAGCAATGAGTATGGTTGCAGGTACAGCTAGATCTATGGGTATAACAGTATCAGGAGACGCTCCTTTTTAATCGTTCAAAGAGAATTAGACATGGCAAAATTGACAAAAAAGCAAAAAGAGGCTGCTTCAAAAATTGATAAGAACAAACAATATTCTTTAAAAGATGCATCAGCATTAATTAAAGTTGTTTCTTCTGCAAAATTTGATGAGTCTGTTGATATCGCAGTTCGCCTTGGAGTAGATCCTAGAAAAGCGAATCAAATGGTAAGAGGAGTTGTAACATTGCCTCACGGAACAGGAAAAGATGTTCGTGTGTTAGCATTAGTTACTCCAGATAAAGAAGCTGAAGCTAAAGCAGCAGGTGCAGACCACGTTGGTTTAGATGATTATTTACAAAAAATTAAAGATGGTTGGACTGATATTGATGTTATCATCACTATGCCAGCTGTTATGGGTAAATTAGGTCCATTAGGACGTGTTTTAGGACCAAGAGGTTTAATGCCAAACCCTAAAACAGGTACTGTAACTATGGATGTTGCTAAAGCTGTTCAAGAAGTTAAAGCTGGTAAAATCGACTTTAAAGTTGATAAAACGGGTATTGTTCATGCAGGAATTGGAAAAGTGTCTTTTGATGCTGATAAAATTTATGATAATGCTCACGAAATTATTCAAACATTAATAAAATTAAAACCAACTGCAGCTAAAGGTACTTATATTAAGTCTATACACTTATCAAGTACAATGAGTCCTGCTATTGCTTTAGATCCTAAGGCAGTATAATTTGGTAGTTAAAAATTTTTAGTATGACTAGAGAAGAAAAATCAATCGCTATTGAAGATTTAACTGCAAAGTTAGCGGGTGTGAATGTTATTTATTTAGCAGACACTTCAGGACTAGATGCAGAAACTACTTCAAACTTAAGGAGAGCTTGTTTTAAAGCAGGAATAAAATTAGAAGTTGTAAAAAATACTTTGCTTGAAAAAGCAATGGAAGCTTCTGATACTGATTTCGGAGATTTACCTAGTGTTTTAAAAGGAAATACTTCAATGATGATTTCAGATGTAGCTAGTGCTCCAGCTAAAATCATTAAAGAGTTCCGTAAAAAAGGTAAAAAGCCAGTTTTAAAAGGAGCATATATAACTGAAGATGTTTACATTGGTGATGAAAACTTAGAAAACCTTGCAGCTATCAAATCTAGAGCTGAAGTTATTGGTGAAATCATTGGATTATTACAATCTCCAGCACAAAGAGTTATTGCTGCACTTCAAAACCAAGAAGGTAAAGAAGAAGGAGCTGAATAAAAGAACGCACTATAATACATTATATTTTTACAAAACATTTTAAAAGATAGAAAAAATGGCAGATTTGAAACAATTCGCAGAGCAATTAGTTAACTTAACAGTTAAAGAAGTTAACGAATTAGCAACAATATTAAAAGATGAGTATGGTATAGAGCCAGCTGCTGCTGCAGTTGTGGTTTCTGGTGGTGGTGAAGGTGCTGCTGCTGCTGAACAAACAGAATTTACAGTTGTATTGAAAGAAGCTGGTGCTTCTAAATTAGCTGTAGTTAAAGCTGTTAAAGAATTAACTGGTTTAGGTCTTAAAGAGGCTAAAGATATGGTAGACGGTGCTCCAACTAATGTTAAAGAAGGAGTTTCTAAAGATGAGGCTGAAGGTCTTAAGAAAGCTTTAGAAGAAGCTGGTGCTGTAGTTGAGCTTAAATAAGTTAAACTTAGTTTACAAAGCAGGTTTAGGTCTTGGGATTGTCTCTCAAAGACCTAAACCATTTTGCGTATATTATCGTTTATACGTTTTTAATTTTTTTCTAAATAAAAATTTGTCCATTGATGATTGCTAATCAGACTGAAAGATTAAATTTTGCTTCTACTAAAAACATACCTAATTATCCAGATTTTCTGGACATTCAGGTAAAGTCTTTTAAGGATTTTTTCCAATTGGAAACTAAATCTGATGAAAGAGGCAACGAAGGTCTCTATAATACCTTCATGGAAAATTTCCCAATTACGGATACGAGAAATCAATTCGTTTTAGAGTTTCTTGATTATTTTATAGACCCACCAAGATATACAATTGAAGAATGTATTGATAGAGGACTAACATATAGTGTGCCTTTAAAAGCAAGACTTAAGCTGTATTGTACTGACCCAGAACATGAAGATTTTGAAACTATTGTTCAAGATGTGTATTTAGGAACTATTCCTTATATGACACCTAGTGGAACATTTGTTATTAATGGTGCTGAACGTGTTGTTGTTTCTCAATTACATAGATCACCAGGTGTTTTCTTTGGTCAATCTTTCCATGCTAATGGTACTAAACTATATTCTGCCAGAATTATTCCTTTTAAAGGTTCTTGGATAGAATTTGCTACAGATATCAATAGTGTTATGTACGCTTATATTGATAGAAAGAAAAAACTACCTGTTACAACTTTATTTAGAGCTATTGGATTTGAAAGAGATAAAGATATCTTAGAAATTTTTGATTTAGCTGAAGAAATTAAAGTTTCTAAAACAGGAATTAAGAAATATATCGGAAGAAGACTTGCTGCACGTGTTTTAAATACTTGGCATGAAGATTTCGTAGATGAAGATACAGGAGAAGTAGTATCAATTGAACGTAATGAAATTATTTTAGACCGTGATACTATTTTAGATAAAGATAATGTTGAAGAAATTATCGATGCAGATGTAAAATTAATCCTTTTACATAAAGAAGATAATAATGCTGCTGATTATACTATCATTCATAATACATTACAAAAGGATCCAACAAATTCTGAAAAAGAAGCTGTTGAGCATATTTATAGACAATTACGTAACGCAGAACCGCCTGATGAAGAGACGGCTCGCGGTATTATAGATAAATTATTCTTCTCTGATCAACGTTATAACTTAGGTGAAGTTGGTCGTTATAGAATGAACAAAAAATTAGGTTTGGATATCCCAATGGAAAAACAAGTTTTGACCAAAGAGGATATTATTACAATTGTAAAATATTTGATTGAATTAATCAACTCAAAAGCTGAGATTGATGATATTGATCACTTATCAAACCGTCGTGTAAGAACAGTTGGTGAACAATTGTCTTCACAATTTGGAGTTGGTCTTGCTCGTATGGCAAGAACAATCCGTGAAAGAATGAATGTTAGAGATAATGAAGTATTTACACCAATCGATTTGATTAATGCTAAAACTTTATCGTCAGTAATTAATTCATTTTTTGGAACCAACCAGTTATCTCAGTTCATGGATCAAACTAATCCACTAGCAGAGATTACACACAAACGTCGTTTATCTGCACTTGGACCTGGAGGTTTATCTAGAGAAAGAGCTGGTTTCGAGGTTCGTGACGTTCACTATACGCATTATGGACGTTTATGTCCAATTGAAACACCAGAGGGACCAAACATTGGATTGATTTCATCTTTAGGTGTTTATGCTAAAGTAAATGGAATGGGATTCATTGAAACTCCTTACCGTAAGGTTACAGATGGAGTAGTAGATTTAGAATCAATTCCAACTTATTTAAGCGCTGAAGAAGAAGAAGGAAAAATGATTGCACAAGCAAACATTGAGATGGATGACAAAGGTAAAATTACTGCGGAAAACGTTATTGCACGTGAGGAAGGTGACTTCCCTGTTGTAGAACCAACTGCAATTCATTATACTGATGTTGCTCCAAACCAAATTGCTTCTATTTCAGCTTCATTAATTCCTTTCTTAGAGCATGATGATGCGAACCGTGCATTGATGGGATCAAACATGATGCGTCAAGCAGTTCCTTTATTACGTCCAGAAGCACCTATTGTAGGTACAGGATTAGAAAGACAAGTTGCATCTGATTCAAGAGTATTAATTAATGCTGAAGGAGAAGGAGTTGTTGCTTATGTTGATTCTAATAAAATTACAATTAAGTACGACAGAACAGATGACGAAAGATTAGTAAGTTTTGATGAAGATGAGAAAACATATCAGTTAATCAAATTCAGAAAAACCAATCAAAGTACTTGTATAAACTTAAAACCAATTGTAAGAAAAGGGGATAGAGTTTCTAAAGGTCAAGTTCTTTGTGAAGGATACGCAACACAAAATGGAGAATTAGCAATTGGAAGAAATTTAAAAGTAGCCTTCATGCCTTGGAAAGGGTATAACTTTGAGGATGCGATTGTAATTTCTGAAAAAGTAGTTCGTGACGATATTTTTACTTCTATACATATTGATGATTATTCATTAGAGGTTAGAGATACAAAATTAGGAAACGAAGAGTTAACTAATGATATTCCTAACGTTTCAGAAGAAGCAACAAAAGATTTAGATGAAAATGGAATGATTAGAATTGGAGCAGAGGTAAAACCTGGTGATATTCTAATAGGGAAAATTACTCCAAAAGGAGAATCTGACCCAACTCCAGAAGAGAAATTATTACGTGCTATCTTTGGTGATAAAGCAGGAGATGTAAAAGATGCTTCATTGAAAGCTTCTCCATCATTACATGGAGTTGTTTTAGATAAGAAATTATTTGCTAAAGCTGTAAAAGATAAGCGTAAGCGTTCTAAAGATAAAGAAGATATTGATAAACTTGATATAGAATTTGAAGTTAAATTCAATGACTTAAAAGACAAGTTAATCGAAAAATTATTTTTAATCATTGATGGTAAAACATCGCAAGGTGTTATAAATGATTTAGGTGAAGAAGTATTACCAAAAGGGAAAAAATTCACTAAGAAAATGTTACAAGTTGTTGATGATTTTGCTCATTTAACAAAAGGACAATGGACAACAGATGATTTAACTAATAAATTAGTAAATGATTTAATTCATAACTATAAAATTAAGTTAAACGATTTACAAGGATGGTTGAGAAGAGAAAAATTCACAATCACAGTTGGAGATGAACTACCTTCTGGAATTTTAAAACTTGCTAAAGTTTACATTGCTAAAAAACGTAAACTTAAAGTAGGAGATAAAATGGCAGGTCGTCACGGTAACAAAGGTATTGTTGCTAGAATTGTTCGTCATGAAGATATGCCTTTCCTTGAAGATGGAACTCCTGTTGATATTGTATTGAATCCACTTGGTGTACCTTCTCGTATGAATATTGGTCAAATTTATGAGACCGTATTAGGTTGGGCAGGTATGAATTTAGGTAGAAAGTTTGCAACACCAATTTTTGATGGGGCTACTTTAGATCAAATTAATGAATTGACAGACGAAGCTGGTGTTCCAAGATTTGGGCACACTCATTTATATGATGGTGGTACTGGAGAACGTTTCCATCAAGCAGCAACCGTAGGTGTAATCTATATGTTAAAATTAGGACACATGGTTGATGATAAAATGCACGCACGTTCTATTGGTCCATACTCTTTAATTACACAACAACCATTAGGAGGTAAAGCTCAATTTGGAGGTCAGCGTTTTGGAGAGATGGAGGTTTGGGCTCTTGAAGCTTATGGAGCATCGAGTACCTTAAGAGAAATCTTGACGGTTAAATCGGATGACGTAATTGGTAGAGCAAAAACTTACGAGTCAATCGTAAAAGGAGAAACAATGCCAGAACCTGGATTACCTGAATCGTTCAATGTATTAATGCATGAACTTAAAGGTCTTGGTTTAGACATCAGATTAGAAGAATAATTTTACGGGAGTAATGTAAAACTTACTCCCTTTATAGCGTTTTTTATAAAATCGATAGTATTCATATCATGACAAGATTAAAAGATAAAAACACCGTTAAAAGATTTAACAGAATTACGATAGGATTAGCTTCACCAGAATCTATCTTGGCAGAGTCAAGAGGAGAGGTTTTAAAGCCTGAAACTATAAACTATCGTACTCACAAACCAGAAAGAGATGGTCTTTTCTGTGAACGTATTTTCGGTCCAGTAAAAGATTACGAATGTGCTTGTGGAAAGTATAAAAGAATACGTTACAAGGGCATTGTTTGTGATCGTTGTGGTGTTGAAGTTACAGAGAAAAAAGTTCGTAGAGATAGAGTAGGACATATTAATCTTGTTGTACCTATTGCTCATATATGGTATTTCCGTTCGTTACCAAATAAAATTGGTTACATTCTTGGTTTACCTTCTAAAAAATTAGATATGATAATTTACTACGAAAGATATGTAGTAATTCAACCAGGTATTGCACAAGGTTTAGAAGGAGAAACTTTAAATAAATTAGATTTCTTAACAGAAGAAGAGTATTTAAACATATTAGATACGCTTCCAATGGAAAATCAATATTTAGATGATACAGATCCAAATAAATTCATCGCTAAAATGGGCGCAGAATGTATTATGGACTTATTGTCACGTATTGATTTAGATACTTTGTCATTCCAATTGCGTCACGCTGCAAATAATGAAACTTCAAAACAACGTAAAACAGAAGCGTTAAAACGTTTAAATGTAGTTGAATCTTTCCGTGAAGCAAATAAAAATAGAGAAAATCTTCCTGAATGGATGATTTTAAAAGTAATTCCTGTTATTCCACCTGAATTACGTCCATTAGTACCACTTGATGGAGGTCGTTTCGCAACTTCAGATTTGAATGATTTATACAGAAGAGTTATCATCCGTAATAATCGTTTAAAAAGATTAATGGAAATTAAAGCTCCAGAAGTTATCTTACGTAATGAGAAACGTATGCTTCAAGAAGCAGTAGACTCATTATTTGATAATACAAGAAAAGCTTCTGCGGTTAAAACAGAATCTAATAGACCATTAAAATCTTTATCAGATTCGTTAAAAGGTAAACAAGGACGTTTCCGTCAAAACTTATTAGGTAAACGTGTAGATTATTCTGCTCGTTCGGTAATCGTTGTTGGACCTGAATTAAGATTATTTGAATGTGGTATCCCTAAGGATATGGCAGCAGAATTATACAAACCATTCGTTATTCGTAAATTAATCGAAAGAGGAATTGTTAAAACAGTAAAATCTGCAAAGAAAATTATAGATAAAAAAGAACCAGTAGTATGGGATATTCTTGAAAATGTAATTAAAGGACATCCAGTATTATTGAATCGTGCTCCTACTCTTCACCGTTTAGGTATTCAAGCATTCCAACCTAAATTAATTGAAGGGAAAGCAATCCAGTTACACCCATTAGTATGTACGGCTTTTAATGCCGATTTCGATGGTGACCAGATGGCAGTTCACTTACCTTTAGGACCAGAGGCAATTCTTGAAGCACAATTATTAATGTTAGCGTCACATAATATCCTTAACCCTGCTAATGGGGCTCCTATTACGGTACCTTCTCAGGACATGGTTCTTGGATTGTATTATATGACTAAAGAACGTTTATCTACTCCAGAAAAGAAAATTCTAGGAGAAGGATTAACTTTCTATTCTGCTGAAGAAGTTAATATTGCAATTAATGAAGGTAAAGTTGAATTAAATGCTCGTATTAAAGTAAGAGCTAAAGACTTTAATGAAGAAGGAGAATTGGTTAACAAAATTATTCAAACTACCGCTGGTAGAGTCTTGTTTAATGAAGTTGTGCCAGAAGCTGCAGGATTCATTAATGAGGTATTGACTAAAAAATCACTTCGTGATATTATTGGTAGAATTTTAGGAGTTACAGATGTTCCAACAACAGCTGCGTTCTTAGATAATATGAAGAATATGGGATATAAATTTGCCTTCCAAGGTGGTTTATCATTCTCATTAGGAGATATTAGAATTCCAGATCAAAAAGGAAAATTGATCGCTGATGCACGTGTTCAAGTAGATGCAATTTCATTGAATTATAACATGGGTCTTATTACAAATAATGAGCGTTATAACCAAGTTATTGATATATGGACTTCTGCAAATGCTGAACTTACAGAATTGGCAATGAAAAATATTAGAGAAGATCAACAAGGATTTAACTCTGTGTTTATGATGCTTGATTCTGGAGCAAGGGGATCTAAAGAGCAAATTCGTCAGTTAACTGGTATGCGTGGTTTGATGGCAAAACCTAAAAAATCAACTGCTGGTGGTGGTGAAATTATTGAAAACCCTATTCTTTCTAACTTTAAAGAAGGACTTTCAATTCTTGAATACTTTATCTCTACTCACGGTGCTCGTAAAGGTCTTGCGGATACGGCTCTTAAAACTGCCGATGCAGGATACTTAACAAGAAGATTACATGATGTATCTCAAGATGTTATTGTAAATTCTGTTGATTGTGGTACTTTAAGAGGTATTGAAGTTTCTGCTTTGAAGAAAAACGAAGAAATTGTTGAAACATTAGGAGAAAGAATTCTAGGACGTGTAACACTTCAAGATATTGTAGATCCTTTAACTTCTGAAGTATTAGTTCATGCAGGTGAGCAAATTACTGAATCTATTGTTAAGAAAATTGATGCTTCTCCTATCGAAAAAGTTGAAGTTCGTTCTCCTTTAACATGTGAAGCAGAAAAAGGTATTTGTGCTAAATGTTATGGTAGAAACCTAGCGACTGGAAAAATGACTCAGAAAGGTGAAGCTGTTGGTGTAATTGCTGCTCAATCAATTGGTGAGCCAGGTACACAGTTAACACTTCGTACTTTCCACGTTGGAGGGGTTGCTGGAGGTTTATCAGAAGAGTCTAGTATTGTTACTAAATTTAAAGGACGTTTAGAAATAGAAGATTTAAAAACTGTAAAAGGAGAAGATTCAGAAGGTAATACAGCTGATATCGTGATCTCTCGTTCAACAGAGTTAAAATTAATTGACGAGAAAACAGGAATTATTCTAAATACTCACAATATTCCTTACGGTTCTAACATCTTTGTTAAAGATGGTGAAATCGTAGATAAAGGATCATTGATATGTAAATGGGATCCATATAATGGAGTTATTATTTCTGAATTTACAGGTAAAGTTGAATATGAAGATATTAAGCAAGGTGAAACTTTCTTAGTTGAAATAGATGAGCAAACAGGTTTCCAAGAAAAAGTAGTTTCTGAAGCACGTAATAAAAAATTAATTCCAACTTTACATATTTATGGAAAAGACGGAGAATTAATTCGTTCTTATAACTTACCAGTTGGAGCTCACCTTATGGTTGATGAAGGAGAAAAAATTAAAGCAGGAAAAATTCTTGTGAAGATTCCTCGTCGTTCTTCTAAATCAAGTGATATTACAGGAGGTTTACCAAGAATTACAGAGTTGTTAGAAGCTCGTAATCCTTCTAATCCTGCAGTTGTATCTGAGATTGATGGTGTTGTTACATTCGGTAAAATTAAAAGAGGTAACCGTGAGTTGGCAATTGAATCTAAATTTGGTGAAGTAAAGAAATATTTAGTTAAACTTTCTAATCAAATTTTAGTTCAAGAAAATGATTACGTTAAAGCGGGAACTCCTTTATCTGATGGAGCAATTACTCCAGAAGATATTTTAAGAATTAAAGGACCATCTGCTGTTCAACAGTATTTGGTAAATGAAATTCAAGAAGTATATCGTTTACAAGGGGTAAAAATTAATGATAAGCACTTTGAAGTAGTAATTCGTCAAATGATGCGTAAAGTTAGAATCGTTGATCCAGGAGATACTCTATTCTTAGAGGATCAATTAGCTCATACAAGAGACTTTATCGTTGAAAATGATAAACTATATGGAATGAAAGTAATAGAATCTGCTGGAGATTCTGTAAACTTAAAAGAAGGACAAATTGTTACACCTCGTCAATTACGTGATGAAAATTCATTACTTAAAAGAGATGATAGAAATTTAGTGGAAGCTAGAGATGTTGTTACTGCAACTGCTACTCCAGTACTTCAGGGTATTACAAGAGCATCGTTACAAACGAAATCATTTATTTCTGCTGCATCGTTCCAAGAGACTACTAAAGTATTAAATGAAGCTGCTGTTGCAGGGAAAATAGATACATTAGAAGGCTTAAAAGAAAATGTTATTGTAGGACATAGAATCCCTGCTGGAACAGGTATGAGAGAATATGACAATACAATAGTTGGATCTAAAGAAGAATACAACGAATTGATGGCTGCTAAAGAAGAATTTAATTACTAGTCATTGAAAGTTGTTTTATACATAACTAAAAACCTAACAGATATTTCTGTTAGGTTTTTTTAAATCATTAAATTATGGAAAATAATAATAACCAACAAGGACAAATTAATATTGAATTAGATGAAAAAATAGCTGAAGGAATTTATTCTAATTTAGCTATTATTAATCATTCAAATAGTGAATTTGTTTTAGATTTTATTGCAATAATGCCAGGTGTGCCAAAAGCAAAAGTAAAATCGAGAATAGTATTAACTCCACAACATGCAAAAAGACTATTAAAAGCATTAGGTGAAAATATACAAAGATTTGAAGTTGCACACGGGAAAATTGAAGAAGGCGAACAACCACATATTCCTTTAAATTTTGGACCAACTGGACAAGCTTAATTCTATTAAAATTTTTATAGATACGTTTTTTTTAGAATTATTGAAGGTTAAATAAAAATGCATATTGTAAATTTACAGTATGCATTTTTTATTATTATGATTAGAGAAATTAAAGGAGACGAATTAAACAAAGTAAAAGAGTTAGCTTATGCTATTTGGCCAATAGCTTATAAGGATATCTTAAGTGAAGAACAATTGTATTATATGCTTGATGCATTTTATTCTATAGAGGCGCTACAAGGGCAAATAGAAATTAAAAAGCATGTTTTTTATCTTGTAGAAGATGAATTAGAAAAGCCGCTAGGGTTTGTGTCTTATGAATTAAATAGCATGCCTAATAAAGCAAAAATTCATAAAATTTACGTGCTACCAGAAACACAAGGTACAGGAATTGGAAAGAAATTGTACGAACTAGTAAAAGAAAAAGCTTTAGAAGCTAATCAAGAAGCTATTTTTCTTAATGTGAATAAGTATAATAATGCTAAATCATTTTATGAAAAATTAGGTTTCTCTATTGTAAAAGATGAAGTTATAGATATAGGAAATAATTATATAATGGACGACTATGTTATGGAAATAAAAATTATATCTTAAACTAAGATTTTTTACTATCGTCGAATATTTCCATTAACATTATTCAAATTAAATCTATTTTTGTTTAAATATTAACATTAAATATTATAATTATGGCTTTAAGTAAAGATTATGAGTACACACAAGCAGATTTAGACAATCATGCAAATCAATTAAATCCAAATAATGACGAGTATCAAGGATAATATTGAGATTTACTAACTTTTTAACATCTCATAGTAAACTTATTATGAGATGTTTTTAGATTTAATTATGGTATCCGATAAAATATTTAGTATTTTAAAATTTTGACAAGATGATGATAAATGGGTGAGATTGAAAGCATATACCAAAAATGAATTAGTAGGATTACTAAATAAAAGTTATAATAAAGTATAATTAGAAAGAAAGCCATCAAGTGTGAATTTGATGGCTTTTGATTTTTAACCCCAACAGTTGTTACAATTTTCTTTAACAGGGATTCCAAAAATAAAATATCGGCATTTTAATTTGTGTTTTCCCCAACCCCAAAATCTTCTTCCTTCCTTAACTCTTTTAAAATAATCTTTTTCAATTAATAGAAAAATTTTATCTTCTGACTCTTTAATAGTTACTTCTCTTTTCATTTTTTTTATTTTACGTTAAACTATTTGTTTTTTACTCTTGGTAAAGATCAGTTTTAAAATTAAATACTTATAAGGTTCTTAAACCCTTTCTATTAGGTGTTTTTCCCTTTTTAATTTTAGGATAAAATTAGTTTTATTACGATTTATTTTTTCTTTCTAACTGGTGTTTTGGCTTTTATGAGAACTTCATTTTTATTTTGTAATAAATGATTGGCCAACATTTTTTCAATCAATTCATCTTTAGTTAAATGATGGAAAACTGTTTTAATTTTATCTTTTAAAACAGGAGAAATTTCATTATTTGGTTTCGTTTTGAAAATTTGTTTAGCCCATAAAAAAACATTATTATCCTCAATGCTTTGATTATCTGGCTTTTTAAATTCGGTAAAAGTAATTCCTAACTCTTTTTGAAAATCAGCTAGTTCAACAATTTCTTCTTTTTGTAAAATAGTCAACGATAAACCATTTGCTCCAGCTCTAGCTGTTCTTCCACTTCTATGTACATACGCTTCATAAACATCTGGTAAATGATAATTAACTACATATGACACTTCTTTTACATCTATTCCTCTTGCAGCTAAATCAGTAGCAACTAAAATGTTAATATGTCCTTCACGAAATTGTTCCATTATACGATCACGAATAGGTTGTGTTAAACTACCATGTAATGCACCTGAAGAGAAACGGTTAATTGCTAAATTTTTAGCTAGTTTATTAACGGCTGCTTTTGTTTTGCAAAAAATAATGCCACGTTGCCCTTCTCTTGAAGTTAGGAAATGCATTAGAATATTTAATTTTTCAATAGGATCTACTACTAGATATTGATGGTCAATACTATTATTTCCTATAGTTTTCATATCAGCACTTACTTGCGTAACGTGTTTAGACATGTAGTTTTGAATTAATTGCTTAATTGTACTTGGCATTGTTGCAGAAAACAATAATGTTCTTCTGCTTTTTGGTAGTGCTACTATAATTTCGTCTAAACCTTCTTTTAAAGCGGTTATCATTTCATCAGCTTCATCTAATACTAAATATTTTGCTTCTTTAATATTTATAGCATTTCGTTTAATTAAATCAATTAAACGACCTGGTGTAGCAATCACAATATGTGTAGGCTTTGATAAGCGTTCAATTTGTGGCTTAATAGGAATTCCTCCACAAGTTGCAGCAATAGAAACTTCGGGTAAATATTTAGCAAATGTTTCCATGTTACTAAATATTTGATGTCCTAATTCTCTTGTTGGGACTAAAATTACCACTTGAATATTTTGATTATCCGATTTTATTAATTGTAATAAGGGTAATCCAAAAGCAGCCGTTTTTCCAGTACCTGTTTTTGCCAAGCCAACAAAATCATCTGCTTTATTTAATAAAATGGGAATTGTTTTTTCTTGAATCTCTGTTGGTGTAGCGATTTCTAAATCGACTAAGCTTTTTAGTATTGGTGCAGTAATTCCTAACTTGGAAAATTGATTTGACATCTTTTTATGGGGTTTGTTATTTTGAAAAGCAGGTGTTTATAAATTTATATTTTAGTTTCAGGCTTAAAAGGAGTGTGTTTTTCCAAGTATTTAGGTTTTATAATTAATCCATTATATTTATGTTCAAGAGTTTAATATATTCTAATTTCTGGATTATGTTTAATTTTTGAATAAGTGGCTTTAAATCTATAAATTACTCTTTTTTTTAAAAATAACTATATCTTGATACTCAATAGTTTTTGTTTTCTTTTGATTTTCTTTCCAAAAACCATCAATAATATTAGTTATCATTAAATTTTCATCATCCATCATTTTATTCAATTTTTCTTTATGAATTGCTATATTTCCTGATTTAACCTGATTATTCATTAATCTAAAACCATTTCCTTTAACTGGAAAACTGAATTTTTCTCTTTTAGATATGTAATCTTCATTGTAGTTATCGTATAGAAAAAAAGTTGAAAATGCAATTCCATCATCTTTAAGAACTTTATTTATTTGTTTAAAATAATTTTGGATTTCATTAATTTGCATATGAGTAAAAACTGAGAAAGAAAAAATTTTATCAAATGTTCCTTTTTCATATGGGAATATAAAATCTTCTGCTTTTAAATAGGAGTCATTATATAGATCATTAAATATAGGAATATAAGTAAAATTAAAATTTGAAAAATCTTTACCAATTTTTGAATTGCACCAATCTACACCACTTTTAACAACGTCAAACCCTTCGTATTTTCCATTAGAGTTTAAATAATTAGTTAGGGATATTGCTGTTCTTCCTATGCCACTTCCTATATCTAAAACAGTATCATTTGGTTTTAAATCGATTTCATCTACTAATAGATGCAATTGATGATTACTTTGTTTAATAAAATTTTGAGAATTTGATGCTGAACCTGTATAAATATCCCCTCTTGAGGGAACATATTTATGTCTATTACCTCTTATTTTATCAAAAAAATCTATTGGATAATAATATATTTTTCTTATAATAAATCTTTGTTTTGATGATAATGAATACCATAAATATCTAAAATATTTGTTTTTCATATTTTTAATAATAGAAAGTTCTGAGTGCGAATTTTTAGTGATAAATCAAGTGTTTTTAAAAAAAAAACAGAAATAGTATAACTATTACCTATTCCTGTCATCATAATTTCTTTTGCCAGTAAATTTACTTTTATTACTTGGTAGACTAGCTTCTTCGGTTTTACTAGACTGCACAATTAAATTATTTAAATCGGTCATTTCTTTCGATGTAAGTAAACGATGTTGTCCAACAGGTATATCTAATGAAATATTCATTATTCGAGTACGTTTTAGCGCTTCTACTTCATAATCTAGGTATTCGCACATTCTACGAATTTGACGATTTAATCCCTGTGTTAAAATAATTCTAAAAGTATTTTTACTTACTTGTTCTACTTTACACTTTTTAGTAATAGTATCTAAAATAGGAATTCCATTTGCCATGCGTTGAATAAAACGATCAGTAATTGTTTTATTAACTGTTACAATATATTCTTTTTCGTGATTGTTTCTTGCACGTAAAATTTTATTTACAATATCGCCATCATTGGTTAACAATAAAAGACCTTCACTAGCTTTGTCTAATCGACCAATAGGAAAAATACGCTCAGAATAATTAATATAAGAAACAACATTATCTCTTATATCAGGATTTGTAGTACATTCAATGCCTACAGGTTTATTGAAAGCAAGATAAATTCGATTATCTGTTTTTTCTTGAATCAATTGTCCGTTTACTCGCACTTCATCGTTTGGACCTATTTTTGTTCCCATTTCTGGAACAATTCCATTTATAGTTACACGACCTTGGTCTATTAAACGATCGGCTTCTCTACGTGAACAATAACCTGATTCTGATAAAAATTTATTAATACGAACTAATTTTTCTTCTTCCATGTTGCAAAGATAGGAATTATGAATTTTAAAAGTTAACGTAGTGTTATAAAAAAATCCTGAAAGTATTTTCAGGATTTATATTTATTTTGAATGGAATCTATAATTACAATTTTGCAAATAATTTCTCCATTTCATCTTTTACTTCTTCAGCTAGTATATTATCTACTAATATTCTACCACTGTGTTCATCTGTTAAGATTTTTTTACGTCCAGCAATTTCCATTTGTGTTTGTGGTGGAATTGTGAAAAATGAACCCGCAGAAGCACCACGCTCAATAGAAACAACTGCTAAACCATTTCTAACACTTGTTCTAATTCTTGTGTATGCTGCTAGTAAACGATCTTCAATTTTTTCTTGAAACTCTTCTGATTTTCCGATTAAGAAGTTTTCTTCTTTTTCAGTTTCAGCCATAATATCACTAAGTTCAGCCTTTTTGTGTTTTAAGTGATGTTGCTTAGAATCTAATTTTTCTTTAGTTTGACCAAGAACTTCTTTTTTATGTTCAATAGAGGCTTTCATTTCTTTAATATGCTTTTCAGCTAATTGAATTTCTAGTTCTTGAAACTCAACTTCTTTTGTTAAAGAGTTAAATTCTCTATTGTTGCGAACATTTTTTTGTTGATCTAAGTATTTTTTTATGCTTGTTTTGTGCTCATCGATTGCATTTTTCTTTTCTTTAATTTGAACATCGATAGCTTCTAAATCTGATTTTAATTTATCTAAACGAGTGCTTAGACCGGCAACTTCGTCCTCTAAATCTTCAACCTCAAGAGGTAGTTCTCCTCTAACATTACGTATTTCATCAATCTTAGAGTCAACCAGCTGTAAAGCATAAAGTGCTCTTAATTTATCTTCTACGCTAAGTTCTTTTTTGTTTGCCATATTAAAAGTATTGAACAGGATTTGTATTTTCTTCTGATAAAACGATTGCAAAATTAGTGATTTTTTCTTTAAGATAATCAACAATATAATTTTTTGTAAATCTTTCGCTCTCAAAATGACCAATATCGGCTAAAAGAAGTCTTCCTTCTGCTTCATAAAATTGATGATATTTTAAATCTGAAGTTAAAAAAGCATCTGCACCAGCTTGTAAAGCTGCTTTTGTTGCAAAACTTCCCGAACCACCTAAAACAGCTACTTTTTTTATAGATTTGTTTGTAAAAGCACTATGTCTAATGCCTCCACACTGCATTTTTGTTTTTACAAAAGATAGAAAATCGCTTTCATTCATTGGTTGAGATAATTCTCCTATCATTCCTAAACCAATATTTTGATGTTTATTGTTTAATGAATAAATTTCATATGCAACTTCTTCATAAATATGATTGCTGAATAATGTTTTTAGAATTTTAGATTCTAAATGCTTTTCAAAAGTAACTTCAATTTTAGTTTCTATATTTTCTATAAATTCAAATTTGTTTCCTATTTCAGGGTTGCTATTTTCATTTCCTAAATAAGTGCCGATTCCTCGACTGTTAAAACTACAATTTTCATAGTTACCTATTTTTCCTGCTCCAGCTTCAAATAATGCATTTCTTAGTTGTGTAGCATTTTCAGGAACAGTATAAGTAACTAATTTTTTGATATAATTTTCTTTTGGAATAAGAATCTTAGTGTTTTGTAAACCTAGAGCATCACTGAAAATTTTATTGACACCATTTTGATGATTATCAAGTGCCGTGTGAATAGCATAAATTGAAATATCATTTTTAATGGCTTTTATAATCGCTCTCTCTATATAGTTTTTACCTGTAATTTTTTTTAATCCACTAAAAAGGATAGGGTGGAAGCAAACTACAAGGTTGCATTTCTTTGAAATGGCTTCATCAATTACATTTTCTAATGCATCATGACAAACTAATATTCCTTTTATTGTTTCGTTTTGATTGCCAACGAGTAAGCCTACATTATCAAAATCTTCTGCATATGCTAATGGAGCGAGTTCTTCAAGTATAGGAAGTATTTCGAAAAGTTTCATGTATAGAAATTTACTTCAAAGATAAAAAATTGCTACTTTCGTGCTATGGTTTTTTTAAGAAAAATACTTTTCCCACTAGCATTCATTTACTGGATAGTAACATTCATTCGAAATTTTTTGTATGATATTAGCATTTTTAGAAGTCATACTTTTAATATTCCAATAATTGCTGTTGGAAATTTAAGTGTAGGAGGAACAGGAAAGACACCTCAAATTGAGTACTTAATACGCTTGTTAAGAGAGTATAAGGTAGCTACACTAAGTAGAGGTTATAAAAGAGAATCAAAAGGTTTTGTTTTAGCTAATGAAAATACTTCTGCTAGAATTTTAGGAGATGAGCCTTTTCAATTTTATTCTAAATTTCCTGGGGTTTTGGTTGCTGTTGATGCTAATAGAAGAAATGGAATTACAGAATTGTTAAAATATAGTCCGGATGTGATTTTGTTAGATGATGCTTTTCAACATAGAAAAGTAAAAGCAGGATTTTATATTCTATTAACGACTTATGATGATTTGTTTTGTAATGATTTTATTCTCCCTTTTGGTAATTTAAGAGAACCTTCATTAGGAAAAAAAAGGGCAAATATGATAATTGTCACTAAATGTCCTTCACTAATTTCCGAACTTACACAGGAGAATATAAAGAGACAGTTAAATGTTAATTGTCCTGTTTTCTTTAGTACAATTGAATATGATGAATATATGTATGCTGAAAATGAGGTAATAAAAATCGAAGATTTAAAAGAGCCAAAGTTGCTTTTGGCAGGTATTGCTAAACCCGATTTGTTTTTTGATTTCTTAGGGAATGAAGAAGATGAAAAAATGGTTTTTCCAGACCATCATAATTTTTCTGATCAAGATATAAAAAGAATAAAAAAGTTAGCTAGTAATAAAAAAATTATTACTACTGAAAAAGACTTTGTTAGACTAAAAGGTAAATTTTTAAATAATCAATTATTTTATTTGCCTATTAAGAGTAGAATAATTGAAAACGAAAATAATTTTAATAGTAAAATAAAAGAATATGTGGGAAAAGGCACAAGAAACGGTTAATTATTTGAAAGGTATAACACATTTTGCTCCAGAGTATGGAGTTATTTTGGGTTCTGGTTTAGGAGGATTTGCCAATGATATTAAGGTTGAATTTTCAGTTTCCTATAGTGAAATTCCAAATTTCCCTGTTTCTACTGTTAAAGGACATAAAGGAGCGTTATTATTCGGAACTATTGATTCTAAAAAAGTAATGGCTATGCAAGGACGATTTCATTATTATGAAGGTTATGATATGAAAGAAGTTACGTTTCCTGTGCGAGTTATGAAATTATTAGGAATAGAAAAATTAATTGTTTCAAATGCTTCTGGTGGTGTAAATGCATCTTTTAAAGTAGGCGATGTTATGATAATAAAGGATCATATAAATATGATGCCAGAACATCCATTGCGTGGGCATAATGATGAGCGTTTTGGGCCAAGATTTGTAAATATGAGTGAACCATATTCAAAAGATATGATTGCTAAAATAAAAAATATTGCAAAAGATAATGAAATAGAGGTTAAAGAAGGTGTTTATTTAGGGTTACAAGGACCTACATTTGAAACATTAGCTGAATATAAGATGGTTAAAAATATTGGAGCTGATTGCGTAGGAATGTCTACTGTTCCAGAGGTTATTGTAGCAAAGCATATGAACATGGATTGTTTAGGAATTTCTGTAATTACAGATATGGGTAATGAGGAAAGTATTGAAGAAGTAAATCATGAAGAGGTTTTAGAAGCTGCAAAAAAAGCAGAACCACATGTGAGAAGCCTAATTAAAAATTTTATTCTTCAGTATTAGATAAAAAGTTAAATAGAATAGTGTAAAATTCTTCAGGAACAAATGGTTTTGTGATTACTTCATTCATGCCGTAAGAAAGCAGCATTTCCCTATTCTCATTTAATGATATTGCTGTGAGGGCAATTATGGGTGTAGTAGTGTCAAAACTTCTAATTTCAGAGGTAGCTTCTGTTCCATTTATGCCAGGTAAGTGAACATCCATTAAAACCAAATCATAAGTGTTTGTTTTTAAATGTTCAATAGCTTCTTCTCCATTATCAATGATAACTGAAAATATACCTTTTTGTTCTAGCATTTTTTTGGTTATCATTTGATTTATTTTGTTGTCTTCAACTAATAAAATTTTTATAGTTTTTTTTGTGGGTAAATTTTCACTTTCTTGTAACGCTTCTTTCTTTTCAATGATTTCACCCTTGTCAAAAGTTAAATTAAATTGTAAGCTAGTTCCTTTGTTAACATCACTTTCAAGTATAATATCGCTACCTAAAATTTCTAAAATTTTCTTTACAATGGATAATCCTAAGCCAGTTCCACCATAAGTGCGATTAATTTCTACAGATCCTTGACTAAAGCTGTCAAAAATACTTTTTTGTTTATCTTTTGGAATACCAATTCCATTATCTTTTATTTCAAAAGAAAGTACGATTTGATTTTTAGATTCTTTTATTTTTTGAATGGTTAACCAAACATCTCCATTCTTACTAAACTTAATAGCATTGTTAACTAAGTTAATTAAAATCTGTGAAATTTTTGTAGGATCACCAATAGTGTAAGGAGGGATATCTTTGTCTATCTTAAGGTGGAAATTAATATTATTTTCAATAATAAATTCATTAAAAGAGGTTTTAATATTTTCGACTAAATCAATTAAATTAAAATTTATTTTTTCAACTAATACTTTGTCAGATTCAAGTCTGTTAATTTCAAGAATATCATTAATAAATGTAAGTAAATATTTTCCTGAAAATTCTAATGATTTTAAATAATTTAGTTGAGTTGCTTTTGGTTTTTCATTAAGCAGAATATATGCAATGCCATTTATAGCGTTTAAAGGTGTTCTAAGTTCATGACTTACGGTTGCTAAGAACTCAGCTCTAGCTTTACTTGCTCTTTCAGCTCTTTCTTTTTCTATGGTTAATTCTTTGTTTTTTTCTTTTAATAATTTATTTGTGCTAATTCTAATTTTATTGTTTTTGTATAAAGACAAACTAAGTAGCGATAAAATAGAAATTAATGCGATACTTAAAATACTTATTAGTTTTGAAAAACGAAGCGTTTTTTGTTGACTTTTTTTCTCTTTGTCTAATTGCTCAATTGTTTTTAATTGTTTGTCAAACTGAATTCTATCAAATGTGTTTTCAGATAATGAATGATTGTAAAAGTTATCTAAAGAATCTGCAATAGAAACATATCTTTCTAAATAAATTTGAGATTTATCAAGTTGATTGTTTTTTTTATAGGTATTACTTAATTGTCTAAGAATTTTCTTTTGGAGTTGAATATTTTTAGAATGATTATAATTCATAATTAATGCATTTTCGAAAAAATCAATTGCATTATTAGTGTTGTTTTTTAGGTTTTCAATTTCACCTATTTGATAATAAGCTTCTACTTTTGTGTCAAAAAAAGATTCATTAGAAATGGAGCTAATTACAGAGCTAAAAATAGAAATAGCTTCGTCATATTTTTCTTTGTTTTTCTGGATAATTCCTTTTTGAATGTTGATTAATTCAATTGCGTCTGAAAAATTTAATGCCCCGTAGATTTCAGAAGATTTATTAAAATAGATTTCAGCAAGATCTATTTTGTTCTTTTCTAAGTAACATTTTCCTAAACTATAATAAGCTAAAGCTAAGTTTGCACTAGGAACATTTTTTTTATATAGATTAATACTTCTTATGAAGTTTTCAATTGCAGTATCAGGTTTTCCTAAATCATAATAAACTCCACCTAAAACTAAATAACAGTCTGGAAGTTTAGAATATTCTCCATGTTTCTTGGCATAATCTATGGCTTTGTCAATATAAATTATGGCTTTGTTAAAATAGCGTTTATCTTCTTTGTTGAATGATGCAACTTCTAAATAATAATCAATACTATCATTTATTTCAGTAGTCAATTTTAAAAGTGACTGAGAGTAACTTATTGAGCAGAAAAATAAAAAAACAAGTAATAAGTTTCTCATTATAAATGAAATTGATTTTGAGATTTAGCGATTGTTAACAAAAATATATATTTTTTTCTAATGTTATATTTTAATTATAGTTAATTGATTTTACGTATTTTAATTATAAGATTATTTTTTGGATACAAAGAGAATCAAGTCTATTAATCGTGATGAATATCCGATTTCATTATCATACCAACCTACAACTTTTATCATTTTGTCTATTACAGATGTTAATTGTGCGTCGAAAAGACAAGAATTTCTGTTTCCTATTATATCTACTGAAACAATTGGATCTTCTGTATAGTCTAATATTCCTTTTAAATTTGTAATTGAGGCTTGTTTAAAAGCATTGTTTATTTCTTCAATACTTACTTTTCTTTTTACATTAAAAGTGATATCAGTTAATGAACCATCAGGAACAGGAACACGAATACCACATCCTCCAATTTTACCTTCTAGTTCTGGAAAAATTTTAGATAATGCTTTTGCTGCACCAGTTGTTGTAGGAACAATAGACTGAGAAGCACCTCTAGCTCTTCTTAAATCTTTATGAGGTTGATCGTGTAAACTTTGATCGGTGGTGTAAGAGTGTACAGTTGTAATATAAGCTTGTTCAATTTCGCATAGTTCTTGAATTACTTTTATCATAGGTGCTGCATTGTTTGTTGTGCAACTTGCATTTGAAATGATAACTTCAGAACCGTCTAAAATGCTTTCATTTACTCCTAAAACCACTGTTTTTATTTTATCATCTTCAGGAGGAACAGATAGAATTACTTTTTTTGCTCCAGATGAAATATGTTGATTTAAAGTGTCCCAAGTTTTGAATTTTCCTGTAGCTTCAATTACAATGTCTATATTTAAGGATTTCCAATCTAAATTTTTAATATCTTTTTCGTGATAGAATAAATATTCTTTATCATCTATTATAATAGAAGTATCATTATAACTTGTTTTTGATTGTAACACACCATGAATACTGTCATATTTTATTAGATGACTCATCGTTTTGTTGTCTGCAATATCGTTTATTGCAATAACTTCAATTGAAGGATGGTTAAGCAAAAGGCGAAATAAATTTCTACCAATTCTTCCAAAACCATTAATAGCAATTCTTGTCATTTTTTTAAAGAAAAATTAGAGTATAAAAGTAAGGAATTTATTATTTTTGATAGATAGATAAGGAATATAATTTGATTGTATTATTAAATTTTAAGATTTATTTAAGTTATGTGATTATTTGAAAAAGAATAATGATTATTTGAAATATAATTCAATGAAGAAGTTTTGGTTGTTGTTAAAAACGATAAAGTATAGATAATAAAAAACTCCATAAATTAATAGTTATGGAGTTTTTGGTTTTAATAAAGTAATAGTTTCTAGTTAATAACTGCTAACTTTATATGGTTTTTAATGAATATGTTTTTCAGCATGGTAAGAAGAGCGCACTAAAGCCCCACTTTCAACATGTCTAAATCCTAATTCTTTACCTATTTTTTCATATTTTTCAAACTGATCAGGAGTAATGTATTCTTTTACAGGCAAATGTTTTTTACTAGGTTGTAAATATTGACCTATTGTTACAATATCAACATTTGCAGCTCTTAAATCGTGTAGAGTTTGAATTACTTCTTCTTCTTTTTCTCCTAAACCTAACATAATACCAGATTTAGTTCTTTTAATGCCTTGTTCTTTTAAATAACGTAAAACTTCTAAACTTTTTTCATATTTAGCTTGTATTCTTACTTCTCTTGTTAGTTGTTTTACAGTTTCCATATTATGAGAGACTACTTCTGGAGCTACTTCAATAATACGATCTAAATTTCTAGTGTTTCCCTGGAAATCAGGAATTAGAGTTTCTAAAGTAGTGTTTGGGTTCATTCTTCGAATAGCTTTAACTGTTTCAGCCCAAATAATAGATCCCATATCTTTTAAATCATCTCTGTCTACACTTGTAATAACGGCATGTTTAATGTTCATTAACTTTATAGAGCGTGCCACTTTTTCAGGTTCGTCCCAATCAACCGTTTCTGGTCGACCTGTTTTTACACCACAAAATCCGCATGAACGAGTACAGATATTTCCTAATATCATAAAAGTAGCGGTTCCTTCTCCCCAACATTCTCCCATATTTGGGCAACTACCAGAAGCACAAATTGTATTTAATTTGTATTTGTCAACTAATCCTCTTAATTCTGTATAATTTTTTCCTGTAGGTAACTTTACTCTCAGCCACTTTGGTTTTGGTTCTCTTGGAGGAAAAACATTCTCAGTAACAGTATTCATAAAAATAATTTTGAATCACAAAGATAGTGAGATTTGATAAAACAAAAGAAGAATTAGTAAGTTTTAAGATTTGTTTGTCATGTTGTGAAATTTGAAACAATATTAAGTGCGTTTACTTCAATTTTTTATTCTTTTTTTTAGAAATAGTTTCAGCTAATAATTTTTTAGCACGAAGTAGCTTTATCTTAATATTATTTAAAGGCTCATCAAGTTGCTCAGCCATATCTTGATAGGTCATTTCTTGGAAATAACGTAGTTGAATAACTTCTTGATATGCGGGTTTTAATGTTTTAATGTAATTTAATAGTTGCGAAAGATTTTGTTCAGTAATAATTTCATCTTCTATAGAAGGTGTTTCGTCAACAACATTAAATGCATGATCATTTTCTTCATCTGTAATATCTATAAATAATGAAGATTTCTTTTTGCGTAGCATATCAATATGAACATTTTTTGCTATTGCAATTAACCAAGTATTAAACCCGAATTCTGGATTGTAATTAGTGATTTTATCAAAAGCTTTTGCAAAAGTTTCAATTGTAATGTCTTCTGTGTCGATTTCGTTTTCAGTTCTTTTTAGCATAAAGCCATAAACTTCATTCCAGAAAAAATCTAATAAGAATGTGAAGGCAACTTGGTCTCCAGTTTTTGCTTTGTCTATATTTTTTTGAATAATTTCAGAATTTATTTCCAATGTACGGGTTTTGAGAAAATGTTAGTAAAGAAAACATTTAGTTGTGTGAAGATAAGGAAAAATTCTATAATTGGATACCAATACATTACATCTTTTTCTTTTAGTTTTCCGGCTGCATAACCAAGACTTATCCATGTAAATAAATAGCGAAATACTATAATTGATGTTACAATGATCCATTGATGTTGAAAGGCTAACAATATAATTGAAAGTAAAATGAATGCTAATTGAGAAATGTAAAATAAGCCTAGTTGTAAGCGATCAAAAGGTTTGTATAGTTTTGCGGTTGATACATGTCTCCTTTTTTGATTAAACCATTCATTAAATGTTTTTTTAGGTTCAGAATATGTGAAGCTTTCAGGTGTAAAACAAATAGTAGTATTTGATTTTGTACCTACTTGATTTATAAATAAATCATCATCACCAGACCTAATTTTCATGTGTTCTATAAAACCACCTGCATCAAAAAAAGTTTTTTTAGTATATGCAAGATTTCGACCAACGCCCATGTATGGATTGCCTGTTTTTGCCCATCCGAAGTATTGAGTAGCTGTAACAAGTGTTTCAAAACGAATGACTTTATTTAGGAAGGAGTTTTTGATTTTTTCATAACCACCATATCCTAATACTATTGCTTTTTTTGATGTAAACTGGCTAGCCATTTGTGTTATCCAGTTTTTTGAATTAGGATAACAATCTGCATCAATAAAAAGAAGATGTTCGTTTTTAGCAACTTTTATTCCTAATGTAAGTGCATATTTTTTATTTCCCCAAAAAGTTTCATTGTTTTGAACTTTGACTAGTTTTATATTTGAATATTGTTGTTCGTATTTTTCAAATAAATCAAGTGTTTCATCACTAGATGCATCATCAATTAATATAATTTCATAATCTGGATGATTCTGTGAAATTAAAAGAGGAAAATATTTTTTGATATTTTCAGCTTCATTTTTAGCGCAAACAATTACTGAAATAGGGATTTTTTTAGCTGTAGTAGTTGTTTTTTTAGAAAAAGAAAATCGTCCTAAAATAAATACATAGTATAGGAATTGAATACCAACAAAAAATGCTAGTAAAATCAATAAAATTTGTAAAAACATATAGAGAAAGTAAAAAATTAAGAGTGTGAACTTTCTTCACAGTTTTTCATTTCTTCTGGAGTTTTTCCACAAAAGCTACAGTTTTCTCCATCTGGATTTAGGAATGGACTTTGGCTAGCACAAGTTCCAGCGAATTTACCATCTTTTTTTGCCCAAATCTTTATTGAAATGCCAATAATGGCAATTGCTAGAAGACCTATAGTAAGTAGAATTAGTTTCATAATGCTTAATATTAGACTGCAAATTTACAAAACAATTAGTATTATTATTGATTTTTATTATTAAATAATGTTTACTTCTGCTTCTATTAAGATACCAAATTTGTTTAAAATAGTGTTTTGAATGTCTTTAGAAACAGAAAGAATTTCGCTTCCAGTGGCATTTCCGTAGTTAACTAATACAAGTGCTTGGTTTTTGTGAATTCCAGCATCACCAAAGCGTTTTCCTTTGAAACCAGCTTGTTCAATTAACCAACCAGCAGGTACTTTTACTTCAGAATCAGAAATGTTATAATGTGGCATGTCTGGGAAAAGTAGTGCAATTTTTGAATATTTTTCTTTTGAAATAATAGGGTTTTTAAAAAAGCTACCGCTATTGCCTAATTCTTTTGGATCAGGTAATTTGCTTTTTCTAATAGAAATTACAGCATTGCTAACATCTTTTATGGTTGGAGTAGTGATGTTTTGATTTGCTAATTCTGTCTCAATAGCACCATAAGAAGTGTTTAATTTGTGATTTTTATTAGTTAGCTTAAATGTAACGGAAGTAATAATATATTGATTTTTTAGCTCGTTTTTGAAAATGCTTTCTCTGTATCCAAATTGACAAGAGTCTTTATCAAAGATGATTAGCTTTTGTGTTTCAATTTCCATTGCTTCACAGCTAAAAAAAACATCTTTAATTTCTACACCATAAGCACCTATGTTCTGAATAGGAGTTGTTCCTACGTTGCCTGGAATTAAAGATAAATTTTCAATTCCACCATAATTATTTTTAATACAATAAAGTACAAATTCGTGCCAGTTCTCACCAGCATTTGCTTTTATATATGTATATTCTTCATTTTTATCTATGACTTCTATTCCTTTTAAATCAATATGAACAACTAATTTATTAATATCTTTAGTAAGTAACATATTGCTTCCACCACCAAGAATGAAAATATCTTTCTCATTTTTTAATAATATTGCTAATTCTTCTATTGTATGAATTGCGATAAACTGTTTTGCTAAAGCATTAATTCCAAAAGTATTATGTTTTTTTAAAGAAAAATTAGATTGAATGTTCATTTTGAAATAAAATTTAATGATGCAAAAATAAGATTAATTCTATAAATTATAAGTTGTAAATAGTGTAAGATTGATGTGTGTTTTTAATAATGTTTTCTGTTCTTTCAGCATGGGTATCAGAAATGAAAATTTGTCCAAAAACAGCATCGTTTACCATAGTTACAATTTTTGAAACACGAGATTCGTCTAATTTGTCAAAAATATCATCAAATAAAAGAATAGGTAGTTCACCGCTTTGTTCTTTTATAAATTCAAATTGAGCTAATTTTAAAGCAATTAAAAATGATTTTTGTTGTCCTTGTGATCCGAATTTTTTAATTGGGAAATTATCAATTTCAAAAGAAAGGTCATCTTTATGAATGCCGGTACTAGTATATTGTAGGGCTCTGTCTTTATTTAAGTTTTGCTTAAACAATGTAGTTAAATCAGACATAAAAAGCTGACTTTGATAAATTAATTGTACTGTTTCTGCTTCACTAGAAATTATAGTGTAGTATTTTTGAAAAATAGGGATGAATTGATCTAAAAAGTGTTTTCTTTTCTCAAAAATTATTTTACCTAAAGGTTCAAGTTGGTCATCATAGATCGCTAAATTATCTTTGTCAAATACTTGATTTAATGCAAAGTATTTTAAAAGAGCATTTCGTTGTGCTATTAATTTTTGATATTGTATTAATTCATTTAAATATTTGTTATCTAATGTAGAAATAACGCTGTCAATAAATTTTCGTCTGGTTTCACTTCCTTCGACTATTAAGTCTGTATCAGAAGGTGAAATAATAACTAAAGGGACAAAGCCAATATGTTCTGAAAGTTTTTCGTATATTTTATTGTTTCGTTTTATTATTTTTTTCTGACCTCTTTTTAAACTACACGAAATTTTTTCTTCTTGTTCGTTTTTGTTAAAAATGGCATCAATTAAGAAAAAATCCTCATCATGTTTTATATTTTGAGAAGCTAATGGGTTAAAATAACTTTTCCCATAAGCTAAATGGTAAATAGCATCTAAAATATTAGTTTTTCCTATTCCGTTTTTTCCAACAAAACAATTGATTTTACTATCAAAATCAAAAGATTGTGTGGAGATGTTCTTATAGTTAAGTAAGGTGAGATGTTGTAAAAACACTATGCAATAAATCTTATTAGTATATGAAATTACAGCAAAAATACTATGAAATTATATAAAACAATTAAAAAAGCACTTTTAATTTATTCATAGCTTAATAATGTGAGTATAGCTTAATATAATAATATTTTAAAATATTTTTTGTGTCTGTTTCAATAAAAATTATATTTTTGCAACTTTAATAAACTTATTATAAATGGCAACATATAACAAAAGAGGTTATAAAGCACCAAAACCAAAAGATGTTTTAGATAACGAAAATGAATTTGAAGAAGTATTAGAATCTGGTGAAAGTACAACGGAAGAAGTATTTAATACACTTGACGAGACAGCTTCAAGAACAGAAGAATGGGTAGCTAAAAACCAAAAGTTAATTTTAGGAGTTGTAGGTGCTATCGCTTTAGCAACAATTGGGTATTTATTATTTAATAAATTTGTAGTAGAGCCTAAAGAAGATAAAGCGTTGAATGACATTTACCAAGCTCAAGTTTATTTTAATGATGCTTTAGCTAATGCTCAAAACCCAGATTCATTATTTAATTTAGCACTTAAAGGTGGTGAAGGTAAATTAGGATTAATAGGTGTTGCAGAAGAATATTCAGGTACAAAGTCTGGAAATGTAGCAAACTATTATGCGGGTATGGCTTATTTACATACTAAAGATTTTAAAAATGCTGAAAAATACCTTACAGCTTATAAAGCAAATGATGCAATAACAAAAGCAGAAGCTTTAGGAGCTTTAGGTGATGCGTATTCAGAACTAAATAAAGTTGATGCAGCAATTGATAGTTATAAGAAAGCAGCAGAATCTAACGAAAATGATTATACTACTCCAAGATTTTTAATGAAAGCAGCTCAACTATGTTATTTAAATAATAAAAAAGGAGAAGCAAATGCTTTATTCAAAAAAATTAAAGAGAATTATGAAACGTCAAGAGAAGCTCAAAATATAGATGCTTTAATTACGATGACAGAATAAAGCTTATTATGGCTACAGAAAATAAAA
The DNA here is from genome assembly GCF_000967805.1 of Flavobacterium sp. 316. NCBI lineage: Bacteria > Pseudomonadati > Bacteroidota > Flavobacteriia > Flavobacteriales > Flavobacteriaceae > Flavobacterium > Flavobacterium sp. 316. The sequence goes on from NZ_JYGZ01000002.1 coordinate 255,057, forward strand.
ATTTATCACAATACGATAAAAACACAATCCCAAATGCGAAAGATTTTCGATTTGGGATTGTTGTTTCAGAATGGAATGACGCAATTACGAATGGTTTGTTTGAAGGTGCAAAAGCAGCTTTAATAGATTGTGGTGCTTTACCAGAAAACATTGTCCGTTGGGATGTGCCAGGAAGTTTTGAACTAATATTTGGTTCAAAAAAGATGATTGAAACACAAAATGTAGATTGTGTTATTGCAATAGGCTGTGTTATTAAAGGTGAAACGATGCATTTCGAATTTGTATGTGATGGAGTAACTCAAGGAGTGAAAGATTTAAATTTAAAGTATGATGTACCTACTATTTTTTGCCTTTTAACAGATAATACAATGCAACAGTCTATTGATAGAAGTGGAGGAAAGCATGGTAATAAAGGAACAGAAGCTGCTATTGCAGCAATAAAAATGGTAGCCTTAAATAAATAAAAAAAACTAAAAGCCTGAGTTTAATTATTTCAAAGAAATAGTTGTCTCAGGTAAGTTTTTAATAAAAAAATATTACTTTTTATCACAAAATCCAGATAGGATTTAGCCTAAATTGATAGTTTTATAATAATCAAAAACTCATATTGGTTTTTAAGACTTGTAAGTTTCTCTAATTAACAAAATTTGGCAATTTGTATTTCTAATTCTATTTATTTTTAAGTATTTTTGATTCTATAAAAAAGCACCTAAGTTTTGTTGTATAAATCAAAAAATAGAACCTTTAATTATAAGCCTCGATTTTCAAAAGAAAATAATAGAGAGACCAATGATGATTCTTTGTCAGAGGAAGATTTTATTTCAAAATGGAAAGGTGTGCATGGGCAAAATAAAAAAACAAAAACAGTTCTGCCAATAAGTGTATTAATACTATTACTGGTATTATTATTGATAGGTATATATGTGTTAGATTCCTATGTTGAATAATTAAAATAAAAGTAAAATGGGACTTTTGGGGAAAAGAAAAAATAAAAAATTTAGTTATCAACCAAGATATTTTGATGATAAAGGAGAAGGAAATCCTTTTGAAATTAAACATAAATTTGACGAATATCGAGTAACCATAGGTTCAGATAGAGGGTTGAAAGCAAAATTTATGAAAGCTTTAAATGATTTTAAACATAATCAAAACAAAGAAGCGAATAGGAGAATTTTGATTATAATAAGTATTTTGATACTTATTTTTTTATTTATAATTGACTTTGACTTATCGGTCTTTAAAAGAAAATAAATGTCCAGTATAATTCAATTATTACCTGATCATGTTGCGAATCAGATTGCAGCAGGTGAGGTTGTTCAAAGACCAGCTTCTGTTGTAAAAGAATTACTTGAAAATGCTATCGATGCAAAAGCAAATGATGTTAAGTTAATTGTTAAAGACGCAGGAAAAACATTAATTCAAGTTATTGATAATGGAGTAGGAATGAGTGTTACAGACGCTCGTTTGTGTTTTGAACGCCATGCTACATCAAAGATTCGTTTAGCAGAAGATTTATTCGATTTAAGTACAAAAGGATTTCGCGGTGAAGCATTAGCTTCTATTGCGGCAATTGCTCATGTGGAGTTAAAAACAAAACAGGATCAGGAAGAATTAGGACATCACATTGTTATAGAAGGAAGTAAATTTATATCACAAGATGTTGCAGTTCTACCAAAAGGAACCTCATTTTTAGTAAAAAATTTATTTTTTAATATTCCAGCTCGAAGAAATTTCTTAAAATCTGAAACAGTTGAAATGCGTCATATTGTTGATGAATTTCAACGTGTTGCATTAGCTCATCCAAATATTTATTTCACATTGATCCATAATGGAAGTGAAATGTTTAATTTACCTGCTTCAAATTACAGACAGCGTATTGTGAATCTTTTAGGAGGTAAAACAAATGAAAAATTAGTTCCAGTAACAGAAGATACAGAAATTGTAAAGATAAGTGGTTTTGTTGGTAAGCCTGAATATGCTAAAAAGAGTAGAGGAGAACAATTCTTTTTTGTGAATGATAGATTTATAAAAAGTGGTTATTTACACCATGCAATTATGAATGCCTATGATGGATTATTAAAAGAAGGAAATCAACCGAGCTATTTTTTGTATTTACAAGTCCCTCCAAATACCATAGATATCAATATTCATCCTACTAAAACAGAGATTAAATTTGACGACGAACAAGCTTTATATGCGATTTTACGTTCTGCTATAAAACATAGCTTAGGACAGTTTAATGTGGCTCCTGTTTTAGATTTTGAACGCGATCCTAATTTAGATACTCCTTATGAGTATAAGAATAAAGATAGTGATTCTCCTACTATTCAGGTTGATGCAAATTTTAATCCTTTTATAGAAAATAAACCAGTAAGAAATAATAATAATTCATACGCTTCAAGTGGAAATTATACGAAGAGAGAAACTGCAAATTCTTGGGAAAGTTTATATGTAGATTTAAGAAAGGATACTGCAGAAGTAGAAAGCATTTCATTTGAAAGTGAAGAGTTAACAGGTTCTTTTTTTGATAATATGGAAGTTGAAAATACAACTTCAAGAACCTACCAAATACACAAAAAGTATATCGTTAGTTCCATAAAATCAGGAATGCTTGTTATTGATCAAAATAAAGCACATCAACGTATTTTATACGAACAATATTTGACAAATATTACAGTTAAACATGCTTCAAGTCAGCAATTATTATTTCCATTAGAATTGTATTTTTCTAGAGAAGAAATTCAGTTTATCAAAGAACTACAACCTTCATTAGAAAATACAGGATTTATATTTGACAATATTAAAGAAGATAGTATTCAAATAGGAGGAATTCCTGTTTCCATTCAAGAGAGTGAAGTAAGTATTTTGCTAGAAGAACTAATAAATGGATTGCAACATAATATTCCTGAAAGTACTTTCTCTTTAAATGATGGAATTGCAAAGACAATGGCAAAAAGTCTTGCCGTAAAAACAGGAACATATTTAGCAGAAATAGAACAAGAGAACTTGGTTAATGGCTTATTTGCTTGTAAAGACCCAAACGTTTCTCCATTTAATAAACCGATCTTCATTACTATAAGTGTAGAAGATTTAGATAAAAAGTTTGCATTATGATTAGAATGACAGATATGGTAAAGCATTTGCTTATCATCAATATTATATTTTTTATAGGGAGTTATATATTACCTAATTCTATTGATTTATTAGCATTACATTACTTTGAAAGTGATAAGTTCCAATTTTGGCAACCTATTACACACATGTTTATGCATGGAGGTCCAATGCATATTTTCTTTAATATGTTTGCTTTGGTTTCTTTTGGAAGTGCTTTAGAGCAAATGTGGGGAAGTAATAAATTTCTATTTTTTTACTTTTCATGTGGAATTGGAGCAGCTTTACTTCACACAGGAGTAAATTATTATCAATTTCATAATGGACTAAATGTATTGTTAGAAAATGGAGTAGATAAAGAGGTTATTTTTGAAATATTAAACCAAGGAAAGTATAGCACAAACTGGACTGAATATCTTTCACAGAGTAGTTTAGATGGAATGGCTTCTTCATTTATAGCTCCAGCAGTAGGTGCTTCAGGAGCAATTTATGGTTTATTAGTAGCTTTTGCTTTTATGTTTCCTAATGCAGAATTAGCATTGATGTTTATTCCTGTGCCAATTAAAGCAAAATATTTTGTTCCAGGATTGTTAACAATAGATTTATATTTAGGATTACAAGGAAGTTCATTATTTGGTAGTGGAGGAACAGGAGTAGCTCACTTTGCTCATTTAGGAGGAGCATTAGTAGGATTTATTATGATGTGGTATTGGAAAAAGAATCAGTTTAATAAAAATCGTTGGGACAGATAACAAAATAATCTAATAAATAGATTTATGAATATTATAGAAGATATAAAACAGCAATATAAAACAGGAGGTATAGTTCAAAGATTAATTTTTTGGAATATAGGAATCTTTGTGCTGTCAATTATTTTCTTTTTCTCATTTAAAACCAAATCGTTTAATTACCCTATATGGTTAGGCTTGTTTTCTGATAATAATCAGTTAATATTTAGACCATGGACATTAATAAGTTACATGTTTCTTCATGCTGGTTTTTTGCACTTGTTTTTCAATCTAATGGTTTTACATTTTTCGGGTAGATTATTTATAAACTATTTTACAGGAAGACAATTATTAGGACTTTATATTTTAGGAGGTATTTTCTCAGGATTAATATTTTTAATTTCATTTTATATTCTAGGAGAATATTCTGTCTTAGTTGGAGCAAGTGGAGCAATAATGTCAATCTTAATAGCAGTTGCAACTTATGCGCCTTATATGTTATTGCGAATGCCATTAATTGGAACAGTAAAACTATGGCAAGTAGCTGCTGTGATTGTTTTGTTAGACTTAATTCAAGTTCCTATAAGTAATACTGGAGGACATTTGGCTCATTTAGGAGGAGCATTATTTGGGTTTTTATATGTAAAATTGTTGAAAAATGGAACCGATTTATCAAAAGGAATTTCAAAACTACAAGATGCATTTGAAGATTTAATTTCACCAAAAAAGAAAACTCCTTTTAAAACCGTACACAAGAATACAAGTAAAACCACTACATTTACAAATCAGACAACAAATATCGATCAAAAAAAAATTGATGATATCTTAGATCGGATTAGTAAATCAGGTTATGATAGTTTGAGTAAAGAAGAAAAAGATTTTTTATTTAAAACAGGAAAATAATTGAAAAAAGAATCGTGGATAAGTAGGCTTGCATTTTTCGTTAATAAAGTTTTAGCTATATTGACGTTTTTGGCTTATATATTACCTTTCTTAGCTCCTAAATTATTTCCTTTTCTAAGTGTATTAACGCTTTTACTACCTCTTTTTCTAATTGTAAATTTTATTTTTTTTATTGTTTGGGTCTTACAATTAAAACGAAAAGCATTATTATCTGGATTTGTATTATTAATTGGTATCACATTTATAAATAAGTTATATCGTTTTTCTGAAACTAACGAAAAAGCAGAACCAAACGATTTTACTTTAATGAGTTATAATGTCCGTTTATTTAATAAATACGAATGGTTGCCCAATAAAAAAGTACCAAGTGATATTTCAGATGTTATTCAGAATTATAATCCTGACATTTTATGTTTACAAGAATATACACCTAATGAAAATGTAAGATTGAGAAACTTTCCTTTTAAAAACATAGAATTAGAGGGAAATAAAAACAAATATGGTCAGGCAATTTTTTCTAAATATGAAATTATAAATACAGGTGAAATTGATTTTCCAAACTCTAGTAATAATGTGATTTTTGCGGATATAGTAAAGTTTAAAGACACTATACGAGTATATAGCATGCATTTACAATCAATAAAAATTAGTACAGATATTCATGAGAAACTAGATGAAAACAAATCTAAATTTATTTTCATGAGAATAAGTGAGGCTTTTAAAGAACAACAATTACAATCAGAGTTAATTAAAGCACATTATGATAGTTGTAAGTATCCAAAAATTATTTGTGGAGATTTAAACAATAGTGCTTTCTCTTATGTATATAGAAATATAAAAGGAGAAATGAATGATGCATTTGAAGAAGCAGGATCGGGTTTTGGAAAATCGTATAATTTTAAATATTATCCTGCTCGAATTGACTATGTTTTTGTTGAAGATATTTTTAAAGTAAAAGAATTTCAAACTAATAATCAAGTAAAACTAAGCGACCATTTTCCAGTTATTACACGATTAGAAATAGTTGAAAAAGAATCGAAGAAATAATATACTTTATATTGTTTGTCTTAATAAGTATTCTTTTGCATGTCTACCTTCATTAAATAATAAATCTAGAATACTTAAATTAGGAATAAAATTATGTTTCTCGTTAAATACCTGAATATAATCTTCATTTATAAACATGTCTTTCTTTCCGTTTGCTAAAGATCTAAAATCTGTGAAATTAGGTGTCTCATGGAAAAATTCTTCCGTTTTAGAAAATGGAAGTGTAATCCCTAAACAGTCATTAATAACTGCAAAGATTTCAAAATTTAAATCCATCATAAAAGTGTGTTGCTTTTCAAATATTGGACGAAAGTCATCTTCAAAAAACTCAAAAAAAGGAGAAGTTCTATAAGCTGCTTCAAGGGATTTAAAATGATTTTTTTGCCAATCAAATGCATTTTCAATTTTAACGTCTTTGTATTTCTGATGTGCTGTTTTATTATGCTTTACAGGAATATTTAGCATTTGAATACCATTTGGACTGTAAATATACATTCTATTACGATTGGTTTGTTTCTGAAAATTATCTTCAACTTCAAAAGTAATTGTTTCCGCCTGTAACATAGCAGTATAATGACTTATAGATGGAAAGTAAGTAGGATGTAATAAAATATTCATTTTTTTAAACACTAAGATTGTTTATTTCTTTTAGTAAGAATTTTATTTTTCAAGAATGTATTGAATCTAAATACATTCTTGAAAAATAAAGTAATGATTAAGCATTTTCTTTTGCTTTTTTCTTTTTCTTCCAAAAATATTCGCCTACAAAATATAAGGCCAATAAAACTAGAAAATATTTAAAATAAGATTGTGGTTGACCTGTTCCGCTAACTGTTGTAAACAGTCTATCCCAGCGAATTCTCCAGTTTTTAATTCCATCATTAATTCCATCAATACTCATCCAAATAAAAATAGGTTTTCCTACAATGTGGTTAGCAGGAACATAGCCCCAATATCTGGCATCGAGTGAATTGTGACGATTGTCTCCCATCATCCAGTAATAATCTTGTTTAAATGTATATGAAGTTGCAACTTGACCATTGATTCTAATTTCATCTCCATTAACTACTAATTGGTTTCCTTCATATTCATTAATTATTTTTTTGTAAAAAGGCAATGTTTCTTTGTTAAGTTCTACTGATTTTCCTGCTTCTGGAATGTAAATAGGTCCTAAATTATCAATAGTCCAATTTGTATTGCCAGGAAAAATTTCTTTGTTTAGTTCTTTTTTTGGTAATATAATTCTCACTACAGAATCAATAGCACTATTTTTTCTTAAATTTTCAGCATTTACAAGCGTTAGGTTAGCTTCTCTTTCAAAGTCACTAATTTCTGTTAATGAGATACTGAAACTTGAAAGAACTTTGTTAGGAATTCCTCTAGCATCAGTAAGAATAGTTATGGTACCGTCTTCATTTCTGAATGATCCTCTAGCATAAGGTGATAAAGCATTTGCTTGATTTTCGTTGTAGATAGTGGTAATAAATTTACGAGTAAATTCTGTAGAACCATTTTCTGTAAGTAGGTTAGAAGCTACACCGTTTTTAGAGTATACCTTATGCATATATTGAGGCTTTGCTCTATCAGGCATAATAGATTCTTTGCCATTAATATAAATAATTCCGTCTCTAATTTCAAATGTATCACCAGCAATGGCTGTACATCTTTTTACATAATTGGTTTTTTTATCAATAGGTTTGTCATAGCGTTTGTCTGCTGCTTTGTACATGTGAAATAGGGTATCAGTAGGCCAATTGAATACAACAATGTCATTTCGTTCTATTTTTTGAAAACCAGGTAATCTATAATAAGGTAATTGTGGCCAAGTAGTATATGATTTTGTATGTATAAGAGGAATAGTATCATGAACCATTGGAGCAGCAAACGTAGTCATAGGTGTTCTTGCTCCATAATGAAATTTACTTACAAAAAGGAAGTCTCCTACTAATAATGATTTCTCTAATGATGAGGTTGGAATAGTATATGGTTGAATAAAATAAGTGTGTACAAATGTAGCTACAACAATTGCAAAAGCAAGTGAACCAACTGTGTCCATAGCTTTTGTAGGTGCTTTTAAATCACGATTGGCAAAATAAGTAACTTCTTGAGTATAGTTTACATACATGATGTAAAATCCAAGTGTTACAATTCCTAAGATCATGTCTAAAGTAGATTTTTTACCAAATGTTCTTAGTGTTTCAATCCAAATGATTGGAAATAAAAATAAATTGATAATAGGAATGAAAAGTAAAAGTGTCCACCACGTAGGGCGATTGATAATTTTCATTAAAACAATTGAATTATAAACTGGAATGAATGCTTCCCATGCTTTTCTACCTGCTTTTACATATAATTTCCAAGTTCCTAATCCGTGGATTACTTGTACTAATAAGATGAATAATAACCAACCTGTTACTGACATATTTGTTTTTTTTAGAATAAAGAAAACAGAGTAAAGAAAATAGACTCAATTTAGTCCATTTTGAAATAATATTGTTATTCTCTGAAATTCTTCAATTTTATTGTTTATTTTATTAAATGTTTTTCTGTTATATGTTTTTTGCGCTTTGCGACTATTAATTGTATTATTAATTCAAATGAAAAACCTAAAGGTAATCTATAAAATTACTAAAAGATTTATTTATTCTAGTAGATTTTTCAACAATATTACTAGGAATAGATAGAGAACAACAACTAATTTGAGAGCTTAAATCATATCTTTCGTGTTTTGGAAAATCAGATAAGATATTAAAAATGTTATTAGCTATCACAATTACCTAAACTGCCAAATTTTAAGATTCTTGTAATTATGCTCTTTATTAGCACTCATTATCAATTATCAATTATTAACTATATCTATATTCTCTTTTCTTTCTTCTTGTTATCTAAATCCCCAAAACATCTTTCATTGTAAATACTCCTTTTTTTCCTAATAACCATTCGGCCGCAACTACAGAGCCTAATGCAAAGCCTTCTCTAGTGTGAGCTGTATGTTTTATTTCAATTTGATCTACTTCACTATCATAAAAAACACTGTGTGTTCCTGGAATATTTTCAATTCTTTTAGCATTAATTAGAATGTTTTCATCATCTGTTGTTTCTAATGACCAATTTTTATAATCGGTATGTTTTATAATTCCATTTGCTAAAGAAATAGCAGTTCCGCTAGGAGCATCTAGTTTTTGTGTGTGATGAATTTCTTCCATTGAAACATTATATTGTTTCAAATTAGCCATCATTTTAGCTAAATACTCATTTAATTCAAAAAACACATTTACACCTAAACTAAAGTTAGAGCCATATATAAAACTTCCATTTTTTGAATTACATAAAGCTACCATTTTGTCATATTCTTCAAGCCAACCAGTTGTTCCTGATATAATAGGTATTTCATTTTCAATACAAGTTGAAATGTTTAAAACAGCGCTCGATGGAACGCTAAAATCAATAGCAACATCTGCATTTTGTAATCCTTCAAAACTATCGTTACTTCCTTTTTTTAATACAATTTCATGACCACGCTCTAAAGCTATTTTCTCAATAACTTTTCCCATTTTTCCGTATCCTAAAAGTGCAATTTTCATTTGATATTTGTATGAATTAAGTAATTATGTTAGCTAAATAAATGTTAAAAAATATAGGTAAGTCGAATTCCTGATTTGAATTTGTAATCAATTTCATTTTGATATAATTCGGGTCTAATAGATAAATTATCGTTTACATTGAATTGTAATAAGTGTGCATCAACATTAGCATCGATAATATTTAAGAGATAAATTCCGGCAGTAATTAGTGCTGATAAATCTCGATTTCGTTGGTGAAACTTTTGTCCTCTAATTAAACCATCATTATCTATTCCACCGTAAATAGGATGTACACCCATAGCAGATGTTCCATCTAATCTTTTTTTGTATTCATCACGAAATTCGTGGTATTTTTTGTTGTTCCAAGTGTAAAAATAAATTCCAGCACCTAAACCAGCATAAACCAGAGGTATTTTCCAGTATTTTTTATTATAGGCTTGCCCTAAACCAGGTAAAACTGCCGAATAAAAGGCAGCTTTAGCTGGAGATAATGGGTTTATTGTAGTTGATATAGAATCTTTTGCAACTAATGAAATTTCTTCCTGAGCAGTAGCGTTAAAGCTTAAAAATAAGCTAAAAAAAAGTATGGTTAGAATCTTTTTCACTAATTGTTAATCAATTTCAAAATTCGATTAAAATCTTCTTCAGAGTGAAAAGGAATTGTAATTTTTCCTTTTCCATTTATGGCTACTTTTACATCTACTTTTGTTCCAAAAAAGTTTGTGAATACTTTTTTCTCTCCTTCGTCGATGTCAAAGCTAGATGTTTTCGTTTTTGCAGTAGTTGGTTTTAGACTCTCTTGATATTTTTTAACAAGCGCTTCGGTTTCTCTTACAGAAAGATTTTGTGATACGACTTTTTGATAAATATCAGATTGTATGTTTTCGTCTTCTACTGAAATTAAAGCTCTACCATGTCCCATAGAAATAAATCCATCACGTATTCCTGTTTGAATAATAGGATCTAGTTTTAAAAGACGTAAATAGTTAGTAATAGTAGAACGTTTTTTACCCACACGCTCACTTAACTCTTCCTGAGTAAGGTTAATTTCATCAATTAAACGTTGATAAGAGAGTGAAATTTCAATAGGATCTAAATCGTGACGTTGAATGTTTTCTACTAAAGCCATTACTAATGATTCATTATCATTAGCAATTCTTATATAAGCAGGAATAACTTCTAATCCAGCTAATTTAGAAGCACGGAGTCTTCGCTCTCCAGAAATTAATTGGTATTTGTTGAATTCTAGTTTTCTAACAGTAATAGGTTGAATTACACCTAATTCTTTAATAGAAATAGCTAGTTCTTTTAGTGTTTCTTCGTTGAAATTACTTCTAGGTTGAAACGGATTTATCTCAATTGCATCTAATTCAAGCTCAATGATGTTTCCTACCACTTTATCTGCCCCTTTGTCTTCAACCGATTTAATATCGTTTGATGGGTCTTTTAATAAAGCTGATAATCCTCTTCCTAATGCTTGTTTTTTCACTGCTTTCGCCATTTTCTACTTGTTTTTCTTGATAATTTCTTCCGCTAAATTTAGATAATTTGTTGCACCTTTACTAGTGGCATCATAATTAATAATGCTTTCACCAAAACTAGGTGCTTCACTCAACTTAATATTACGTTGAATAACAGTTTCAAAAACCATATCATTAAAATGTTTTTGAACTTCTTCAACTACCTGATTTGATAAACGTAAACGAGAATCATACATGGTTAATAATAGGCCTTCAATATCTAATTCAGGATTGTGGATTTTTTGTACACTTTTTATAGTATTCAATAGCTTTCCTAGTCCTTCCAATGCAAAATATTCACATTGAATAGGAATAACAACGCTATCGGCTGCTGTTAAGGCATTTAGCGTAAGCAATCCTAATGATGGAGCACAATCAATTAGAATGTAATCGTATTTGTCTTTTACAGATTCTAATGCTTGTTTAAGCATGTATTCACGATTTTCTTTGTCTACTAATTCAATTTCAATAGCAACTAAGTCAATATGTGCAGGAATTACCCAAACATTTGGAGCTGTACATGTCATTGTAGCTTCATCAGGAGTGTTACTGTGTTCTAAAATTTGGTAAGTTCCTATTTCTACAGTTTCTATGTCAATTCCTAATCCAGAACTAGCGTTAGCTTGCGGATCGGCATCTATTAAAAGTACCTTTTTTTCTAAAACACCTAATGATGCAGCAAGATTAACAGAAGTTGTTGTTTTTCCTACACCACCTTTTTGATTGGCAATTGCTATGATTTTACCCATTTGACTATTAAAAATTTTTGAGTGGTAAAAATACAATTATTTATCGTTTTTTCAACTCAAATTTGTTAACAATACATTAAAGTGTGTTATTGCCTTATTTTAAAGATAGAATGTGCTTGTTTCTCTTTTTTTGAAGGATGAAAATTATGATTACAAGGACTTATATTGTGCTTTTTATTTTATTGCAGTACTTAAATAAAATAGCTGTTTATATAAAAAAACACGAATTACTTCGTGTTTGAATATTAAATGTCTCTTTTAGGAGTGTTTTTCTTGTCTCGTTTTTCAGCTTTCTTCTCTTTAGGAGTTTTTAAAGGCTCTTTTTTAGCTGTTTTCTTTGCATCTTGACTTTTTGCCATAATTTCTAAGTTTTTAGTAAAGGTACCTTAAATAAAATAAGAATCAGGATAAAATAAGGATATTCTTTATCTTTTGGGCGAAATTGTTTAAAACGTTAGTTTGAGTGTGAATCGTATTGAGAAGTTTCTATTGTAAGAATTATTTTCGATACTTTTTTAATGAAATCGCTGTTCTCATTTCATTAAAAATGCCCGAATTGACGAAAAAAAATCATCAAAAACTAATTACATCCAATGGGTTATTCTTTACATTTGTGTATTAAATTAATACATATGAATACTTCAAAGGTTGTTTTTCTTTTTTTATTAAATAGCTTGTTTTTATTTGGTCAAAAAAGAGAAAAAATAGATTTGATACTTACTAATGCTACTATTTATACTGTTAATGATTCATTTGATATAGCAGAAGCAATTGCTGTTAACAAAGGGAAAATAGTTGCAGTAGGTACTACTAAAGCAATTACAAAACAGTTTCAGGCTAAAAAGAATATTAATGTTCAAAATCAATTTATATATCCGGGGTTTTATGATGCTCATGCTCATTTGTATGGTTTAGGAATGACTATGCAAAAAGTAAATTTAAAAGAGACTAAAAGTTATGATGATGTAGTTTCTCGAGTAGTTGCATTTCAAAATAAAAAGAATACTAATTTTATAGAAGGAAGAGGTTGGGATCAAAACGATTGGGAGAATAAAGAATTTCCATCAAGAGCGCAATTAGATGCTCTGTTTCCAAATATTCCAGTTGTGTTAACAAGAATAGATGGGCATGCAATGCTAGTAAATGGAAGAGCATTAGAACTTGCAGGAATTACGGCTTTTACAAAAATAGAAGGTGGACAAATAGAAGTTAAAGACGGAAAAACAACAGGAATTTTGGTTGATAATGCAATGGAACTAATCAATGCCATTATTCCAGAGCCAAGTTTGAATGTTAAAACAACCGCTTTGAAAGATGCTCAAAGCGAAATGTTCAACTATGGTATAACAACCGTTAATGAAGCTGGTTTAGAACGAAATATTATTGAATTAATAGATGAGTTGCAGCAAAAAAACATACTCGATACTAATGTTTATGCAATGGTTATGGCTTCAAAAGAGAATGTTGATTATTATACAAGATTAGGAATTTATAAAACAGATAAATTAAATGTTCGTTCTTTTAAGTTCATGGGAGATGGTGCTTTAGGATCTCGTGGTGCTTGTTTGCATCGTGCTTATTCAGATAAACCAAAACAATTTGGGGCGTTATTATCTCCAATAAATGAAATAAAAAGTATTGCAAAACAAATTGCTGATTCTGATTATCAAATGAATACACACGCAATAGGAGATTCTACAAATACTGTTTTATTAAAAATATACAAAGATGTTTTAAAAGATAAACCTAATAGAAGATGGAAAATTGAACATGCACAAATTATGCAAGAACAAGATTTTGATTATTTTAGATTAGGTATTATTCCATCTGTGCAACCTACACATGCTACTTCCGACATGTATTGGGCTGAAGATAGAGTAGGTTCAGAACGAATTAAATACTCCTATGCCTATAAAAAAATGCTAGAAAAAGCAGGTCTAGTAGCTTTAGGAACTGATTTTCCAATTGAAGAAGTAAATCCTATGTTGACTTTTTATGCTGCTGTAGCACGAAAAGATTTGAAGAATTATCCTGAAAATGGTTTTCAAATGGAGAATGCTTTAACTCGTGAAGAAACTTTAAAAGGGATGACTATTTGGGCTGCTTACTCTAATTTTGAAGAAAATGAAAAAGGAAGTCTTGAAGTGGGTAAATGGGCCGATTTTACTGTTTTTTCTAAAGATATTATGACAATGAATATTGATGAAGTTCCTTCTGTACTGCCTAAACATGTTTTTATAAAGGGAAAACAAGTGAAGTAATCCATTGAGTGTAATTAGTTTTTGATGCGCTTTTTTGTTAGTTCGAGTAATTTTTGAGAAGAATTTCTTTTAAGTACAGGAGTTCTCGATACATTTTTCATGAAATTGCTGTTCGCATTTCATTAAAAATACTCGAACAGACGGAGAACTAAATACAAGAATATCTTTTCAACACAATTCACGTCACTTTGAGTGCGAAGCGTATCGAGAAGTATTTCTTTTCAGTACAGGAGTTCTCGATACTTTTTGACTTCGTTGTTCTACATTAAAAAACTCGAACTGATGTAACCTAGAATTAAACCTCTTTTAACTTTTCAGCAGCAGCAATCAGCGTTTCATCTGTTTTAGCAAAACAAAAACGAAGCATATTTCTATCTGTTGCATCATTATAAAATACTGAAATTGGAATAGCGGCTACACTATGATTTGTAATTAATTCTTTCGCAAAATCGACATCGTTTTTAGTGCTAATTTGATTGTAATTTACTACTTGAAAGTAAGTTCCATCACAAGACATTAGTTCAAAACGACTATCCTTTAGTAAGTTTTGGAATAAATCGCGTTTGCGTTTGTACATTTTAGCAACTTCACTAAAATCAACTACGTTTAAATATTCTGCAATAGCATGTTGTGAAAAACTGTTTACACTAAACACTAAAAACTGATGTACTTTTTTCATTTCATACATTAGTTTTTCAGGCGCAATTAAATATCCTACTTTCCAACCTGTTACATGTAATGATTTTCCAAATGACGATGCTACAATTGTTCTTTCAATTAATTTAGGTCTTGAATTAAAAGAAATATGCGGATGTGAAAATGAGATGTATTCATACACTTCGTCTCCAAGAATTAAAACTTGAGGGTGTTTTTCTAAGATTTGTTCCAAGGTTTGGAACTCTTCTTCTGTCCAAATTCTTCCTGTAGGATTGTGTGGATTATTGATAACAATCATCTTAGTTTTAGCTGAGATTGCATCTTCAATTTTATTAAAGTTTGGTGAGTAATCTTCATTTAATGAAATACGCACAGGTTTTCCGCCCGCTACTAAAACAGAAGGTTCGTAACTATCATAACTAGGATCTAGAATTAATACTTCATCTCCTTGATTAATAAAAGTGTTAAGTGCTGTAAAGACACCTTGAGTTGCACCAGCAGTAATTAGCATTTCTGTAGCAATGTTTACATTTCTTTGGTAGTTTTTTGCTGTTAATGCAGCAATTCTTTCCATTAGTAATGGTAAACCAGCCATAGGTGTGTATTGATGTATGTTTTCACGAAGTAAACGTTCAGAAATTTGTAATAAGCGTTCGTCTACAGGGAAATTTGGAAATCCTTGTGATAAATTAATAGCTCCGTAATCATTCGCTAATTGCGACATTACAGAGAATATACTTGTGGTGATATTAGGTAGTTTTGACATAATGCGAAAATAATAAAAAAAGAGGAAAAAGAAGTAATGCTTTAAATGTTTTGCTATTCTTTAAAAGGCTAAAATAGTGGCATTTTTTTGTTGCAATAAAATAGTCTTACATTTTATACTCCTGTGATAAAATATCTTTCATTTTTCACTAAAAACCGCAAAAGAAAATAAGCCATAGGGTACCACAACTACTACTTTGATAAGGGGTATATATGGGGTTGATGGGAGTATATAGGGAGTATCACCGTCTTTGACTCATCCTAAAACAACTATACAGGTTATTAAATTAATCCTAATATAGCTATACAACGATTCTTCATTTGATTAATACAATTTGTTGTTCTTTTAAATACTATTACTCTTCCATACTGTTTCTATACACTATCCTCCCTTTATCCTAACCTTTAAGTAACCTTTAATATGGAGTAGTA
>NZ_JYGZ01000002.1:272128-308519 GCF_000967805.1 Flavobacterium sp. 316
GACAAAGAAGGACAAGTGGTATTAAAACGTACTTTTAACAATAACACACCACACGAAACCTACTATATTTATGATCAATTTGGCAACCTTACTTACGTGATTCCACCATTAGCAGAAGGCATTGCCAGTCAGGCTAATTTGGATAATTTAGGGTATCAATACCAATACGACCATCGCAACCGATTAGTAGAAAAGAAATTACCGGGTAAACAATGGGAATTTATTGTCTATGACAAACTAGATCGACCTGTAGCTACTGGACCTGCTTTTTCGCCTTACGAAGACAATCCGTCAACCATAGGATGGCTAGTAACCGAATACGATGCTTTTGGAAGAGTGACTCAAACCGCATGGATAAAAGGATATGTTACTTCTGCTTATAGAAACACATATCAAACCCACATCAATGAAGGAAGCAATCCTTTTGTATTTAATACCGCCAATGTTTTAACCAAAAATTACTATGACAATTACACTCTTTTAGGCATTCCAAATCCTGTGCCAACGCAAGTAGAAGGGCAAACCATAGCGACCAATGTAAAAGGCTTACCAACAGGTTCATGGGTGAGAGTATTAGACAATGCCAACCCAAATGCAGCAGAAACCAGCTATACTTTATACGATGATCGTTATAGACCRGTRCGTTCCTATACWWSTAACCATTTAGGYGGATTTACACAAGTAGATTCTAAACTSGATTGGGCTGGAAAAACCGARTATACCRTTACSACTCATAAATACGAYACYAATGCTACAGTAYTAACSGTTACCGATCGTTTTAGCTATTCCYCACAAGAYCGTTTAACCCAACACAAACARCAAATAAACAGTCTGCCAGAACAACTTATTACCCAAAATACCTATGATGAACTAGGACAATTGATTAGTAAAAAAGTAGGTGGCACCAATGTAAGCCCAAGCGCTACAGGACTACAAAAAGTAGATTATACTTACAACGTGAGAGGTTGGCTGAAAAGCATTAATGATGTCAATGATATTGCCACTGAAAACGATTTGTTTGCTTTTAAAATCAACTACAATGATCCTGAAAACGCCATTGCTTTATTCAATGGTAATATTTCAGAAACACTTTGGAAAACAGGCAATGATAATATTGCCCGAAAATACAGCTATGATTATGAYCATCTAAATCGTTTAATCAATGCYACGTATAAAAAAGGAATAGCTTCACTAAACTCCTATGGAGAATCTCAAACTTACGACAAAAACGGAAACATACAATCTCTACAACGCTTTGGAGAGTTTGACGATGTAGATTATACCTTGCAAATTGAYGATTTAGCATATACTTATCATACAGAAAACAAAAAYCAACTCTTAAAAGTATTTGATACTACAAATAATCCTAGAGGCTTTAAAGACGATGGTGATGGTATTGCAGATCCTACTGATGATTACACTTACGATGCTAATGGRAATATGACAAAAGATGAYAATAAAGGCATCACAAAYATTRTYTATAAYCATTTAAACTTGCCTGTTAAAATTCAATTTGACAACGGAAATAAAATTGAGTATATTTACAATGCAACAGGAATTAAAGTAGAAAAGAAAATCACAAAAAACAATACTTTGGCAAATCAAACAACCTATTTACAAGGCGGTTTTCAATATGTAGGCACTTCGTTACAGATGTTTCCACATGCTGAAGGCTATGTAAGTATTGTGGAAATAAACGGAGTCAACAGATACAACTATGTATTCAATTACACCGACCATTTAGGGAATATTCGTTTAAGTTATAGCACAGATCCAAGCACAAAAGCATTAGAAATACTAGAAGAAAATAATTACTACCCTTTTGGCTTAAAGCACGCTAATTATAATATGAGTAGAAAAGCATATTATAAAAGCGGTGGAGATCTTGTCTTAGAAGAACTTTGCCCAAGTTGTCCTATTGATTTTAAATATAATTTTAAATACAACGGGAAAGAGTATCAAGACGAGCTAGGACTTAACATGTATGATTACGGAGCAAGGAATTATGATGCTGCTTTGGGTAGATGGATGAATATTGATCCGCTTGCGGAAATCTATAGAAGACATACACCTTATGCTTATGCTGTTAATAATCCTATTTATTTTCTTGACCCTGATGGGATGAAAGTTATTAATGGAAATGAAGCAGAAAGAGATAAGAAGTTAAAAGAAAGAGATAATAAAAAAGCAGAATTTGATAGTAAATATTCAAGCACTAATATGAAACGCAGGGATTTTAATTCAAAGAAAGAATTCAAATCTTATAAATCCGAAAAAGAAGGTTTAGCGAAAGCAGAATCACAATATAAATCAGCAGAATACAACTATCAACAAGCTCAGGCAACTATAGATGAGTTTAAAAGCGTAGACCCTGAAGGTTTTGCACAAGTGGATAATCTTAAAAATGCAGTAACAGGAAGTAATATAGATGTTATTGTTCAGTATGGTGCTGTTGACCCAAATTCAGGCGGAGCTGAAACATCACCTTCTGTTTGGCCTTCTAGTTATACAAATCAAGAGCTAGGTGGTGATGGGAATATAAATATAACATTCGATGGGTCTTCAAAATTTGGCAGAGGTGCGACTATAGCTCATGAGTTTGGTCACGCTGTTGGTATTGCAAATGCTCCTTTTGATAGTTTTTATTCGGCTAAAGTAGCGCGTAATAAAGCTATATTATTTGGTAAATCTATGAGTTGCCAACATCCAGATAATAGAAATGAAACTTTTGCTAAAACAGCAATGGATTGGCAACAAAGATTTATAATGTTATTACAAACCATTAAACCATGATAATGATAAAAATAAAAATAGTTTTTATTTTGACTTTTTTATGTACTTTGAACTTATACAGTCAATCAAAAACAACAGCTGAAGATATTTTTAAAATGCATCTATTTTTAGATAAAAAAAATATCACAAGAAGTGATTTAAGTAAAACAGTTGTTAAGAACGATTCTTTATATGACTCATTTAAAAAAAATTGCTCTATAAAATTAGATACATTAAAATTAAAATCTAATATTTTTCTTTCTATTGATGGTGATTTTACTTTTTATACAATTACAGACATTAAGTATAGTGATAGTTTAAACACTAATGAATCATGGTTTTTAAAAATTGATTTGGGTTATGACTCTAAATATATTATTGCAATTAATCAAAATACAGGTAGGAGTTATCGTTTATCAGGTTTTTATAGTAATGACTTTTTTGCATTCTATTTTGATATTAAAAAAGCATATAGAGACTATAATTTTAAAGATTTAAAAAAGAAACTTTTTTTTAGAGAATATTTTGTTGAAAGTATAGATTTTAAGTGTCTTTATAAAGGTTTGAGACAAAATAAAATTGATAAAGAAAGATTCCCATGTTTAAAGACTTGTAGTGATACATTTAGTATGCATCAATTTAAAATAAAGTGATAAATAATTTGCCTGAGGGCTATGTAAAACATGAAGCAAACAATTACAACTATGTATTTAATTATACCGATCATTTAGGAAATATTCGTTTAAGTTATAGCACAGACCCAAGCACAAAAGCATTAGAAATACTAGAAGAAAATAATTACTACCCTTTTGGCTTAAAGCATGCTAATTATAATATGAGTAGAAAAGCATATTAYAAAAGTGGTGGAGATCTTGTCTTAGAAGAACCTTGCCCAAGTTGTCCTATTGATTTTAAATATAATTATAAATACAACGGGAAAGAGTATCAAGATGAATTAGGTTTAAATCTATACGATTATGGTGCAAGGAATTATGATGCTGCTTTGGGTAGATGGATGAATGTTGACAACAAAGCAGAAAAATATTTCAATATTAGCCCTTATGTTTATGTTGCAAACATGCCAACAATAGCTATAGACCTTGATGGTAATGATATTTTTATTCCACTTAAAGGAGATGCTAACAGCTCGGCTAATAGAAAACAAATACATCAAATTAAAACAAATCTTCAAAAATTAACAAATTCGAAGCTAAGATTGGTTGAAACTAAAGGAGGTTATTTAGTAAAAGAAGTTTCTGGAGGGAAAGCAAATAGTGATAAAGAGTTGACTAATGGAACAAGCTTAATTAGCGGTTTGATTAGCTCAGAATCTCTAGTGACAATTAAAACAGGGAATGAGAATATTTCATTAAAATCTGATAATGGGAATACTTCAATTACATTTAATCCTGATGATAAAGGAGAAAGAATAGCAAATGAAGATGGAACAACAGGAAGACCATCTGAAATAGGGTTAGCACATGAGTTGTTACATGCAGATGAAAATACAGATGGTAAAACAGATAACACCGAAGTTTCTATTTTAAATCCAGATGGAGATAGTCTAGGCTCTACTGTCAAAGCGGATAAAGATGAATTAACGGTAAGAGAAAGAGAAAATAAAATTAGAAAAGAACAAGGTGTAACACCAAGAGCTACTCCTATGTTTAGCCCTAAAAAGGAATAAGTAATATGAAAAATATTTTTTACATTTTTGTAGCTTTATTATATAGTTGTAATTCGATAAAAAATACAACCGCAATTAATGATTATAAAGTTGAATCGTCTGATGTTAAGACTTTTTTACAACAGATAGAAAGATCTAATATTAAGTCTCTTAAGTTAGAAAAGGAACTATTCTTAATTTCTAAATTCAGTGAAAATGATGATTACTTAAATTCTTTAAATCATCTAATTAATGGAGAAATAGAGAGTTTTAACGATAAACTTTTAACTAAAAATTTTAATGCTTTTTTAAAAAATGTTAAACGTGAAAATATAGATGAGATATATGTATTATATATGCAATACTCAGGTGAAATGATTTATGATAAGGTAATAACCATTGTTAAAGAGGATAAATCATACGTTCCAATTATGTTTTTATCTGACAATAGTTCTAATGAAACCAAAATTGAGTTTACTGATGAATCATTAGTCTTACTGTTAGAAGAATATAGGCAGAATCTAAATTATTCATTTAAAAATAAAAGTTTATTTAATAATGCACCACAATATTTTTTCATTAATAAAATTGAATTCAAAGATGGAGAAATCGAAAATATTGATACCTTTTTTAAATCTAAGATGCTTTCAAGTGAAAAGAAAATATTAGAGACTGTTTTTTTTAATGAAAAGTAGATAGCTAAATATAGACGATTCCTAACCTGTTTCGCCTTTCACAACTAAACCGATAATGTTTCAAAGATTAGTGATACTTTACTTATAAAAAATAGTTATAGGCACCAATACTATTAGCTATATTTACAATACAACAGGACGAAAAGTAAGCAAAATAGTGAATGAAGCAACTAACATAACCCAAATCAATTATCTCGCAGGAGGCTTTCAATACAAAAACAATTATTAGGTTTGAGTCTGGTATTATTGCATCTTCTCCAAGTCCGCTACCGGTTTTACCTGCTGTGCCACAGGTAGTCACGCCTAGAAATAATGATTAAAATAATTAAAAAATGAATTTGATTAGATTTTGGTTTAATTTTGAGAAATCCAACCCTATTCCTCTAGGTTTACATTTAGGATGTGGAGTGACCGCATACAATTATGATGATGCGTTACTCATTTTAAGAAGTAAAATTTTTAAGAATGATTATAGAATGACAATAAAAGATTACATACAAGATGTTGATTTAAGGACACTAGATAGTCATCATATTTTACCTAATATTTTACCTCCAAATAACAGAGGTATTTGGTATCCAATAGGCTATTAGAACAACCTAATAGGTGAATTAATTAAGATCTTCCTACTGTAACTTTATAAAATGGAAACATCAAAACATTCGTTAGAAATGGTGGTATTAATATTGGAAACACCAATGTGGAATTCCTAGAAAAAAATGAACAAATACCTATCGATTCTAAACTATTATTTTTAAATGTTTTTTTAACTAGTTCTTGATCCTTTAAAATAATTTTAAAAAAAAACAAATTCTCTTCCCAACCTTTTTATAAGAATTATACTCTATATCTTTATAACCTTTCTTTAAAAAGACTATAAGATGAAAAAAGTAATCCTGTTTCTCCTGTTTATAAGCCAATTTGTTGTGGGGCAAAATCCGCAACTTACTGTGAAAGACAAAGACTCTTCCTTGGTGCGATTGAGTAAATTAAAAGTAAGTGTGAAAGTAGTGGGTAATATTGCTTACACCACAACTGAGATGCATTTCTTTAATGCTGCTGCTCGCGATATGGAAGCCGAATTGCTGTTTCCGTTGCCAGAAGGCGTTTCGGTGTCTCGTTATGCGATTGATATTAATGGAAAAATGAGAGAAGCTGTTCCGGTGAATAAAAACAAAGGGAAACAAGTTTTTGAAGCCATTGAACATAGAAGAGTAGATCCAGGTCTTTTAGAAAGAGTAGAAGGAAACAACTTTAAAACCCGTATTTATCCTATTTTACCTAATAAAGAACGTATTGTAATTATTGGATACGAACAAGAATTGACTAGTTATGATACTTCGTTTTTAGGCTATCAAATGGTGAGTGCTTACACGAAGAAAATAGATAGTTTCGAATTGGAAGTTTCAGTGGTTGGGTCGAATGAAAAACCAATTATTACTAATGACGGTAAAGAAATTACAATAGAAAAATTTAACACCATTTATCAAGCAAAAATTCAACAGGAGCATTATTTGCCTAATGATAAATTGTTGGTAAAAATTCCAATTACTTCTGCTATTCCCACGGTAATTGCGCAAGCCAATGATAATCAGTATTATTTCTATGCCAATATGCATTTGGAAACGGAAAAGAAAGCCAAAGCATTACCAAAATCAATCGGTTTGCTTTGGGATGTGTCGTTGAGTAGTGCTAAGCGCGATACAAAAAAGGAATTGGAATTATTGGATGCCTATTTTAAAAAGTTGGATAACGTTGCTGTGAGTTTGTATTTCGTAGGTTTTACATTCGATAAAAAAGCCGATTTTACGATTACCAATGGAGATTGGTCGGCTTTACGAAACGTTTTAGAAACGATAAATTATGATGGAGGTACTCGTTTTTCGGAAATTGGTTTTCCTAAAAAAGATGAAATTCTATTTTTTACAGATGGTTTATCCACTTTGAGTGACGCTACTTTACCTGAAAGTAAACAACCAGTGTACACGATTACTTCTTCCGTAACGGCTGATTATGCTTTTCTGAATTACAATGCCATGAAAACAGGTGGAGCTTTTATAAACTTGAATCAAGTGAAAAAAGAAGAAGCTTTAGATCGTTTGTTATATAAGAATTTGTTGTTTTTTGGGATAAAAAACAACCCTACATTGGTAGAAACCTATCCAATGATCGGTACTTCTGTGACCGATAATTTCAGTGTTTCGGGTATTTCGTTATTACCTTCTAATGAAATTACATTTTTATTTGGTTATGATACAAACAACCTTACTGAAAAGAAAATTCAGTTAGACGTAAAGAACCAAGCTATAGCAGAAATTAGTGTGGAAAAACTTTGGGCACAGAAAAAAATAGCCAATTTGGAGATTCAATATGAAAAAAATGCAGAAGCAATTGAAACCATGGGTAAAAAATATGGCATCATTACTCCTAATACGTCTTTAATTGTATTGGAAGATATTAACGATTATATTTTATATGATATTATTCCACCAGCAGAATTAAGAGAAGAATTCGATAAAATAAAAAAGAACCAGTTAGCCGAAAGAGAAGCTACAAAAAAGAGTAATTGGAACAACATTGACAGTTATTTTAATGGTTTGTCTACTTGGTGGGAAAAAGATATTAAGTATGTGAAGCCAAAATATGTAAAACCAAAAAAGAATAAAAGAGACAATACTGTAACAGGTTCCAACTTACAACCCAATCCTACTGGAGAAGTAAAACGAATTACAGTTACTGTTAACGATGCATTAGGTCCGTTGCCAGGGGCAAGTATTCAAGTTAAAAATACTACTATTGGTACAACGGTAAGTTTTGATGGTATTGGGTTTATAAATGCTAAGACAGGTGATGTATTGATTGTTAGTTTTATAGGTTATCAGTCGAAAGAATTCAGAATAGAGTCACAATCTAATTATACTGTAACTCTTGATGATAATGTAGCGTTACAAGAAGTTGTAGTTACTGCATATGCAGTTGAAGATAGAGGAGATAGAAGACAAAGAAGAAGAGCCGAAAGAAGGGCTAGTTCAGTTCAAGTAGAAAATGTTGAAGCATACAGTGAAGTAGAAAAGGTAGAAGAAGAATCGATATCTATTAGAGGAATGAGTTCTTTGCCTAGTCAAGTTGCAGGAGTGGAGATTACACCAGATCCAATTTCTAGTTCAAATAACCCACGAACAGTAAAAACAAGCAGTTGGAATCCAGATCGAATTTATTTAAAGGCCTTAGATAAAGTAACCCAAAAAGAAAAATATGCTTTGTATTTGCAATTGCGAGAAGTGAATAAGGAAAATCCAAGTTTTTATTTTGATGTAGCCAATCATTTCTACGAAGCAGGAGATAGAGCCAATGCATTGCTAGTATTGAGTAATATTGCTGAATTGGATTTAGAAAACCATCAATTATACAAATCGTTATTATATCTATTACGTCAATGGGAAGCAAATGAAATGGCATTGCATGTAGCGAAAAAGATTGTAGTATGGAGAGCACACGAACCGCAATCTTATAGAGATTTGGCTTTAACATTAGAAGATAATAAACAATATCAAGAAGCATTTGATGCCTTAGTAACCGCTTTGGAAACCAATTATTACGGAGAAATGAGTGGTGTTTATCAAGGTATTGAAGACATTATTTTAATGGACATCAACCGAATGATTGCTACGCATAAAAAAATAAATACAGGAAAGTTAGAAAAAAAATACACAGAACATATACCTGTAGATGTACGTATCATTTTGAATTGGAATCAAATGGACACCGATATCGATTTGCATATTATAGAGCCAACAGGTGAGGAGTGTTATTATGCTCATGTGAATACAGAAATAGGCGCACGATTTTCTAAAGATTTTACACGAGGATATGGACCAGAACAATATTTATTACGTAATGCAATAAAAGGAAAGTATAAAATAAAAACAAATTATTACGGAGAAACCAAATTAACCGAAAGTGGACCTGCAACAGTTATGGTTGAGATTTATATCAAAAGGAAGAATGGTAAAATAGAACGTACCTTGCAAACGATTCAATTAGGTAAAGTAAAAGAAAATCAGAATTTAGCAGAAATTGAAATAGAGTAATATTTTTTAGGACGTCTGTTCGGTTTTTTTAATGGAGAGAAGTTGAAAAGATATTTATCTATTAATTAACAATTTGATGAATTGTATGCATCTTTAGAATACCTACTTTTGCACTTCAAATTTTAAATATACTATTTTGAAAAAGATATTCGTTTTTGTAGTGGCACTTTGTAGTGTTTGTTCAGTAACAGCACAAGATAAGCTACATACTTTGGAGTTTAAAAATAATGATTCTTTTAAGTCTTTTTTTAGAGCATCAAGTAACTTTTATCCTGTTGTAAGTGCACATCGTGGCGGACCAACAGTGGGTTTTCCTGAAAATTGTACTGCTACATTTGAAAACGCAATACAATATAATCCAGCGATTATTGAAACCGATATTGCTTTGACCAAAGATTCGGTTTTGGTAATGATGCATGATAATACTTTAGATAGAACCACAACAGGAACAGGTAATATTAATGAGTACACTTATGAAGAATTGCAAGCCTTGTTTTTGGAAGATAACGAAGGCAATCGTACTCCTTATAAAATAGAAACATTAGATGAGGTATTACAATGGGGAAAAGGGAAAGTGGTGTATACATTAGATGTGAAACGGGGTGTGCCTTTTAAAATGGTTGTAGATGCTATAAGACGTAATAACGCAGAAAATTATTCTATTATTATTACTTATAATGCAAACCAAGCTGCTGAGGTTGCTACTTTAGCTCCAGATTTAATGCTTTCTGTTTCTGCTAGAGGAAAAGAAGATGTGGAACGTATGGAAAATTTAGGAGTAAAAGCTAAAAATATGGTTGCTTTTGTTGGAACTTCTTTTCCAAAACCAGAAGTAATGGACTATATGAAATTGAAAGGAATTACTTGTATTTCTGGAACAATGGGTAACTTAGATAAAAGTGCTATTACCAATGGAGATAAAATTTACCTTGATATAGTAAAAGCAGGTGTTATGATTATTTCTACTGATAGACCTGTTGAAGTGGCAAAACAAATGGAAATTTATATTAAGGAGAATAAGTTGAAGAGATAAAATAAACCTGACAGGTTTCAAAAACCTGTCAGGTATGTTTTTTTAATCCTCCAACAATACTTCTAAAATAGTAATGGCAGCTTCACTAATTTTAGTTCCAGGACCAAAAACAGCTACAGCACCTGCATCGAAAAGGAATTGGTAATCTTGAGCGGGAATTACGCCACCTACAATCACCATAATATCTTCACGTCCGTATTTTTTTAACTCGGCAATTACTTGTGGTACTAAGGTTTTGTGTCCGGCAGCTAATGAAGACACACCTAAAATGTGAACGTCATTTTCTACGGCTTGCTTGGCTGCTTCCACTGGTGTTTGAAATAATGGACCAATATCCACATCAAATCCTACATCGGCATAGCCTGTCGCTACTACTTTTGCACCACGATCGTGACCGTCTTGCCCCATTTTGGCAATCATAATACGAGGACGACGACCGTCTTTCTTAGCGAAAGCATCGGCTAATTGTTTTGCTTTTTCAAAGCTTTCGTCA
Organism: Flavobacterium sp. 316; assembly: GCF_000967805.1. Classification (NCBI taxonomy): domain Bacteria; kingdom Pseudomonadati; phylum Bacteroidota; class Flavobacteriia; order Flavobacteriales; family Flavobacteriaceae; genus Flavobacterium; species Flavobacterium sp. 316. Next base: position 282,879 of record NZ_JYGZ01000002.1, read on the forward strand.
TTTTTTATTTCTTTGCTATACACTCCGCTAAAACTTCTAATTTGTGCTTTATATCTTCCGAATACTTTTTCTAAAGCATCGCTAATTTCTCCAAGAGTTGCTCTATTTCGAGCAGCTTCTACTGCTAAAGATAGTAAATTTCCTTCTCCTGTTTTAGCACATTCGGTTAATTTGTCTAAAGAGTCATTTACTTTTTCGGTATTTCTTTCCGATTTTATTTTGGCTAACAATTCTAATTGTTGCTTGCGAACCATTTGGTTGTCTACATCTAAAATATGTAATGGATCTTCTTTTTCTAGTCTGTATTTATTAACCCCAACAATAATATCTTGTCCGCTATCAATACGTGCTTGTTTTCTGGCAGCAGCTTCTTCAATACGTAGTTTAGGGATTCCAGCTTCAATTGCTTTGGTCATTCCTCCTAAAGATTCTACTTCTTCTATTAATGCCCAAGCTTTTTCGGCAATTTCTGCGGTTAAACTTTCTACATAATAACTTCCAGCCCAAGGGTCAACTGTTTTGCAAATCTTGGTTTCTTCTTGTAAAAAAATTTGAGTATTACGTGCAATTCTAGCGGAGAAATCGGTTGGCAATGCAATAGCTTCATCTAAAGCATTTGTATGTAAAGATTGTGTGCCTCCAAATGCTGCTGCTGCTGCTTCAATGGCTGTTCTCGCTACGTTATTAAAAGGATCTTGTTCTGTTAAACTCCAACCTGATGTTTGACAGTGTGTGCGTAATGCTAATGATTTATCGTCTTTAGGGTTGAATTGTTTTAGGAGTTTTGCCCATAACATTCTTCCTGCACGCATTTTTGCAATTTCCATGAAATGGTTCATTCCTATTGCCCAAAAGAAGGAAAGACGAGGAGCAAAAGTGTCAATGTCCATTCCTGCTGCTAAACCAGTACGAATGTATTCTAATCCGTCAGCTAGTGTGTAAGCTAGTTCAATATCGGCAGTAGCACCTGCTTCTTGCATGTGATAACCAGAGATTGAAATGGAGTTGAATTTTGGCATATTGTTACTTGTGTATTCGAATATGTCGGCAATGATTTTCATGGATGGAGTAGGTGGATAGATATATGTATTTCTAACCATGAACTCTTTTAGAATATCGTTTTGGATGGTTCCAGAAAGTAGTTTAGCAGGAACTCCTTGTTCTTCTGCTGCTACAATGTAAAATGCCATAATTGGTAAAACGGCTCCATTCATGGTCATTGAAACAGACATTTCTCCTAGTGGGATTTGGTCGAATAATATTTTCATATCTTCAACAGAGTCTATAGCAACACCTGCTTTACCAACGTCTCCAACCACTCTTTCATGATCTGAATCATAACCTCTATGAGTTGCCAAATCGAAGGCAACGGAAAGTCCTTTTTGTCCAGCAGCTAAGTTTCTTCTGTAAAAAGCATTACTTTCTTCTGCGGTTGAAAATCCTGCATATTGACGAACTGTCCATGGACGACGAACATACATTGTACTATAAGGGCCTCGTAAATTAGGAGCAAAACCTGCTGCAAAATTGAGGTGTTCTAAATTTTCAATATCTACTTTGGAGTAGGTTGATTTTATTTCAATATTTTCAGCCGTTAGAAAGTCTTTTGAATTTTCATCTTTTGAATTTAGACTTTTGACTAATTCAATATGTTGTATGTCTTTTCTCATAGCTTATTCTTCTTGTGCTAATCGTTCTTGTTCTAATTTTTCAGCCAAACGTTTTTCAATTACAGGGGTAATTAGTGTTTTGCGTGAATTTGTTTTTACAAAAGGGAATAATTCTAATTCGTTTTTCATTCTATCATTTTTATTAGGATATTTATTAGTTCCTAATAAAATTTCTTTTCCAGAATCAAAAAGTTCTTGTTCTTTTTCAGCACTTTCTTTTATTTTACGTTGTATGGTGCCTTCTATTAATTGGGTTATAAAACCTCCATTTGCTTCAATATCTTTAAATAAATTTAATGCTTTCTCGGCTAGTTGATCCGTTAGTGTTTCGATATAGTAAGCTCCATCAGCGGGATTATTTACTTTGTCGAAATAGCTTTCTTTTTTTAAGATTAATAATTGATTTCTAGAAATTCTGTCTCCAAACTCATTGTCTTTATGATACAATGTATCATATGGTAAATTCGCAATTGCATTGGCTCCACCTAAAATAGCACTCATACATTCTGTTGTGGTACGAAGCATGTTTACATTGTAGTCGTATAGTGTTTTATTTCGTTTTGTAGGTGTAGCAATAATATGACAATCAAATTCATGATTGTATTCTTTTGCTAATGTATTAAAAAGAATGCGTAAGGCTCTTAGTTTTGCTATTTCAAAGAAATAATTTGTTCCTACAGCTACTTCAATTGTAATGGGTTGATTGTTGATAGATGGAATTCTGTTGAAATATTCATTTAGATGCGCTAGAGTATAAGCTAATTGTTGAATGATATTAGCTCCTGCATTTTGATAAATATTGGTTTTTATGTTTATAACAGGAAAGTGCGATTCGCTAGTAATGGTATTTATTTTTTGAAAATCTTTTTCAATATTTTCATGCCAGTTTCCTTCTTTTACTAATTGTCCAATAGGGTCTATTTGAATAATAAAATTTCCTTTTTTTGAAGTAGCAAAATCATTTAGCTTTTTTAGGAAAGGAATGGATAAAAATTTTAAATTGAAATGATAAATAGTACTTTCTAAAGGAAGACTTTCTAATAATGCTTCAATAGCAATATTTTCATTTTCTATTGTAAATCGGATGCTTTCGGCTCCTCTATTTAAACTTTCTTTTGTTTTTTCTTTTGCTTTTTCTACATCATTTACAAAGATATTTTGTAAGATTTTAAAGGTTGATACGTTTGTTCTTACAGAAGTATTTTTTTTAAACTCATCTTTGTGATAGAATGGTTTTACTTTTATTCCTTCAAGACTTTCCCATATTAAAGTGTCGTTATAATCAGCTCCTTTAAGTTCTACTTGTATTTTTTGTTTCCATTCTTTTGATGAAACAGTGGTGAATTCTTGAAATAATTTTTTATTTGCCATTACCTAAATTGTATTTAATGGTTTGAAAAAGTTTTGATAGTTTGATTTAGCTAGCTATCATGATAATGTGAATAGCAAGAAAATGGTTTGAAAAAGGGATGGAAGTTTTATTGCTGATTGTTTTTTGAATCAGCTTCTTCTTTTTCTTTTTCGAATTCAATAATATATATATCCTCGTTTTCTTTTTTCATGTAATATTTTTCTCGAGCATATTTTTCAATTTGATCACTATTTTTTAACTTTTTTATTCTTGTGCTGTCTTCTTTTATTTCTGTTTTATAGTATTCTATATTGTCTTCTAGTTCTTCCATTTGTTTGTTTAGTACTCGATGCTCTAGATAAGAGTAATTGTCTAGAAATAACATCCATACTATGAAGAATATGAGTACTAATACATATTTGTTTCCTAATAATTTTAGGAATTTGAAACGAGATAATATAGTTGTTATTTTATTCAATTTTAGTGTATGCGTTGTTTTATTACAGCTCTTACTACATCGATTGCTACTGTGTTGTATCGATCATTTGGAATAATAATATCTGCGTATGTTTTTGTAGGCTCAATGAACTGTTGGTGCATTGGCTTTAATGTGTTTTGATATCGGTGTAATACTTCTTCCATATCTCGTCCTCTTTCAGCAATGTCTCGTTTTAACCTTCTGATTAATCTTTCGTCAGAATCGGCATGAACAAATACTTTTATGTCAAACATATCACGTAGTTCAGGGTTTGTAAGAATTAGAATTCCTTCTACAATCATAACTTTTCGTGGATGTGTAATGATTGTATCTTCTGTTCTATCGTGTGTTACAAAAGAATAAACAGGTTGTTCTATTGTTTTTCCTGCTTTTAAATCTTTTAAATGTGAGACTAGTAAATCAAAATCAATTGCTCTTGGATGATCGAAATTTATTTTAGTACGTTCTTCATAGTTAAGATGATGTGTTTCTTTGTAATATGAATCTTGTGATATTATCCCAACTTCTGTAGCTGGTAGTTCATTCATTATTTGGTGAACTACAGTTGTTTTTCCACTACCTGTTCCACCAGCAATTCCAATAACTAGCATTTTGATTAATTTTTATATGGCAAATTTAAGTATTTGATTTTAATTTTAGGGTTTTAATTTTAATGCTAAAAATATTTATTATTTTATTTGTAAGTAATAATAATAGTCTTATATTTGCAACCGCATTCACGGGGTGTAGCGTAGCCCGGTTATCGCGCCTGCTTTGGGAGCAGGAGGTCGCAGGTTCGAATCCTGCCACCCCGACAAATTGTGATGTCAATTTATAAAAAAACCTGTTAATCATATGATTAACAGGTTTTTTGTTTTAATCTTCATTTAAGGATAACAAGTTATTTTGGATTTGTAACAAAAAGAGGGTGATTTTTTAAGTTCTATATTGCTCTTTGGATGAAATTCTAAATATCATTTCTTAAATTTTTATGATGCTATATTTCTATATATTCAAGAACTATCAATTTAGCTTTTTCATGATTCTAATTTTTTTAGTTAAATAGTCTTAAAATTTATGTCTGAGTAAATGTAGTAACTCCACTAAATGACTATTCAGAATCTTAGTACTTCTATTTTAGAATCCTATCCAACTGAACCTTGAATAATTTTCCAATAGGCACTGTATAATTATCGAGAAATATCTGATTTCCTTCAATACGTTTGATATGCTTCTGTGCTACCATAAAAGACCGATGTACTTGAATAAAACAGTCAATGGGCATAAGTTCCATCATTGACGATAATTTTCCACGTGTGGTGATAATTTCTTCTTTTAGGACAATTTTAATATAGTTGCCCGAAGACTCTACAAACAAAATATCATTAAGTACAATTTGTGTGTATTTATTATCTGAACGAAGAAAAAAACTTTCCTGTTTTTTGTCGGCAACCACATTTTGCAAGTTAGATATAATTTTAGGAGTATCTGTACGTACCTTGTTAACCGCTTTCAAAAAACGTTCGAATGAAAAGGGCTTAAGCAAGTAATCAATAATGTTTAATTCATAACCTTCTAAGGCATGCTCTTTATAGGCGGTGGTAACAATTACCTTTGGTGAATGAGACAAGGTTTTTAGAAATTCAAATCCTTGTAATTTAGGCATATTCAGATCCAGAAAAATTAAATCTACCGAATTATTATTGAGGTATTCAATGGCTTCTATGGCATCGTAGCAGTTCTGCATTAATTGCATATTGGGCAACAGTGAGCAATATTTTTGGATGATGTCATGTGCCAACGACTCGTCATCCACTATAATGTATTTAATATTCATAAAGTAAGTCTTAATCTAATTTTATAAATAGCATCATGATTGGTAGATATTTCCAATTCATGTTTGTTCAAGTAAACCAATTCCAGTCTTTTTTTGAGATTATTTAAACCAATTCCTTGAATACTTGATTGCTCATCGGCATCAAAATTATTTTCAATTACAAAATCAACATGTTGCAATGTAGCCTTTAATCGAATGTAAACAAACGCATCTTTTCTTAGTTTTTCTACCCCATGTTTGAAAGCGTTTTCAACCATAATAATAAACAGCAATGGCATAATTTTAATATTCCGATCTACTGTATCTATATCAAAGCGAATAATAATCTCCTTATGGTATCGCATTTTATGCAAATCCATATAGTTTTCAAGATAGGTGATTTCATCCCCTAAGGTAACCCAATCATTTTGTCCTTCATAAATACTATAACGCATCATGTCAGATAATTTGAGAATTAACTGCTGTGCTTTAGCGGTATCTTTTTCTACCAGTCCATAAAGATTATTCAAGGTGTTGAAAAAAAAGTGTGGATTAACCTGACTCTTTAAGTGCATTAATTCCGCTTGCGTTTTGTCTTTTTTTAGTCGGAGTATGATTTTAATCTGAATAATTAACCAGCGTATCATCCAGACTGTCATTGAAATGAAAAATAATAGAATGAAAATGTGATAATCTTCTTCTTTTCCGAAAAAATCATTAAAAACCACCAATAACATGGTGGTCACGATAAAAAAGTAGGGTACTAGCTTTTGAAGGCGTTGCTTATTAAAAGTTTTTTGAAGGAAAGTCATGCTGTAAAATTACATAAAAATTCTAGTCGACCGATGCATTGTTACAGATGTACTTGTAGGTGTGATGAACGTACTGTTGATAGGTGTCAAGTGGTTTCATGTCACAATCCGGGTAATATGTACCTACTTTCCATACATCTGTCCCATTCCTTTTTATATCCATTCTATTCATCTTAATATTGTTTTCAAAATTAACAATCATGGATGAACTTATAATAACTGACCTTTCTAAAACATACAGTAACGGAGTTAAAGCACTTCAAAACGTATCATTACAAATACCGGTGGGTATGTTTGGCTTACTTGGGCCAAATGGCGCCGGTAAATCAACGCTCATGCGTACTATAGCAACCTTGCAGGAAGCCGACAGTGGAAGTATCAAATTTGGAAGCCTCAATATCTTAGAACGTCCGAATGAACTAAAAAAATTGTTAGGCTATCTGCCACAGCAATTTGGCGTCTATCCAGCACTATCTGCTGAGATATTATTGAACCATTTAGCGGTGTTGAAAGGGATTATGAATAGAAAAGAACGTAAAGAAATTGTGCATGCACTTCTTCATAAAGTAAATCTATACGAGGTTCGAGGCCAAAAACTAGGGGAGTTCTCAGGAGGAATGAAACAGCGTTTTGGCATTGCCCAGGCATTGTTAAACAACCCTAAGTTACTGATTGTGGATGAACCAACAGCAGGATTAGACCCTGTTGAGCGTAACCGATTTTATAATCTATTAAGTGAAGTGGGCGAGTATACCATCGTAATTCTCTCAACGCATATAGTAGATGATGTGAAAGAGTTATGTCCTAGAATGGCCATCATCAACAAAGGCAAAGTGCTTATTCAGGGTAATCCCGTAGAAATTATGGGAAATCTGCAAGGGCGGTTATATGAGAAAATCATACACAAAAATGAATTGGAACAATACAAAAATGAATATCAGGTTATTAGTGATCGCCTGTATTTAGGAAACCAGATTGTTCATGTGGTGAGTGACACGCACCCGGGGTCAACGTTCAAATCCATTGACGCCAATCTTGAAGATGTTTATATGTCTCAAATTCTTAATTCTTAATTCTATCCACATGTTATACGAATTTTTCATATTCGAAATTAAATACCGATTGAAGCGACCTGAAACGTATTTTTTCTTTCTTCTTCTGTTCCTGTTCTCAGCAGTGGGCGTTGAATTTGTCTTTCAGGGAATAGATTTAGGATTAGTGAAGAAGAATTCTCCACTTGTGATTGCTAAAGCCATGGGAGCCATTACGGGATTGTCGATGATTATTGCATCGATGATTATGGGTGTTCCTGTACTGCGTGACTTTCAGTACGACATTACTTCACTTATTTATGTCAACCCTATCTCCAAGAAGAATTACTTATTAGGCCGTTTTTTGGGATCCTTTGCTGTGTTACTTTTTATTTTCAGTGGTGTGCTCTGGGGAATGACGATTGGAGAATTTTTGCCATGGAATGATCCAAGCGAATTTTTACCCTTTCAATTTATTAATTATTTGCAGCCCTTTCTTTGGGTGGTGTTACCCACCTTGTTTTTTGGTGCTTCTGTATTTTTTGCGACTGGTGCACTCAGCAAAAATCTGATGGTTGTGTACACTCAGGGTGTGGTCATTTTTGTTTTATTCATGATTACTAAAGGCATTACAAATGAAACCTTTCAAGCATTATTGGATCCCTTTTCACTTACCACATTAACTAAAGCAAGTAAGGAGTGGACGGTAATGGACAGGAACTATTTGCTGATTCCCGTGTCTGGTATTATGCTGCTTAACAAACTCTTTTGGCTAGGTTTGGGTATTTTGGCACTGACGATTGGCTACATCAAGTTTAAGTTGATGGTCATAAACAAAAAAGCTTTCAATAAAAAACATAAACAAAAAGTAAAAGCCTTACCATTTACTTTTACCAAGGCATTACCCTCGGTTACACCTGTCTTTGATATTAAGGCGCAATTCGCACAGCTATTGCTCAATGCCTGGTTTCATAGCGTGTCTATTTTCAGGCTCATTTCCTTTTGGACGATTATTCTGTGCTGCTTTATTGTTATCCTTGTCAATTCGGTGAGCTTAGGTACCTCCTATGGAGTAGATAGTTATCCAACCACGTATTTCATTATCGAAGAATTGCGAGATATGTCTATTTACTTCTTCATTATCATTTTAGTCTTTTATTCCGGTGAGATTATGTGGAAGGAAAGGGATGTTAAGCTAGACCTTATTCATGATGCCTCACCATTTAGTAGTTTTATTAATTTGAGCAGCAGGTTTCTGGGATTACTTTTCATCTATGCCATTGTCATGCTTTCACTCATTACTGCTGGCATTTTTTTCCAAACACTAAACGGCTACTATCGCTACGAATTGGATGTCTACTTCTTCGGATTTTTTTTAGAGCTATTCCCATTCCTGGCCTTGTACACATTTGCATCCATATTCTTTCAAGTACTTACTGGCAACAAGTTTATGGGAATGCTGGCCACCATCGCCTTCGCTATAATAAACGTAGCCATTGGTGTATTTGGTTTGGAACATGCGCTACTTAACTTTGGTGGACAGGCACTGGCCACATACTCGGATATGAATGGTTATGGACACTTCTTGACTGCCTATCTCTGGGTAAAAAGCTATTGGGTTTTGTTTGGCATTCTGCTTTTGATCCTCGCAAGTATCTTGATGGCAAAGAGCAACGAAACGGGGTTAGGAAAACGATGGACGAATGGATTAAAACAAATGGGAAAATCGTTGAAGTTTTTCAGTTTAGTTTGCCTGACGCTTTTCATCAGTACTGGAAGTTATATTTTTTACAATACCAATGTGTTAAATGAATTCTGGACCAAAAGTGAGCAAGATGATTTTAGAGCTGGTTACGAAAAAAACCTGAAGCAGTTTGAATATATTCCGCAACCTAAAATTATAGATGTTAATTTGAAAATCAACTTGTTTCCATCACAAAGATCCTACGAAATAACAGGTTACTATGTTGTTACCAATACATCGCAAATGCCCATTTGTGAAATTCATGTACAAAAACTACTAGAATCAAATGTGAAATTAACGGATGTAACCTTTGATCGTGCTTCAAAAATAAACAAAATGTATAAAAAATATCAGTATACCATTTACAAATTGAGTCAATCGTTAGCTCCGGGTGATACAATGAAAATGAACTTCAAACAAACCTTAAAGCCGATGGGTTTTGAAACTGATAATTCAAATACAGATGTGGTATATAACGGGACTTTCTTTGATAACGCTGTTTTACCAAGCTTTGGTTATCAGAAAAAGTATGAATTGCAGGACGAGGACGACCGAAAAGATTTTGAGCTGGCTCCACGATTGCAAAAAGCCAAGCGGGATGATGTCAAAGAATTGGTAAATGCACGTGGAGGAAGTGATTCGGATGGAATCACATTAGATATAGTAATCAGTACAGAAGCACCACAAACAGCACTTACTTCTGGCGATTTAATTAAAACATGGAACATAGAGAGTCGAAATTATTTTCATTATAAAACCAATCAACGAATCATCCACTTTTATCCCATTGTATCAGGCCAGTATGAGGTAATGAGGGAAACCTATATCCCATCAGGCAATACTTCAAAGGAACTTGTTGATTTAGAGATTTATCATCAGAGAGGACATGAATACAACCTCGAACGTATGATGGAATCTATGAAAATGTCATTAGACTATTACAGCACCAATTTCAGTCCGTACCAATACAAACAACTTCGTATTGTAGAGTTTCCAAGGTATCGAACATTTGCGCAATCTCTACCAGGCATCATTCCTTTTTCAGAAGCGATTGGTTTTGTTATGGATATTGATGATAAAAAAGATGTAGATATGGCATTTTATATTACTGCCCATGAAGTGGCTCACCAATGGTGGGGCTTGCAACTGGAAGCCGCAAACGTACAGGGACAAAACATGATTTTGGAAACACTGTCGCAGTATGCTGCCATAATGGTACTTAAAGAAAAATACTCAGATGAAAAAGTGCAGCAATTTTTAAAGCTCCAATTGGATGAATACACAGAAGCTAATTTAAAATCTAGCAAGAAGGAACTGCCACTGGCGTTGGTTGAAAATGAAGAACATATCTACTACAACAAAGGAGCACTCTCTATGCATGAATTGCAGAAACAAATTGGCAAAGAAAATATAAACAAGGCGTTAAGGCATTTTCTCAATGATTGGCATTCTTTCAATAATTCCCAAAAACCAAATCGCTATGCAACTACCGTGGACTTAATTAAGTATTTTCGTGAAGTAGCTCCGGATTCGAAACAACATGTTATAACAGATTTATTTGAACAGGTCAATAGTATTAAGTAAAACCCTATTGATCATTATAGAGCGACATCAAAAAACATTTAAATTAACCATTTAAAATCAAAGAAATATGCAAGAGATCAATTCTATCAACATTTTGGAAAAATTTTCATTGTTTGAAAAGTTATGGACACCACATATAATTGGTGAGCTCAACGGACAATATGTTAAGCTCTGTAAACTTAAGAATGACTTTGTCTGGCACAACCATCAGGATGAGGATGAAATGTTTGTGGTAGTTAGCGGCACATTAATGATGGACTTTAAAGATGGAAAAACAATATCAACTAGATCTGGAGAAATATTGATAATACCAAAAGGAGAAGAACACAGGCCTTGGACAAAAGGAGAAGAAGTTATGGTAATGCTTATCGAGCCCAAAACCACACAGCATACAGGAGAAATAAAAGTACCTCAAACTGTTGAAAAATTGGAATGGATATAAAGGAAGAAATAAAAGTAATAGCTAATGAAGTTACTGTCGGTAACAATATATACGATTAAAAAGTTTTCAAAAGATTTATGGGTTAGATATGGTTTAACTCTCATCAATAATTTTAACAATCTTATTTTTTCTGCACCAAAAGCATCCCAATTAGCCCCCTAATCCAAAACTATAGTCTTTATAACTAAACTCTTTACTGGAGTGTAGTGAACTCCACCAAAAACACTCATTCCTTTAAGAAAGTCATATTTCAGATTTATTTGATTCATTGCATCTTGAGACAACTTTTCGTTCCAACTAGAAGAAATATTGGTCACGCTAAAAAACTTAATTTAGGAATATCACTTAATGCTTTATTAATAATCATTTGTGAAGCATAACCGTCGTTGCCTACCAGCACTTCTATAATTACAGGAAGGTTTTCTGGAAGTTTTTTAACAGATGTTTGTGCACATAAAAGATCTGAGATGAAAGCAAGGATTATAATGAAAAAACAATTTTATGATTTGTTTTTTCATTATAATCTATTATTTTGGGCTTAATCAGTTACAACGATTTTTGGAATGTTGCTGATAACTTGCCATTGACCATTTTCAAACACACAAACTATGGTTGAATTGAATTTTAATTGGTCGCTTTCCAGCACTGTCTTTGCAAAGGCGATATTTTCTATTTGATGAATATCTTCGTACTTGATTGTTCGAGGATGACCACCGAATTTTTTAGTTCTAACCAAATCAATGTATTGTTCTTTTGAAAAAACAAAAATTCCTGTTTGCTCAAAATGTCCATCTTGAATGTTTTGGTAATTTGGATGCAATATTTGGTCTAGAAGTGTTACATCGTTGTTGTCGCCGCCTCTTACAAAAGTTTCGATAGCGTTTTTAATTTGTTCCATGAGTTACTTATTTAAAATTATTGTATTTCTTTATTAATCTTCGGGCATAAGTTTAGTATTGTAGACAATTTCCCAAAGATGTCCGTCAATATCTTGGAAATAACCTGCGTAACCACCCCAAAAAGTATTTGAAGCAGGTTTAATGATTTTTGCTCCTGCCTTTTCAGCAAGTTCCATTATCGTATCCACTTCATCTTTACTCACTACGTTATGTCCTAAAGTAAATTCCAAAGCAGAAGGATTTTGTTGAGGAATACCTGTGTCGTTTTCCATGCTTTTTCTTGGCCAAAGTGCTAATTTTAAACCACTATGCATGTCAAAAAATGTGACAGCTCCATTTTCAAATTCTGTTCCTATAATCCCTTTTGTTGTTAATCCAAGTCCGTCGCGATAAAATTCAACTGACTTTTCTAAATCTGAAACTCCTAATGTTAATACTGATATTCTTGGTTTCATATTATATGTTTTGTTATAAGACAAAATCATGGACTGAAACGTGACAGTATAGTAAGATATATTTCTTTTTCGATGGTTTGTTTTATACTTTAATTAGGAAGAAATCAGGCATGTTTCAAATGGCTTTCTCAAAAAAAAGGATTGGCATATTAGCAGTAATCGCATTTGGTAAACCTAAGAGAGTAGTAGTAAATTATTTTTTGCTTGCAGGAGGAAAAATCAATTTGGCAGTAATTTATCAGGATCAACGACCGAAAAAATGTTGATTATTTTTCCGCCTTTATTTAGCTCAAAGACCTGACAATTCATCAATAGTGTACCATCATAGAATAAAAGTGCTGGTTGATGATTAATTTTATCAATCTCTATTCTAAAACCTTTTTGGTAGTGTTCAAAAACATACGTTATTAGCTTTATAGTATCGTTTATACCCGAGGTCAGTTGAGCAACTACATTCACTTTGGTTCCACCATCTGCCAAAACCTTCACTTCTTCCGAAAGCATTTGCTCCAAGGTTATGACATCTCTGTTTCGTATTGCTTCTATATATTTTTCTAAGTATATTCTATCTCTTGAAGTGGTTGTTACAACATTGGGCTTATTTTGTTTTAATTTTTTTTTAGCTCTGGATAGCAGTTTTCTTGAGTTTTCTACGGATACGGAGAAGATGTTTGCAATTTCTTCGTGGTCGTAATCAAATGCTTCCTTTAGTAAAAAAACAGCTCTTTCCTTGGTGTTTAATACTTCGAGCAAAACAAGCATTGAATAGTTTAGAATTTCCTCAATTTCAATTTTGCTTTCTCCTTGATTGGTTATAATGGGTTCGGGAAGTGAGATTCGTTGATTTCTTTCTCTGTCGTTTTTCTTTTTCAGGTTTATAGCCTGATTAATAACCGATTTAATCAAATAGGCATTATGATTTGAAATTGAACTTGTTTCCTTTTCGTTGAATTTTATCAAAACATCCTGAATTACATCTTGGCTATCTGCGATATTCCCCAAGATGTTATACGCATAAGGAAACAATTTTTTAGTAAGTGTTTCTATATCATCCATTATTTCATTTTATCATTAGACAATTTTGCAATAGGAAATGTGACATAGTTTTCTTTCTATTATTTTTTGGTTAACTATCTTCTTTTTGCTTGTCGTTTGTTTCGGCTATACATATAGACATTGTAGTAATCATTACAATCTAAAGCGATTATTAATTTAAGGCTAATAATAACAATTAATACTGAATCAAAACAGACAACAATAGGTTTATTATTAATCACTTTTTTCAAGATTAAATTTAATACAATTCTTCACAATAAAAACCTTGGTTGTTTAATATTTTGCATATTGAGTCTGCTTTTAGTTCTTGGGTTTCAACTCGGAGGATGTTGTCACAATCCTCCAAATCAAAATTCCAATATTCATTTTTAGTAATTAGATTATTTAAAAATGGTTTTACTGTTTTAATATGACTTTTTTTAGAAATAGAAGTTTTAAATACTAAAACTGTTTTCATGATGTTTATAATTTGTTAGCGTTCGTAAAATGCAGGTGGTTCAATGCCTAATGAGCGTAGATAGACATAACCTTGTCCTCTGTGGTGTATTTCATTGTCTATAAAATAGAATATTGAAGAATATACAGTTCCTTCATATTGTCCAAATATTTTTATATTTTGTTGAAACTGTTCTGGTTTAATTTGAGCCCAATATGTGTCAATTTCTTTTGTTGCTTCATCCCATAATTCAAGTATTTTAGCTTTTTTGTTGCCATGTTCAAAATGTTCATTAAGAGGAGCTGATTTTCCTGTAGCGATTTCTTTGATACCTGGTCCGGCAATACCTAGAAGTTCCATAATCATTTCAGAGAATGGTCTCATTCCACCTATTGTGTGTTTAAAAAAAGCTTCTTCAGGAAAAGCTTCAATAGTTCTTCTCGTTAAGCCTCTGTGTCCTTGCCAGTGATTAATTAAATCTGTTGGCGTAATTACTTCATGTGATTTCATGCTTTTGTTTAATGTAGTGTCCATAATTTTTTGATTTTTAATTCTAATACAAAATTAGGATGGGTAAGTGACAGCCCTTTGTCAACAGTAAAAAATATTTTATTTTTTATTTGTAATTCTTTGTAAATCATTGTTTTCTGTTTAAAAAAAATAGAAATGTATATTAGAAAGGATTTTATTGTTGACATAGGGTTGTCATATTCAATGCTTTACTTTGTTCTATATTTATTTCATCACTAATATTGGATATTATGAATAAATTGAAGTCAAAATTTGATTTATACTTTTATTTTAAATCCTATCTTTGGGAGATATGTTATGCCATTATGAGTTTAGATTCAGTAAAGCGTTTTGATCGTATTGTAGCAATTTTGGTACAATTACAGTCGAAACGAATTGTTAAAGCGCAAGAATTAGCTGATCGATTTCAGGTAAGTTTGCGTACTATTTATAGAGATGTAAGAACATTAGAAGCTTCTGGAGTACCTATTGTTAGTGAAGCAGGAGTAGGTTATTCTATTATGGATGGTTATCGATTACCTCCAGTGATGTTTACTCGTGAGGAAGCTGGAAGTTTTGTTGCAGCAGAGAAATTTATGCAAAAATTTGTGGATAAATCTTTAGGAAGTTATCATGAATCTGCTATGTATAAAGTAAAATCAGTGTTGAGAGGAAGTGAGAAAGATTGGATTTCAGCATTAGAATCGCAAATAATGGTTGATCCGTCTCAAGAACTTTTTAATAAAGATTTACCAAATGCTTTAGAAATTCTTTTTGAGAGTATAGCGGAGAAAAAACAAGTCTTTTTAAAATATCATTCTTTGAATAGTGAAATGCCTTCTGAGAGAAAAATTGAACCTGTTGGATTGTTTCATGAAAATGGTTTTTGGTATGTACTAGGCTATTGTCTTTTTAGAAATGATTACAGACAATTTAGAACAGATAGAATGTTGCAGATTAATAGAACTCATACTCAATTTACTATGGAGCATGGTACTATTGACGAGCATAGACAGAAAAAGGAAACGTGTGAGAATACGAAGGTTGTTGTTTTAGTAGATAAAAGTGTAGCACGATATATAAATGGAAGTAGAAAGCATTATGGTTTTATTTCAGAAAAGATTAAAGGGAATAATGTAGAAATGACTTTTATGACTTCAGATTTGGAAAATGGTTTTCCAAGATGGTATCTTATGTTTTGTGATTATGCTACAATTATTGAACCCGAAAGTTTGAAACATCGCATTAGAGAGATATTGAAAGTTGGAGAATCGAAACTTTTAATTTAAGAGAGGTTTTTAAGCTCTTTTTTCTGTTACTTTAAAGTAATTTTTAGGTCTGTTTAATTCCTTGGATATGGTTTGTATTAATAATTTGTTTCATTTAAAATTGTATTGAATAACTCAACTTGTTTTTTATAAAAGTCATTTGATAATTTACAAGAAAAAAAATCAAAAGCATGTACAGCTCCTTTTATTTCTAATAGATTAATTGAAACACCTGCTTCTTGCAATTTTAAAGCATAATCCTTTCCTTCATCTTTAAGTGGATCAAATTCGCAAACTACAATAGTTGCAGGAGGTAAGTTTGTAAAGTTTTTTTCTAATAACGGAACAGCATATTTTAGAGGATTTTTTATATTTTGTTTTAGGTAATGTTTCCACATCCATTCTGCACTTGTTCTGGTTTGCATAGGAGCATTTGCTAATTCTTTCATAGATGAGGTTTTTAAGCGATTATCCACAGGTGGATATAATAAATATTGATGCTGTATTTTAACGTTTTGATTGTCTCTTGCTAAATGACTAATAGAACTTGCAATTGTGGCTCCTGCACTGCTTCCGCCTATTAGTATGTTGTTTTTATTTCCACTTAAATTGTTTCCATATTCCGATAGCCATAGAAGTGCATCGTATCCATCTTCCATTGCTGCAGGAAAAGGATGTTCAGGAGCCAGTCGATAGTCTACAGAAACGATTAAAGCGTTAATGTCTAATGATAGCTTGAAAAATATAAAGTCATATTGTTCAGGAGTTCCATAGATAAATGCACCTCCATGAAAATAAAGTAATATGGGTAATTTTCTTTTCTCTTTGGGTTTGTATATTCTTAATCTGATTTTTCTTGACTTATCAGAAGAAGGAATATAAATGTTTTCAACGTCAAGTTGCTGTGGAATATTAAGTGATTCGTCTATTAATGATGAATCCATTTCTTCTTTCCTTATTTTCACAGGATCATTTGCTAATAAGTTTTCATAATCAATATTATTAAAAGGACTACTTGTAACAGCTTCCCATAGCTCTTTATCTATATTTTCGATTAGTTGTTGCATAGTTTTATAATTTTATTTAGCAAAAATAGACTGATAAAAAACTAAAAAATAGGTACAATTAAAGGGTGTTTAGGTATTTTTGCAGTATGAGAGAAAATTTGTATCAATCGCTTGAGGTATTTTATGAAAGAGTAGATGAATGTCCATTACGAGATAGACAGTTTAATTTTTTTGAATTGGTTTATGTCATATCTGGTTCTGGAAGTTATTCTGTAAATGGAAATAAAGTGATTTATGCTTCTGAAGATTTATTTTTAACTACGCCCAATGATTGTCACGAATTTAATTTGGATGGCATGTGTGAGTTTATAGTAATTCGTTTTGGTGAAAATTATATTAAAGAATATCAGTGGAAGAGTATAGACCATATTGAATGTTTGTTGTATTATGCATCTCATTTATCAGGTTCTATTTTAGTTAACCATGATGATAAACAAATGGTTAATAAGTTAATGCAACATTTACACTGGACTATTGCGCATGATGCAATTTATAATGAAGACTTAAAACGTCATTTGGTAAACGCAGTTATTGTACTTGCAGCAAGAAATATAGCAATTATTAAACCTCAAAATATTTCTCCAAATGTAGATATGCGAATTTTAAATATTTTAGATTATATTCAAGAGTATATACGTCGCCCAGAACTTTTAAAGATTCCTATAATAGCTGAAAAATTTGGATTGTCACCCACTTATCTCGGAAGTTATTTCCGTAAACAATGTGGTGAAACTATTCAGCACTATATTTCTTCCTATAGAGTTCGACTAATAGAACATCGATTGCATTTTAGTGATAAAAGGATTCATGAGATTGCAGATGAATTTGGTTTTTCAGATGAAAGTCATATTAATAAATTTTTCAAAAGACATAACACGATAAGTCTTAAAGCTTATAGAAATCAAAAAAAGAATTGAAAATGTTCTTTGTTAGAGTTTTAATATGATGATTTTTCCAAAATAAATATGATTCTTCGTTTTAGTCTTTATAGCTTTTGAAAAGGAGTAAGTTGTATGTGTGTTAATATTCGTTTATAATATTTGGCTTATAGTTGTTGCATGAATTTATAGCAAAAGATTACAAGTATAAAACTCCTTGTAGAATTTTCGGAATCCTAAGTGAAACAGACAGACGAAGTAAAATTCAAAAACACAAGTAAAAACTAGCAATCGCAACGCTTGTTGGTAGATAATTTTATTTTTAGAAAAGTTGTGACAATTCTTTTTTATTTTTTTTGTTTTGTCACAAAACTGTGACAAAATTATTTTGATGAGCATGAATTGTCACAGTTTTGTGACAAAATTATTTTAAGTTAATTGCTTTGTCACAGTTTTTGATTGGATATAATTTAGTAGCATTTAACTTATATAGTGAAAAGAGTATTATGATCGGATGGATTAAAAGCTTACTTACTATGCTAAGAAAATGTCAAGATTTTAAAGTAAAATAGTAGAACCTGTATTAGGTATATTGATTAACTTTCTTAGTATGAAAAAAATAAAGAGTAATCGCCCAAGTTCTATCTGTAAAGAAAGTATAAGCAACTACTTTTCTAAAAACACAATTTTACAAGTTAAAAATTGCTTTTTTAAGCTATCCTAATTTTTATGAAATTATACTTAACTAAAGTTTTGTGCAATGAGTATTTTTACTCAATATAGTTAAAAAAGTCACAAATGATGTCAATTGGAGGCTAACAAAAACTTTATTTTAATGTGGATGTTAATATAAGTTAAAATAGAGTGTTTTTAGGTTTTTTATCATAAATTGCTTTGTCTCTTTAACATTTTAAAGTATAATATATTCCTAGACTAAGCGTTTTATTTTTAAGATTAAACTCTTTTTATAAACGAGTTGATCTTTTCTAATTTATTAGATTACGGTAAAAAATATAATACATTTTAATACTATTAATTTAGTTTTCTTATTGGATTAGGTTTGTATGATAATATTTAATAAAGATAAGTATAGGGAGATTAAGAGTTATTGACCAAGATTTTTATTTACTTAATATTATGATTAAAATTGCTTTAATTGATGATCATGAACTTTTTAGAAAAAGTTTGTCTACACTATTGTCTTTTTCAACGAATTTCAATGTTGTTTATGATACAAATGATGGGCTAGCATTTTTAGAATATATAAAAGAGAATGATGTAGATATTATTTTGTTAGATATTCAAATGCCTATAATAAATGGCTTTGAGTTGTGTAAAATATTGAAAAGTATACAACCAGAAATTAAAATTTTGATTGTTTCACAACTCAATTCAAAAGAAGTGACACATCATGTTATGACATGTGGTGCGAACGGATTTTTTAGTAAAAATTCTTCTCCAAATCTTTTAGAAAATGCTATTGAAAACATAATGGAAAATGATTATTATTTTGATGATGAATTAGGGATTGTTATTAAAGATGCAATTTTATGGGAAAGAAGAGAGGGTTATACATTAGATTTCTCGGAATCAATTTATTTGTCTGATAGAGAGATTGAAATTATTAATATGGCTTGTGTTGAAATGAGTAGTAAGGAAATAGCAAATAAGTTGTGTATTAGTACTCGAACGGTTGAAAATCATAGAAAGCGTATAATGGAAAAAACCCGTGCCAAAAATTTTATTGGAGTCATCTTGTTTGCTTTAAAGATTAACGCTATTACTTTAGATAATTTTAGTTAATGGTTGTTCTTCAATGTACAATTTTATAATTAAAAGAGGAAATAAAGATTAATTTTTTTTAAATATAAATATCAAATTAGGTATAAATACTCATTGATTTTTAATTATAAAATATATAGTTTTGGAAGAGTCATATTAATAAATAAGTTGTTTTTTCCATGAAAAAAGTATCGCAATTTTTTTTCAAACTAAGCATACATAAAAAAATAAACTTATTCAAACACTTTTTATAGTCGCTTGAAAAAACTGATTTTTTTACCTACTAAATTAAATAAAGGTACGAAAATTGCAATAAAATTCATTACAATAAATTTTTATATAGTGTACTAAAAATTACTTCAATATTAAACCAAATAGCCTCTCATGATTAAAATTGCAATCGTAGACGATCATCAAATAGTTAGACAAGGACTTAAAAATCTATTAGAAGTAAGTAAGGATTTTGAAGTAATTACTCAGGCAGCTAACGGATTAGAGTTTTTAAAAATTTTGGCAACGGATGCAATACACCCTGATGTGGTATTGTTAGATTTACAAATGCCTACAATGGATGGATATGAAACTAGTATAAAGCTCAAAGAAAAATATTCTCAAATTAAAATTATTATTTTATCACAGCGTGAAACAAAAGAAAGTATAAAAAAAGTCTTTTTAGCAGGAGCTAATGGTTACCTTACAAAGGATACAGATTTTACATCTTTACATCTTGCTATAAATAGAGTTTACAATGAAGATTTTTATTTTGATATGAAATTTTCTAATGTTATAAGAGAGGCAATGGTAATTAAAGGAGAAATGTTAAATATTGATCACTTAAAGAAAAGTAGAGAAAAAATACTTTCAGAAAGAGAGATTGAAATTGTAGATTTAATTAGTAAGGAATATAATACTGGTGAAATTGCAGACAAATTATGCTTGAATTATAGAACGATTGAGTCACATAGAAAAAGAATAATGACTAAAGTAGGTGCTAAAAATTTCATTGGTGTCATTATCTTTGCAATTAAAAATGGTTTAATTACTATTTAAAGATTATATAGCTACTAATAAAAAGGTAACGATTATATAACTATTTTATTTGATAAGCGATTAAAGTCAAATCTATAAATTATAAGAGCAACTTATATTACTCTAAATTTTTCACAAAGCATTAAAACTAAAATGTAAATTCCATTAAATGGTTTTTCTTATTTTAAACCACCTTTTTGGTGGTTTTTTTATGCTTTATTTTTATGTATTACGTGTTTACACGTAACGCAAAATTCCGTGTAAATACGGATTGACAGGAATCATAATAGAAGTTAAATTTACTAATCTTTAAAATTCAATTCATGGCAGAAGTAATTTCCAATACACAAGGGCAAAATTTAACCACTTCCAATCAAGGAACCAATGTAAGAGCTGTGATTCAACCCGTTTCACATTTTGTTTTGCAAACCACTTCTGGAGCCATAACAATTTCTGAAAGTAACAGTTTTGGAGCGGTTAATCCAACACAATTTCGAACTACTTCAAAAATTACTTTTACGGGAAGCAAGAAAGTATATGCTTTGTGCCAAGGTCAGGTTTTGGTACAACCACAAATAGGAAATACGAGCAAAGTGAATCTTATTCTAAAGCCTTTTGCCCAACCTATTAAAGATTTAGGAATTAAATATATCATATATAGAGGACTAAATAAGAGTGATTTTGTTGCCAATGATGTGATTGTAGGAGATGAAAATAATGGTACAGAATTTATAAAACACATTTGGAAAGAATTCAATCAGTTTTATAGTACTGAAAATACAAACCAACCCAAGCCTACTTTTGCGGCTAATTTTATAGGTTTTCCCACAACAACAAACCCTCAAACCGATTTATCTGTTTTAATAGACACTTTTTTTTACAAATTATCTGAAACATTAGTAGATACTGTAACTGGAGAAGCTACTGAACCAAAAGAAAAAGCCTTTGAGTTACCTATGGTAAAAAGAGGCATGTATTTAGGAGATATTACAGGAGAATTAGGAATTGATATTGTTCTTAATTCTGGAGAATATTACATTGAAAACGATCCAACTCCTTTTAAATTCGATTTAAACTATGCAAGAGCTACAGATTTTATGCTAGATCTTGCCAGCGCTACAACTCCTTTTCAAGAAAAATTACTCAAAGAAGTTTGTACAAAATTTATTGATATAGTAGCATTCTATGGTTTACATGCTAACGGAAGTGGAAAAATATATGTAGATGAAACGGCAACACCTTTAACCACTAAAGACACTATCTTTGGTTTACTCACAAGTTTTTATACTAAAAATACACAATACATTTATTTGCAAGCAAACCGACAAAGAAGTTATAACTTTTATGAAAATTATAAGTATTCTGAAGACAATGCAAACAATATAAAAATTGGCACTACTTTAGCTAATGGAACAGAAACCACCTTTGGTCATGCAAGTTGGCCTATACATAAAGTAGCTAATAATGAAAACCTTTATATACAACTTACTACTGACAATTACAGTGAAGCCACTTTATATGTAAAGTTGGGCAACCTACAAACTAGTCATGAAAACAACTTTGTAAGAAATACAAACTTGTTGCATCCAGCTTCTGAAGACCCTTCTATAACAATCGATTATAATTATACCCAAACTATTGGTTTTCAATTTGAAAAATCAGGTACAGAAGTTATAGCATCTATAGTACAACTCATTTATGAAGGTAAACAATTAACCGTTTCTGAATACATTGCTCCACCCATAGATACTAATGCGGATCCTATTGTGCCGTCTATCTTTTATTTAAAAGACATAGACGACATTTTTGGATTATTAAATGCTAAGTCATTCATAGCTACTAAAAATGAAAACGAATTACCTTCAGTAATAGAAGAAGAATTGCAACTTATTCATTTTCCTAATGCGCTTAAAAAAACTGATGTAGCGGCTGTAAAAGTAAAAAAAATAGAAGATTTTATTAAAATTGATGAAGATAGCGATTTGCAAAGGGTAACTTTTGAAACGTTGTTAGTAGATATTAAGCAAAACCAAACTAGTTTTTCAAATAAATCTTCAACTATAAAGGATGGTTCAACGGCTAGTTCTCTAAACTATGATAGTACTCAAAATAATTTCTATACTGTTCAAAAACCTTATTTATATTATACTGATGTTTTTAACCATGTAAACAATGAAATTATTGGGTTAAGATTATTGGATGAAAATGGGAATAAGCCATCTAAAAAGATTTTTGGAGTTACTAAATCTGAATTCCAACAACTTCAATTAATTATTGAAAGCAATCAGCTAATTAATTCAAAGATATACTTTAAAACCATTTCAGAGAATAAATTTATTACATCATTAGAGAATGTATTGTATAAATTTTTTAGCCTAGCTATTATTGGTGAGAAAACAGATGGGATTATGAAAGTCTATGAAATACAAGAGCCAATATTGATTTTTACATTAGATGATTTTGTTTATTTTACTAAATCATATTCTGAGTACATGCCACTAAATGGAATTAGAGAAGAAATAGCAATAGATTATAAAGTAATAGAAGAGTAAAATGGATAAAATATATGTATTGAAGAATGGTTTAGCTGTTAAATTACCTTTATCTCTCTTTGAAGATTTAATAGTTGATATAGATGGTTTTTTGATAAGTTTCAAGTATAAAAGAAACGACAACTTTGTAAGCTATCATTTTTACTATGATTATGAATTTAAGAATGAACGATACCAAAACAAATCGTATGTTCCAGATGGATATTATGAAGAAGAAAAAGCATTAACATTTTTTGCTTATAAGCAAAGTACAGCTTTTAATCCTAATAGTGTTCCTACACCTGTAGAAATGAAACAGCTTTATTGCTTTGATACTATAAAGTTTTTAGAAAATTATCCGCCAAAATTAGATGATGAAGTAACAGTTGAAACCATAAATTCAACTTTGCCTGATTTTATATATGAAGAGAATAAAGCTGTTTTTAAAATAATCAATAATGAAAATGGAGAATTAAAGCGATACTATTTGAAGAAAGGGGAAATTGATTTTCCTAAAGAACAAGGAGCTAATAATGGCTATGTTTCTTATGAATTAATTCAACATAATTTTTTAAGCTCTCAAAATCCAATTTTTGTTTCTCTTGGTCGTTTTTACCATAAAAACTTTGTTGAAAGAAGGACTGCTTGGATTATTAATAATAATGAAACACAAAGATTTGATAGAATTACCACTCTAATTGTTCTAAGAATAAGGAAAATAGTAGAGGATGTTTTTCCACTTTTTTTAGATTCAATTGATTGGTCTATAGTTGATGGAGTTGGTTATGATTTATCAGTATATCAACAGTCAGATTTGGATACAGATTTAAAAAAGACGCTATATGAAATTAAAAAAAGTTGGGCAATATATTATATTCCAACTAGTACGAACACGAATTTACATGTTTATAATGCTATCTTACCTAGTCTGCCTGATTATGATACATTTAAAAAGTACTATCAAGCATTAGTTAATTTCTACACAAATTGTTATAGGGTAAAACTCCAGTTTTCAGATAAAACGGAAACAGAAAAATTAGAATTATTAATAAAATGTTTACCCGCTTCTGCTTTAAATATTATTCCATTAGAACAAAGAATTAATTTATTAATTAATTTGGCTAAAGGTAGAATTTTTGAAGACAAAGAAAATTTGGTGTTAAAAATAATTCTATCAATTGATCCAAGTGATGCCACAACATTTTTATATAAGCTAGAAAAAACAATTATATATGAAGGAGAAGATAATTATACACTTTATGAAGCTCTATACAATAAAATTGATGATCAAATAGCTTGGTTTGGTAAAGATAATCGAAAAGCGTTAATGCTTCAACTTTTTAAATTATGGTATGTTTCGGCATATAATCCTAGTATGGATACTGGTGATTTTGCAGACACCACAGTTCAGGATTTAGAAGATATTGAAAGTGCGTTAATTGGTTATGAAGCAAATACTGTTCTTTTGAATTATGATGCTGAAAAATTTTTCGGTTTTTATACCGATAATATGGATTTTAGTTTTTCTAATAAAAAAATTGCGGTTTTTGAAGAAAAACAAGAAATAATTAAGGTAGCTCCAAATTATGGTAATGATTTTCAAACAGAAAAAGTTAGAACAATTTCTGTAAAAATAGGTACTTATAATATTTTTCAAGCCATTTCATTGAATGATTATAAAGAAAATGATGTGGCTATTAAAATACCATTAGTAGATTTAGAGCAAGATGGTCAAAAAGTAACCGCTTTATTGCCCTTGTTTTATTTAAAATATATGGACGATTATGGTGATAATGAAGATTTATGGACAGGAATAGGATTGACACTTGATGTAGCTTTAACTTTTACAGGAGTAGGAAATATAAATAAGTTAAGATATTTACGACATATAGGGAAATTTGGTAAAGCTTATAGAGCATGGAGAAATGGTAATGCAACAGCTGAGGTCTTATTTACCGTAAAAGCACTTTGGTCTGCTACACAAGGAGTAGCAGCTCTTTTTGAAATTACTTCAAGTTTGTTGTCTATATATCTAGAATATTATACGAATAGTTGTAATAATTATAAAACAGATGTAACGGCAAATATTAACAACATAACGCCTAATGGGCAATTACCTGATGATTCGCAACAAAGTGATGAATATAAAAGGTGTAAGTTAATTGACAGAATATTATTTGCTATTCAAATAGGTTCTTTAGGAATGGATTTACTAGCCAGTAAGATGATAAAAAAACATTCTAAAGAGCTAGAATTATTAGGTTTTCCACCAGAATGGGATTTACCACAATTTCAAACATTAAAAACCACTTTTCAGGATTTAAATAATTTAGACATTAATAATTACTTCAATTTCATAAATCAAATACCCGATACTTATCGTGCTACCATAGGAAATAAGCTACTGAGTTATGGAGATGTTACCAAGCAAAACGAATTTTTAAACGATTTTGGAGCTGTAGAGCAAACAGAAGGTTTTTGGAAAATGATGGCAAAAGATGGAGCAGAAGGGGTTGAAAACTGGAAAAAATTATTAGAAAATGGTATTGAGAACGAAAGAAGAATTTTTACCTATTTAGAAGATACCAGTTTAACCAATTCTTTAGTGAGATTTTACCAAGATAGTAATTTAAAAACCGTTTTAAGAAAACTAGATGAAGCTGCAAAGCAAAAGTTTTTAAGAGAAATGGGTGATATTTCTCCCACAAATTTCGCTAAATTTGTAAGCGATCCAGAATTAGTAAACAAATGGTTAAAATATTATGACGATGCCATTTTACGTTCTGATTTTAAAGCTTTAGG